>JAXKBI010000028.1:0-70213 GCA_036553105.1 Eggerthellaceae bacterium
ATATGTCAAGCCC
Source organism: Eggerthellaceae bacterium (assembly GCA_036553105.1). Lineage (GTDB taxonomy): Bacteria > Actinomycetota > Coriobacteriia > Coriobacteriales > Eggerthellaceae > Anaerotardibacter. The sequence continues at coordinate 14 of JAXKBI010000028.1, forward strand.
TGGTAAGGTTCTTCGCGTTGCTTCGAATTAAGCCACATGCTCCGCTGCTTGTGCGGGCCCCCGTCAATTCCTTTGAGTTTTAGCCTTGCGGCCGTACTCCCCAGGCGGGGCACTTAATGCGTTAGCTGCGGCACGGAGAGAATTCCTCCCCACACCTAGTGCCCATCGTTTACGGCTAGGACTACCAGGGTATCTAATCCTGTTCGCTCCCCTAGCTTTCGCGCCTCAGCGTCAGTGGCGGCCCAGAAGGCTGCCTTCGCCATCGGTGTTCTTCCCAATATCTGCGCATTTCACCGCTACACTGGGAATTCCACCTTCCTCTACCGCACTCGAGCCCGCCAGTTCAGGAACCGGCTTGAGGTTGAGCCCCAAGATTTGAATTCCTGCTTAACGAGCCGCCTACGCGCGCTTTACGCCCAATGATTCCGGATAACGCTCGCACCATACGTATTACCGCGGCTGCTGGCACGTATTTAGCCGGTGCTTCTTCTGTAGGTACCTTCATAATATTCCCTACTGAAAGCGGTTTACAACCCGAAGGCCGTCATCCCGCACGCGGCGTTGCTGCGTCAGGGTTTCCCCCATTGCGCAAAATTCCCCACTGCTGCCTCCCGTAGGAGTCTGGGCCGTATCTCAGTCCCAATGTGGCCGATCGGTCTCTCAACCCGGCTACCCATCGCAGGCTTGGTAGGCCTCTACCCCACCAACTACCTAATGGGCCGCGACCCCATCCCTTAGCGCGAAAGCTTTCCCAAGATCATCATGCGATGTTCCTGGAGTATCCGGTATTAGCACAAGTTTCCTTGAGTTATCCCGATCTAAGGGGCAGGTTGGTCACGTGTTACTCACCCGTTCGCCACTCTATAACCACCCGAAGGTGGGTTAATCGTTCGACTTGCATGTGTTAAGCACGCCGCCAGCGTTCATCCTGAGCCAGGATCAAACTCTCCGTTTAAAGCGTTCAAGAAGATCCTCAAGATCTTCTTCATAAGCTTGATTTAAGAGTTCGACTCTTAGCTGTTATCCATCAATCGCCTGTCTATCTTATATAAGATGAACAGGTCTTATGACGGGATCATATCTGACTTATTCTTTAGTGTTTTTATTCACCACAGTATCCAGTTGTGAAGGTTCTCTCTGACTACCTTTGTTGTAGTCACGCGCTCGACTTCGTCGCTCGCGCAAGGAGATAATTTACTCTCCTTACCAGGCTCTGTCAACAACTTTTTTTAGAAATTTTTGACTTCGCGAAGTGAAAGAACGAATCACTCTTTCGGAGCACGTCCCTCGTAAGAGGGTTCGACTATACTACCAACGAACTTCGCATAAGCAAGACTCATCAGGCTGAATTCAAATTTTGTACACAACCTTAACGATTTATTGCTGATCTTATACAGACATACGCGATAAAGAGTGATAAAAAACCGGCAGCACATAAGTACTGCCGGTTCTCTTTAAGCAATATATTCAATCGATCTATCCGCATCTATATATATGCGATCGAATGCCCATCTATAAGGAAGATACACATAAGGAAGCGGAGAGGTTCGTCATACACCTAGAACGAACGGAAGCGCTCATACCGCTGCTCACGCAATTCATCAGGCGACAGAACAATGAGCTCACGCAATGATCGGAGCACGAAATCCTCTACCGCCGCAACGGCCTGATCGGGATTCTCATGAGCAGGCTTCGCTCCCTCACTCAGAACTTCTTCGATAAGACCCATTTCGCATGCCTCTCGAGCACTCATCTTCATAACTGCTGCAGCTTCAGCAGCACGGGAACGATCCTTCCACAGAATAGATGCGAAGCCTTCAGGCGACAGAACGGAATACACTGCGTGCTCCTGCATGGCAACTCGATTACCCATCGCAAGTGCCAAAGCACCACCTGATCCACCTTCGCCTAGAACAACACATACTACCGGCACACCAAAGCCCGACATCGCGAACAAGTTGTCAGCGATAGCATTACCCTGACCACGTTCTTCGGCTTCCATACCGCAGAACGCACCCTGAGTGTCGACCAAACACACGATAGGTCGACCGAATTTTTCCGCCTGGCGCATCAGACGCAGGCTCTTACGGTAACCCTCCGGCTGAGGACAGCCAAAATTGCGCTCGATTCGTTGATGTAGATCGAAACCCTTTTCCTCAGCGATAACGGTAACAGGGACACCGGCGATCCAACCGATGCCGCCCACGATAGCACCATCGTCAGCGAATGCGCGATCACCATGCAGTTCGATGAAGCCATCGATCATCTGGTCGATGTAGTACTGCGCGGTTGGTCGATGAACATTACGCGCCAACATAACGCTCTCCCAAGCGGGGTTCTCTTTTTCGAGGGGCTTCTTTATTGGCAGCAGCGATGGTGCATCTGCCACACCACGCTTATCCAAAGCACGCTTAAGAGACGCGGATTGACCACCGCCGAATGCAGCGCTCGCCACTTCGATCAAGCGAGCGAGCGGATTACCCCCCTGCTTCGTTGAAGCGGAAGAGGAGCTTTGCGCATCGGATATTGCACCACGCGCCGCATTCATCGCCGATGCGACCACATTCTGCTCGCCTTCCTCAATGACTTCTTGAGAAGCGCAATGGATCTCAACGACACGAGAGAGATAGTCACGCAACTGAGCGCGCTCGATGATGGCGTCGATAAGACCATGCTCCAAAGCGAACTCCGCTGTTTGGAACCCCTCAGGTAACGTCTGCTTGATCGTGTCTTGAATAACGCGGCGACCAGCAAAGCCGATCAATGCGTTTGGCTCAGACACGATGACATCACCCTGCATCGCGAACGATGCTGTTACACCACCGGTCGTAGGATCAGTGATAACGGAAATGTAGAGCAACCCCGCACGACTATGGCGTTCGATGACAGCACTGATCTTGCCCATCTGCATCAGGGAGACCAGGCCCTCCTGCATACGAGCGCCGCCCGATGCAGTGAAGATGATGAGAGGCAACTGCTCTTCGGTAGCCCTTTCGACCGTACGCGTGATCTTCTCGCCCACCACAGAACCCATGGATCCCATCATGAATGTGGACTCCATTATGCAGACAGCGACCTTTCGGCCATGCAGATATGCCGATCCGCAGCGAAGCGCTTCCTCGAAACCGCTCTTCTTGCGATTGCTTTCAAGAAGACCTTCATAATTAGGGAACGAAAGCGGATCAGTTTCTTCGATGTCCGTGTTCCATTCTTCAAAGGAGCCGGCATCGAACATCAGATCGAGACGTTCGCTCGACGTCAGACGATACAACCTGCCGCAAGTCGGGCATACGCCACCCGTCTTCAGAACCGGCTGCTCATCATGATAGAGCTTGCATGACGGACAGCGCCGCCATACGACCTTATGATCCTCAAAGCAAGGATCGGGACCGCACTCGGCCCACAACGTATGCGTGCGATCTTTTTCCATCGGCATCAGCACGCGTACATCCGCCTGATGCGCGACCATACGAAGAAGAGAGCTTTGGGCGAATTCAGCGTTACATACCAACATGACCCGTGCGCCGCTTTTGCGAACCGCATCCATAACGGCATACTCGTTCGAGAACAACCGTGGATCGAATTTCGGACCGAGCGATGCCACCTGGGCAGCACCCGAACACGAGAACGCGCGCGCCTTATCGTCGGTACCCGTGACCCAGATCTGGCCACAGCCGCACTTCGCCGCAGCTTTAACGCACGCCTTCATGGGCGAACCGTACCCCACCACCAAAAGCGGATCAGAGAGCTTTTCCGCCAAGATAGGCAATTGATACACAATGGTCGGCTCGTCGGCAACAGAGCGCGCGCTCGATGCGGTACTCTGCGAAACGTTCTGTTCTGCTGCTGTCATCTATGCATCTTCTTTCGTCTGTTTCTGTGATGCCATCACGTATTTCTGCACTGCTGTTGCGGCGATCTCTCCCTCAACCGAAGCTTCGACCTCGGCAACGCACATACGCTTAGAGTTCTTGGTGATGGTCGCTTTCAATGTGACCGTATCTCCTGGCAGAACGGTCCTACGGAACTTCGCCTTGTCGATACCGACCAAATATCCCAAGGTACCCTCTTCACCACCGACCAAAAGGCAACACGAAGCTGCTTGAGCGAGCGCTTCCATGATGATGACACCTGGCAGAACGGGATGATCGGGGAAATGCCCCGCGAATAGCGGCAGGTCAGGATCAACATCCAGTTCAGCAACGATCTCGTGACCTGGATCGCACGAAACGATACGCGTCACCCACACAAAGGGATCACGATGCGGAAGGATGGAAAGCACCTCTTCGCGACCACAAGGAAACGTGATATTCGCCATTAATCACGCACCTCCTCAAAAGGCGACAAAGCCAATGTCGCGTTATGACCCCCGAAGCCCAATGAATTAGAAAGGGCGACCTTTTGGCTATAGTCGACTAGGGCGGTCGTTGGCACCATGACCGGGCATTCTGGATCAGCTTCAGCAAAGCCGATCGTCGGCGGGACCATACTATATGAAACCGAGAGGGCCGTGATAATGGCCTCGATCGCACCTGCGGCGCCCAACATATGGCCAACGCAGCCCTTGACCGAAGTCACCGGAACTTCAGAGGCACGATCGCCCAAGAACGCATTCCACGCTACTGATTCGGTGCGATCGTTAATCGGCGTTGCGGTACCGTGCGCATTCAAGTGACCGACATCCTTGAGTCCGAAACCACTTTCGGCAAGCGCTTGTTCCATGGAACGTAGCGCACCTTCACCGCTAGGTTCGGGAGCGGTGATGTGATAAGCATCTCCCGTAGAACCGAATCCCGTGATCTCAGCAATGATATTCGCGCCGCGCGCCTGAGCATGTTCGAGCGATTCAAGAACCACAGCACCTGCCCCTTCGCCAGCCACAAAACCACTGCGACGACGATCGAATGGCATGGAAGCATTCAACGGATCTTCCGATTTCGTTACCGCACCCAAATTCGCAAAGCCCGCAAGCGACATAGGAGCCGTTCCTTCTTCGGAACCACCCGCCAGGGCCGCATCGGCAAGACCGAAGCGAATGAGACGATACGCCTCGCCAATACAATGGCTGCCCGTTGAACAAGCCGTGACGATGTTCAAGCAATCGCCACGCAAGCCATAACGGATAGATAGATTACCCGCCGCCATATTGGAGATCATCGTAGGAATGAACAGGGGGCTCACGCGTTTGGCACCCTTCTCATGCAATACTACCGATTCTTTTTCGAAGGTATTAAGACCACCGATGCCAGAGCCGAAGACGCACGCGAAACGCGACGTATCTTCCTGTTCCATATCGATATCAGCCTGCTTCATCGCCTCATCGGAAGCGATGATCGCATACTGCACAAAAGGTGCGAAACGACGAGCTTCTTTCTTCGTGAACCCGACCTCTAGCGGATCCCATCCCGGAATAAGGCCAGCAACATGAATGCCGAAACGCTCGCGCACTTCATCGGAGAACAACGACAAACAGCATTCACCGGCAGCAACCTTCGACCACAGCGCTTCAACGCCCAGGCCAGCAGGAGACACTGCACCCGTTCCTGTAATAACAACACGATGCAGCCCAACGCTTGCATTCGAACTCATAACGATAATCCTCCATCTACTGTTAGTACATGACCAGTAATGTAACGAGCGTCTTCGCTTACCAAGAATCTCACCGCACCGGCAATATCATCCACGCTACCAAGTTCACGCAGCGCGATACGCTGCACTACCCCTTCGCGCGCCTTCTCACTTAAAGCACGGGTCATGTCGGTATCAATAAAACCAGGAGCGACCGCATTAACGGTAATGCCGCGAGCTCCCAGTTCCTTGGCAGCGCTTTTCGTCATGCCCACAATGCCCGCTTTTGAAGCAGCATAATTCACCTGCCCTGCGTTGCCGTACAATCCGACAACACTTGAAATGCTTACAATGCGTCCGCTTCGCTGCTTCATCATGAGAGGAGCCACGTGACGCATACAGTTGAAGGCACCCTTCAGATTGACTGAAATGACCTGATCGAATGCGTCTTCACTCATACGGGCAAGCAAGCCGTCGCGCGTAACGCCCGCGTTGTTCACTAATACATCTATGCGGCCGAACTGATCATGAGCATCGGCGACCATGGCCTTCGCCGCTTCAAAATCAGAAACATCGGCGCAGAACGTTGTGGTAGGCACGTCGTATGCCTCCCTTAGCTCAGCTGCAAGTGCCCCACATGCTTCAGCGCTTTTTTCACTGGAATGATTGAGCGCCAAGGCATACCCCGCACGAGCCAATTCACGGGCAATGGCCTCGCCAATGCCGCGACTTGCACCCGTGACCAAAGCCACAGGCTGATGATCTATTTCGCTCTTAATCATAAAATCCTCATTTAGTTCGATTTATGGAACCATCTTGGATAGTTCGTTTTCCCATTCGGCGAAAGTACCGATGCGGAGGCGATCTGTACCGCGATCGATGCGCTTCACAAGACCGGTCAGCACCCCACCGAAGCCCACTTCGACGAATTCCGTTTCGCCCTGCTCTATCAAAGCCGTAATGCTCTGCTCGAAATGGACAGGGCTCTTCACCTGATTAGCCAAGCGCTCTGCCGCCTGACCCATATCGAATAGGCGCGCGTCGGTATTGCAGATGATCGGGACGGTGTTCTCGCGATCAAATGAAAGATGACCGCAGAAATCACCCACTTTGTCTGCCGCCCCAGCCATAAGAGGACTATGGAACGCGCCTGCCGTGCGCAACCGTGCGCACCGCTTCGACTGCTCTTTCCAAGCGGATTCGGCTCGATCGATCGCCTCGATCGTGCCGGAAACGACCACTTGGCCAGGCGCATTGTAATTCGCACGCACCAACACATCTCCCCGTGCGCACAAATCGCATATCTCTTGAGCGTCTTCGTGGCTTGCACCCAACAATGCCAACATAGCGCCAGGATGCGTCTTGCAGGCATCAGCAAGAGCCCGTGCACGCTCGTTCAGAAGCGCGAACCCTTCTTCCAGAGACAACGCACCAGAGACCATCAGTGCACTGATCTGCCCCAGCGAAAAGCCCACGACTACATCAGGGCGCGCACCGCGCGCCATCAACGCACGCGCAATACCGACCGATAACGCCGAAGTAAGCACCTGGGAATTCAGCGCATCATTCAGATCCGCCTCGTCTCCTTCTTTGCTGAGCCAAACCGCATCGACACCAGTTGCCTCTTTCGCCAACTCGAACGTTTCAGCCACTTCAGGAAGCACCAGAAGATCGCTTCCCATACCGACCTTCTGAGCACCCTGCCCCGGAAACATCCACACACTCATAAAAAAACGGCCCCCTATTTCCACGAACGCGTTGCGTTGCGATCGGCCATCTCTTGAAGCGAGCACAATGCCCAAGAGAGCGCCTCATTCATGAGGTCATCAATGATCTTTGCCGCCGGCTTCACATCGTGCACCAAGCATGCCACCTGACCAGCCATAAGTGAGCCGTTATCAATATCACCCTGCACAGCACGACGAAGCGATCCAGCTAAACGAACTTCAGTCTCTTCGCTATCGCCCTTACCCGCTGATTCCAACTGACGGACCTCTCGCGTAAGACGGTTCTTCAGAGCACGGACAGGGTGCCCACCTCCACGGCCGGTAACGATCGTATCGGAATCCTTTGCGGCAACCACTTTATCCTTGTACGCCTGATCCACACAGCATTCTTCAGCAGCCAAGAAACGAGTACCCACCTGCACCCCTTCGGCACCGAGCGCATACACAGCAGCCATACCGCGACCATCCGCAATACCTCCAGCAGCGATAACTGGAATGGAAACGGTATCGCACACCACAGGAACCAACGCCATAGTGGTCAGCTCTCCAATATGTCCACCCGCTTCGCACCCTTCGGCGATAACCGCATCAGCACCACAACGCTCCATACGACGAGCGAGTGCCGCCGAGGCGACGACCGGGATCACCGTGATGCCCGCTTCTTTCCACAAAGGAACGTATGTACCAGGGTTACCAGCGCCGGTCGTGACCACATCGATATGCATATCTGCCGCCAGTTGAGCCAACTGCGGCGCTTCAGGATTCATCAGCATGATATTGAGGCCAATGGGCTTATCGGTTAATTCGCGTGCCAAAGTGATCTGTTCTTCGACCCACGATACTGGAGCAGATCCACAGGCGATGATACCCAATCCGCCCGCTTCACTTACCGCAGCAGCAAGGCGAGCATCAGCTATGTTAGCCATACCGCCCTGAATAATGGGGTACTCGACACCAAGTAGTTCAGTAACCCGTGTTTTCATCTTGACCGCCTCTTTCTGAAAAATGGTGCTTACAGGGAATCGATGTAGTTCACCAGTTCTTCAACGGTTTCAAGGCCTTCGGGTTCACCGAAATCAATGTCGAGCTTTTCTTCGATGTCACAAATGAGTTCTGCCATATCCAAGGAATCGATGCCCAATCCCTCGAAAGTAGCTTCCCCAGTAACCTCTTCAGGATTGATATCGAGGGTCTCTTCCAGAATTTCCTTGATTGCATCAATAGTCGCCATTAGTTTTCCTTCCTTATTCTTTTCAGCGCAGCTTCATTTAAGCTGCTTGGTTCTTTATTTCCGAGCAGCTTCCTGAGCCGCCTGGTTCTCTTGATCGAAAAAGTGCTTCACCTTCGCAAGCGCGTTATATAGAACCGCTTCCTCATCAGAAGATAGGCCCTCGAGGGCGCTATCCGCCATCTTCTTATGGAACGCATCGTGAGCACGAAATGCCTTTCGCCCCTTCGACGTCAACTGCACCAGCACCTGCCTGCGATCCACTTCACCCCGCGTTCGCTGAACATAACCCCTTCGCTCCAACTTCGTCATCGAAGCAGTCAAAGTAGCGAGCGTTACACCTAGACGCGACGCAACGACCTTCATGGGATTCACCTCATGAAGACCCACTGCGACAATGGTGTGAAGCTCAGCGATGCTCAACCCCTCGGTCAAGCGGTTATTCAACGAACGCTCTTCGATACGTAAGATCGAGTTGAAGGTTTCGGTGAGCATCTTATCTACGAGCTCTTTGCCGTCACTCTTCCACGTTTCGCCATCGGCACACCATTCCACAGTTAGCTCCCTTATTCGTTCGGAATCATGCCAAAGCCCAAGGCACCTGTACCCAGATGAGTCGTAATGGTCGCACCACAGGGGCAAGTACCACAGTCGATATAAGACACCTCGGCTTCAGCAAGCGCCTGCTTAAGCTCTTCAACGACCTTTTCATTACCTGCATAGCAGAAACGAACCCTCTGAATACCCAATTCCTGAGTCTGCTTCTGTAGTTCTTCAACGAACGTCTTGATGACGCCACGCATACCCTTCGCCTTACCGAACGCGAAAAGAACGCCCTTTTCGTTAAAGGAGAAGATGGGCTTGATGTTCAAAAGGCTCGAGGTCTTGACCTGATCAGCCGAAAGACGACCACCCTTCAGCAGGTTCTCCAGCGTTTCAGGAGCGACCAGGAAGCATGCGTGCGCGCACATTTTTTCCACTTCAGCCTGCGCTTCATCAAGAGAAGCACCCGCATCGCGCATCTCGCACGCCTTCTGAACTGCGATCGCCATACTTGCCGTAGCGCCGGCTGCCGCCGCATCGACCGTGCGCACATCGATATCTACCTGCTGCGCGGCAATGCGAGCCGATTCGATGGTGCCCGACAATACCCCAGCAATATGGACCGACAAAATACCGTCATAACCCTTTTCCGCCAGGCTTTCATATGCCTTCTGAAAATCAAGAGGCGTAGGTTGCGAAGATTGAGGGAGGTTCTCGGATGCATCCATGCGCTCGAAGAACTCCTCCGAGGAGATCTCAACTTGATCCTTATATACGACCTCGTCGATCAGAATGCTCAATGGAACCATCGTGACATCCAGCGAACGATATTCGTCCCCCGTAAAGTCACACGTTGAATCGACTACGATAGCGAATCCCATGCCTATCTCCTTTCATGCGCCACAAGCGATTATCCAACCTGATGCTCGCTTGTTTCTAATAGTTAGTTTATCTAACTAAATGAATGATAGGGACACGACATGGCACCATCAATAAAAAAGCTCCATGCACACAGAGAGCACACAGAGCGTTCATAACCTCAACAGGACCTTTAGCTGCGGCGCCCTCCGCCGTAACTTGACTTGCGAGCACCGAAGGCGCTGCCCTTTCGAGCCGTCTTCTTCAGATCGCCCAGGATATCGCCTTCGGACCTGCCTTCAAGCTGCGCACGCAACTGCACCACCTGATCGCGTGCGGACGCGGCGCGCTCAAAGTCCATCGCGGCCGATGCTTCCATCATCTCATCTTCGAGCGATGCGATCACACGCAGGATCTCGCTTCGTGAATATCCAGCTAAATCAGCGTTCACCTCTTCAGAGGTGCGCTTTCCTTCTTCGGTCTCAAGATAATCGGTAATATCACTGATGCCCTTGCGCACTGTTTGCGGCACAATACCATGCTCTTCATTGAAGGCCATCTGAATAGCACGACGACGACGCGTTTCAGTGATAGCACGATCCATCGAATCGGTTATCTTGTCGGCATACATGATGACGTGCCCTTGCGCATTACGCGCAGCACGACCGATGGTCTGAATAAGAGAACGGTGGTTGCGCAAAAAGCCTTCCTTATCTGCATCAAGGATGGCGACCAACGATACCTCTGGCAGGTCCAAACCCTCACGCAAAAGATTAATGCCCACCAGCACATCGAATTCACCCTTACGCAGATCGCGCAGGATCTCCACTCGTTCTAGCGTGCCAATATCAGAATGCATGTACCGAGAGCGGATCCCTTGATCAAGAAGATGCTCAGTCAGGTCTTCGGCCATTCGCTTAGTAAGAGTAGTGATGAGCACACGTTCATTGCGCGCAGCACGCTCTTTCGCCTCGTCAATGATGTCATCGATCTGAGAAAGAATCGGACGGACATCGATATCGGGATCGAGCAAACCAGTAGGACGAATGATCTGTTCGACCTTCGCCTCACTCACACGCTCCTCGTAGTCACCTGGCGTTGCAGACACATACACGAACTGAGGAATGCGCGCTTCAAATTCATCGAAACGCAGAGGACGATTGTCCAAACACGATGGCAGACGGAACCCATGTTCGGCCAAAGTGATCTTACGAGAACGATCGCCTTCGTGCATACCTCGGACCTGCGGCACCGTTACATGGCTCTCATCAATAAAGCAGAGGAAATCGCTAGGGAAATAATCAATCAGCGTATAAGGAGGCTCACCCGGCTCGCGACCGTCAAGGTGACGTGAATAGTTTTCGATACCCGAGCAAAAACCCATTGTTTCGATCATTTCAAGATCGTACGAGGTGCGCATTTCAAGACGCTGTGCTTCAAGCAGCTTACCCTCTTCTTTGAACTGCACCAAGCGTTCACGCAACTCATCCTGGATGGTCTTGATCGCGCGTTCCAAAGCCGGACGTGCGGCCACATAATGTGATGCCGGCCACAGCGGAAGTGCTTCATACGTATTAAGCACCTCTCCCGTGACGGCATCTATCTCGGAGATCTCTTCTATTTCATCTCCCCAGAACTCAACGCGGATCGGATTGTCGGCATAGGGCGGGAACACATCCAAAGCATCGCCACGTACACGGAACGTACCGCGCTTCAACTCATAATCGTTGCGATCGTACTGGATATCGATCAACTTTCGAATCAGTTCATCACGATCCTGCTCGACTTCCTTATCTAAGAACACCGCCATACCCGCATATTCCATTGGGGAGCCAATACCGTAAATGCACGATACCGATGCCACCACGATGACATCACGCCGCGATAGCAATGATGCAGTTGCCGCATGACGGAGCTTTTCCACTTCTTCATTAATAGAAGCGTCCTTTTCAATGAAGGTATCCGTTGTGGGAACATATGCTTCTGGCTGATAGTAGTCGTAATAACTGACGAAATAGACCACTGCATTATTAGGAAAGAACTCCTTGAGCTCTGCCGCCAACTGCGCCGCCAGTGTTTTATTCGGCGCCAGCACCAAGGTGGGCTTCTGAACCGCTTCGATGGTTTTCGCCATCGTGTACGTTTTGCCTGATCCAGTAACACCCAATAAGGTTTCATAGCGCATGCCTGATTCGATATTGCGAGCTAAACGCTCTATCGCCTGAGGCTGATCACCCGCAGGCTCATAAGGAGACACCACCTCAAAGGGCTGCGAGGCTAACCGCGCTACCGGCAGTTTGCCTTCCATGCTATGTCCTTCAAGGCTAGACAGATGAGCCACGGGGGTCCTCCTTATAATCGTGGGGCTATCTCAGTATCCCACCAGTGCTGGATCTGCTCTTCGAATTCCTCCAACGTACCATCATTGGTAAATACCACATCAGCAATAGCGAGACGCCGCTCTTCAGGAACCTGGCTCGCAAGACGATTACGCGCATCTTCTTCGGTGAAGCCACGCGACTCCATCAAGCGGCGAATACGCACTTCAGGTGACGTAGTGACCGCGATAACAATGTCGGCATGCTTATGAAAATCATCGCGCCCGTCAAGGATCGCCATTTCAAGCACGACCACTTTGCGGTCCGCTCCCACCTCGCGCACGTGGCGCAAGCATCCCTCATACAACCACGGCTGCGTTATGGCATCCATACGAGCCGTATCCTGTGGTGTTGCGAATGCGCGAGCAGCAAGTGCCGAACGGATGACTTCTCCATCCGAATCCAGAATATCATCCCCGAACGCTGCAACCAGTTCTGCCTTCATTCCCGGGTCATGCAGGTTCTCATGACCGACCTCGTCAGCCAGCACTATCCCCGCACCCTGACGTTCGAGAAAGCTCAGCAAGGTCGACTTACCCGATCCGATACCTCCGGTTACGAATATGGTTATCATGCTTTCCCTCCAACACCTGTTAGCGCTCAACACCCATGCGCTTTGCCTGCCACATAAGCAACATTGCCAATATAAAGATTACAACAACGACCGATGCCGCAACGCCGAACAACACGTTCCAACCAACTTCAGCCAAGAAAGCGTACAACGGAATGAAGAACACCGGGACCAAATTGACGAACACTGCAACACGCGAATAGATAACCGTGTATTCACGCGGTCCGAACAAATAGCGTGTGATGGTCGGCCCCAACACATTCGTCGCACCGAACAAGATACCGAACAGTGCTGAACCTACATATACGATATTCGAATCAATGCTCGGACCGAGCCAACAGCACAGCACACCCGCGAACCCGCACCCGCATGCAATGATGAGCGCGAGTCGCAGACTATGATCGGCCACTTGGCCAAGACCGATCTTCGCGCATGCCTGAGCCACTTGCAAACAAGAGGAAATAACACTCGCCATAATAACCACTTCGGCAGCAGTAAGGGCGATCGCTCCTACATCGGAAAGATGATAGAGATACGTTGCCAGATAATTACCCATCTGGGCCGTGCCGTTGATCAAGCCGATCGTCAGCATAAGCAGGAAGAACGCGGGTAACTGGAACGCCTTCGCTGCAGATATGCCGGTTTCCATGAATTTTTCAGCCTGAGCCGCATCAGCAATATCGCCATAAGGGGAAAGTCCCACTTCTTCAGGATAGCTGCGAATGAAGAATATCGTAGCCGGCATGGAGATAAGCGCCGCGATCACCCCGAAGGTCCGGTAACACATACGCCAATCGAATTCACTGAGCAGGACACCGCCGAGCATGTTCCATACTGCCGCACCGACACCCATCATGGCAACGCAAATGCCGATGAGAAGCCCCGTATGCTGCTGATACCAACGATTGATAAGCGTCGGGGCAACAAGGCTGACCAGCACCACCACCCCAATGCCCTCTAGAGCGCCCGATACATAGAACTGCCATACCTCTGTATAGAAGGAACAAAGGAATATACCCGTCGCGCAAAGACCACATGCCGCAGTGATGACCACGCGCACGTCGTAGCGCTCCATAAGGTTCCCGGCAAAAGGGGCTGCGATAGCTGATGCAAGAAAGATGACCGAAACGTATAACGTAAATGAGCCCGTTGGAACATGTAGACTCTCGCACACCGGCACAACAAGAATGGACCAAGTATTGAACACCAGCGTCGCCGGTCCAAAGCAAACCAAAATACCGGTAACAACCACCAAGACGTGACGAACGGTCAGCTGACCACGCTCACCACGCGTCTGCATAGACTTCTGCATATACTCATCCCCTTTAGCAAGTGCTCGTTCTCCCCTCGAAAGGCACTTACTTTTCTCCCTTACGAAAATCCTATTACATGCCCCCGCATATGAAAAGAAGAGAAGTTCGCTCCTCCTAAGGAAGTAAAAGAAAAAAACGACAGAGCAGACCCATCGCTTAAAGTTTTTTCGATCAATCAAACAGGCCGCCCGAGAACGGACGGCCTGTTTGATTTGGGGTTATAGGACAAAAAGCGTGTCTGGAGCCTAATCGACCGCATAGGGGTATCTCGTTTTGTGATGGAACTCCTCCCATACGATCCCATCACCCCAGAGCGCTGGAACATCGCTTTCCTTCGGTCGACTCCCATACTTTTCGTAGAGCAGATCGATGTCCTCATCTGTCGGCATGATCTCGATGATCTCTTTTGCTCCGAGGGGGCACTCGGTATGCATGTAGCACCACCAGTAGACCGCCTTCACCCTTCTCGTAATGCTCATCCCACGATGGTTCCTCAGAAAAGAGCGAAGCTGCGCGTTGATGCCTCCTTCGATCCTATTGGTGGTCGAGGGCATCGGTCCTTCGATGCAGAGAGCCGGGTCGAGATAGGTGAACAAGGTTCCTTTGTTGATGAGCGTAACGAGAGAGCTTCGCGCTTTTCTCAGCCTCTCGTGCGTATAACGCATGCGACCATCGATAAAGCTCTTCTCGGCGAGAAAGCCGTTCCAGAAATCGCACCATTGAAAGAACCTCTCCACCCACCAATCGGCTTGCTTGAGCGTCCCGATATGCAAGAGCTCCTTCGCGTGTTGGTAGAGCTCAACGCCCGCTTTGAGGTTCGGTCTGGTCGTCGTATATCTTTTGACCTGGCAGAACGCATGGAAGAGGCATCTTTGAATGAAGGTATCCGGCCAGCATCTCCTAGCCGCTTTCGCAAAGCCAGCGCCACCATCGGTGACGACCATATCGGGCGCAGCGATGCGCGAGAGGAGCGCCTCCCACGCCCTCGATGTCTCGGCGCGTGCAAGATACCACGATAAGACATGCTCATCCGAACATGCGACGAGTATCACGACGTTCTTTGCTAGATAGATGTCATCGACATAGATGACGTGATGGATCCCGTCAACCACAGAAGGCATGGCCACACCTGCCAGAATCTCTGAGTGCGTCTCCTGAAGCTCCTGCCTTGCCCAGGCATATCGATCTGCCGGTCTTTGGAGAGCAGCCATGAGAGGAACTCATCGAGGTCCTTGGACAGGTCACATCTCGTATGGGTCGAAGAGCTTCCGCAGCCCCTGCATCTCCATCGTTGCCTACCCGATGAGGTCTTGCCGTTTCTCTTCATCTGAGCACCGCATACAGGGCAGATCTTCGTCTTCATTGGCTACTCCCTGAAAATCAACTAAAAAATACTGATTTTCATGGTACTGAACTGGGAAAACTTTAAGAATCAGACACACATTCTGTCCGAGTGGATTTTAAGTCCCTAAAGAAAACAGGCATAAAAAAGGGTATTGACCTGCGTCAATACCCCTAAACCAGACACACTTTTTTGTCCTATAAGCCATGCTTTCCCGTGGATTAAACCAAGGATGGAAGTATCAATCCAACCGTAGCTACCACGCCGCATTCATGGGAGGGGCTTACCCTTATTCTTCTATTCCGTGTTACGCGACCCGCGTACAACCCGCCTTCCGGCGAGTATGGCGGTACCAAGCGCGAGCATAGCAACCAGCGAAATCAGCACAGCTATGCTGCTATCACCTGTATTCGGGGAGATGCTACCCGCGTCTGATCCGGCCCCCGCGCCCGAGTCGGTAGAACCCGAACCACCTACATCAGCATTACCTGAGCCGCCCGAACCAAGCGCCGGAATCTCGACTATCATCGTTTTATACCCGCAAACCGCGCACTTCTGGTGCTTCAGCCCTGCGTCAGAGGCGGTCGCCTCCCTGTCGATCACCCACGCAAATTCATGCGCGTCATTCACGGTGATCGTGCGTTCCACACTGTTGCCCGCCTTGTCGCTGACAACTACCGTCTGCGCACCCGCTTTCGGGCTTACCGTAAGTTTGCCGTCGACGATAGGCGCATCAACACCGTCGATCGTCGCGCCGGCGAGGTTCGCATCGGAAACGCTCACTTCAACCGCTGAACAGTAGGTCTTCCTATCTTCGATTCCACTTACAGAAGGAGCGGTCTTGTCAACAACCAAACCGTCGGAGCTAATGTAGACGACCCTATCGAGATTACCCTCGATCTTCACATAGACGACGTGGTTCCCTTCCTTATCAATACGAACAGGATGGTCGCGATTGACCTCGATCCAGCCCGTCGACCGCACAACGTCCGCTGCGGACATCGGCACATCGGAGACAAGATACCAAATACCCTTCACGCCGGCCCCTTCGTCCTTCGCCGACATGCTTATATCGAACCCGTCAGACGAAAAGATGTTGAACGAAATCTTGTTCAAGAACGAGCCGAACGAATGAGCACTCGAACCCACCATCACGTTTCCCGTCGGAGGGGTATTGAGCATCGTCCCCACGGCCTCCCTCGTAAACGTCGCGCCACAGCCTGGCGCAGCGCAGGTCGACGTTTCCGTTCCGTTCCCAGAAGAGGTCGCATCGTTGTTGTATTTGTAATCCCTGAACACGTGCGGAGCGAAGTTGCCCGTACCCGTGCACCCAGGGGTACAGCAGGCATACCAATGCTCATTCTCATTCCATGCGGTGAAACCGCCGCTAAAGTCGTGCTCGTACGGCTCCGAACAAATCCCGCACTCCCCTTCGGTGCAGTCTGCTTCGTTCTTACCGCTATGCGCGGCTACTTCAGGCTCGCCCTTGCATCCTGGGGATGAGCATTTCTTCCAATGATTGACGGAATCCTTCTCCCAATTCCCCCCTTCGACGGCTTCGCAAGTATGCGCTCCCACGACGACGTCTATCGCAGGTGAGGCAAGGGTGGCACCGGTTGCCTTAACGCGAACCTGGTAGGTGCCGCTCGAAAGCCCCTCGAGTACCGTTGCCGTTGCGGGAACTTCATTCCAAGCAGCCTCCGTAGAAAGCTTGTATTCCATTGTGCTGCTAACGCCGGTGATCTGCCCGTTGTTCTGATCGGCGGTAGTGCAGGCCACCCCAACAAGATCGCTATCGCTCGGCTCATCAGTCCGCGTCACGTCGATAACCTGCGGGTCCGAATCGTTCATCAGTGCGCTATTACCCAGGCGTTTCACCTGTACGTCGTTTTCAGCCGTCACATCCGAAAGCTCTGCCGTCTCGCCCGTGATCGCGTTCCACGTCTCGCCACCGTCAGTGCTGTAGCTCATGTCCATCGAAACACTACCGAGGGTACCGGTGCTATCCCCCGTTGCGGCGAACGTCGCGGAGGGCGTCTCGGCCTTTTTCGTCACCGTAAGATCGATGGTGTTAAACGAACTTGCGAAATCAGTCTTGAAGTTTCCATTCCTCTGCTCAGAGAACACATGGAGCTTATAGCTTCCAACCGCAAGCCCTGTAGGAATCTTCAAGGTGCCCGTTCCTGCTTCTCTGCTCTGCGCTACGGTTCCGTAATAAAGCACGCTACCGGCCTCGTCGCAGAGGATTGCGGAGACGTATTCGTTGTTCCCCTCTTTAGCGCCACTGTAGGACACGCCGATGTTCCAGTCGGAGTAACCAGAGTCAGCCGAGGCGGAGCCGTCTGCCAACGATGCTTTGAACGAATTCCTACTGGAACTTTTAAGCGTCACCTTCCAATCGGTGACGTTGCCCCCCTTGACTTCATCGAAGCCTCCCACCGAAGACGGTTTGCCGTAGCCGTAGCGCCCGGCAGCCGACGTGAGGATGATGGAGTCAGAGCTCAGGTTGAGCGCAGGACGAACGCCGAAGTCGTTAGTCACCAAAGTAGATACCCGTGCAGGATTCAAACTACCGAACGCCCCGACAACGTCGACATGGGTTCGAGTATTAAGGGCGCCCATCTCCGGTGTGCGCAGCCACCATATGTTTGCCCAAGACTTGTCGCGATCATTGTTCTCTTTAGCATATGCCGTGCCTGTCGTTTCCCGGTCTTCATCGCTGTTGAAGCCGTACGCAGGACTAGTCGCCTCTTCCTTTGAAAGTATGAATACCCTGTCGTAGCTGTCATGCTCTTTCAGATAGATTTCATGGAGAGCGCTCTGCTCATCAGAGACGAAAGCTTCGGGGATGAATCCATAAGCGACCCAGAGGCGCAATGTGCTGAGATCCCAATCGTTGCAGTTCTCTAGCTTTAAATTGAACCGGATTGAATCCAAGTTATTATTAGACAGCAAAAACAGCTTGCCGTCGGCGTTGGAGAGCACTCGCCACTTGATGGGGTCCTTCGTATACCCGGTCCAATCGTCTTGGGCGTAGTTGCCGAAATACAGGTTGTCAACCTGCGCGCCCTGAACCTGCGCCGAGCCGACCATGACCTCCTTGTCCGTGCCCGCAGCGAGCGCAACCGGAGCAGAGAAGGGCAGAATGGGCAAAAGCCCCGCAACAAGGCACAGCGCAAACAGCGCACAGGTGATCTTTCTTCTTGCATTCATAAGACGATCCCCTTCAAACTAAGCAACGGTTGGGAACGTTTCCCGCGCGTTTCCCCATCGATATACTTACCACTCATCATGACGTAAGCCCATTCGGTTTGCAATGCTTTTCGCGCCCTTGCTCGGTACAAGGCACAGACGATGTGACCAGGGCATATGAATTAAAAAAGCCCGTTCCGAAGAACGGGCTTTGAAATTCTGGAGCGGGTGACGGGAATCGAACCCGCGTGACCAGCTTGGAAGGCTGGAGTTCTACCATTGAACTACACCCGCAAATAAAAAATGGTCGGGATGACAGGATTCGAACCTGCGACATCCTGCTCCCAAAGCAGGCGCGCTACCAAACTGCGCCACATCCCGACTGCAACGGTTAAGCATTATAGCAAGAAATCACGCTTGTTGCACGAGGATTTTCTTTAATTCTCGAAGTGCGCTTCCCCGATGCGAGATCGCGTTCTTTTCATCCTGCGATAATTCCGCCATTGTCTTTTCTCCCTGATACTCATTCGGGAAAAAGAGCGGATCATATCCGAATCCGTTCTGCCCCCGCTTTTCGTAACCAATGGACCCTTCAACGAAACCCTCGGCGACCGTTTCCGAACCATCTTCATCAATGAACACCAACGAACACGCAAAGCGTGCACTACGTTTGTCGCTCGGCACATCAGAGAGCTCGGTGAGCAGCTTGGCGTTGTTGCCATCGTCATCCCCATCAACGCCGCAATAGCGGGAGGAGTACACACCCGGAGCACCATCGAGCGCATCGACGATAAGTCCCGAATCATCCGCCAATACTGCCGTCTTACCTAACTCATAGGCAGCACGGGCCTTAATACGTGCGTTCTCGACAAAGGTAGTCCCCGTTTCTTCAGGGTTAGAAACAATACCCGCATCTTTAAGGCTCTTGAATTCCCAGCCTTCAAAATCGAGTGCGGTTTCGATTTCTTCGACTTTATGAGCATTGTTGGTAGCGATCACGACCGTCTTCGTCATACTGCATCCTTTCATTGGTGACCAGGGCATCTACCCCATCGCACATTCGGCATTCGACTTGAACTAATGCATGCCTTGTATTGGCGCAAATTCCACTTTCCCTAGAGGCATCCGCAACACCCTTTCGCCAAATGAAGCGAATTCATCGACGTCGGGGTCGGAAGAAGCAAAACGATACGTAGGAACATTACCAGGATGAGCGCGGGCCTCTTGCCTCTCAAGCAGATCACGACAATCAAGGGAAACCTCTTTTGCCGAAGAGATCAGCTTGACGTTAGAACCGACTACGCCACCAATAAGCGCCTTGAGTAGCGGAAAATGCGTACACCCCAGAACGAGCGTATCGATTTCGCTCCGACGCAGCGGATCAAGATAATCTTGGGCGATCTCCTGAAAAGCAGGGCGAATATAGACCTTAGAAGCCAAGGAGGTATAGCTCTCGATAGGACCCTTCGCCATGCGAATTCCCAGTTCAGCGATCTCGACGAACCGAGGGGTCGCGGTAGAGAACACAGTGATACCTGCATCGATATTACGGATCGCGCGCGTGTATACCCCTGAATCGACCGTGCCCTTGGTGGCGATGACACCCACACGACGATTATGCGTTGCTCGAGCCGCTGCACGTGCACCCGGTTCAATAACTCCGATGATGGGAACGTCAAAGGTTCGCTGCGCCAGCTCAAGTCCCGCCGCCGTAGCAGTATTACACGCAATGACGATCATTTTGACCTTGCGATCGATGAGCCACTGGCAAATATTCATAACGAAGTTCTGCACTTCGCGCGGATCGCGCGGGCCATACGGGCAGTGAGCGCGATCACCATAGAACAAGATGCTTTCTTCTGGAAGGGCCTTGATGATTTCACGCGCGACCGTCAAACCGCCGAACCCAGAATCGAATATACCTATCGGCGCATCATCGTACGTCATACCAGCACCCTCTGATCTGGCACTTCAATGGCGCCCCCAGCAGGATTCGAACCTGCGACCTTTGGATTAGAAGTCCACTGCTCTATCCAGCTGAGCTATGGGGGCTCGAGTACCGTATTATAGCCTACCCTCAAATAATGTGAGCGAATTGCCTTTCAGCCTTTAGTCGTGCGTAATAACGCACACACCCGTTGAAAGGTTCTCATAGAACCATTGCGCATCAGCCAACGATAGGTTGACGCATCCATGGCTTCCGTTCGTCTTGTAGCGAGTTCCGCCAAAAGACGCCTGCCACGTTGCATCGTGCAAGCCTACCGAGTTGCCCACAAATGGCATCCAATACTTAACGGGTGTTTCGTAATCGATCTCACCATTAGGTTTATATCCTACCAAGGTCGACGGACTTTGCTTAGCATTCAGATAATAAACACCTCTTGGAGTCGCACGATCCGCCGTCGGAAGGCCGGAAACAATACCGCAAGAATGCAGCAAATTGCCACTTGCATTATAGTAGCGAGCAGTCTGTTCGGACAGGTCAACATCGACATACGCACCCCAGTCGCGCGCACCTACGCCATTGTAGACCGCACCTGATTGCGAGCACGGAATATCGACCGTAGTGGCGCCACCGGCATTCAGAGTGTCATATACCGTGGTGGCCAGCGTGCTGGTATCCGCCTTCCATCCATACGTTCCGCCCGAAACCGTGCATACCTTACCATCTTCACGTGTCCAAGTGCGCGTCGTTCCTATCGTGTTCATGCCTGAGGCCTTTTCATCCACCCAAGCAGTCAGCGGCTCCTGGTTGATCTTGGGGGTGTAATCAGCGGGATCGATATAGACCCAGCTTGCAAAAGTAGCTTTATCGATCGTCGCCGCATTGACCGACCCGTTAAGAGTGAGCGTCACCTCATTTGGGAACATTTCCCCGACCTTCTTAAGCGCAGACAAGGTTCGTGGATCAGCAGCCAGCACGGTAGGCTTTACCAGGTCATCTTGAGTCACTTCGCATTCGCTACGCATCGATTTGATCGCTTCGCCTGCCTTAGCGATGAGCTTTTCGGCATCGATCTGCGTGCCATACACTTCAGGCTTCAAGGAGAAGATTCCCGCGTCCTCATCGTAAATAACCGACGCATTAGCCGATGGAGTTTGCGATTCATTGAACGTCGCGATCTGCTGATTCAGCACATCAGCAAAACCCGCCTCATCATACGAAGCGATGACGACATCCGAAATGTCATGCTGTGAGAACACCTCTATCGGCCACAACGCGATGTCCTGGGCCTTCGTGGTATCTTCAGCGATCTTATGGGGGTCGATATCAATCGCGGTTTCACCCTGATTGAAGCTATAGGAAAAACCCTTACCTTCAATGGTGAGCGAATACGAATCCGCCTGAGCCTGGATCCTATCAGCCAGAACTTCGCTTGGCTGCAACGAAAGATCTTCATTGTTCAGAATAGTATTGGGAAAGAAATGAGAAGAGAAGAACAACGCCCCTCCGCCATATATCGCAGCGAGCAACGCAACGACCACGCCTACTACGATAAGCGCACGTTTCTTCTTTTTCTTCAGCATAGGGCTATCGGGGACCGTCCCATACGCGACAGGAGCCGTTCCCTGAGCCCCCGTTCCTTCCCGAGAAGACCCCTTAGCGGAAGTGGATTTAGAGGCAGGCTTCATTTGTTTGGTCGAACCCTGTCCGTGAGATGCATGCTTTCCTTGTTCGTGCACGGGATTATTGCTCTTGTTATCCCTCATATATCGTTCTCTTCCCATATGTATAAATGACTAACTGATTCAGTGTACTTCTCTTATAGCAGAAGAAACGCCAGAATATGCAATTAAAAGTGCTAATTGATGAGCCGTTACGAAACCTTAAACAATAATCCGATTCCTTACACAATAACCAGCACTCAGGTTTATCAATAACTAATCACGTTGTAAAAAAATAATAAACTCGTAAGATAAATATCCACCGTAAGGAAGCGGTGAAGATTCATTCATGACCTCGCACGTTGTGCGTAGAAAAAACAGGAAAGGAACTATTGATGGCACACTCCCTCGTAAAGAAAAAGCCCCTTGTGGTCCTAGGCGCATGCCTTGCCGCAGTGCTTCTTGCAACCTTGACCTTGACGGGTTGTTCTTCCAGCAACTCTTCCAGCTCTTCTTCCGAAGACAAGACCATCACCGTTGCAGCGAGCCCCACTCCTCACGCTGAGATCCTCAACAATGCGGTAAAGCCCCTTCTTGAGGAGCAGGGCTACACCCTTGAAGTCAAGGAATTCACTGACTATGTTCAGCCCAACACCGTGACTGAAGCAGGCGAAGTCGACGCGAACTACTTCCAGCACCAGCCCTATCTCGATTCCTTCAATGACGAACAGGGTACCCACTTGGTATCAGTAGAGTCCGTTCATTATGAGCCAATGGCCATCTTTGCTGGCAAGACCGCATCTCTTGATGCTCTTGCCGAAGGCGCAAGCATCGCCATCCCTAACGACACCACCAACGAAGCTCGCGCTCTGCTGCTCCTTGAGCAGGAAGGCCTGATCGAGATCGATCCTGAAGCCGGCATCACCGCAACCCCCAACGACATCACTTCCAATCCTTTGAACCTTCAGTTCGAAGAGCTTGAAGCAGCAGTTGTACCTACCGTACTCGCCGATGTTGACATCGCAGTTGTAAATGGCAACTATGCGTCCAGCGCTGGCCTGAACATCTCCGATTCTTTGGCTTTTGAATCCAGTGACTCCCTTGCTGCGAAGACCTATGCGAATGTTCTGGTAGTTAAAGAGGGCAACCAGGATTCCGAGAAGATCAAGGCTCTCGCAAGCGCACTTCATTCTGATGAGGTCCGCGATTACATCACCAACACCTATGCAGGTGCTGTACTCCCCAGCTTCTAGAAGATCTTCAGACGCTCATAAAAAAAGCTCCGCCACGGCGGAGCTTTTTTTGTTTAATGGATATTCAATAATTCAAAATTAGCGCTTGTTCTCAATATGTCCAATGTTCTTCAATTCGATCGAAATAAGACCATTGGCGGTATTGCCGAATTCGATGAAGTCAGGGTTATTCACGTATTCCGAAGGGAACGTGATCTCGATACCGGTATCGGTACGGATCTTGTGGTTGCGTGTGACCCGCTCTGCCGCTTTCTTTTCTACACGTACGCGTTCGGGGATGTTCTCTTCAGCAAGACACGAGGTGAATCGCTCACGAATAGGTTCGTCTTCGAATACTTCTTCTGCCAGATCGAACGGTGCGATATCTTCGTTCTCTTCCGTCGATTCACAGACATATGCCTTTGCCTTTGACAACGACACTACCGGATCAGCACCATATTCTTGCGCGACTTCTTCAACGATGCGAGAGAGCTCATCGATCACTTCCTTACTCGATGCCTGGGCGGAGCACTGCAGCAGGCTATCAGGGATGAGCCACACCTCTTCACCCGCGATAACGCGCTTCTTGTCTTGAAAAGCCACTTCCAAGTTCCTCATATTGACGAGCGCGAACGAAGCGATCTTCTGAGAAGGGTTCGGCAAAATGGCATGATGGCGCTCAATGGCATTGCACGGCGCTCCATCTTCGCCATATCCGACCGAATGCATGAATGCCTGACGGCTTTCGAGCAGGAAGATGCCGAAGTAGCGGTTCACACGCCCTTCGAACGATGCAGTGATCGCCTCATCGTCAGTACTTCCTCCGTCGAGTTTCTCCTCTTCTTCGAAATCAACCACCAGCAAGTCAGTCGATTCCGACTTACTCATACGCCCTAACTCCGTTGCGACAAATTCAGCGATCTGCGTAGATAGATCGATAAAATCGCGCTCCCCTGCGAAATAGCGCTTCAGTTCCGCCGCGAACATACTGTCAGGAGCGAATTCGCCATGTTTGTTGTCAATATGGCCAAAGGCTTTTTTGACATGCTTGGTAACGTAGCCCTTGACTTGACGGCTCTCCAAATCGAGCTCGCTTTGCGAGAGCACGTTCACGCATGAGGTGAAATCGAACACATGTAAGATCGCATGACTGATTCGTAGCATAATTCCTTCTTCATCCGCCTGAGCCTGATAGCGGTACTTTCGTTTTTTACTTCAGTGTTTAAAGCAGCAGCTTTCAAGAACAACCAACTGCAGATTCTACAACAACATGAAAGCGCATTTGACACGCCGAACATCATGAAAAAGGGCCCTCGTCTAACAGCGTAGACGAAAGCCCTCAGTAGCATTTGGTGGAGGCGCGGAGAATCGAACTCCGGTCCATACTAAATCATCAACAAGGCACTACAAGCTTAGTTAGTGTTCAGGATTCGAAAGGTCGCGACCCACTAACAGGTCGTCGATCTTTCTAGCAAGGTCGATCTTAGCTTTGGCCATACTTGCTACGTGCCAAAGAGCGTTCCCCTAATGATGATATCGTGCGATAGAGCGGAGAAGAATCTATCGACGACAGATGGCGCTTAAATTAAGCAGCCATGGCGAGCGCAGGAGCGCTCTGAGTGTTAGTTTTGCCAATTAACTTGACT
The DNA here is from genome assembly GCA_036553105.1 of Eggerthellaceae bacterium. Classification (GTDB taxonomy): domain Bacteria; phylum Actinomycetota; class Coriobacteriia; order Coriobacteriales; family Eggerthellaceae; genus Anaerotardibacter. Next base: position 25,218 of record JAXKBI010000028.1, read on the forward strand.
TTACCCCTGTTTAACGTGGCGAGGAGACCACGACTTGCTCCTTGGATCCGACTTACCATGTCGAAACCAGTCGCCCCCAAATAGGTTGTTCATTTGTGAAAGTGCTCGCTTTGCGCGAGTACTCATTTTATCTTGCTTGCGCGCCCTGTCAAATTACCAATGGACGAAACTCAGATAAAAGAACAGGAACCCCGAAGGGTTCCTGCAATAAGACGAAACGGATTTTTCGATGATTACTTGTCTGCCAAAGCAGCCTGAGCAGCCGCCAGACGAGCCAGGGGCACGCGGTAAGGCGAGCAGCTAACGTAATCAAGGCCGATCTTATAGAAGACCTTAACGGAATCAGGATCGCCGCCATGTTCGCCGCAAACGCCACATACCAGATCAGGATTGCCCTGATTGCCGAGTTCGACGCCCATCTTGACCAGCTTAGCAACGCCGGGATCGACCGTTGCGAAGGGGTTGTAAGGCAAGATGCGCTCTGCCAAATACTGAGGAATGAACTCAGCTTCAACGTCGTCACGAGAGAAGCCGAAGGTGGTCTGCGTCAGGTCGTTCGTACCGAAGCTGAAGAAGTCAGCCTGAGTAGCGATCTCGTCAGCCGTCACCGCAGCGCGAGGAAGCTCGATCATGGTACCAACAGGGATATCAAGTTCGACACCCTGCTCTTCAGCAACTTCAGCGATGATCTTTTCTGCCATTGCGCGAAGCTTTTCGAGCTCAGGAACGACCGAAACCAGAGGAATCATGATTTCGGGCTTAGGATCAAGGCCTTCCTTCTTCAACTGAGCTGCAGCCGTTGCGATAGCACGGACCTGCATCGTGGGAAGAATGGGGAACTTGATCGCAAGACGGCAACCGCGAAGGCCGAGCATGGGGTTAGCTTCGGACATACCGTCGATCTGTTCCATCAGCTGGCGCTTCTTTTCGATCACTGCAGGATCGCCGTCGGTTGCTTCGAGACGAGCGATCTCAACATCAAGAGAACGAGCGCTCTCGAGGAACTCGTGCAGCGGAGGATCGAGCAAGCGAACGATGACTGGGAAGCCGTCCATAGCCTTGAACATACCCAGGAAGTCACCCGTCTGAGCCTTGAACAGATCAGCAACGGCCTTTTCACGGACCGACTCATCTTCGTTGAGGATGAAGGTCTGGATGATCTGCTTACGATCACCCAAGAACATATGCTCGGTACGGCACAGGCCAATACCCTGAGCGCCGAACTTACGAGCGGTTTCTGCGTCTTCAGGATTATCGGCATTTGCGCGAACACCCATGGTACGGAACTCGTCTGCCCATTCGAGAATGGTATCAAGATCACCTGCGAGTTCGGGCTGAACCAACTCGACTGCGCCCATGACTACGATACCGGTAGTACCGTCGAGCGAGATCATGTCGCCCTCTTTGATGACAATATCGGTGCCCGCAATGGTAGCCTGCTTTGCCTCAGCGTCGATCTTCAGAGCGTCAACACCGCAAACGCAAGGAGCGCCCATGCCACGAGCAATAACGGCAGCGTGGGAGGTCTTGCCACCATGAGAGGTCAAGATGCCTTCTGCCGCGATCATGCCAGCAAGGTCGTCAGGAGTGGTCTCCCAGCGAACCAGAACGGTCTTACGGCCTTCTTTTTCAGCCTCAACGGCAGCTTCTGCGGAGAACACCGCTTCGCCGACTGCAGCACCCGGAGATGCATTCAGGCCCTTAGCGACCACATCGTAATCTGCCTTGGCATCGAACTGAGGATGGAGCAGCTGATCGAGCTGTTCAGGATCAACACGCTGAACCGCTTCTTCCTTCGTGATGAGGCCTTCTTTTTCCATTTCGATGGCGATATGCAACGCAGCAGCTGCGGTACGCTTACCAACGCGGGTCTGGAGCATCCAGAGCTTGCCCTGCTCGATCGTGAATTCGATATCGCACATGTCACGGAAGTGGTTCTCGAGGATCGTGAATACTTCTTCAAGTTCACGGCCCGCTTCTTCAAGACCCTCAACATGCTTAAGATCAGCGATAGGGCTGGTGTTACGAATGCCGGCAACAACGTCTTCGCCCTGAGCGTTAACCAGGTAGTCGCCGTAGAATTCCTTTTCACCATTAGCGGGGTTACGGGTGAAGGCAACGCCCGTTGCAGACGTGTTGCCCTTATTGCCGAAGATCATGGACTGAACATTTACTGCGGTGCCCAGATCATCGGAGATCTTGTTCTGCTTGCGATAGAGGATCGCGCGAGGGTTGTTCCAAGAACCAAATACCGCTTCGATAGCCAACTGAAGCTGAGCGTCAGGGCTCTGAGGGAACTGCACCTTACCATCAACGACCAGAGATGGGTAATCGTTCGCATCAACGTTCTCCGTGAAGATGCCCTTGAATACCTCTACCAGTTCCTCAAGATCGGAAGCGGTCAGATCGGTGTCGGATTCAACGCCACGATCACGCTTCATGATGTTGATAGCGTTCTCGAACAAGTCGCCGTCAAGACCCACTACAACGTTAGAGAACATCTGAATAAAACGACGGTAAGAGTCCCATGCAAAACGAGGGTTCTCCGTCTGCTTGATCAAGCCATGAATGGATTCGTCATTAAGGCCCAGATTCAAAACGGTGTCCATCATGCCCGGCATGGACATAGGAGCGCCCGAGCGAACGGAAACGAGCAGCGGATCTTCTGCGTCGCCGATCTTCTTGCCAATACGAGCCTCAAGATCTTCACGATACTCCTGGATGGTATCCAGAACGCCCTCAGGCCAGGTGTTGTCGGAGTTCGCGTACTCCATGCAAGTCTGGCAGGAAATAGTGAATCCGGGAGGGACGGGAAGGCCGATGTTAGCCATTTCGGCGAGGTTAGCACCCTTGCCACCAAGAATGGCTTTCATGTTGGTGTTGCCTTCAGTAACGTTCTTACCACTTGCATCTTTACCGAAAGCATAGACGCGCTTTACTTGGTCAGTCACCATGTTCTCCTTAGATTTAACTTTTCTCCCTCAGCCGCAATTAGTCGATTTGCGGATGAGCATTCTCATAATAACGCAAAATCTCTTGCGCTGTTTCCTCGATTGCCCTGTTGTCGGTACGAATGATCATGCAACCGAGCCTTCTCATCAACGCTCGCGCGTTCTCGAGGTCCTGATACACGCATTCTAGATCGGCATATGAAGCAGCCACGTTGCTCGCATTACCAAGACGACGCTTGCGGATGTCGGCCAATATTTCCGGCGAAATGATAAGACCGAATAAGCGCGTGGGATCAACGTCGAAGATTTCTTTTGGCGGAGTCGATTGGGGGTCGAGCGGCACATTCGCTACCCGATAGCCCATTTGAGACAGGTAAATCGACAGGGGCGTCTTTGAAGAACGGGACACGCCGATGAGAACGATATCGGCCTTTGTAAGATCCTGCGGGTTGCGTCCATCGTCGTGAGAGATAGTAAATTCCATCGCATCGATACGGTGGAAATAGTACTCGTTCACCGAGTGGATCCTCCCCGGTTCGACCAAAGGCTCCTTGCCCGAAGCGCACGAAAGCGCCCGCAAAGCATCGCTCATAAGGTCGACTGCCACCACAATGTCTTCATTTTCTTTGATGTAATCCGCCATGGTGCTCCGCATTTCGGGAGAGACCAACGTGTAGAACAGAAGGAACGGACTCAGTCCCTTTTTCCGATGCAAGCTCACATGTGCATCGAGTTCCGCACGCATATCTTCAGGATTCAGGACTCTCGGAAGAATCTCAATAGCAGGATTGAACACCTCAAAGCACGCTGCCGCAGCACGCACGATGGTATGCGCCGTCGTTCCTACTGAATCAGATACAATATGCGCCGTTGGCAAGGTCTTGGATGGTTCACCTTGCGTGATCCATTTCTGCATTCCTTATTCCCTTCCGCGATCATCATGGGCGGTTTTGGACAAAACCCCTCTTCATATGGTCTCATAATTCCTTGGAGCAAGGTAGTTCCCTTACGTTCCATGTACGCTAAAACTATCCATCCCCTATACGAAAACGACCCCAGATGAAAACTCCAGGGTCGTTCAATGCGATTGCGATCTCTACGCACTTCACAGTCGAATGATTACTTGGAAAGCAGAGAGAAGTCCGCCACGTGTCCGAATACCTCTACGAAACGATTAAGCAGACGCAAACGGTTCTCGCGCAACGCCTGGTCTTCGTCCATGATCATCACGCGTTCGAAGAACAGGTCGATGGGCTTACGCAGCGATGCAAGTTCAGCCAACGCCTCAGCATAATCATCTGCTTCCAGGGCCTTCGCAACGCGCGATTCAGCCTGCACGACCGCACATGACAGCGCATGCTCAACTTCATTCAGCAGGTTCTCATCAATGGAAACACCCAGTTCAGCATCACGCAAATTATTTGCACGCGCATAGGCAGTAGCCAGATTATCGAACACCTCAGGTTCATTAGTACGTGCCTGCTCGAGCGCTTCAACACGACGTACGAGAACCACGGGCTCCTGCACGCCCGCAGCGAGCACGGCATCAATAACGTCAAGGCTCTTTCCTGCATCTCGCAGCATGACCTTGGTACGCGTGATGAAGAAGTCGATGACTTCAGCGCGGACCGCAGCTGCATCGAATTCGATATTGGCCTTAGCATACTGATTGAGCGCCGCATCAATGGCAGCGACCAAGCTCACCGAAAGAGCATCTTCGTCTGAGAGCATGGCAACGATACCGATAGCACTACGACGCAGCGCAAAAGGATCGGAAGAACCACTGGGGCCCTGTCCCACCGCGAACAGACCGCAGATAGTATCGAGCTTATCCGCCGTTGCGACCGCCTTGCCGACCGCTGTCTCGGGAACGTCATCCCCCGCGAAACGAGGACGATAATGTTGCTCGATGGCCTGGGCGACCTGATCGGTTTCGCCGCTGGCCTGCGCATAATATGAACCCATAACACCCTGGACCGACGTGAATTCGACGACCGCACTCGTTACCAGGTCCGCCTTGCACAGATGCGCTGCGCGAACGACATCAGCATGGTCTTGGTCAGCGAAACGAGCATCACGTGCCAGATGATCGACCAATGCTTCAATGCGCTTGGTCTTGTCCTGCATGGTTCCGAGCTTTTCCTGGAACACCACATTAGCGAGCTGATCGACGTATGCCTCAAGGGGCTTCTTCAGGTCTTCTTCATAGAAGAACTTCGCGTCGAACAGACGAGCACGCACAACACGTTCATTGCCGTCGATGATCGTTTCCGAGCACGCAGGATCACCGTTACCGACCACGATGAAGCGATTGGTCAGCGCACCTGATGCGTCATACAGCGGGAAATAGCGCTGATGCATCAGCATAGCGTCGACGATGATCTCTTCTGGAACCTGTAGGAACTCTTCAGAGAACGTTCCCACCAATACGGTCGGATATTCAGCCAGATTGATGACCTCAACCAACGTTTTAGCGGGCAGTACCGCAGTGAAACCAGTGTCAGCTTCAGCTTGGGCAACGCCCGCACGGATGACCGCTTCGCGCTCTTCTTCACTCGGTACGACATACGATGCGCGTACGACCTCTACCAGTTCGTCTGCACTAGCGACCTCGAACGGACCCGGCGCCAAGAAACGATGTCCATAGGTAACGCGACCAGCCGTAAGACCCGCGAAGCCAAAATCGATGACCTCGGTTCCGAACAGTGCCACGAACCAGCGGATAGGACGAGAGAAATATTCTGACTGAGTTCCCCAACGCTGCGACTTAGGCCACGAGATACCTCGCACGATGCTCTCAAGCACCGAAGCGAGCAATGAGGACACCTCAACCGATGGCGTGTTAACGTGCGCATACACATAGCCATCGTCGACCACCAGCTGTGCGGCATCAATGCCCTTGCCGCGCGCAAAGCCCTGTGCGGCCTTGGTGGGGTTACCCTGTTCATCAAAGGCGATCTTCGCTGAAGGACCCTTGAATACTTCGTTCTTTTCCTCTGTTGCCTCGGGGATATCCTCGACAAGCACGATAAGACGACGCGGGGACGAATAGATCTTGGTCTGACCATGAGGAACGGCCGCGTCATCGAGCAATTGCGGCACCAACGTATGCAGCTGTTTCACTGCACGAGCAAGGTCGAATGCCGGGATCTCTTCAACGCCGATCTCAAAAGCAAGCGTGCGCTGTGCCATGCCTACTCCCCCTTCTCATCCTGGGCAGCATCCATGCCCGCAACATGCTCCAAATACGCCGCACAACACGCCTTGGCGATCGTGCGAACACGCAAGATATACGCCATGCGTTCAGTCGCGCTAATAACACCACGCGCATCGAGCAAATTGAACGCATGAGAACATTTCAATACATAATCATATGCAGGCAGAGGTAATCCTTGTTCAAGTACACGCATGCACTCCGCCTCGTAGCGATCGAATTCTCCGAATAGAAGATCGGTATCGGCTACTTCGAAGTTATACGTCGAAAACTCGCGTTCGTTCTCCAAAAACACATCACCGTAGGTGAATACAGAGCCATCGGCCCCCTGCGCCCAGATCAGATCGTAAACCGAATCGACGCCCTGAATATACATAGCCAAGCGCTCAAGACCATAGGTGATCTCGGACGGAACGGGCTTGCACTCAAAGCCGCCCACCTGCTGGAAATATGTGAACTGCGTGACCTCCATGCCGTTGAGCCACACTTCCCAACCAAGGCCCCATGCGCCGAGCGTCGGGCTCTCCCAGTCATCCTCGACGAAGCGAATATCGTGCTTTTCCGGCTCAATGCCAATGGAGCGCAAAGAATCAAGATACAGGTCCTGCACGTTATCAGGAGATGGCTTCAGCAATACCTGGAACTGATAGTAATGCTGCAGTCGATTGGGATTCTCACCATAACGGCCATCGGCGGGACGACGGCAGGGCTGCACATAAGCGGTCTTCCAGGTTTGAGGACCCAAGCTACGCAGCGTCGTAGCCGTATGGAACGTACCGGCACCCACTTCGTTATCGTAAGGCTGCATGATCACACAGCCAAGATCTGCCCAATATCGCTGAAGGCTCAGGATCATATCCTGGAACGTCAGCACTGACGAGGCAGTGTTCGTACCTGTTTGAAGGTTAGACATAATGCTCCTTATCAATACAAAACCAACGCCGGTTTAGCTCAATAACCCAATTCGATCGAGTGGCCAATAGGTGAACAGCGCTTTACCGAACACCGTGTCGACATCGATCGGTCCAAAATAACGTGAATCGGATGAGTTCTCGCGATTATCTCCCATGACCCAGATCTCGCCTGCAGGCACCACGTAAGGATACGAAAGGCTGACATTGCCTGCCGTTTGAGAAAGTGGATACGTTTCACCGAGCGTGTACGACTCGTTCTGAGCGAGCCCATCGACATACAGTACGCCACCTGACATGGAGATCGTTTGCCCTTCAGTTGCTATAACGCGCTTTACCAGCACCCGAGAGGGCACCTGAGGATCAGAGAACACGACGATATCGCCCCGCTGAGGTTCGGAGAACTGATAGCTGAGCTTTTCAGCGAACAGGCGATCCCCCGTCATAATGGTGTTCTCCATCGAAGCGGAAGGCACTTCAAAGGGTTCGGCAACATACGTGCGAATACCCCATACCGCAACTATGACTATGACTATGCATAGCAAAAAGCTCAGAAAGCGCCTCACGATACCCGGTTGACGGCCATGAGCATGCTGTCCGGAATCCACTGAAGCCTCATCCTTTCCTATAAGATCACGGGGTCGAATGCTCCCATATTAGTGCAAAGTAACGTAACGTGGGCTCATTCTTCTTCAAGAGAATCAAGAAAACGTTCGTCAGAAGCCGACAGATTCGCCTGATCCAGAAGATCGGGCCTCCATCGCTTGGTGCGCAGCAGGCTTTGCTCCCGTCGCCACTGAGCAATATTGGCATGGTGACCCGATAGCAGCACCTCAGGAACATCCATGCCTCGGTACTGTGCCGGACGGGTATACTGCGGATATTCCAACAGGCCATCGTAGAAGCTCTCATCTACTGAACTGCCTTCGTCGCCTAGTACCCCATCGACGCGACGCACGACCGCATCGATCACCACCATTGAAGCCAGTTCACCACTTGTAAGCACATAATCACCCAGTGAGATCACCTTATCGGCAAGCGAATAGACGCGCTCGTCTATGCCTTCGTAATGACCACAGATGAAGAACAGATGGTCTTTTCGGGCGAGCTCCAAGGTGAGGGCCTCATTGAATACCTCTCCTGTCGGAGAAAGAAAAACGACATAGGGCTTTTCGGGTGCCGTCGCGAACAACTCATCGGTCGCCTCGAATATAGGTTCGCACTTCATGACCAGACCCTGACCACCGCCATAAGGCTCATCATCGGTCGTACGATGCTTATCATGGGTCCAGTCACGCAGATCATGCGCAGTGAAATCGAGGTATCCTTTTTCCTGAGCAATGCGCATCATCGATTCGTTCATAACCGAATCGTAGCATTGGGGAAACACCGAAAGGGTTTCTATCTTCACGATAGGCTCCTAGAGCTCAAGTAATCCAGCAGGTACGTCAACGGAGATCTGCTGAGCATCATCGTCGACTCCGAGGATAAATTCATCCACTACGGGAACGAGGATCTGCGCGCTCTGCGACACATCGCCGGCAGATGACTCGATCACCAACAAGGGATGAGCGGGGTTCTCCTCAACGCGCACCACGGATCCCAATCGACCCTTATGCACATCGATCACGCTATAGCCCAGAACGTCGAACGAATCCGTTTTACCGAGATCCTGCGGCAGGCACTCAGTTCTCACCAAGCAGAAATGACCCTCAAGTTTTTCGGCGTCGTTACGAGAAACGACCTCCTCAAAATGCACCAGGTACCTTCCCGGTGAGACCTCATCTATCTTGGACACCTTCGAAGAACGAGGAAAACGCAAGATAGGAGGAACGAAAGTCACATCCATGTCTTCAGTAAGCAAAAAAGGAAGACCTTCTGTTGGCTTTACAGAAAGTCCCCCTTCTTTTGTTTTGGCACTGAGCAGCACCGCGATATTTGTCCAAGCACCCATACTATGAACGGGCCTTAGTCAATGATCTCTACCTCAACGGCAACGCCGTTACGAGAACCTGCTGCACGGCAAAGCGTACGAATGGCCTTGATCACACGACCCTGACGGCCGATGACCTTACCAGCATCTTCAGCAGCTACGCTGACCTCAACGAGGATCGCACCATCTTCGGTATCTGCAGAGGAGATCTCAACAGCGTCCTGATCGTCAACCAAGGGAAGAACCAAGGTCTCGACCAGACCCGAAATATCTTCGCGGAAATCCGCCATGATTAGCCGTTGTTACGCTGCGCCTCGATGAGACGAGCAACGGTATCGGTAGGCTTAGCGCCATCAGCGATCCACTTGTCGACCTTTTCGAGATCGAGCTTTACTGCTGCGGGCGTGGTGCAGGGGTTGTAGGAACCGATCTGCTCAATATAGCGACCATCGCGACGAGCACGAGAGTCAGCTACAACGATACGATAATAAGGTGCCTTTTTAGCGCCGTGACGGGCGAGACGGATCTTGACAGCCATCGAGTTGTACTCCTTCTAAACATTTTTCAGCGACCTTTATGATACACATACCTTAGGTCGCAAAACAGCGATTGTTAATATTACCTCTTACCCTGCGAATCATCAAGACCACTCATCATGTCTTGCATCTTCTTCACATCAGACATGGACAAGCCACCCATTCCGGGAATACCCATGCGGCGCTTCGGGTTCTTACCCTTTTTACCCTTCTTGCCTTTTTTGTTCTTGCGGCTGTATTGGGCTTCCTGTTGATCCATCATACGACGCATCATCTTCTTGGTTTCAGTGAACTGCTTAAGCAGCTGATTCACCTGAAATACCTTAACGCCTGCACCAGCGGCGATGCGGGCCTTACGAGAACCGTTCAGGATCTCGGGATGCTCGCGTTCGCGTTTCGTCATCGAAGAGATGATGACCGCCATATCGTCGAGGGCATGCTCATTCACCTGACCCTCACGCATGGCCTTATCGCCACCGGGAAGGGCGCTCACCAATTTTTGGATGCCGCCCATCTTGCTTACCTGCTGCTTCATCATCAAGAAGTCGTTCAGGGTAAGGTTGCCACGCGCCATGCGCTCGGCTTCTTCTTCCTCGATCTCTTCGGCTTTCATGCGCGAAGCGGTCTCAATGATGCTGACCACATCACCCATGCCCAAAATACGCTTCGCCATGCGATCGGGATGGAACTCTTCCAGTGAATCGGGCTTTTCGCCCGAAGAGATATATGAAATAGGTTTGCCGGTCACCTGCTTAATGGACAAGGCGCCACCACCGCGTGCGTCGCCGTCCATCTTCGACATGATGACCCCATCAAAATCAACGCGATCGGCGAACGCCTTGGCTACATTGACCGCATCCTGGCCAGTCATCGCGTCAACGACCATATAGATCTGATCGGGTTCGACCGCATCCTTGATAGCCTCAGCCTCGGTCATCATCTCTTCGTCGACATGTAAACGGCCCGCCGTGTCAACGATGACCACATCACGTAGAGAATCGATAGCATCGCGAACGCCTTCTTTGGCGATCTTCACCGGATCCTGGCCGTCACCACGATATACGCGAACGCCCATTTCATCGCCGAGCGTCTGCAGCTGATCGGCAGCCGCAGGACGATACACGTCGCACGCTACAAGCAGAGGATTATGGTTCTGCTCTTTCAGACGATAAGCCAACTTTGCCGCCGCGGTCGTCTTACCAGAACCCTGTAAGCCCACCAACATGATGACGTTAGGAATACGACTGGAAAGAACGAAGGGGGCCTGTTCGCGACCAAGTAATTCAGTGAGTTCGTCCAGGACGATCTTCACGACGTTCTGAGCGGGCGTGAGCGAATCCATGACCTCAGCGGTCAAGCAGCGCTCTTTGGTGCGCGAAATAAAGGATTTGACCACCTTGAAGTTAACATCGGCTTCAAGAAGCGCCATGCGGATCTCGCGCATCGCCGCATCGATATCCGCTTCGGTCAAACGGCCCTTGCTGCGCAGGCCGGTAAAGATCGATTGGAGTTTATCGGAAAGATTATCGAACATCGGTCATATCCCCTATCAACGCACGGGCGAAATCATGCGCATCGAAATCCTGCAAGTCATCTATCCCCTCGCCTACCCCGATCTTCACGATGGGTAATTCGAGTTCGTGCGAGATCGCCAAAGCGATGCCACCCTTTGCCGTTCCGTCGAGCTTGGTGAGCACGACTCCGTCAAGGTCGAGCGCCTTATCGAATTCGCGTGCCTGCTGCAGACCGTTCTGTCCCGTGGTCGCATCGATGACCAACAAGGTGGCAACAGGCATAGCAGAGCGCTTACGCACCACATTGACCACTTTCTGCAATTCACGCATCAGGTCATTGGAAGTATGAAGACGACCGGCGGTATCGATCAGCACCAGATCGGAACCTTCCTTTTCGGCACGCTCGATAGTTTCGTAGCACACGCTCGCCGGATCGCTTCCGCGCTCGCGGCTCACAATGGAAACATCCGCACGACCGGCCCACACTTCAAGCTGCTCGATCGCCGCCGCGCGGAACGTATCAGCGCTACCCAGCAGCACCTTGCGGCCCTGCTCATGAGCTGCCGCTGCGACCTTGCCGACCGTGGTCGTCTTGCCGGAGCCATTAACGCCCACGAATAATACGAGCTGAGGGCTCTGTTCGAAGACATCGTCTTCAGCGAGCGTGAAAGTCGAGGCGATCTGATCGGTCAGCATATCGAACACCGCATAGGCATCGGGAACGGCCTTACGGCGCGCCTGATCACGAAGCTCTTCGATGATCTCATCCGTAGCGGATGCACCCAGATCAGCCAAAATGAGCGTTTCCTCGAGCGTTTCCCAGAACTCCTCATCAACATCGGGGCCACGATCGAGCAGAATGTTCATCTGCTCCTTCAGGCGCTCACGAGACCGGGTCAAGCCGGCATTGATCTTATCGAAGAAACCCATTTAGCCCTCCTTGCGCTGAGCATTATCGAGTTTCTGACTCATTACCTTGGTAATACCGTCAGCTTGCATTGATACGCCATACAATATATCAGCTGATTCCATCGTACGACGCTGATGAGTGATCATTATGAACTGAGTTTCGTCGCGGATCACCTGAAGATAAGCGATCAAACGACGAAGGTTCGTGTCGTCGAGTGCCGCTTCCACCTCGTCAAGGATGTAGAACGGGGTCTGTCGAATGCGATATACCGCGAACAACAGTGCCATAGCGGTCATCGACTTTTCACCACCCGACAAAAGCGACATCTTCTTCACGCGCTTGCCTACCGGCTGTGCGTTCACATCCACGCCCGTATGTTCCAGATCGTCAGGATCGACCAACGATAGATGAGCCTGACCACCTGGGAACAGCGTAGAGAATATCTCAGAGAAGTTCGCGTTCACCTGTTCGAACGTTTCCACGAAATCATTTCGCATACGCTCGTCGATCACATTGACGATGCGTGCGAGTGACCTGCGCGCCAAGCGCATATCTTCCAACTGAGCCGAAAGATACTCATGGCGCTGCGAAACCTCTTCGAATTCTTCGGCGGCATCAGGATTAATAGAGCCCATGTTCTTGATACGCCGCTCAAGCGAAGCGGCCTGCTCGGCCGTTGCATCGCGATTATCCAGAGCCTCGATCGTAAGTGCTTGCTCAAGAGGAATAGCGCACCCTTCAACGATGGCTTTGATACCCGCTTCGACCTGGATCTCAAGGCGTCCCTTTTCAATGCGGACCTCAGACAACCGCGAATTGAACCCTTCAAAACGATCGCGTACCTCACGCGAAGTACGCGTCGCTTGCGCGATCTGATCATGCAGCGAACGCGATAATTGCTGCTCGTCGCGCGATTCCTGCTCGAGCTTCAAGGACACCAACGATGCCGCATCGCACAATGACGAAAGCGTTGCCAATAGCTCATCAGCGCGCGCTGCCGCACCTCGCGCAACGGCGATACGCTGTTTAGATGCTTCATCTTCACGCGTCGATGATGAGATCTCCTGCTTGCGTGTTTGCTCCATGCGCTGTGCATACGCGAACCGCTCGGACAAGCGGGCGGCTTCAAGACGGGCATCGCTCAATTGCTCCGAAAGCGAGACGATGGTACGACGCAAAGGAGAAAGGTTCCCTTCGAGCGTTGCCACCTGTTCTTTGTTCAACGAAAGGTCGGCGAGCACCTGAGCTAGATCACGCTCGAGTTCGTCGGAATCTGGCTGCGCCTTTTCCAAAAAGGCCGTGTTCTCCTGCTGCTCGCGCATAAGACGGGCCAGTTCTTCCTCAAGAGAGCGCAACGTCTGAAGCGATTGCTGCGCATCGCGCATCGCCGATTCACTGCTTCCCTTCAATTGTGCGACCTGTTCAGAAAGCTTGAGCGAATTCGTTTGAACGCCCCGCAATCGCTCCTCAAGAGCAGTGTTCTCCTGCTGCGCTGATTCGTATGCGCGTTCGCGCTCCCGTTCGTTCTCGCGCGCCTGTTCGAGCGCACGACGCCGCGCGAACGCGCTGTTCTTCTTGTCGTCTTCCGACAGACGGGTAATGGTTATCTTGCCGCTTTCCCGCACCAAAGCGCCATCGAGAGAGGCGAAGCAGCATGACTGCGTTGCAGCTTTCTGCGCCGCAAGTGCTTCGGCGAACGTATCGACAACATACACCTTACCCAAGAGCGCATGGAACGAACGCTCATAGGCCGGCTCGATCTCGAGCTCATCGATCAAACGACGATAAGGCAAAACCCCATTGCCACCATCCGTCTCCGTGCACGCTTCGGCACTGAAAAGCGTAGCACTGCCGATCGGATCACTTTCAAGAGCATGATCGACTAATCGAAGTGCCTGATCATTGTCCTTAACTAATAATCCCTGGATATCGGTCTGTAAAAGCGCCTCCACTACCCCATCGAGTTCAGCAGGTGCCTTCAATGCATGGGTCAGCAGCTGGGATCCAGGTGCAAGGGATTCTCGCTCTTCAACGATATGAGCGAGCAAAGGATTCGCCATTTCCGAAGCACGCTCGAATTCCTCTAACGCAGCGCATTCAGCCGATGCCTGCGTATAGCTCTGACGTGTTTCATCTAACGCACGACGAGCCTGATCGCGGGCAACAATGAGAGCGTTGAGTTCTTCTCGCGTTCGCGCTTCCTCACTGCGTGCCTGCTCATGATCGGCACACAGCTTTTCCGCACGCAGCCGGATCTGCTCTTCCTGTTCTTTAGCCGCATCAAGACGCTGTTGCGCATCGACTACATGGGCGTCGATCACTTGAGCCCGTGCGCGTTTTTCCGACAGGTTCTCCCGCAGTGCTTCTTGAGTCGCCCGAATGGTTTCCTGCCTATGGACCAAACTACGCTGTTCGGCCATTAGGGTGTCGACCTGTTTGCGTAACGCATTGCGCTCGCCAATATGCGTTTTGTGGTCCGCTTCAAGGAGCTGAAGCTTCTGCTGGGCCCGATCGTGCTCCACGCGGGCTTCCTCAGTCGCTCGAAGTGCTTCTTCGAGTTCCTTTTCCGCGGCAAGACGGCGCACACGCCCCTCTTCAATGAAGAGGGTAAGACGTTCGACTTCCGATAAAAAGCCACTGCGCTTCTCACGTACTACGAGCCCTGTTGAATTGAGTTTTTCAAACGATGACTGCACGCGACGATAACGCTCATTGAGGTTGTTCTCGCGCGAACCCCGATCGTGAAGTTTCTGCTGTAGTGCATCAAGTGCTTCTTCTGCATGCGCAAGCTCTTCTTTCGCTCTGCCCTGCACATCGCCGAGCTCGGCTTCCTGAGCAAGCGTCGCATCCCAGCGATCCTGCAGAGCACGCAGATCGTCGACCGCGAGCTGCAGCGTCAGATCGGCCAGTTCCGCTGAAAGTGCCTGATACGTACGGGCCTTCTTCGCCTTACGCTCAAGCGGCTTGAGCTGACGCTCGACTTCCGCCGTAATATCATGCACACGATCAAGATGGGCATCCATCTGGGCGAGCTTACGTTCGCTTTTCGCCTTGCGTTCTTTATGTTTCAGAATACCGGCGGCCTCTTCGATCAGAGCGCGCCTGTCCTCTGGTCGCGACGACAGCACCGAATCGAGGTTACCCTGTGAAATAATCGAATTCGTTCCCGTGCCAAGGCCGGAATCATGCAAGATATCGAGCACGTCCATGCGGCGCACCACCGTGCCATTGATAAGGTATTCGCTCTCACCACTGCGATACATTCTGCGGCCAATGGATACCTCGGCAAAATCAACCGGCAACGTGCCATCGGAATTATCAAGCAACAGTTCCACTTCCGCCACCGAAACCGGTTTACGCGCAGAAGACCCCGCGAAGATGACGTCTTCCATGGATTGACCGCGAAGGTTCTTGGCATTACGCTCGCCGAGAACCCACAGTACCGCATCAGAGATATTCGACTTCCCTGAACCATTGGGACCCACGATAGCAGCAACGCCAGGCTCGAATTTCATGACCGTGCGATCAGCGAAGGACTTAAAGCCCTTCAGAGTGAGCGACTTCAGATACACCGGCAAGCCCCTTACTGCTGTTGCTTTTTCTGCTTCTTTGCACGCTGCGCCGCTTGACGACGAGCTTTCTCTTCCGCCTTCGCCGCTTTAATGGCAGCACGAGCATCCGCTTTGCGCTTCTTATCTTTGGAGTCTTTCGCCTCGAAGAACGAACTGAGGATCTCCAGGGCGGATTTAGCCGCCTGGCTTTCCGATTCCTTTTTCGTGCGTCCTACTCCACGCGCGATGGACTGCACGCCGACGAACACCTGAGTCACGAAAGTTCGATCGTGCGGAGGACCCTGCGTTTCCACCAAGCGATACGTTGGAGTGATGCCGTCTTCCTGCAAGCGCTCCTGTAAGATGCTCTTAGGGTTCTCTGGCTCTTTTGCCATATCGGCGCTCATGCGGACAATGAGCGTGCGGTTCACGAAATCGACCGCTGGCGCTAACCCCCCATCAAGATACAGGGCCGCCACCAGCGATTCGTATACGTTCTCGAGCGCAGAATGAAGGCCACGACGCCCTGTACCGCGCTCAGAAGATCCGAAGAAGATAACATCGGCAAGCCCTAGATCGCTTGCCACCTTCGACAACGAAGCACCTGAAACCAAAGAGACCTTAATGCGCGTCAAGCCGCCTTCATTCAGATCGGGATAGGCATGGAACGCCTCGTAGGACACAATGGCTCCGAGAATACTATCGCCCAAGAACTCCAAACGCTCATACGAATCTGAAATGGAATGCCCTTCAGCAGCCGAAGGATGCGTAAGGGCCGCCAGCAGATAGGAGCGATCGGAAAACGTATGTCCTAAGATCTGTTCGGCTTGATCGAGCTTTTGAGTATGTTCAGGTTGTTCTTTCACCGTTATCAGTTACGTCCGTCATGTCGAAAATAATACCGACTAAATTCTACTCGACCGCATCATTTCCCGAGACGGTCTGTGCAATTATTCCCGAAACATCCAAACGTACCGTGCGAGCTGCTACTAAAATGCCATTTTTAATAGCGGTTTCGTTAGAGGACCCATGGCCTACCAAACAGGCACCTTTAACGCCTAAGATAGGAGCGCCGCCATACGTATCGGGCGAGAGCTTCGTCTTGAGCGCCTTCAAGCCATCCTTCATGGCAAGAGCACCCAACTTCGCCGCCGTAGACGACATCATGACCTCTTTCAGCGAACCGAACAGAACATCGGCAGCACCCTCAATGGTCTTCATGCATACATTGCCCGTAAAGCCATCAGTGACCACAACATCGACGGTGCCCGCCAGAATATCGCGGCCTTCGGTATTACCCACGAAGGCGGAAACATTTTTGCGAAGAAGCTCATGGGCCTCTTGGGCAAGACGGGAACCCTTGGTCTCCTCTTCACCGATATTAAGCAAGGATACTTTAGGATCCTTGATGCCAATGACCTTTTCCGCATAAGGAAGTGCCATCTGCGCGAACTGAAGCAAGTAAGCGGGCTTGCAATCTGCATTAGCACCCACATCGCACATGACAACAGGGCGAGAAGGCGATGGAATGATAGTACACAAAGCCGGACGAGCAACTCCCTTAATACGGCCTACCACCAACGTGGCCGCCGCAAGGCAGGCGCCGGTCGATCCTGCAGAGAAGAAGCCTTGGGCAACGCCTTCCTTGACCAGACGATTACCTACCACCAAGCTTGAATCCTTCTTTTTACGCACGGCATGAGCAGGGTGCTCATCCATGGCGATCTCTTCGGTAGTAACCTGCGCGCGAACGCGATCATGCTTATCCGCGAACGGGACCACGACGTCTTCGGGACCACAGGCGATAACCTCAAGGTTCTCGTCAGCCTGCAAGGCAAGTTCAATACCAGGCAGAACGACCTTCGGGCCAAAGTCGCCTCCCAGTACATCAACGGCGATGATTACGTTTTCAGACATGAAATCTCCTTCTGAAGAACACCGGCGGCAAAAGCGCCCATACAAAAATCCCCCGGGCCAGCCGGGGGATCGATTCACCAGTCAAAGGCGTGCTTTAAGCGGTCTGGATGACCTCACGGTCACGATAGAAGCCGCAATTGGGGCATACGCGATGAGGAAGCTTCACTTCGCCACACTGAGGGCAAACAGAACGAGAAGGTGAAGCGATCTTATCGTTTTCGCTCCTACGTGCATGAGTACGAGCACGACCGGTTTTACGCTTTGGCACTGCCATGATTAACTCTCCTTCTATGATGCAGGCTTAAACCTGATAAATTGCAATCACGCGAAGAAATATTCTAGCAAGGAGACCGCAAATATCAAGGGGTAATTTGGTTCAGGTACAAATAATATGCAAAATTATTCTTCAAAGGTGATGTTTCGCAGTACCGCGAACGGATTGCGGTTGAATTCATCATCTTCTTGCGAAGACTCGCACGTGCACGTCTCATGGTTCAAATTCGCACCGCAACCTGCGCAAAGACCCTTGCAGTCGTCATCACACAAAGGAGTCTGGGGCAATTCGAGCGAAAGAGCGGCCGTGAGCAGATCGCTCAGATCGATCACGTGGTCTTCCCCGAGTGTTTCACATTCTTCCTGCTCCTCTTCAGTAAGCTCAACATCAGAACCAGGAATAAGGAAATATCCTTCGATCTCACCCTCCAGGCGATACGCCGCCGGATCAAGGCAACGAACACAGGTCGTTACCGCATCCCCGCTAACCATACCAGTGACCAAAAGCGAACCGCCCGTATTGCTGACCGAAACGGTCCACGTCAAGGGATGCTCGAACGCATATGTATCTGCACCAAGCGTAAGCTGATCGAGTGCGAACGTACCAGAAAACGATGAGCTCTCCGCAGGCGCGAAGAGTTCATCAGGAACAGTGATTTTTGGTTCGTCCATTATTAGCGACCCGAATTGAGCGAATTAGCATTCAGACGATCGCGGCATCGACGAACACTGTTGAGCGCGGTGTCGAGACTTTGCTCAACATGACTGAATACTTCATCAGCGAAGTCTTCAGCACCGGCACGCGTTTCGCGCTCGAGTTCGCGAGCCTCTGCCAGGATGACATCAGCTTGCTGCTGAGAAATGCGCACGATCTCCTGCTCGCTTGCGATGATAATAGCCTGGCTGCGCGCATCTTCGATAAGGCGGCTTGCCTGAGCTTCAGCTTCATCGAGCAGAGCCTGGCGCTCACGAATAACCTGACGCGCCTGAGCGAATTCACTGGGAAATGTATCACGAATTTCATCAAGAATCTCAAAAGCAGCCTGTGCATCGACCTGCCTGAAATTGTTTTTACCGAAAGCCGGCTTCGAATCTTCAATGAGCATGGTGAGCTCTTCAATAAGATTCAATACTCCTGTTTCGTCCATAGACTTCCTTCCGCAATCATGCATTTCCACTAATGCATGATATCGCATTAGGGCACTTCGCCTTTATTTCTAACCTTGAAGTTTATCAGAAACCCCAACAAGAACACTATATTAGTGTTCTCACACCCAAATTAACCGAAGAAAAGGAGCACTTTAGTGCTGTTTTTCTTCGTGCTCCTTATACGAATCCGCAAAGTACTCATGCAGCGCCTCTTCGACGCACGGAGGAACGAAGCCCGTCACGCTTCCCCCCATCGAAGCCATTTCGCGAATGATCGATGAAGATAAGTACATGAACTTAGGTGGCGACATGATGAAGAACGTTTCCAGATCCTGGCTCAATTCATAATTAAGTGCCGTCATCTGGAACTCGTATTCGAAGTCGGTAATAGCGCGCAGACCCTTGACCACCACATGGGCATCAAGCTCCTGAACGCAATCAACCAAAAGCCCCTCGAAGCTGATAATGCTCACATTAGGAAGATCGGCAACCGCCTGTTCTACAAGGCTCTTACGGGTTTCAAGATCGAAGATAGGATTCTTCTTGGCAGACTTCGCTACTGCCACGACAACATCATCGAAGATTTGCGATGCACGCTTGATGACATCGACGTGACCCGCGGTGATGGGATCGAAGGTTCCCGGAACAACCGCTCGCTTCATTTATGCTTCCTTCCTCAGGGTGATAAGTGATGTGTCTCCGTAATCTTTCACGGATACTGTTTGATATTCTAGCGCAACGCATGCGTGAAGGACGTCTTGCTTGTCTTTTTTAGCGAACTCATAGCAGATCAAAGCATCGGGAGAGACCGCCCCTTTTCCATCAAGACGACTGATCATATCGCACACATCCTGCACAGGGATCGCATAGGGAGGATCGAAGAACAGCATGTCGAAAGGTCCGACAGATGATTCAGGGAGCGTGAACGAATCGCCCCGTCGAACACGATATGCTTCCCGAGGAAGCTTCAGTGCAGCAATGTTCTGCTCCACAATACGCACCGCTTCCCTTCCCTGCTCGCAGAAAAGAACGAACTCGGCCCCACGGCTCAAGCATTCAAGGCCCAAAGCGCCCGATCCGGCGAACGCATCAAGCACCCGTGCACCCTCGAACGAACCTCGAGCGCTATAGAGCGCGCTCATGAGCGCCTCTCGTACTCGATCGGTCGTCGGGCGCGTATCGCTTCCTTTAAGCGACTTTATAGGACGTCCTCGATAGATTCCCGCAATTATCCTCACGACTTTCTCGCTTTCTGCACTAAAGTCAGCTCTCTTTTGATGAGCGCTCGTTCGTCATCATTCAAAAAACCCTCTTCAAAGCATTGACGCGCATCAGCATACGCGGCCTCGATCATAGCCTTATCCCGCACCACGTTCACCAGTGCGAGCGGCGAGCGCCCATGCTGACGATCGCCGAAAATATCCCCTTCACGGCGAAGCGTGAGGTCCTTTTCCGACAAGGCGAAGCCATCTTCGGTCTGTTCCATGATCCGCAGGCGCTCGAGCGATTGAGGGGCTCGAGAACGCGATACCAAAAAGACCGAACCGGGAAGCGACCCTCGTCCCACGCGCCCTCTGAGCTGATGGAGCTGGGCAAGGCCGAATCTGTCAGCATCTTCGATGATCATAACGGTCGCATTGGGTACATCCACACCCACTTCGACGACCGTTGTGGAAACTAGCACATCCACATCGCCTTTATGGAACGCATCCATGACCGCGGCTTTTTCCGAAGCGCTCATACGGCCATGAAGAAGTTCCACTCGCGCCTGAGGCACCACTTGCTCTTGCAGTATTTTCGCATGCAGGGTCGCCGCGGCCAACGTATCGCCCACATCATCGTGCTCGATGTCCCATTCGATAGCGGCATATTCGATGTGCGAATGAGAATCATCGACGGCATCTTCTTCGGCATCAGACGAAAGGTCCAAGCCGATCAACGGGCAGATGACATAGGCCTGCTCCCCTCGTTCAAGGGCCGCGCGCAGAGCATCGTAGGCCACCCCTTCTTCGGAGAAATGGTACACCTTAGTGCTGCGACCACCCTGAAGCGCAGGGGCGTGATGTAAATACGACAGAGTAAGGCCTCCATACAGCGCAAGGGCGAGCGAGCGCGGAATGGGGGTCGCCGTCATCGACAGGATATCCGCCCCCGGCGCCTTTGCAATGAGCGCATCACGCTGCTCCACACCAAAGCGCTGCTGTTCATCAATGCACACGAGCGAAGCTCGCTGGGCCACGACATCATTTTCCAAAAGCGCGTGGGTCCCCATCAGAACAGATATATCCCCCACACTGAACCGCGCAAGAACATCAGCACGATCAGATGCAGGCGTTGACCCAGTCATAATAGCCCACGATATACCCACCGCATCGAACAGCGACCCGAGTGATCTGCCATATTGACGCACGAGCACCTCAGTCGGGCCCATCATGAACGCCTGATTACCCGAATCGATCGCCGCAGCGATCGCGAATGCCGCCACGACCGTTTTGCCCGTGCCGACATCTCCTAGCAGAAGATGATTCATGGGATGGGGCTCTGCCATTTTCCCAAAAATATCGTCGAGCGCCGATTCCTGGTCTTCCGTAAGAGCAAAAGGCAGGACCGCTCTGAGTGCCTGGACCTGTTCGCCCTCTATGGAGTGAGCGAACGGGTGCACCCCCGCAACGCGCTGGCGCTCATGTTCTATAAGTTCAAGCTCCAAGAAGAACAGTTCTTCATAGCGCAAGCGTCTGCGTGCCCGTTCAGCGTCATCAAGTGAATGGGGTTCATGGACTCCCCGAAGGGCCTGATACCGTGAATACAGGCGATATCGGCTACGAAGAGCCAAGGGCAACGGGTCGTGCATCCCGCGAACCATATCAAGCGCATTATGGATGAAGCGACGCATCAGAGCACGAGAGAGCTTTGCTGTTGAAGGATGAACGGGCAGCACTATTCCCGAAGCTTCCTCACCAGGATCATGCACCACGATGAGCGGATTCGTCATCCGCTTGAATCCATAATTGAATTCCACCTTACCCGAAACGGAAATGCGCGCGCCCTTCGCCAAGGTGTTCATGAGCCAAGGTTGATTGAAACAGGTCACCATCAAGAGGCCCGTATCATCGACAAGCGATATTTCCACCAAGTTCAACTGGGGTCGCGGACGCTTCTGCCTTATTTCGTGGATAACGCCCACGATAGTGCACTGCTGGGCGATTTGAGCATGCTGGATGCTCTCAAGCGCCGACATATCAATGTAGCGATGAGGGTAGGTCCTTAACAGATCGCGCACAGTGCTGATATGCATCGCGCGGCGCAGCACCCCCGCTCGTTGCGCACTGATCCCATTGACCGCCGTGATGGCTTCGTCATAGGAGAGCGTAGCATGAAGGCGGTCAAGAACATGCCCTTGATCCGCCTTCGTGTGTTCTGATGTATGTCTATGCGCCACAGGGATTAGCTCCCCACCTTGTTCGCCGTTTATTCAACCGAAAGAATGATCGGGTACAAGGGCTGCTCGCCGCGGTGCGAATCGATCTCAAGATCTTCGAAGCGCTCTTCGATCTGCTCGATCAATGCTTCGAACGCATCGTCGTCGTAGTCTTCACCGGCAAGAATAGTAAGTGTATCTGCGTCTTCTGCTTCCAGTACGTCAAGCACGCGCAAGGTGGCATCCTCGATCGAATCGGAAACCACTTCCAGTTCGCCAGCTGCGATACCGATCACATCACCATCGTGGATGGGGTTACCATGCACGTCTTTGGAATCTTTGATAGCAACGGTCACTTCGCCCGTCTTGACCTCTTGGCATGCCTCGGTCATCGCCTCAACGTTTTCTTCCAATGACATGCTCTCGTCGAAAGCGAACAAAGCTGAAAACGCCTCCGGTACGCTCTTGGTGGTCACGACCGCACAGGGCTTTTCGGACACTTCAGCGCAAGACTGCGACGCCATGATGATGTTGCTGTTATTAGGAAGAATGATGACTGCATCAGCGTTGACCGAATTGACCGCATCAAGCAGTTCCTTGGTGGAAGGATTCATGGTTTGCCCACCCGATACCACGAAATCAACGCCGAGGCTTTCCAGGATAGCTGCATTACCAGAGCCTGCAGCGACCGCGACGAAGCCGAGGGGCTTGCGCTCTTCTGTCTGTTCCTGCTCGAGCTTAGCGCTACGCTCTTCGCTCTGGAGCTTCATATTATGGATGAACACTTCGGAGATCTGACCACGCTCGAGGAAATAGGCCAGCACTTTGTCAGGGGTGTTGGAGTGAACGTGGACCTTGAACTTAGGATTGCTTCCCACGCAGAGCTCACAATCGCCCATGGTCTGCAAAAAGTCGAGTGCTTCCTCGGGATCGAGCGTATCGGAATCGACCAGGAACTCGTTGCAATACATATATGCCGAGCCTTCCCAGTCATTGATCTGTTCGATTTCGACCTTCGGAGCGGCGGTGCGCATAAATGCCAGTTCGTCACCCATCGCCTCAGTGCGACCGGTCAGAGCGGAAACGAACGAATCAAAGAAGATGGCAATACCGTAGCCACCTGCGTCAACAACACCGTTCTCTTTCAATACCGGAAGCAGATCAGGCGTGCGTTGAACCGATGCGTACGATTCACCGACGATGAAACGGAGACCCTCTTCGAGCTCCATCTTCTTCTTACGCGCTTTGCGAGCCGCAGACGCGGTATCGCGCAGAACGGTGAGGATAGTGCCCTCGACGGGCTTACGCACCGCATTGAAAGCAACTTCTACCGCACGTTCGAAAGCAGCATCTACTGCCTGCAGATCGAAAACCTCATGACCGGCATAACCTTCGCACAGGCCACGCATGATCTGCGACGTGATAACACCCGAGTTACCGCGAGCACCCATCAAGGCGCCTGAGGTAATAGCACGGCGGCGTTCGTCACCCGAAGCGCCGATGGGAAGCTTTGCCAGGTTCTCTACCACCATAGCAAGCGTTAAGGACATGTTCGTACCCGTATCGCCATCGGGAACGGGGAAAACATTCAAACGATTGATCTCATCTTTACGGGCCGCCAAAGCTTTTGCGGCAGCAGCAATAGCGTTAACGATATCGTTAGACGTGTAGTTGCTCATTTGTTTTTATTGCTCCTCTATCGAACCAGACGCAAAGGCCTAGCGAACCTTGATTCCCTGAACATGAACTTCGACGCCCTTGAATGGCGTGCGAACGAATTCCTTCAAAGCGAACGTGACTTGGTCAACGAGGTTCGCGGAAACAGTGCTGATATTCACACCATGCTCAAGAATGACGTATAGGCTTACCAGTGTACCCTCTTCATCAGAAGACACCACGATGCCTCTACGTAAACGAGACTGAGGTAGAAGCTTCGCCAATCCATCAACCGCATTAGGAGCAGCCATTCCCACTACCCCGTAGCACTGAAGCGCGGCGTGTCCCGCCGCATCAGCGATGACATCTTCAGAAACGATCAGATCGCCTGCGATTTCATTGCTCATCTATCTGTCCTTTCATAGATGCGTGCAACGTATGCACCATCAAATGACTAATGACCGACTTGTTAGTATATCGGAATACAACACGCTACCCCGGGAAAACAACGCCTACGCACCGAACTTACAAAAATCCTTAGATTATCTAAGTAATTATTTTGCAGCTCAAAACGCCCGAACCACGATACAATGGATCGTCAGCGTGTGAATTTAGTGCAGGAGAAATTCCTGCAAATAACATCTTGGAGCCCGATGCGCGCTGTGGTATAGTATTTGGGCTTTTGGAAATCAGCGGTATTTAACCGTACCAATAACGAAGTAATGGAGTTGATCAAGAATGTCCAAAGTTTGCGAGATCTGCGGTAAGGCACCAAGCGCTGGTCGTAGCATCAGCCACTCTCATCGCGTCAGCAACCGCACCTTCCGTCCCAACATCCAGAAGGTTACCATCAAGGTAAACGGCAAAGTGAAGCGTGCTAACGTTTGCACTAAGTGCATGAAGGCCGGAAAGATCGAGCGCGCATAAGGTCATAGACCTTAGACAGAACGTTCTTTTCACTTCTGTTCATACTGCGAAAAAAGCCACCCGAATGGGTGGCTTTTTCTGGTTGAATACGTAGGCGAAATTGATACGCTTCCCGCGCGAATGGCCTTGCGTTCTACAACGACGATGTGATTCCGCAGGTCCTTAGCGCTTTTTACCGAAGCTGAAAATGTCCTTCAGATCTCCCATCGTGCCTGAAAGCTCTGCTACCACTTCTTTACCATCGCGATAGATGTTCCCGATAGCACGGCCGGCATCAGCGAGGTTCTCCTTCATATCATCAGAGAAGATCTCTTTCTTTTCGCCTTCTTCGCCAGAAGCACCCTGCAACGCATCACCACTGGCTGCCTTGGAGATCTCCTCTACTTCCTCTGCAGAGGAAGTGCCCTCCGCTGAGGCAACGCCATCCCCTGCATTAGCATTCGCAGCGCCCGCACCGGCATCCGTGGCGGGTACTTCTTCTTCACCTTCGCCGCTCTCCTGCGCGAGCGACTGCACATAGGATTCGATTTCGCACTGGATGAGATAGATCTTGTCATCGACCTTATCGAGCTTCTCCGCGTACTGAGGAGCCTCCTTCGGCAATGACTCTACCGCCTCACGCACATCGTCAAGACGAGCATGGAGCGTATCGATCATCTTTAGTACTTCTTCGTTCATACGAACCCCTATCGATAGCGCTGCTTGAGCGCACGTTCAATTTCACGCTTTGAATCGCGCTCTGCCATCGCAGCGCGCTTGTCATGTAGCTTTTTACCACGAGCGACCGCCAGTTCGAGCTTCACGCGCGAATTCCGATCAAAATAGATCTTAATCGGCACGAGAGCCATGCCCTTTTCTTGCGTCTTGCGCTCAAGTTCACGGATCTCTTTGCGATGAAGCAATAGCTTGCGCTTGCGATCGGGATCGGGATTATTCAGATTACCATGGCTGTACGGCGAAATATGCAGATTGTTCAGCCACACTTCACCCTTGCGAATGAGCGCGAAGCAATCCGTGAGCTGACAGTTGTTCTCACGTAACGAACAAACTTCCGTTCCCGTAAGCACCATACCCGCCTCATACGTTTCGAGGATCTCGTACTCATGGAACGCGCGACGGTTCTTAGCGATGATCTTTTCGGTTTTCGCAGTCATATGCCTTACATCCCGGGCACGAATGAAACATCCTCATCCAGATCGAGGATGAAACGCTTCAACAGTGCCACTGTTTCTTCAAGATCGGACAATTTCAATACTTCGGTCGGCGTATGCATGTAGCGAAGAGGAATCGACACCAGACCCGATGCGCGACCACCACGCTGGACCTGCATGGTTCCGGCATCCGTTCCCGTTACTCCTGGCTCAGCTTCGAACTGAATGCTGATCCCTTCCTTCTTGGCCGCAGCGCATAGGCGCTCGAATACCACCGGGTTGATATTGGGGCCACGCGCGATAACTGGGCCACCGCCACATACGATCTTGCCGTAGCGGTTCTGGTCGATTCCGGGATAATCGGTCGCATGCGTCACATCAAGCGCAATGGCCACATCGGGGTTCACCCCATAAGCCGAAGTAGTGCCGCCGCGCAAACCGATTTCCTCCTGCACGGTCGCCGCGCAGATATAGTCGCCCTGAGCGCCGCCCTCTTTTTTGAGCTCTTCCATAACGCGCGTGATAACGTAAACGCCCGCTTTGTCATCAAAGCCACGCGAAACCGCCATACCCTTGCCCATTTTCTCGAACCCAACGCCATAGGAAATAACATCCCCTACGCGTACGAGCGACTTCACCCGACGAGGCGTAAGTCCCAGATCGATCCTTAAGCCCGACAAGGGAGTGACCGTCTTGCGCTCATCAGGTTCGATCAGATGGATCGGCTTGCGACAGACCACCCCGCGCAGCACCCCTTCTTTGGTGTGCACGTCAACGCGCATACCGGGCAGGATGGCAGCATCAACGCCACCGACCGAAGACACGCTCAGAAATCCCTGGTCATCAATGTGTATCACCATAAGACCCACTTCATCCATATGCGATGCGATCATAACCGATGGTGCATTTCCACTTCCTTCGAGACATGCATGCACCGATCCCATAACGTCGGTTTCGACTTCGTCCGCCACTTCGCTTAAACGCTCGCGCACCAAGGCGGCAACGCGCGTTTCAGTCCCGGTGACCGACGGTGTTTCCAATAGTTCTTTAAGATATGCTTTATCTACTTTAGCCATATGTGCCTCTTTCAAATTAGATAGGTATCGCCCCTATTATAAGGCCATCTTGAAGCTCAAGCGCCTACCCCGTGGATACGCTCCGGTAAGCACCACATCCAACCGCTGGCCCAGGCGATACGTCCGCCCTGTCGAAAGACCATTCAGAACGTGGCGCGCGGGATCATAGGAGAAATATTCATCGCCCAGCTCCTCAACGGGAAGCGTTCCCGTTGCCGTGTTCTCCAATCGTACGGTAACTCCGAAGGTGGACACTTGAGAAATGACCCCTTCGAAGGTGGAACCGATATATCCCTGCATGTATTCGACTATCTTGACCAGCTGAGACTGCCTGGCCGCCTTTTCCGCCCTGCGCTCCATGTCCGACGAATGCTCCGCCATCCATGCAAGCGAGTTCTTCTGCGCCTCATATGTTTCGCTGTGACCAAAGAAACCTTCTTTGAGCATACGATGGACAAGAAGGTCGGGATAGCGCCTGATGGGAGATGTGAAATGACAATAAGTATCCAATGCTAATCCATAATGAGACCCTTGATCGGGACGATACAAAGCGCGCTTCATTGAACGGAGCAGAAGCGCATTCACTAACTCCTGCAGGGGTGAGCCCTGGACGCGCTGCAGAATGTCCTGCAGAGTCTGAGGATTGCCATCACAGAACAAACGCTCATCGACATCCTTGAACAAAGGGAACTCACGCAGAATCGCATAGAGTTCGGTCAGCGCATCCCCATCAGGCTCATCATGAACGCGGAACACACCCGGCAGATTCCTGCCAAGCAGCCACTCAGCGACCAGATGATTTGCGAGGATCATGGCCTCTTCAATGAGTTCGGTCGCATCGGTTCTACGCCGATAGCATATTTCTACGGGACGATTATCCCCATCAAGACGAGCCTTCGCTTCCACTCGATCGAAATCCATGCAGCCCGCCTTTTTCCGCAGGGCGAACAGGGCTTTCGCAAGTGCATTCAGTCCGACGATACGTTCGCGAAGCTGCCCCAGTGTTTCGCTCGACAGCGGAATGGCCCCGTGCGGAATATCGCATTGGGCGATGACCTGAGACAGGTCGGATGCTTCGTCAGCCTCCAGAAGAGCCTGAGCCTGGTCGTAAGAAAGCCTTGCGCAGGAGCGGATAACCGACGGGAACACCTCATACGAGAGCACGGTCCCTTCGGGGCTAATGAGCGCTTCGACGCTAATGGTGCATCGTTTTTGTGCAGGAACGAGAGAACATAGATCGTTACTCAAACGTTCGGGCAGCATAGGTATGACACGATCGACCAAATAGACCGACGTCGCTCGTCGGCGCGCAGTCAGATCGAGCGACGACCCAAAGGGAACGAATCGCGATACATCGGCAATGTGGACACCTAAGCGATAGTTGCTCCCTTCCTTTTCAAGGGATACCGCATCATCGAAATCACGCGCATCAAAGGGGTCAATGGTAAATACAAAGGCTTCAGCAAGATCGCGATACCCCTGAGCAAGAACCAGGGCTGTATCGAGCGAACATGCCTGCGCTTCTTCGAGGGCATGTTCCGAGAACTCGGTTTCGAACTGCTGTTCGGCAATGATGAGATCGATTGCGATATCGGTATCATCTTCCGAGCCCAGCACGCGCACGACCGTACCCGTTGCCGCCGATCTTCGCGTAGGGAACTCCAGAATACGCACCTCAACGACATCGCCCTCTTTGACGTGCGGCGCTTCACGACGCAGCGTGAAGATGTCATATGGAATAGAGGGGTCTTCTGGAACCACAACGCCGAACGGCTCTGCTATTTCATATCGTCCGATAACCGTGTCACGTGAGCGCATGAGCACTTTAGTAACTCGAGCGGTCGGCTTGCGCGTAGAGGAGCGATATGACGAGCTGTGCGCATCGCGGGCGTCAGCCGACGACAAACGGGCCACCTCTACCAGATCGCCCGGGAACGCACCGCTTATCTTTGATGCGGGGATGAAGAACTCCCCTTCGGCGGTCTTCACGAACCCAAAGCCCTGGGGAGTTAACTCAAGAACACCTTGAGGGCGCGCCTTGGGGTGACGACGAGCCTTTGAACTTCGTCGAGCCATGCTACCCCCCTACCTCGCAAGAGAACGAGCCATATCAAGCGCAACGCTTTCTTGGGTAGATGCACTGCTCGATTCGATATCGGGCGAAACACCCGTTCCTTCGATCAGCCTTCCATTAGGCGTGAGATAGTATGCTGCGGTATAGCGCAAAGCACCTCCGAAGGACAAGGGTTGCATGATCTGCACGCTGCCCTTGCCGAGCGTGACAGTGCCTACGACGCTCGCGCGATCAGTTTCCTGAAGAGCTGCTGCCAGCACTTCGGCACAACCAGAAGTACGTCCATTTACCAATACGACCAAAGGAGCGGTAGTGATGCTCTTTCCGTCTGCACTGCGCGATGTGGTACCTTCAGCTGTTTCGATCTGCACGACAACACCGCTCTGAATGAAGAGCGAAGAAATATCCACTGCCTGGGTAAGATAACCACCCGGCACGTCACGTAAATCAAGGACGAGCGAATGGGCACCTTCAGCCGTTACGGCATTTATCGCATTCGTTACTTGCGAGGCCGAATCGGAAGTGATCTGCTTGAGCCTTATGATGCCAATGCCCTCTTGCATTTCATACGTTACGTTCTCTTCAGAGCTCGACGAGAACGTCAGGGTCGTACCAAAGGTGGATTCTTCACTGGATTCGGTCGCGGGACGATTCCAAATAATAAAGACCGATTCACCTTCTCCGCGAGAAAGCGCATTAAGGACATCCGGTGCGGACCACGTGGTTTTCGCAATACCGTCGATGGATACAATGCGATCGCCCGACTGAATGCCAGCGGATGCGGCAGCCGAATCCTCGAACACATCGGATACGAAGCACTGTCCGTTAGATTCGCCGAAAAGAACCCCAATGCCCGCATTAGGGTTCTTCGTTGTGGCTAGATAAGACTGGTAGCTCTGGTCGTCATAATAGCGCAGATACGGATCATCGACCGTACCCAAGAAAGCAGGAAGCGCCTTTGCCGTGGCCTGGGAAAGATCGTATGATTCCATGCCGCCCTCGGATAAGATGCCATCAACTTCTGCAAAGCGCGCGGAAAGCGAATTATACGTATCGCCTGACACGGTCATGCCGGGGTTCACATCAGAATCCGCATCGAAAGATGACAGACCCATCGCATTAAGCAAGTCAGTATTGCCGCGCACCGCGAAGCCTGCGCAAAAAACCACGCATACGAAAATGCAAGCACCGAGAAATTTCACGATGCTTGCATTGCGCTTGTTCTTCGAAGCAACTTTTGCGGTTTGCTTAAACGTATCCAAGAGAGCCTTCGATTTCTTTCACGTGCCGCGGTTACACCTTGAGATAGCGGCGCATTGCGAACATAGAACCGAGCAGACCGATCACTAGACCAGCGATCAACAAAGCCGCATAGACCATGAGGAACATGAGCAAGTCGACCGAAACCGGCAACCATGGTAGTGCAACAGAGAGCTGCGGTAACACAGCGTTACGCACGACTTCCATTACAACGATGGCGAGCAGTGCACCAATAATGGCATGCATTGCGCCTTCAGCCAAGAAAGGCCCGCGGATAAAACCATTCGATGCGCCGACCAAACGCATAATGGCGATTTCCTTACGGCGAGCAAGAATAGCCAGACGAATGGTGTTGTTAATGAAGATGAACGCGATAACAACGAGAAGGGCGATCAGAGCGATACCCGCGATACGGATCGCATTCGTCAACGAGAAGAGCTTGTCGACCGTCTTCTGGCCGTAGTTCAGAGAATCAGCCGGGTCGTCAGCATTGTCGCAAATGGCAACAAAATCCTGATTCGCAGTGATCTGGTTCGCAACATTGGTAACGCTTTGGGCTTCAGCAAGCTCTACGTCAATAGAAGCCGGCAAGGGGTTCTGCCCATCAAGCTGATCGACGATACCGGGGTTAGACGTTGATTTACGGAAGTTCTCCAGCGCCTGGTCCTTATTAGTGAAGGAAACGCTTTGGACGCCTTCGTAGCTTTGGATCTGGCCCATGACCTTCTGAATGTCCGCTTCAGAAGCATCGTCTTTCACGAACGCCGTAATGGACACCTGGTTCTCAACCGAAGCGACCACGTTATTGATGACAGCACCGGCAACGCAGAAGATGCCGATGATCAGCAACGACAGGAAGATGGTGATGATCGAGCCGAGCGTAGTAGACAAATTACGCGTGAAGCCCGCAAGAGACTCACGGAAGAAATAGAACAGACTAGACATCGAAACCGTACACCCCCCTATCCTGGTCACGCGTCAGAACGCCCTTATCGAGCGCGATAACACGACGGCGCATGTTGTCGACCATCTCACGGTCGTGAGTAGCGACAAGAACAGTAGTGCCCGTACGGTTAATACGCTCAAGAAGATCCATAATGCCGCGCGAGTTCTGCGGGTCAAGGTTACCCGTTGGCTCGTCGCACACCAGAAGAGGCGGACGGTTAACGATTGCACGCGCAATGGATACACGCTGCTGTTCGCCACCGGAAAGCTGATCCGGGCGCTTGTCCAGCTTATCCTGCAGACCAACCAGACGCAGAACCTCAGGCACCTGCGTGCGGATAACGTGACGCGACTTGCCGATCACCTCGAGCGCGAACGCTACGTTTTCGAACACGGTCTTGTTCGGCAGGAGCTTAAAGTCCTGGAACACACAACCGATGTTGCGGCGCAAATAAGGCACACGCCAATTGCGCATAGAGGTCAGATCTTCATCCGCGATCAAGATACGGCCTTGGCTCGGCTTGATCTGGCGGATAAGCAGATTGATGAAGGTTGATTTACCCGAACCGGAATGACCAACCAAGAACACGAATTCACCGGGATAGATATGAAGAGAAACATCTTTCAGCGCCGCATTATTGGGCTGAGCTTCATATACTTTAGTGACGTGTTCGAATGTGATTACGGGATTGCCCGTATACTGGGGAGTGGACTCCACGTTCACCACCGGCAGCGACTCAGACAACTGAGAGGCGACCTGGTTCACGCGGGGCTGCTGGGCATGCTTGCCAAGACCTTCCCCACTAAACTGATTTGTCACAGTATGCTCCGTTCATGTATTACTAATCCTGAGACAGAAAAAGTATATCAGTCATTCGAGCGACTACGAACCTTCTTCACAGCTTGCACAATCGCCTCAACATCAAGTTCAAAGTACTGAAGAAGTTCTTCGAATTCGCCTGACTTGCCAAAACGATCGCGAACCGCCACGAATTCAAGTGGGCACGGCTGCGTTTCGGCGACCACTTCGCTCACTGCAGAGCACAGACCACCATAGACCGAATGCTCTTCAGCGATAACACCGCAACCCGTCTTCGCAAGGGACGCCAGGATGGTTTCCTTGTCGAGGGGCTTAACGCTGAACGCATCGATGACCTCAGCGGAAATTCCCTCTTCAGCCAGCTTATCAGCAGCCTTGAGGGCCTGATCGATCTCGACGCCGCAAGCGACGATGGTCACATCGGTCCCCTCGCGCAGCACATACGCACGACCCAATTCGAGTTCGACATCAGGTGCATATACCGCAGGAACGCTTGCGCGACCCATACGGATATAGACCGGGCCTTCAGTACGGGCAGCCAGTCGAATAGCAGCGCATGCCGCGGAATAATCGGCAGGAACCAATACACGCATGCGAGGAAGTCCGCGCATGAGCGAAATATCTTCGAGCATCTGGTGCGAGCCGCCGTCGGGGCCTACCGAAATGCCTGCATGAGTCGGGGCGATCTTCACATTGAGGTTCGAATAAGCGACCGTATTGCGGATCTGGTCGTATGCACGGCCCGTTCCGAATACCGCGAACGAACCCGTGAATGCAACGTTGCCCGCAAGCGAAAGACCTGCAGCAACGCCGATCATGTTCTGCTCAGCGATACCTACATTGAACAGACGATCCGCATTTTCGGGAGCCGCCTGAGCGAACTTCTTCGTGGTGGTGGAACCGGTCAGGTCGGCGTCGACCGCGACGATATTCATTCCCTCTTCTGCCAACTGAGCAAGCGTTACGCCGTACGCCGCACGAGTCGCCTTCTTTTCCTGCGCCTGTTCAGGGGTTGCAAGCTTGACCACGTTACTTCACTCCATTCAGCTCAGCGCGCGCAGCAGCAAGCTCAGCAAGCGCCTGTTCGGTTTCTTCATCATTGGGGGCTTTGCCATGCCAGCCGGCCTGATCTTCCATGAAGGAAACGCCCTTGCCCTTTACGGTACGGGCAACGACCAGCTTAGGCGCATCGGTATCAGATGCCTTCAGCTGAGAGAGCACTTCGATGAGCGCATCGATATCGTGGCCATCCACTTCATAGACTTCCCAACCAAATGCAGCGAACTTGTCTTTCAATTCGCCGCAAGCGCATACATCCTCAACATGACCGTCGATCTGCAGACCGTTGATGTCAATGATGCCGATCAGGTTGCCCAGCTTATGGAACGCTGCGAACGTCGCCGCTTCCCATACCTGGCCCTCCTGGCATTCGCCGTCACCCATAAGGGTGAACACGCGGTTCTGCTTACCATCGAGCTTCAAGCCAGCGGCAAGACCCGCCGCAATGGAAAGGCCCTGGCCCAAAGAGCCCGTGGAAACTTCCACGCAGGGCAGCAGATTGGAATCGGGATGACCCTGAAGGCGGGTGCCCAACTTACGGAGCGTTTTCAGTTCATCGACCGGAAGGTAGCCCGCTTCAGCAAGCGTTGCGTACAAAGCAGGAGCAGCATGACCTTTACCAAGAATGAATCGATCACGTGCATCATCTTTTGGATCTTCAGGATCGTGCTGCATCACGCCGCCGAAATACAACGCTGAGAGAATATCGGTGCAAGATAACGAACCACCAGGGTGACCGCTACCCGCCTCGTGCAACATCTCAATGATATCCGTGCGAATCGCACAAGCCTTTTCCTTGGCCATAAGGGAATTCATGGCTTCCTTTCGATCGAGGGATTGAGCTATTTAATTACAACGATGCTTTCCAGCGGTGGTAACCGATGACGAATTCATCGATATCACCATCAAGGGCCGCATCAACATTGCCGCTTTCGATATTACTACGGGTATCCTTTATCAGTCGATACGGATACAGCACATAGTTTCGAATTTGACTGCCGAACGAATTATCCATCTTTTCGCCCTTCAATTCGGCGAGTTCTGCTTCGCGCTTGCGCTCTTCTAATTCATAGAGCTTGCCGCGCAGAACGCGGAAGGCCGCTTCTTTGTTCTGAAGCTGGGACTTTTCGTTCTGACAGGTAACCACGATACCCGTGGGAACATGAGTCAAGCGCACCGCCGAATCCGTGGTATTGACGCTCTGCCCACCCGGGCCGCTCGAGCGATACACGTCGACGCGCACATCGTTCGGATCGATATCGACGGAAATGTCATCATCGGGAAGCATCGGTACGACCTCAACCGCCGCGAACGTAGTATGGCGGCGCTTTTTATCATCAGTTGGAGAAATGCGCACCAGGCGATGCACGCCCGATTCACTGCGCAACATGCCATAGGCGTTACGACCTTCGACCTGGAGGCTCACCTTATCGAGCCCGATGCCTTCACCTGGTACAAGATCGAGTACCCGCTGCTTCCAACCCTTCAGATCGGCATAGCGCGAATACATGCGATAGAGCATTTCGGTCCAGTCCTGCGCTTCCAGCCCACCGCTGCCTGGGTGAATGGTGATGATGGCATCAGCGGAATCGTATCGTCCGCCGAACCACGACTCGACTTCAAAATCGTCAAGCGTCTTTGCCAAACGCGCCAGGTCCTGGTCGAGTTCCTGAGCGAATTCGGGATCCTCTTCCGCCAGTTCTTGCGCCGTTTGAATATCTTCGAGCAGATGACACGCATCATCGTAGCGATTCAGCACATCGCGAACATCCGATGCTTGCTTCGAAACCTTCTGCGCCGTATCGGAATCGTTCCAAAAATCGGGGCTCGCGATCTGCGCGTCAAGCTCTTTCAGTTCTTCTATACGATCGTCGATATGGAGGTACGCACGAGCATCATCCACGCGCTTTCGTGCTTCTTCCAAGGTCATCATCATGGAAATGTCGGTCCTCTCGGGGTTACTTTTCCTATTCGGGGCGATTAGCGCCGTGGCACTTCTTGAACTTCTTACCCGATCCGCAGGGGCAAAGATCGTTGCGACCCACGTTGGCATAGGGATCGTCCTTGTCCTTCTGGATCGTCTTGGTCTTCGCTCTGTCCGCGGGCTGCGCCACCTCGGGTACACCCTGTGCCTGTGCGTTCGCGCTCTGAATGCGCTGGGCGCTGGTGGATGATTCGTTGAGCGTTTCTTCAGGGTTCGAATACGTCACATTACCATCAAGAGGGCTCTTCTCTTCCTCTGCGGGCACCTGGACCATGATGGGAGCGCGCAGCAAGAAACGCAAGAAGTCTTCGTAGATGGACGCCGTCAGTTCGGCGAATGCGCGATGAGCTTCTTCACGATATTCAGTCAGTGGGTCGCGCTGGCCATACGCACGAAGACCGATGGACGTTTTCAGGTAGTCCATTTCCTGAAGATGAGCCATCCAGCGCACATCAATAAAGCGCAACATGACCTGTGACGCAATATCGGAAAATGCTTCGCCGACCTGTTCGGCGCGCGCAGTATAGAGCCCGGTCAGACGCTCGACCAACCCGTCGATAAGTTCGTTGACATCATCGTCGTGATCGATCGAATCCACCGTCACAGCAGGATCGTCGGTCATTTGCATGAGCCATTTGTCGAGCGATTCGATATCCCAGTCATCACTTGCCTGCTTAGGATCGCAGTGCTCAAGGACCGCCGCTTCCACGACATCCTCAACAACATCCGGCATGCGCTCAGTCAGATCTTTACCATCAAGGATCGCATTACGCTCCGCATAGATGGCCTTGCGCTGCAGGTTCATAACATCGTCGTATTCCAGGACGCGTTTACGAGCGGAGAAGTTGATAGATTCGACCTGACGCTGCGCGCTTTCAATAGCCTTGGAGACCATTGATGCCTGGATAGGCATATCGTCTGGCATATCCGTCTTTTCCATCATGCGCCCGATGGAATCCATGCGCGAACCACCGAACAGACGCATCAGATCGTCTTCCAAAGACAGGTAGAACTGGGTCGTACCCGGATCGCCCTGACGGCCTGAACGACCACGCAGCTGATTGTCGATACGACGCGATTCGTGACGTTCAGTACCAATAACGCACAGACCGCCTGCCGCACGCACTTCCCCGCTTTCACGCTTGGTGATGGAAAGCGCCTTATCATGCGCTTCCTTGCGCTGCTCGGGTGTTGCTTCATCGACTTCGTCGCCAAGCTGCTCTGCGAGGAACGTTTCAGCCATGATCTCGGCATTGCCACCGAGCAGGAT
The DNA here is from genome assembly GCA_036553105.1 of Eggerthellaceae bacterium. Taxonomy (GTDB): domain Bacteria; phylum Actinomycetota; class Coriobacteriia; order Coriobacteriales; family Eggerthellaceae; genus Anaerotardibacter. The sequence continues at coordinate 61,717 of JAXKBI010000028.1, forward strand.
GTCCGTACCACGACCGGCCATGTTAGTAGCGATAGTGACCGCGCCCGTACGGCCCGCCTGAGCGACGATAGCCGCTTCGCGTTCGTGGTTCTTCGCGTTCAGGACCTCATGTTTGATGCCGCGCTTGGAAAGCAAACGGCTCAAGCGTTCAGAGCTTTCGATGGAAACCGTACCTACCAAACAGGGCTGACCCGCCTGGTGGCGCTCGGCAATATCATCGGCGACGGCGTTGAACTTCGCATCAATGCCACGATAGATGAGGTCATTCAGATCCTCACGAGCAACCGGCTTATTGGAAGGAATGGCCATGACAGGCAGATTATAGATCTGACGGAATTCAGCATCTTCGGTCATAGCGGTACCGGTCATACCGGAGAGCTTTTCGTACAGACGGAAGTAGTTCTGCAGGGTGATGGTAGCCAAGGTCTGGTTCTCCTGACGTACCAGAACGCGCTCTTTGGCTTCCAATGCCTGGTGAAGGCCTTCAGAATAGCGACGGCCTTCCATGATACGACCCGTGAATTCATCGACGATCTTCACTTCGCCATCGATGACCACGTAATCCTGGTCGCGGTGGAAGAGGAACTGAGCACGCAGAGCCTGCTGGAGATAATTAGGCAGCTGACCCGTTGGGTCGCCGTAGATATCTTCGATACCCAGCTGGAACTCGACCTTTTCAAGGCCCACCTCAGTGGTGTAGATGGTCTTTTTCGCTTCGTCTATTTCGAAATCGACATCGCGCTTTAAGGAAGGCATGATGGCTGCGAAACGCTTGTAAGTATCCGCCGCCTGAGAACCCGCACCCGAAATAATAAGCGGCGTACGAGCTTCGTCAATGAGGATGGAGTCAACTTCGTCCACCACGGCGAAGCTGTGACCACGCTGAACGCGCTTACTCGCACGCGCGACCATGTTGTCACGCAGATAATCGAAACCAAATTCGGAGTTCGTGCCATACGTAATATCCGCCTGATAAGCGGGGATCTTCTGGCTGGGATCCATGCCGTTCTGAATAAGACCAACGCTCATGCCGAGGAAACGATAGATGCGTCCCATCCATTCGGAGTCACGCGCAGCAAGGTAATCATTGACTGTGACAATGTGAACATTGTTGCCCGGCAGCGCATTGAGGTAGCCCGCCAGAGTTGAAACGAGCGTCTTACCTTCACCGGTTTTCATTTCGGCGATCTTGCCGTCATGAAGCGCCATACCGCCGATGAGCTGCACGTCAAAGTGACGCAAACCGATGGTGCGAACACTGGCTTCGCGGACCGCCGCGAATGCTTCAGGCAGCAGATCATCCAGTGTTTCGCCCGCATCTAGGCGCTCGCGGAACTTAACGGTCAACTGGGCTAGTTCTTCATCGGAATACGCCTGCATCTCAGGCTCGAAGCTGTTGACCTTTTCGACAACGCGTTGATATTGCTTAAGGGGCTTGTTTTCGCCCACGCTTAAAATCTTAGAAAAGATGCCCATGGTCTCACTTTCTCGTATATCCGCTTTACTCTATCACAGACGCACCGCACGATATATTCAACCCGCTCAAGTACAACAGCTTCTTCATGTTACCTTTATCTTAAATAGCTCCGTATTAACGCCCAGCCCGCTCCCGCCATGCATCCTACGCTGATGACACCTCGTTCAAGATCTCTTCATAGAGCGTATCCAAGCGACGTGATGCCTCTATTCCGTAGCGCTCGACCAGCGCGCTATGGCACTCCAGATATGACGATATAGCAGCTGTGAATTGCCCGAGGCGCTTGAGGGTATTCATGTAGACATAGCACACATCTTCACGCGTGGGATCGACTTGAAATGCGAACGATGCGTACTGGAGCGCGCTGTAGCTTTCACCCTTTTCGATCAAAAAGCCCACTCCCTCCATCATGACGTCGAGAACCTTGTTCTTATACTTGCGGCGATACGAATCGATCTGCGCATTACTAATACCAGGCAGCAAAGGTCCCTGATAGATTGCTTCTATCTGATCGAGAATGCGCTTACATTCCCCCGCTTCGCATTTTACGGAGAATTCATTAACCAACTTATCGAACACATGAACATCGCACGTAATAGGAAGAGACCGCAAGGAAATGGAATCGCGTAAACGACTCAAACGGAAACGTTCTTCTTCGGTTTCGGCAAGGATGGCCTTCTCGTAACTCCACAAATTGTAGTAGCTCGAATGACCGTTCTTGTTCCTTGCATCAGGCCACACGACCTGCTCGACCCAGTTGCGAGGCACGTCCTTTTCGTAATTCACCAACAATAGACCTATCAGTAGTTTTCCCTTCTTGCGGATCTCACCCTCTGCCGGAACGCGCCTGCCACCGCGCAGTATTTCGAACCTTCCAAATAGATTGATAACGATAGGTTCTGGTGAGGAAGCCCTGTCCTCCTTGCTTATTACTACTTCAGTTGCGAACTTATCAAGTTCATGGCCGCACCCCAACATGTAAAGCGATGGATCCCTTCTTCGTGCGACCAATTCGTTACACGCGAACCGTGTTCGGGAGCTTTTCTTGGTATTGCTCCGCAAATGATCTGCTTCTTGATTGCGACAATGATCGACGCTTTGGGCATAAGAGCGTTCGGCGCTTTGGCTGCGCGGATGATCAGCGTTGCGACTACGCGGATGTTCTACGATTCGCCCAAGCGATCTTGTGCTTTCAGACAACTTCGCATCCCCATACGACCAAAGCAGCTCTCGGCGCTGTTGCTCTGTGCACGAGCCCAAAACCAGATTCGCCAGATCCGATTCGGAAACCGACAAGAGCTCCTGCGCCAATGCATGCGAATAATCTGATTCTGAGGCATAAGGGCTATGCGCCACCAGACTCGGCTTATTCGCTTGCAACAACGCGAAGCGCTCTTCCACCGTAAAGGACAATGTTCGAAATGAGCCTCCACCCTGGCTGATTCCCGTACGCGCAGCAAAACGTTCGAGTGAACCGCTCGTACATTCGAACCCAGAAACGAACTGCGCGAGCGTTTCTATTCTGCCTTTTTCAAAGATCAGTGCGGTTAGCGCCGCCGCATCGAACACCGAAGAGAACAACACCGAGCGCAACGCATCAAGAAGGCGCGCTCTTCCCCGACGAACATCGCACAGCACCGCCGGAACCGCGAGCGCATCACTGAAGGAAGGTGCCCCCGTTAGGCTGCGTATTTCCCGCAGATCTTCAGGGGAAAGGTTCTGTTTCAGTTCCGCTTGAGTAAATGCGATATCGCGAACGCCCAGATTGAGTATGGGAACCCTGTTTTCGAATGGCCTTATTGAATCGGCAAAGGACGCTTCTCGGGTGGTAATCACCACTTCGCACCCCGAGAGCAAAAGCGCATTGATGAACGATGAGAAATAATCGAGCCGCTTGGCCGACAACAGCGGCACCGCATCGAACACCACCAGATCACATCTAGGCAGACCTTGCTTCATTGCTTCTGCAATAGCAAGAAGCAACTTACAAGCATCAATATCCCGCAAGAACCGCGGATCGGAGGCATCTATCCAGATAGTCTGCCGCAGCGAGACCATAATGTTCGCATACTGGAACGCGAGCATGCTCTTCCCGCTTAATGGAGGTGCGCACAGAACACGCAACGAACCACGGGCCGACATCATTGAAAGAAGCGGACGCTTTCGTTCGCGCAAATGCGTAGTACAGAATTCAGGCGCGACGACTTCTAACCGAGGATCTCGAAAAACATAACAGCCCATGATTAGTCCTTCCATCAGGCACGGAGACATACAAGGAATAACTAACGCTAGTGTGATTTGGGATTAAACCCATTTTGCACCGTAGCTACGGAAGAATGTTGTCAATGGCGCGATTCGCCCAGTTCAACGGCACATTTTTGTCCTTTTCATCCTTGCTGTTCCGTTCTCATAGTATGGAAGGGGAAATTCCAAAAACTACTGTTGAAAAGTGCAAATAAAGTGCATATGGACCTCAAATTTTCCTCAACTTGTACCTGCGATACGAACGATGCGCACTTCCATGAAGCACATGCATATTTAACTTGCATTAAATAGCCACAAGAAAGGTGTATAGTACCTGACCGTGCATATACCCATCGTGTAATATTGCACGTGTACAAATTGCAGTTTCGCCAGAAACCACCTGCAACGGTTCGCTTCGGTTCTGCAAGGCGTTTCCGTTAACAAAGAACAACCGACCAAACAAGGAGCATTAGTGAGCACTCAAGGCACCACACAGCAAACGGTCATCGTGTTAGATTTTGGCGCGCAATACGGCCAGCTTATCGCTCGTCGCGTGCGCGATCTGGGCGTATATTCGGAAATCGTTCCCTGCGATACACCTGCTAACGAAATCGCCGCCAAGAAACCGGCGGCGCTTATTTTGAGCGGTGGACCGGCAAGCGTGTATGCCGAAGATGCTCCTTCCGTGGATGCTGGCGTGTTCGAATTGGGCGTTCCTGTTCTGGGCTTTTGCTATGGCCAGCAAATCATGGCAACTACCCTAGGCGGCAGCGTTGGTCACACCGAAAAGGGCGAATACGGCCCCGCCCCGCTTACTCGCTGCGATGCCGCGGATCCTTCGCTGTTGTTCGGCGACACTCCTGCTGAACAGACCGTATGGATGAGCCATCGCGATGCCGTACAGCAGGTGCCGGAGGGCTTCGTGGTTACCTCGACCACCGATGTGTGCCCCGTTGCTTCCATGGAATGCGCCGCGCGCAAGCTCTACGCCACGCAGTTCCACCCCGAGGTCAAGCATTCTGAATATGGCAACCAGATGCTGTCCAACTTCCTGTTCAACGTTTGCGGACTGAATGCCGATTGGACCATGGATTCCATCATCGAAGATTCCGTCACCGCCATTCGCGCACAGGTAGGCAGCGATAAGGTTATCCTGGGCCTTTCCGGTGGCGTTGATTCGAGCGTAGTTGCCGCGCTGTGCGCCAAGGCCATTGGCAAGCAGCTGGTGTGCGTGTTCGTGAATCACGGGCTTTTGCGCAAGAACGAACCTGAAGAGGTTGAAGAGGTATTCACCAAGCAGTTCGACGTTGAGTTCATTCACGTGCATGCCGAAGAGCGCTACCTGAAGCTTCTGGACGGCGTGACCGACCCTGAGGCGAAGCGCAAGATCATCGGTACGCAGTTCTGGAACGAGTTCTTCAGCGTTGCGCAGGACTTGGACGGCGTGAAGTTCCTGGCTCAGGGCACCATTTACCCTGACATTATTGAGAGCGGTGCGCGCAAGACGGGCGGCAAGGCTTCCACCATCAAGAGCCACCACAATCTGATTCCCTTCCCCGATGGGGTTCATTTTGATTTGATCGAGCCGCTGGACCACTTCTTCAAGGACGAAGTGCGTGCGCTGGGTACAGCGCTTGGCTTGCCTGAGCACATTGTGCATCGCCAGCCCTTCCCCGGCCCTGGCCTGGCTATCCGCATTATTGGGTCTATCGACAGCGAAAAGCTGGAGATCCTGAAGAACGCCGACGCCATTGTGCGCGAAGAGCTGGATGCGTACAACGAGCGCTTGTTCGAAGAAACGGGCGACCGCAACAGCGAGCATGCCTGCTGGCAGTACTTTGCCGTGCTGCCCGACATCAAGAGCGTTGGCGTCATGGGTGACGAGCGCACCTATCAGCGCCCCGTGATCCTGCGCGCGGTGGAGAGCAGTGACGCGATGACCGCCGACTGGGCAAAGTTGCCTTACGACGTGCTTGCCCGCGTAAGCAGCCGCATCGTGGCAGAGGTGCCCGGCGCCAACCGTGTGTGTTACGACATCACTTCTAAGCCGCCGGCCACGATTGAGTGGGAATAATAACAGATACAAAATCGTATCGGTTTATAACAAAGTGACGCCCCTTGAAACACCAGTTCAAGAGGCGTTTTCTTATATATTTAGTACAGTTTAAACAAAACGTATTACACCTTTTCTAGCGGCATAATGACAAAGAAAACCACGGATACCGCCTAATGTTTTGAAGTGCAGCAGACTTCTCAACTGGGAAAACTAGTTCCGCACGATCAATCCTCCTGAATAATGAATCGATACGAATTCGTATCGCTATCTGCGCTTATCTTGAATGAGCCGCCAAACCACTCGCTACCAATGCAACGATACGATTCCGTATCGGAACGCTAATTTGCTGACAAATCATCTTTTGTCACAGTTTTGTCACGTCAAATTCCCTTCCAGAGACGCCGCTGAAAACACAGCATGAATCGTGGAAGCCAAATCAAACGATTCAGGAATCGGCTTGCCCGATCACCAGAACGACGCATGTTATCGTGCATAGCACATGAGGCGAGCGCAACGCGTCCAGCACGAAATAAACTGGCCGATTTCCGAAGCGGAGCCCGCTACAACGCAATAACTGTTTTGCACGAACGAATACCGAGCGGATTGTCTCGCGCGCATCCGGCAAACGCGCCTAATTCACATTTATAATTTCCTAAACGAAAGGCGCAAAATGGGAAATCTGCAAATAGACAATCCAAGGCTCGCAGCGGAATGGCATCCGACAAAGAATGGTGACCTAATCCCATCGAGCATTACCGTTGGAAGCGTCAAAAAGGTATGGTGGCGCTGCTCAAAAGGCCATGAATGGCAAGCTTCACCAAATAACAGGAGCAAGGGCCAAGGCTGCCCCTATTGCGCGGGAAGAAGGGTTCTTGCTGGCTTCAACGATCTGGCAACTACTAACCCGGAGCTCGCAGCGGAATGGCACCCGACAAAGAACGGCGAGAATACCCCTACTTGCGTGACGAAAGGAAGCGGCAAGAAAGTGTGGTGGCTCTGCAGTAGGGGCCACGTATGGCAAGCGACCATAGCCAATCGGAGCAAGGGGCGCGGCTGCCCCCAATGCCATAAAATTGAAAAAGGATCGATTCGGGAAAGAGCTGCCATTGAGAAGAACGGTTCTTTTGCAAGCGAATGCCCCGAACTTCTGCAGGACTGGGACGCCGAGAAGAACGAAGTCGATCCTAAGGAGATATCAAAGAACTCCACGAGAAAAGTCTGGTGGAAATGCCATCACTGTGGATATTCGTGGCGCTCGGCGGTCGAGAAAAGATCTCGGGCAAACCACGGTTGCCCAGCCTGCGTGGGGAAAGCGGTACAACCTGGTTTCAACGATCTTGCAACCGTTCGACCCGACGTAGCCGAATACTGGAATTCTTCAATGAATGGATCGTTAACCCCACAGAGAGTTACTGCTGGAAGCAACAAGATGGTCTGGTGGATTTGCAACGAGGGTCATGCCTACCAGACCACTGTTTCAGCAAAGTCAAACGGCGCAGGGTGCCCTTTCTGCGCAAATCAGCGTGTTCTCAATGGCTTTAACGACCTTGCAACTACAAACCCAGAGCTTGCAATGGAATGGCACCCGACAAAGAACGGTGGCCTGAAGCCGAAAGACATCACCGCGGGGAGCTCGCGCTTGAAAGTCTGGTGGCTTTGCCCCGAGGGACATGCGTATCAGATGACTCCCGCCAACAGAGCGACTGGGCGAGGGTGCCCCACATGCGGCATGAGCAAGCGAGCGCTCTCCCGTCATAGAAGCCATATCGAAACTCACGAGACGCTTGATGTCACGAATCCCGAGCTCTGTATTGAGTGGGATTGTGAGAAGAACGGTGAGTTGACCCCTCAGACGTTACAAGCGGGTCATCCAAAAAAGTCTGGTGGCTCTGCGCGAACGGACACCATTACGAGGCATCGGTCTGTAATCGAGTTAACCACAGGGGATGCCCTTACTGTTCGGGAAAGAAGGTGCTCTCTGGCTTCAACGACCTTGCCACGGTAAACCCAAGCATTGCAGCGCAATGGCATCCTGTGAAGAATCTCCCCAACACTCCAGGCGCAACACTGTCTGGTAGCCACAAAAAAGCATGGTGGCTTTGCGGCGAAGGCCATGAATGGGAAGCATCAGTGAAGAGTCGAGCAGTTGGAAACACCGGCTGCCCCTACTGTTCCAACCAGAAGGTCTTGAAAGGCTACAACGATCTGGAATCAAGGTGCCCCGACATCGCTGCGATGTGGAACGGTGAAAAGAATGGGGATTTACGCCCAGACCAGGTGACTTTGGGGTCTGGAAAGCAAGTCTGGTGGAAATGCTCGGAAGGCCATGAATGGGAAGCTCAAATCTACCGAATGATTCAAAAGCCGAGATGCCCGATCTGCAGAAGAACGAGCAAAGTAAGCACTCAAAGCAGGCCAGATGCGTGAGAAATCACGATGCATGCCCGTCCTGCGCGTCGAATTAGCGCGCGGCGGGCTTGAGAACGAATCATGGGAAGGTCGATAAAGCACGGAAGAGCCCCTCGGGCTTTCAGCCCGAGGGGCTCTTCCTGCCCTCCAGCGGGGGCCGGAAGGAGGTCGATTACTTGACCCCGCAGCTGAAGGCGTTGATATGGTGCCTCAGGAGCACCCTGTCGGAGCTTACGCCCAGCATGTCGATGATGTCGAAGCGAACCTGGGTGTCAGGCCCCTCGGGATGACTGGCCAGCCAACCTGCTGCG
>JAXKBI010000029.1:0-27203 GCA_036553105.1 Eggerthellaceae bacterium
ATTCCATCGTGGTCGGGCGTTGTCTCTTCGAGCAGCTCAGCATTAAGATCAGCATCCGCTTTGCCGAACAGAAGATGGATCTGCGCATCGTTCCCGTCACGGCCCGCGCGTCCGCTCATCTGGTTGAATTCGACTTCGCTGAAGGGCAAGTGGTACAGCACCACATGACGCACTCCTGGAATATCGATCCCCTCCCCGAAAGCAGATGTTGCGACCAGAACCTGCAAGCCACCCTCACGGAACAAACATTCGACGCGTTGTCGTTCTGCTCGCGAGAGGCCCGCGTTATAGAAGCCGATCAAAGATGCAATGTGTGGCTCTTGTTTACGCAGCTTGCGCACCAGCGCTATTGTTTCCATGCGTGAATTAACGTAGATGAGCGTTTTCTCGCCCTGCGCCACCAAACTCGCCAGATAGCGCTCACGTCGTTTGCTATTACGCTGATCGATAACGAAGAGGTTCTTGCGCTCGGTATCATCGAGCACCATTTCATCAAGTCGCAGCGTCGCGCGAATATCTTCGGCTATGCCTGCATCCGCTGTTGCCGTTAATGCCAGCACCTGGGGACGACCCAACCGTTCGAGAGCGTTCCCGAGGCGAGTATACGCTTCGCGAAAACCTGCCTTCGAAGTGCCCACGTGATGAGCCTCATCAATGACCACGAACCCCATTGAAGCCGCCTGGGCGAATTCCTCAGCATGAATGTCAAGATACTCTGGCGTGGTGAGGACGATATCTATTTCATGACGAGCCAAGCCGCTCATAGTAGCAGCTCTCTCTTCAGGGGTCGAAGCCCCTGTGAGCACACGGATCTGCATACCGAACGAACCCAGCGTGCGCGTCAAATGAAACTCCTGATCATCAACGAGCGCACGTAATGGATAGACAAATAGGCTCGGCTTCTGCTTCGCAAGGGCAAGTTCTGCCGCGTGAATATGGAAAATAAGGGATTTACCGCGACCGGTTCCCATCACCGCGAAGACCGATTTACCCTCATCAAGATAAGCAAGCGCTTCCCTTTGAGCTAAATGCAGTTCTCCCCGATCGCCCAAAAAAGCCCCGATCAGATCTTCCCGGAACGCCTCAGGGTCGCTTTGCGCGCGATCTTGCCACAAGGCCCGATCGGACATATTGCCCTCCCAGGCATTGAGATCCTCATCATTTCGATCATTATCGCCCGTCGCAATGAGTCCCGACAGGAAGTTCTTATCCTCATCTCCTAAACATGCCTCTAGAGCAGTGCATGGCTCAAGAGGCGCCAATGAAGACACGACCGCCTTTACCGAACGCCTACCCTTCCAGGTATCGACCTGTAATTCGAACACCGCGTCGAGCGCCGATGCGCAATTGAGCAGATCGGCGACCTCCGCACAATGGAACATGATGCAATTGAGAGAATGGATCCCGTCGGAAAGAGTGCACGACAGGTGGTTCTTATCAACACCGACCGCTCGGCCTCCCGCCATCATGACCCCATGGGCCAGAAAGTGAGGGCTGGGATTTTCCTGCCCAAAGGGAGAGAGCATATCGAGCTTTTCAACATTGGCCAGAACGAGCTCCGATAGATCGACTACCGCATCCACATCGATCCGAGGAATAAAATCCTCAGGTGGAAGAGCATCCATATAGGAGCAAAGCCGCTCAGTGAATTCCGGGATCTTATCCGCCTTGAGCGTAACGCCCACTGCAGCATGATGACCGCCATAACGCACGAGAAGATCCTGACATTGGGACACCGCCTGGAACAGATTCACTTCTCCAACGCTACGGCCCGATCCGTGCGCCTCATCGCCTTCGATTGTGAACAGAAGCGCAGGAACCCCATAGCGATTCGCCAAGCGCGATGCGACGATACCCTTGACGCCTTCGTGCCAGCCTTCGCCAGCAACCACTAAAGCGCGCTGACCTTTGAATACCTGTTCTGCCTGGGCCGAAGCGACATCAGCCAATTCGATCTCAATAGCACGACGACGCGTATTAGTGTCTTCGAGTTCTGATGCCAGATGGGCCGCATCGGCGAAATCGTCACAGAGCAATAGATCGAGCGCAAGTTGCGCGTTGCCCATACGTCCTGCCGCATTCAAACGAGGCACGAGCGTAAAGCTCAGGTTAGATGACGTGACAGGTTTATCAGCAAAGCCCGATTCTCCCAACAATGCGGCAATGCAAGGACGAGGGTCGTCATTGATCATGCGCAGGCCCTCGCTCACCAATGCGCGGTTCTGGTCACGCATGGGCATAAGGTCGGCGACCGTTCCCAACGTCGCCAGATCGATGAGCTCACGCCATAGGTTCGGCTTTCCGAAACGCGACCCCACTGCTTGAGTAACCTTGAGAGCGACCCCTGCTCCCGCCAGAATAGCGCTGGGATCATCGCTGCATTTCGGGTCCACCACTGGAACGCCCTGCGGCACCAGATCAGCCGGTTCGTGATGATCGGTAATGACGACATCGATGCCGCGATCGAGCAACATAGCGACTTCCCGTTTCGCTGCGATGCCATTATCGACCGTTACGACAAGATCGGGCTCACACGAAGACACGCGTTCGATCGATGCGTCAGATAAGCCATATCCTTCTTCAAAACGCAAAGGTATGAACGGGGTGACTTGCGCACCGCACGCACGCAGCCCGCGGGTCATGAGCGTAGTAGCCGAAACGCCATCAAGATCAAAATCGCCATATACCAAAATATGCTTACCGCCACGGATAGCATCGGCAATACGATCGACCGCTTCGTTCATGCCTTCTATCTGATACGGGTCGAGCCATTCCTCTTCCAGGGATGGATGCAAGAACCGCTCTGCCTTTTCGAGCGTATCGATCCCTCGCGCCACCAAAGTGGTCGCGATGAACAAAGGGAGGTTCAATTGGTCTGCAAGACGATGGGCTACCGCCACGTCAGCCGTAGCCAGATTAATGCGCGCACTCATAGCTTATACCTTACTCATACGTTTTCTCGCTCCCTATTGTCGCACAAGAAAAGGGCTTCCCCGAACAAGAGAAGCCCTTTGATGATAAGCGGTTAGAACCTTCTATGAATTGAACGAGTTCTGGGTGCGCTGCAGCCCTACTTCAAGCAACGACCGAACCGCTTCACTGCCATATTGGCATGCGGAATCGAATTCGTCTTTCGCATCTTTTCGCGGTTCCTGTAGAACAAAGTCAACAACACTCATCTTTCCAGGCGGGCGCCCGATGCCCACCCGAACGCGCAGGAAATCGCGAGTGCCCAGCTTGTCGATAATAGAGCGAAGCCCATTATGACCTGCATGGCCACCGCCGCTCTTCACGCGAACAGTACCTGGCGCGATATCCAATTCGTCATGAATGACGATCAGCTCAGACGGAACTTCATCGTATTCACGGCACAAGTGCGAAACAGGCCCGCCCGATAGGTTCATGAAGCTTTGAGGCTTAGCCAAGATGACCTTTTCAACTTCGCCATTCGGTTTGCGGAACTTCGCTTCACCCACCAGTGCACCGCAGGTGTTCTTCCAGTAGGACACACCCCACTGCTCAGCAAGCAGATCGATGACCTCGAATCCCGCATTGTGACGAGTATGAGCGTACTCTTCGCCAGGGTTGCCTAATCCAACGATAACTTGCATGGGCTACAGAGCGAATTCCGGATCGAACAAGGAAGCGACCGATTCATTGGCGTATACATTGTTGATGGCACGCGCCAGCAAAGATGCCACGGAAATGACCGTGATCTTACCCGTCTGACGATCCTGAGGAACCGTAACCGTATTACATACCACCACTTCATCGATCTGAGAGTTCTCAAGGCGCTCATATGCAGGACCCGAGAAGATCGGATGGCTTGCGCATACATACACCTTTTCAGCGCCCTTGTTCTTCAAGGTCGCCACTGCAGCACACAGCGTACCGGCCGTATCGATCATGTCGTCATTCACGATACAGGTCTTGCCCGTAACGTCACCGATGAGCGCAGTGATCTCTGCCTTGTTATGACCGGGACGTCCCTTGTGCATGATAGCAAGATCGGCGTGAAGCATATCAGAGAGCTTCTTCGCGGCCTTAGCGCGTCCTACGTCAGGGCTTACTACGCACAGCTTTTCGGGATCGATATCCTTCTTCTTGAAGTAATCCGCAAAGATAGGCAATGCGGTCAAGTGGTCCACCGGAGTATCAAAGAAGCCCTGGATCTGACCCTGATGCAGGTCGATCGTGATAGTACGCGTAATGCCCGCCACCGTCATAAGATTCGCGACCAGCTTCGCCGTAATGGGTTCGCGAGCAGCGGCCTTACGATCCTGACGAGCATAGCCATAGCACGGAACGACCGCATTGACCGTACGTGCAGAAGCACGCTTTGCAGCATCGGCCATGATGAGGAGCTCCATGAGCGCTTCGTTCACATTAGGCGTAGATGTCGACTGGACGATGAATACGTCCGCGCCACGAACACTTTCAAGATAGCGTGCGTAGATCTCACCGTTGGAGAACTTTTCAAGCTTGACGTTGCCAAGGGTGGTACCCAGGCTCGTAGCGATCTCTTCGGCAAGTTCAGGGCAGGTAGAACCTGCGAAGATCGCCATGGTCTTGGTCATGTTACTCATTGTTGTTCCTCTCGTTCCAATGCTCGATCTCCGTCTGACGGGCACGACCCAAACCAAGAGCTCCCGCAGATACGTCTTTCGTAATTACCGAACCGGCGCCGATAAGCGAGTTCTCGCCAAGGTTAACAGGCGCGACCATCATAACGTCGCTACCAACAAAGCAATTATCGCCAATGACCGTCGGCCATTTTTTCTTGCCATCATAATTGCAGGTAATGCTCCCTGCGCCAATGTTAACGTCACGACCCAGAGTCGCATCGCCGATATAGGACAAGTGAGGAACCTTCGATCCTGCACCAATGGTAGATTTCTTGATCTCTACATGCGTTCCCGCCTTGGAGTTCTCGCACATATAGGTACCCGGACGCAAATAAGCACGGGGTCCGCACGTTACTCCCGATTCCAGCGTGGCTTCGATGGCGACCGTTTCTTCAAGCGAGCAATCGGGTCCCACAACGCAATCGGTCAAACGAGAATTAGGACCTACCACACTGCCCGTCGCAATGGATGTCGAACCCATCAAGAACGTCATAGGAAGAACCTCAACGTCTTGCTCGATCACGACATCGGGGCCGATCCACGTAGTATTCGGATCCATAATGGTAACGCCTGCGGCCATATGCGCATCATTAATGCGCTTCTGCAATACCGCGCCCGCCTGAGCGAGCTGACTGCGAGAATTTACCCCTAGGCATTCATCCGCGTCTTCGGCGACGCATGCCAATACGCGCTGACCGCGATCACGCACGATTCCCAGCACATCAGTTAAGTAATATTCGCCCTGAGCATTATCGGTCGATACCTCTTCCAAGGCAGAGAACAAAAGCTCGATATCAAAGCAATAGAACCCGGAATTGCATTCAGTGATGAGCGCCTGTTCGGGAGTGCAATCCTTCTGTTCAACGATCGCCAGAACATCACCCGCGTCGTCACGGACGATACGACCGTACCCCGTAGGATCCTGCGTCTGCATAGTGAGTACGACAACAGCCGCGTTCTCTTCTTCACGCATACGGATCAGATGCTCGATAGTGGAAGAACGAACGAGAGGGGAATCCCCCGTCAATACCACCAAAGAGCCGCTTCGTCCCGCAAGCGCTTCGCGAGCAGCGAGCACGGCATGCGCCGTTCCTAATTGTTCTTCTTGGATGACCGTTCGAGTATCAGTTACTAACGGTTCGACTTCGTTGCGACCGTGACCGACGATCGTAACGACTGATTCAATGCCTGCAGCATGTGCTGCATCTACAACCCAACGGACAAGAGGCTTACCAAGAACCTCATGCGCAACCTTGGGCTTCGACGATTTCATACGGGTACCTGCACCCGCAGCAAGGATCAAAGCTGATGCTTCCATGAACGCCTTTCCCTTCGTTTGTCGATGCGTCCACAGTATACCAGTTCGAGCGCTCTATTTTTCGAGTAGCAACAAGGCACCACACAGCGCATCAAGCATAACGATGGCATAGTGCTGAGCCGAACGTGCCTCGCCCGCATCCTCCCAGCCTTCATTCGGAAGACGAACGGCAACACGCTGAGCATGATGCTCCGTCGCTTGTATGGCCTGACTCAATCGTGCCGATAAGGATTCCTCGTCTTCAAATTCAACGATAGGGATGACGGATGTCGGTCGCTCGTTCCCTACAAGGATCTGAACGAAGAGCATATCATCCTCAGGGGAAACCAAAAGCGAATCTGCGCTCGTCACCTTAGATGAAGGGCTCGTCGCTAAAGCGAGGTTCGACATACGTGCCGCGACCGAACGAGTGAAATCGCCCACGCCGAACAAGCAGATCAAGTTCGAATCAAGCACATCGGCCGCACGGGCGAACCCTACATGAGGCGCCGCGCTGAACGAATCCTTGCCTTTCCAAGAATGCTGCAGATTGATAAGCGCACGGAACGTGAAGGCACCCACGATACCATCGGAAGGCAGGCCCATGTTGAGCTGAAAACGGCGCAGCGCATCTTCAGTGTGCGCCCCGAATATACCATCGATCACGCCACACGAAAAACCCAAGGCCGAGAGAGCTTCCTGGAGAATACGAACATCACGTCCGTGAAAGAACGGAACGCGCAGGAACAGGTTACGGTCGCCTAGATCGAACGACTCGTCGACCAGCTTCGACCATACCGTATCGTCAACTTCATCGCGCACTTCAATGCCGCACTCAACGCATAACCGAGCAATGGCCGCCACCGTTGCCGTATCGAACACACCCGTTGCCGTACCTTCGGCGAGGAAGCCCGCCTTTATCAATCGGTGCTGCACATCAAGTACCGCAGCACCCGAATCGTTCTTCTTGATCGGATCCATATTCAATCACTACTTCAAACGATCGACGAACCAATTAGCCATAGAAACAAGCAAGCGACGCGCGGTTGAATCAGGAATGATGGCCGCAAGGCGCTCTTGCGCGTTGGCGGTAAGTCGTTCAGCGTATTCACGTGCATAGTCGATACTACCCGCTTCGCGCATGATGGATACTGCTTCTTCAAGTACCGCAGGATCGGTTTCCTTCGAAGAGAGGATCTCGATCAAACGGTCACGCTTATCGGAATGCTGAAGCGCATGAACGACCACAAGAGTGCGCTTGCCTTCTGTAATATCGCTGCGGAAATCCTTTTCCTTAGCTTCCTTAGTGCCAACGAGGTTAAGCAGATCGTCCTGGATCTGGAACGCCAATCCGGTATCAAGGCCATACACGCGCAAGCCTTCGATCTGCTCTTCGGTTCCGCCGCCGACCAGAGCGCCGACAGCCAACGGAACTGCGCCAGAATAATGCGCTGTCTTGTGAGTGGCCATGACCAGGTAATCTTCAGGCGTAATATCATAGCGACCATCGCGCGCCCATCCGATATCGAGCGCCTGGCCCTCAACGGTGCTTTGAGCCATCGAGACCAATTCGATAGCGACGCGTACTTTCACCGAATCATCCAGAACAGGATCGCGCATGACGATGCCGTTGACGATCGAAAGAGCAAGGTCGCCCGCGTTGATGGCAAGACCCTCGCCTTCCGTCAAATGCATACAGGGCTCACCGCGACGCAACGATGCGTCGTCAGCGATGTCGTCATGGATCAATGCTGCCGTATGGAAATGCTCGATTGCAGCTGCAGAAGAGAACGCATGCACTGGATCGCCACCAACCGCCGAACAAGCCGCGACGCAAATGAGCGGACGATGACGCTTACCACCGTTTTCACTATAGGCACGCAAGGGAGCATATAGGTAACGGTCCATGTCAGGATGGGTGCCTTCTGGAATAAAGGTATTAATGATATCGCCTGCTTCATCCGCAAAACGATTCAAATACTGCTCGAACAGCTCAGGAGAACCTTGATCGGTCCCGTTTTCGCCATACTGCTCACAGAATGTATCGAAATCGATAGAAGCTTGCTTGAAGGATTGCACGTGTGAGGAAATATCTGTCATATCAAACGCTTTCCAAGAGAAAACTAGAGTATTACCAACGATTGTAAAACGGCGCATAAAAAGCGCTACTAAAAACACCTGCATCAGAAGAACTGGTAGGAGCGGTGGGACTCGAACCCACAAGCCCGAAGGCGGCGGATTTTAAGTCCGCTGCGTATGCCAATTCCGCCACGCTCCCATAACCTTCGTAAGACAAGCGTTTATTATCATAGCAAAATACTTTCCTTGCAAGACTTACGCAGCAAGACTGCTTAAAAGAATTTTGAGCTATGAATGTAACGAAAGCAGTATACCTTGCAATATATCAGACTCACTAACGGTAAATGAACTGCAACCTACGATGTCGAGAACCTCTAACAAAATGGCAAATCCCGCAACAATGACCGACGCTCTCGCCGGTTCGAGACCTACTACCATCTTGCGTCGTTCCAGCGGCAAAGAACGCATTTCGTCATAAATGCGCTGAAGCGTCTCACGTGATACTACGCTAGCATGCACCCGCGAAGAATCGTAGACCTCCATGTGCTTATCAATAGCCACTACGCTCGTGGGTGTACCCGCCACCGCCACGATGCGATCTATCGAACGACCTTGTGCCTGAACCTGCATAATGACGGGGCTCATTTCCCCACGCACCCACGTACGCAATGCATTGCATTCTTCCTCAGTGGGAGGATCGCCTGCCATGAATCGCTCGGTCATGCGACGACATCCGATATTGAACGAATGAGAGAACTGCGGAGCTTCGCCACCTATGCCCAGTACTATCTCGGTCGAGCCACCACCGATATCAACGACCATCAGACGCTCGTCCTCATACCCGCATGATGCGCCCCTGAACGACAAAGCTGCTTCGCGCGTACCAGGGATGATGGAGAGCTCCACCCCCACCTCGCGCAATCGATCGATCAGCCTTGAAGCGTTCTGAGCATCACGAGCAGCGCTTGTCGCTACTGCCGTTATAGGAATCGAAGGATGATCGGGCGACACATAGGTTCGAACTATAGCCACATATTCAGCAACTTGGGAAACCACGCGCTCTATTGCGTCATCCTGCAAAAGGCCCGTCTTATCCACCCCAATACCCAGATTGGTGATATTGCATCGGCGTTCCAGTTCGATCAATGAGGTATCTGATACGTCAGCCAGCAGAAGACGGCATGTTACGGTACCAATATCAATAGAAGCACAACGCTGAGGAACATCATGCACGATAGACCTACGATCCATAACCGAACAGCACATCCAAGGCACCGGAATACCACGTATCAGGCGTAGGGACCTTTTCGCTGAGAACACCAACGTTCTTAGTATTCGACTGCGAAGTAGCATTAGTAGAGGACTGAACCCCTTCGACCGTTACCACGTGCTCATTTTCGCGGACCCAGCCCAATTCGGAACGAGCATAATCCTCGAGCCCTGCATCGGTATTCAAGTAATCGATCTGTGATTGCATCTGGCTGTTGTAATCGGTCAAAGCAGCATACTCAGCCTGAAGCTGCTGAAGCTGACGTGTTTCGATGTAGTAATTCTGGAACGACGGATACAGCATGAAGACCGTAAAGACCGCAACAGCAGCCACCACAATACCACGCGTTGCGGCAGCTGAAAGGGACCCTCCGAATGGAATGGCGAACGGAAACGAAAAACCTCGTTTCGCTCCTTCATCTTGCATGCGTGCAGATTTGCGATGGGTCGACCCCATGCGCATTTCATACAAAGCCGCACGGCTCCCCTGTTCGGTCTGAGCCTTTGCTTCGCGACGACCAATGGTCTTTTCGAATGTGCGATCTGCTTTTGCAGAACGGAAGCGCTTCTGAGCCTGCTGAAATATGTTCTGCTTTTCCTGGACAGCCGAACGGTCTCGACGATAAGAACCATCCGCTTCATCGTGATCGACCTGATGCGCATGGGTACGCGCATCACCCGAAAGATATCCACGATCACGCACAACACTACCACTTTGATCAGCCCAACGATCAGAACGCACATTGCCCGAGCGCATTTGTGCAGCGCTGGACCGCTTGAAATCACCGCCGAACCTCGACTGCTCAGTGAAACGAGCAGCGTCGCCGTAACGCGCCCTGCCATACATGGCATTTGATCCCGTATTACCGCCTACATAGGATGCGCCTTGACCAGAGCGAAGATCAGGTGCACTGGCCCTGTTCGTTTGAGCGTCGTAAGATGCATGAGTGAATTCCGAACGATCGGGGCCATCCATATAGAACGAACCGGAACGATCGAATCGAGAAGGACGAGCGGAACGCCTTGAGGAAACCGTGCGCGGCGACAAAGCCCCATGGGCTTTGACCTCATCAAATGAAAGAATGTTCGCGTTGCGCGTCACGAAAAATATAACCCCTCAAGCATCGTGGTGTGATTAAGTAGTGTGAGTAATGCTTTAAGTCCTCATACTATACCACACTGACCCTCTGATCCCCGCCGCAATCAGGAAGAAGCCCTCTTAAATTTGAAAGAAAACGGATTCTTCATAACAGCAGGTCATCGGCAAAAGACAGCCCAACAAAAGACCCACGGAACATGAGGGCATCATCACCTCAATACCCCCGCGCAGATCGCAGGAACATCACCATCGATCGGGCGAATATTATTAGCATGATCAACGATTTAGCCATGGTACACTTGCCGGGGGAAACAAGGAGGTGGCTCTATGATCAGTGGTCATTCAAATCAACGCGGTATTTTATTTTCTGACACATCAGCAGAAGGCGATAATGCGGTCTATTGCTGGCGCGATGGAGATTCGATCTCGTACCTTACCGGACCGGTCGATGAAATGAACAAGCTCTTCAAGGACGAGATACGCGTGGATAAAGCACCAAGCGAACGACCGGCCTTAACACGCGCGATGGTCTTCGAAGCGCTCTTCATGGTCGCACTGATCGTCTGCGCCGTCGTCTTCGACGGACGACCCCAAGTAATAGCAGGCGCCTTCACCTTCGCGTTCATCGGATCATTTCCCCTTCTCTCCCTCACCTCTGCCCGCTTGCATGAGTTCAGAACCAATGAGATGTTCGAACAGCTGCGCCGCAATCATGGTGCCGAACATACCGTCATTAATTATTGGGAAGCGGAAAAAGATCAATTAGACGAAGAACCAGCGGACCTCAATATCATCGAGGAGCCCTGGAACCTCGACGATATTCGTCCGTATAGCCACTTTGCAAAGGAATGCGGAACCGTTTATATGAGTTCGGTGCTCATCTGGGCAGGCATCACCGGAGCAAGCATTTGCTTCGGTGCAGAACTCGGATGGCTGGCCACCGGAGGAATCATACTAGGTAGCGCCCTTGTTCTGTTCCTCAATACCCTGCTCAACCCGCTCAACCCCCTTAAGCTGCTCCAAAAAATGAACGTGGCGAAGCCGACCGATAGCGAACTGGAAGTCGCTGCAACTGGCTTACAGGTACTGATCAAGGCGACTGCCCAGAACCAACAGTGAAGCAGGAGCTCAGCCGCGCGCGATCCGGCATTCCATCACGTCGTAGGTCATGCTCCTCGATCCGGGAACGGTCTCATCCCATGGAATTCAACACTACACGCAAAAGGCGCCCCCTGGGGCGCCTTTTAAGTAACGATACTTTGAATGCCGTAAACAGCTCCGAGGGTCTACTCCTCTTCGAGAGCCTCTGCGATCTCGTCAGTGATATCCATCGCATGGTATACGTTCTGCAGGTCCTCAAGCTCTTCCAGCTTGTCGATCAAACGCATGACCTTCTTCGCATCTGCAACAGAGACCTCGGCAGGAGTGGTGGGTTCCATGATGAATTCAGCACCCTTTACCTCGATGTCCTGTTCGATAAGAGCGTTCTTCACAGCCATCAGATCAGAAGGAGCGGTATAGACGATCCACTCATCGCCCGCGTCTTCGTAATCGGAGCCGCCTGCTTCAGCAACAGCCAACATGAATTCGTCTTCATCGACTGCGTTCTCTTTGTCAGCTACTTTCTTCTCTTCGCTCTTAATGACCTTCTCAACCAAGATCTGGCCCTTGCGCTCGAACTGGAACGCAACGGAGCCGGAGGTGCCCAGGTTGCCGCCGTGGTGATTGAAAGCAGCACGAACATCAGCTGCCGTACGATTACGATTGTCGGTCAGTGCTTCGCAGTACACAGCAACGCCGCAGGGACCATAGCCCTCGTAGATGACCGTTTCGTAGTTCGCCGCATCTTTGCCAGAGCCGAACGCTTTATCGATAGCGGTCTTGATCTTATCTTTTGGCAAAGAGTAGCTTTTCGCCTTATCGATAGCAGCAGCTAGCGAAGCGTTATTGTCAGGGTTGGGGTCGCCGCCTTCTTTTGCCGCAACGGTGATGTTACGGGAGAGCTTGGAGAACAGTGCGGAGCGCTTTGCATCCTGCGCAGCTTTACGGTGCTTGGTGGTTGCCCATTTTGAATGCCCTGACATATAAATACCTTTCCGAGTATGTTAATCCAGCCGATTATTGTAGCATATCGTCCCTATAAAAACGGGGACAGGTCACATTGTTCGAAGAACTAGCGTTATGCGATCCGTTCCCTTTGTTCCTTGCGGACCTTTTCAGCCAGATTCATATTAATGTAGGACTGCCTATTCGCCCCCATATGCGCAGCCTCCGCGTCGATCGCTTCGATCAGCCACACGGGCATATTGATGTTCACGCGTCGCATTTCCTTACTTGAAGGTACGACCCTTACCGTAGACGCATCTGCATAGTCAAAAATGCTTTCTTTTCCTTCATCAAAAACGCGCTCCATCTCTTCGGCACTATTGAATTCTTTCATGATAGATCCTCTCTTCATCCTTACGAGAACGTCTAACCGAAATGATCCGTACACTGAATCCCCGATACGTAATGATCGCTGTCCAGCACTTCCCGTTTATCGTTCCGACATATGCGTATCTTGGTTCAGCCTTATACCTAAGACGAGCGCACACCGTATTGTCATCCCAAAGCGCTTGAGCCTCTTCGAAATCAATGCCGTGCTTCGCCTTGTTCGCCTCGCTCTTTTCCCAGTCGTATTCGAATTGCATGATGACCCCCGACATACATCTATTATACATCTGGCATACACATATACAACGTACAGAAGAATCATCACGACACAATAGTGCTGCTTTATCCTTGCCTTTGAGCTGTTCTGTACATGCCTCGTGCGATCATGACCTATCGAATTACAAAATCAGGCTAAAATAATTCAAAACAGAACCAACGTTCATCGCATAAAAGTATCAAAGGATGACCATGCCCCTTATTCCCTGCCCCGAACAGCTTGACGCTGCAGATGCTAGGTTGCGCGTCTTCTCCCGCATGACCGATGCGGAACTACGCGATCCAAAGCAGCTGATCGGACTTTCACTGGCCTGCGATATGCCTATTGAAGAAGAAGGGCTCTTTATAGCTGAATCACGCAACGTAATCGAACGGGCGCTCAACGCGGGACTGCGCCCCTTCGCGCTTCTGAGCGAACAGCGCTGGATCAACCCCCATCACGATCTGTTCGAGCGAATCGAAAAGGAGTTCCCCCGCACTCCGCTTTTCTTGGGAAGCCATGAGCAGGTACGCGAACTCACGGGGTTCGAACGCACCGTTGGCCCCATGATGGCGATCCATCGCCCCGCACTGCCCGATCCACGAGAGCTCCTTGGCAACGCGAAGCGCGTTGCCATCCTGGAAGACATCACCAACTTCACCAACATCGGTGCGATCTTCCGCAGCGCAGCCGCACTCGGAATGGACGCTATCCTGATAACCCCCGGCTGTCATGATCCATTCTATCGTCGTGCCACACGTGTTTCGATGGGCACGGTGTTCCAAGTGCCCTGGACCCGAATCGGTACCGATAGAAACTGGTCAGACGAGGGGATCCCTCTTTTAAGGGAGCTCGGATTCACCACCGTAGCCCTCGCCTTAAAGCAAGATTCCCTTCGCTTGCAAGACCCCCGAATCGCCCATGCGGAGAAACTGGCTTTAGTACTCGGTACCGAAGGCGATGGCCTTGCGCGCAACACCATCGCCCAATGCGATCACACCGTATGCATTCCCATGGCGCACGAAGTAGATTCGCTCAACGTTGCCGCAGCCAGTGCGGTAGCGTTCTGGGAGACATGCGGTCGGAACATCTGATCGACCAAAAGGACTTACACCGGCTCGATCTCACCTGCAAGGATCCGCTGATAGTCGTCGTAGTTCTTACGAAGCAGCACGGGGACATCCAAACCGTATGGACAGCGAGCCTTGCATGCTTCACATTCCGTACAATCCTCGATGCGAGCCATGTTCTCCTGCCATTCGTCCGAAAGCCACGCCTGCGAGGGAGCACGACGGATCATCAGCGACATACGCGCGCAATTGTTGATAGGAATATCCGCCGCGCAAGGCAAGCAGTAACCGCATCCGCGGCAGAACTCACCTTCAAGTTCCGCTCGTTCAGAAACGAAGAACTGTTCGAGCTCGGGAGTGATCTGCGGCGTTTCGTCCATATATGACAACCACTCATCAAGTTCGCTCATGTGCTGCACACCCCAAATGGGCACAACGTTATCGAACTGCGTCATATACGCCATTGCCGCCTGCGAATTGTTGATCAAACCACCGGCAAGGCCCTTCATGGCGATATAGCCCACATTGTTCTGTTCGCATGTGCGCACAAGAGCGACTTCACGATCGGTAGCCAAATAGCTCAGCGGGAACTGAAGCGTTTCATACAGGCCCGATTCAGCGATCTCTTCAGCTACGGCGATCAAGTGAGCCGTGATACCAATATGACGGATCTTCCCTTGGCGTTTCGCCTCTTGCAGGCATTCATACATGCCTGTTCCATCACCTGGACGATAGCACTGCGGAACACAATGGAGCTGATACACATCTATATAGTCGGTCTTCAAAAGAGACAGAGATGTTTCCAAATCGCTCCAAAACGCTTCGGGGGTGCGAGCCTGGGTCTTCGAGGCAATATATACCTTTTCGCGCATGCCCTCAAAAGCGATGCCAACCCGTTCTTCGCTATTAGAATAGGCGCGTGCCGTATCGAAAAAGGTCATGCCGCCCTCGTACGCCTTACACAACAAAGCGACCGCTTCATCTTGCGTGCATCGCTGCAAAGGAAGAGCTCCGAACGCATTCTGAGGGGTGGTGATCCCCGTCTTTCCCAACGTAACCGTTTTCATATATAGGGCTCCTTACATGAATACTTCGCCATCCACCTTTGATGAACTTTTAAAGTGTAGCACCTGATACATCAGCAACAGCGAGATAGATCGCATAAGAGAGTTCTCGGTCATATCTACAAACGACGTGTAATGTGTGATAATAGAAAGGCTGTTTTAATTCATACGAAAGGTTTTCCATGACCAAATTCAATCATGTTATTGTACGCCGTCCTGGCAAATCGCTTTGCGATGGCATTACAAGCGCCCCGGAACTCGGTGCTCCTATTTACGAACGCGCCATCGAAGAACACCGCGACTATGTGCATGCTCTCGAGCAGTGCGGCGTCGACGTAACCATTCTGCCCGCGTTGGAAGGGTATCCCGATTCCTGCTTCGTGGAAGATCCTGCCGTAATCACTCGCTGTGGCGCGATCATCGCCAACCCCGGCGCGGAAAGCCGCAATGGCGAAAAGGATGAGATCGAACCCGTCATCCGCCGATTCTTCGACGATGAACACATCAAGCACATCGTCTCCCCCGGCACTCTTGATGGTGGTGACGTCATGATGGTAGGCGATCACTTCTATGTCGGTCGTTCGGCGCGCACCAACGAAGAAGGCATCCGTCAGTTCATCGAGATCTTGGAAGACTGGGGGCTGGAAGGATCCGAAGTCACCTTGGAAGAGGTCCTTCACCTGAAGACCGGCGTGAACTACATCGAAGACAACAACATGCTGGTTTCTGGCGAATTCATCACTAAGCCCGACTTCGCTCAATACAACAAGGTCGTCGTACCTGAAGAAGAGGCCTATGGCGCTAACTGCATTTGGGTGAATGGCACGGTCATAGTGGCTGAAGGCTACCCCAGCGTATTGAAGGCGGTCCAGGACCTGGGTTACAAGACCCTTGTAGTGGACACTTCCGAATACCGCAAGATCGACGGCGGATTATCCTGCCTGAGCCTGCGCTTCTAGAACCATTATCGAACACCTGCAAATGCACCGCACCACGCGGTGCATTTAATTGATTCGCCTGTGAAAGGAACAGCGAATGTCACAAGATACAAATGCCCCTGCCCTCGCCGACGAAAAGAACGGGATCATCGATCCTAACGGCCTGAGCGTCTTTCGCCTTACCATGATGGTCATCACCGCAAGCGTTTGCGGTGGCATCTTCTCACTTGCTGGCGACTTAGCCGCAGGCGGCGCGAATACGGCGGCCGTTCTCGTTTCATGGGCGATCTGCTTCGTGGGCGTTTTCTCCCTGATGATGGTGTTCTATGGCCTGTCTCGCGTACGCCCCAATCTAACGGGCGGCATTTACGCTTATGCAGCTGCGGCGTTCGGTAAGTACCTCGGCTTCAATTCCGCATGGGGATACTGGATCAGCTCCTGTCTTACCAACGTTGGATTCGCCATTATGCTCTTCGGGGCCCTTGGGTATTTCTTCCCCGTATTCGGCGCAGGCAACAACATTCCTTCACTGGTATGCGCATCGGTGTTCTTGTGGCTCATCGCCCTTTTGGTTTCGCGCGGCGTGAAAGAAGCTACAGGCGTCAACGTTATCGTAACCATTGCAAAGCTCGTTCCTTTGGGATTGTTCATCGTCGCCGTGCTTCTTTTGGGTAAGTTCGATCCGGCTATTTTCATGGACAACTTCTGGGGAGAGCCCGGCGGACCTGATTTCATGACTCAGGTAACTTCCACCATGGTCGCCCTGGTATGGGTATTCGTCGGCATCGAAGGAGCAATCACCATTTCCGGTCGCGCAAAATACGTAAAGGACGTTGGCCGCGCAACGGTCATCGGCTTCGTTTCAGTATTCACCCTGTACCTGATCATTTCCCTGCTTTCATTGGGGATCATGCCTCGTGCTGAAATGGCGGAACTCGCCACTCCTTCTATGGCGGGCATTTTAGAAGCGGTCATTGGGCCTGCGGGTGCCGCAGTGGTCAACTTCGGCGTTGTTCTTTCGTTGATGGGCGCCATGCTCGGCTACGTCATCATCGCTTCTGAAACACCGTTCCAGGCAGCACGCTGGGGTGCGTTCCCTCGCGTATTCACCCGCACCAACAAGTACAATGCCCCCATTGTCACCATTCTGGCAAGCGCAGGCATTATGCAGTTGTTCTTGATCCTGTCCATGTTCGCTGAAAGCACGTATCAGTTCTTCTACGCATGCGCCGTTTCCATGATCTTGATCGCGTATGTGTGTTCGGCGCTCTACTACGCCATCATCGCCTGGAGGAACGATCGCATGGACCAGCCCGGCGCCCCCCGCTTGGGTATCGCCCGTCTCATCGGATCGGTCTGTGTCATATACACTTTGTTCCTCATGTGGTCATGTGGATTACAGGGCATCATGATCACTTCGATCCTCCTTGCTCCTGGCCTTGTCATACATGCTCTAGGTCAGAAGGAACGTGGTGAAGTTGTTCTGCCGCACCTTCACGACAAGGTCATCGCCGCCATCATCATCGTAACGGCGATCGTATCGTTGTATTTGCACTTCGCCGGGATCATGCCCATCGTGTAAGTTAGAAGGTCAGCCGAGCCGACAGAAAAGCGGCTTGGCTGACTATTCGAATGGATATAATTTATCTATTCACAACAGACGGGAACATCACGTCTATTTTTTGTTCAGCGATCCATAGGACGCAACACAACTCCCAACCCATGCCAGACAAAGCCCCCAAGGCAAATCAAATACTCTGTAATTAAAAACGGCAGCCGACTCGTGAACTTCGAATCAGCTGCCGTGCTCTTGAATCGGGAACCCCCGATTCAGATGGATATGTTTGGTTGGTTCCCGCTTAGCGCTTACGAGCCAAATGCACACCGCTCAGCACTACCCCTGCAGCAGCAAGCAAAGCGATGATACCCACCGCTACCAAGGTCGCCTGAGGAAGCGCATCAGAGGTCTTCACCAACTGATCGCCATCACCCTTAGTCGATTCAATGACGGTCGTCCCACCATTGCCCCCTTCGGGATCCGAGGGCTCTGGAACATACGGGCTAACCTCGAGTGAGGAAACCTGCACATCCAGTACCACGGCGGTTTCAGAACCGTTCTCCTGCACCACACCCAGGGTATCAAGGCGATACGTGAGCGTCTCATTGTCTAAGTCAGCCTGAGCTGCTTCAATGTTCTGACAGACGAGCTTACCCGTCGTTTCATCATAGGAGCCCTGCGCGGTCTTCACCTCAAGCAAGCGATCCTTCCACGCAGACAGATCGACCACAATACTGCCATCACCCTGCGTCTGAGCACATAATTTCGCTCCGCTTTGCATTCCCGCTGGAAGGTCAGGGTCGGCAACCATGCCAGACAAAACCACACCCTCTAAATCAAGAAACGCGATCTGATTACCTTGAATGCCCAATTCTTTGACCGAATCGGGCACTGTCAGCGAACGCAAGCAATTTCCTTGCACGTTGAGCGCCGTCAAGGACCCCTGCATTGCCGCCTCAGGAACAGTGAGTTCTTCGAGCTGATTATCCATGACATCTATGCTGGTAAACGCATTGTTCGGCAACGTAAGCGACGTCAGGGCGGTGTCCCATATCTGAAGATCAATAAGCTTGTCGTTATTCTGTATAGTCAGATCGGAAAGGTTTTCCGTCGAATCTAACGCCAGTTTCTCAAGCTGGTTTAACGGAGACAGATCAAGTGCCGTTAAATTATTGAGCCTTATTACCGAAACTTCTTTCGCGGAACATCCCTCTGCAAAAGTAAGCGAACGCAAAGCACTATCAAGCGATGGGATACCATCAGTACCCCTCGAATCAAAAAGCATCGACCCCGCAAAAGTTGGAGCATCAACATTCAATGTTTCTACGCTCTTGTCCGCATACACTATCAGTTCGGAAAGATCTCGAGAAAGCGTCTGCGGTAATACCACTTGGACGTCAGTTTGAGCACCTGTTAAGTAAACTCTTAACTCGGAGAGGCTCGCTAAATTCTCGATCCCCGAACCAGTCAAATCAGCATTATCGATTTTGACAACCAGGGAATCGATAGAAAAGATCGCATTAACTGCTTTTTGATCTAGTTTGTAGTCGGGATTCACGGGATCCGTCATACCAAGGCATTCGCCCCAAACCGCTTCCTGCACAGCGGAGTTCGGGAACACATCTCCAAGTGTTTCGTCCACGCGAACAACAGGAACAATGCGCACCGTTGGAGAAGCCTTCTCGTTCACTAAGACCGTTTGAGCAGTACCACCCTCAGACGACCAAGGATCTTCAGTTGAGCCAATCACGGCATTATCGGGACCAACGATCTCAGCTCCACTAAGATTAATCTGATTCGCCAAAAGGGCAGCAGGGTTATTGGCATCCCATGAGCCAGTTACCACTTCAACGCTGCTGTTGCTAATATCCAGGGTACCACCCACCCTGATAGCTGCTGGCCAACGATTATCGGCTATCTCATTTACTAAGACGACAGAATCATTACTGATCACTACATCGCCACTCACGGTGAAGGCAGCACGCCATTCCCCTTTGACCGTCACCTCTGCTTGAGAGAGAGCCACACTGGTATCCCAGTCGGCGGAAATGGCATACAAAGCCATTCCTACTAGATCAAGTTGATTCGGATTGTCGATTGAAATTGAAAGCGTAGAATCAGAGAGCTTCAAGGCAGGCTGCCCCTCGGCAAGATTCTTGCCGTCAGCGGTTAAGCCATACCCTATCCCATCAACATTGACCGTATCTCCCAATATGTATCGCAGATCAAGCGACGCGCCATTCATTTCAACAGAATTCGCATCTACGATCGATGATATAAAGTTCTGCTCAAAAGCCTTGGACAACGATGCGCTCAAAGATGCGCCAGAATCACTGGTTACATTTAGATGCCCACCGCACCTGATCGCATTGCCGTATTCCGTGGAGGCCTCTATAGAGCTGGGCTGTCCTTCAAGCCTAAGGTTCAGATCACCCTGGGCATAGATCCCCGCTTCGCCCCAGTCGCCATCACCCCAGGAATCTGGGCCACCACCGACATTCGTAATATGGGCGTCATTGAGCACGATCGTCGGCGTTCCTGCTTGATCGTACTCGAGCTTAATACTTCCGTCATCGGAAACGTAATTCGCGTCATGGTATATACCATCGATCCACACTGCATTCTCTGCCGCTGCGACCTTTACGTTGATAGTAAACGTTTGCGTCCACGAGGTCTCGATAGTAGAAGCAACCTCGCATTCGATCGTTCCATACCCGTTTTCTAAATCAAGAGACGTCTGATTGTTAGACCAGACTGTTTTAAGGTACCCTTTTTCAAATCCTGGAGAGTCATTCATGCTCAGCATAATGCTGCCATTGTGATCGATGGCGCCACTCGGAACGGTTATATATGCGTCCCTTGTACTGAGATTTACGTTTTCCGAGCTCCACGAATTACCATTGTCGGTACTGTACTTCAAGTTCTCGAAAGCCGAGAAGGGATCAAGATTTGCCATGTCGATGGTTTCGTTTGCAGTAATACCACCGGGCACTTTGTACAGTGTGTCCTCGTCTCCCATCAAGTAAACAGGAAATGCTTGACCCGATGCGTTATTGATTTCCTGGGTTCCATCTACGACCAGCCCCGTAATAGGGGTATTCAAAGGTAACTGCTCGACTACTCCCCCTACAGTAAAAGAGAGATCATTATTAATGGTCGTCGTAGTTCTCCTAGGTGCATACAGTAGCAGCTGTACCTGCGCTCCTGCTTTCTCTAGTGCCTTATACACCTTGCCATCGACATCGCTCGGCAAGCACTCCAACAGAACCTGGCCCGTATAGCCTTTCAGTACATCCTCATTGATGTCGGTGACCGTATAATTACGCCGCCACCCATCATCCGACTGACGATGCGCGCTGGAAGTTACGGTGCAGGATGTGGCACCCTCCTGTATCCCCACAAGGGACGCTTCGAACTCTCTTTCTTCTTCATTCTCTTTCGTTACTTCATAGATGCAGCCACCGTATTCGAAACGAGTAGCCTCAGAAGTCGCTTCTGTTTGAGCAAAGGCAGCACCATCGCCAGACGTACCCGTTGATGACTGAGGCTCATCTGCCCACAGAGCACCCGGAAGAGCCGCAGTTACCACAAGAGCAACGGCGGCTACCGTCATACCGATCATTGCCTTCATGGTGTGGATACCCCTTGATGTTTTGGATACGCGATCTAATAAAACCATGGGAGCTTCCTTTCGGGGAGTTCTTAAGAAACGAAGTTACGATCCTAATTCGGATTCAATTACCTGGGCGACCTGCTGAGCTACCGCATGAGCCGCTTCATGGGTAGGCGCTTCCACCATTACACGAACAAGGGGCTCCGTGCCACTAGGACGAACCAGAATGCGGCCGTCAACACCCAATTCACCTTCAGCCTGCGCAATAGCGCTCGCCACTGCCTGATTGCCGGTCACCGCATGCTTATCGGTCACTTTAACGTTGATAAGTTCTTGTGGGAAACGTTGCATGATTGATGCCGCTTCAGATACGACACCGCCCTTGCGCAAGCATGCCGACAGGAACTGACACGCCGTAATAAGGCCATCACCTGTTGAATTGTGTTTCAGGAAGATCATATGACCGGACTGCTCTCCGCCAAGGATATAACCGCCTTCGCGTAGCTGCTGCAGCACATAGCGATCGCCCACCTGGGTCTGAATAACGTCAATATCCGCTTCGCGCATAGCTTTGGTGAAGCCCAGATTGCACATGACCGTGGATACGACTGTATTGCCCGGAAGCAGTCCACGCTCCTTCAGATCGAGTGCGCATACCGCCTCTACCACGTCGCCATCGATCTCGTTGCCCTGTTCATCAACGAACATGACACGATCAGCATCGCCGTCATGAGCAATGCCGACGTGGGCGCCCGTTGCAGCCATCAGGTTCTTCAACGGTTCCAAATGGGTGGAGCCGCATTTCACATTGATATCCGTACCTGTGAAGTCGTCATTGATCGCGATCACTTCAGCACCGAGTTCCTCAAGTGCATGAGCGGTCGTAAGCGATGCCGCGCCATGGCCAGTATCGAGCGCGACCTTCAAGCCCTCGAACGAAACACCTTCATCCTTCACCAGCGAAACCACATAGTTGATATATAGTTCACAGGCGTTCTCGATCGGTACGACCACACCTACTTCATCACCAGCAGGTAACTGGTCGGCTGGCGTGCCGCCCGCTTCGACAAATTCCTCAAGGGCTTCCTCAACATCATCGGGAAGCTTGAAACCCTGGTTGTCGAAGAACTTAATGCCGTTATACTCCGGTGGGTTGTGCGATGCGGAGATGACCACGCCGCCATCCGCGCACAATTCACGAGTCAGATACGCAACGCCCGGCGTAGGAATGATGCCTGCGGTCAATACCGTACCACCACGGCTCATGATGCCTGCGTTAAGAGCGCATTCGAGCATGTCACCCGACAGACGCGTATCCTTGCCGACCACGATGGTCTTACCCAAGAACTCAACAGCAGCCTGCCCGAGATTGAAGGCGATATCGCAAGTCAATTCAGTATTTGCCACACCGCGTGCACCATCTGTTCCAAACAACTTTGCCATACGTGCCCCCTACTCCTCGTGATGTCCACGGTTGCGATATTCGGGCTTAAGCAGCACCACGCCTTCCCGTGAAGCGATCTCATCTTCAGTCATACGTGAATTCAGTTCAGCCGCGAATTCATCGAGCGAAATACCACAGCGCTCAAGAAGGACCATGAGGTGATACACCACATCTCCCGCCTCATAGCGCAAATGATCGACCTCCGAAGACGGCGATCCCGGAACCTCAACATCCTTTGCAGCCAACGTTGTTTCGTGAGCTTCTTCGACCAGCTTTTTCAGCAACGTATCGATATCGCCCTCGAGCAGACGATAGGTGTAGCTCTTTTCGCCCGCGCCACGACGTTCATGGATAGTGTGCGCAAGCGATTCGAGCGCCGCCCCGATCTGACTTACTGGTGGCGTACGGTCATCGGATAAATACGTTTTCATATTAAGTGTTCCTTCTGCAATAACTGCATGGTCAATGCGTCTTCGAAGCGTTCTTTCCGCAATACAACAGACGTTTTTTGTTTCCTTACAGAATACCGCAAGACATGCTGCCTATGTGCGCAACATCCCATGCCCATATACACTTATGGAACAAATCAATGAAAATCGATCACCTGTCAGCGACCTGCATCTCCCTTTGTACGCCCTACCCACAGGCATAGCCGCATTTAGAGTTGGTTCTTGATACGCATGCGAGACTTCAACACCTCTGCCTGCGCTTTTTCGATATCTATCGTCAGGTATTCCCCGTCTTTATAGAGGACCTCGCCATCAGCCATAGTCAGAACAACATCGCTTCCCTGAGCAGAGTAAATGAGCGAACTTGCCATGTCTTCGCACGGCGTCATCCACGGCGTATCGATATCCAGCACCACGATATCGGCTCGGTTCCCCACTGCGATATCACCGCAGTCTTCACGTCCCTGAGAAAGAGCACCATTACGAGTCGCCATGCAAATTATGTCAGCCGACGACAATCCAAGCGGAGACGCGCTATGAGCACGCTCCATTAGTGCCAGCAGATACATGTCCTTGAACATATTGTGATTATTGTTGCTTGCCACGCCATCGGTACCCAAGGCAACGGTCACACCTGCATCGCGCATAGCGAGCACGCCCGCAACACCACTGCCCAGCTTCGCATTCGATGCAGGACAGGTGGCGACGAACACGCCTTTTTCAGCCAAGATCGCACGATCAGCATCGTTGAGCCACACGCAATGAGCTGCTGTGGTCGGCACATCAAAGATGCCACAATCCGCCAAATACTCAACAGGAGTCATTCCGTGACGTTCCCTACAGCCCTCCACCTCTGCAGCTGTTTCGCTTACATGCACCTGCATGCGCACCCCTTCTTCGGCGGCCGCCTGCGCGAGTCCTTCGGCTACTTTACGTGTAGAGGTGTATTCGGCATGCAAGTTAAAATCAACCATAAGGCGCCCATCAGCCGCCCCCTGGAACACACGGATCAGTTCTTGGTTCTTCACTGCTTCTGGAAGGCTGTCGTACGATATATCGGGATCGAAATCAAGCACGCTATGACCCAGATTGCACTTTGTGCCCGATTCAATGATCGCCTTCGCACGAGCTTCCGAGTGGTAATACATGTCCGTGAATGAAACCACGCCGAATCGCAGCATTTCAGCAATACCCAACAGGGTTCCGTAATACGAATCGTCATCGGTCATCAGTGCTTCGAAGGGGAAAATGGCATCGTTGAGCCAGCGATCAAGCGGCATGTTCTCGCCCATACCGCGCAGCAAGGTCATGGGCACATGCGAATGCGCGTTATACAAACCAGGCATCAAAAGCTTACCGCGACCATCATAAGTCGAATCATAAGTCGCCGAAGGCGCCTCTTTCCCTACATAATCAATTCGTCCATCACGCACTCCAACGTATGCGTGAGCGATGTGATCGCCTGAAGCATTGACTGTATTTATATCTTCGAACAGCATCGACTGCATGCTTTTCCTCCGTATGTATAGGATCTGTCTTGGTTCACCATAATAGCTTGAGTTCACGGACTCTGACGTACCGTAATAGGAACAGAATAATCTCCATCGATTAAATGTCCAAACAAAAATGCGCTCCCCGAAGGGAGCGCATTCATTTGCAGCATTATGCTCGATCAGCTATACGACTAGTCTTCCTGATTGGAAGCAGCTTCGTCTTCGGCGCTAGTCAGGTTGAAGCCCAGATCCGTCGCACCCAGCAACGCATCAAGCTCTTCTAAGTTGCGCTGATACGAACGCGGAGGAAGCGCTTCACCCAGCATGTCCTCGCCTTCGGTGTTGAAGGTCGCCGGCTGGTCGCCGCCGATCAGCACCGTATCATCGGGCGAAAAGACCATATCAAGCAGCTGGCTCATGTCGTCACGAGAAGCCGCAAGGTCATCCTCGATCACGTGAGTCAGACCACGCTCTTCAAGACCGACCTTCAGCTCTTCAATAGCCTTCGTGCCAATGCCCTCGATGCGAAGCAATTCGTCTTCGGTATGACCGACAAGATCGGCTACCGTTTCAATGCCTGCTTCGGAGAACTTATTGGCCCAACGCTGCGAAACACCCAGATCGTCATAAATGTAGAGGCGAGCCTCTTCGTCGCTCAAGTTGTTTGCGCGATAGCCCGACGTAATGGAAGCGAAGTAGCTTGCATAGTCAGAGCCAGCACCCAGATATCCCTCGCCATCAAGCGACCAATCCTGGGGCTGAGGCAGCAGATCTTCGATCTCGCGCAGAGCTTCAGGAGCAGAATCAGGCAGACGATCAGAATCGACCTTATCAACCGCAACACCCTTATAGGTGAGTCCCACTTCGTGATAACGCTTGAGACCCGTACCAGCAGGGATCGGCTTACCGATGATGACGTTCTCCTTCAAGCCCTGAAGGGTATCGACCTTACCTTCGATCGCAGCATCGGTCAGGACCTTAGTGGTTTCCTGGAAGGATGCAGCGGACAGGAACGAATCGGTTGCCAAGGAAGCCTTGGTAATACCGAGCAGCAGCGGCTGGCCAACCGGAGGATTCTTGCCTTCGAGAACCAGATCGTTCACTACCTGTTCGAACTCGTAACGGTTCACCTGGCGGCCTGGCAAGAAGTCAGAATCGCCTGGATCGATGACCGCGACCTTGCGCAGCATCTGACGAGCAATGACTTCGATGTGCTTATCGTTAATGTCTACACCCTGAGATACATACACGTCCTGAACCTGATCGACGATATAGCGAAGCGTCGTATTAGGATCGGTCAAGCGCAGCAAGTCGTGAGGGTTAACGGAACCCTTGGTGAGCTGCTGACCGACCTGAACTTCACAACCATCGACAACGCCGGGAAGCATCTGAGCGCGTGCAGAAACAACGTACTCGCGAATGTTGCCTTCCTGATCATGGACGGTAAGCGTCTTATTGTTCTTGTCGCCCGCGATCTGTAAGGTACCGGCGATCTCTGCGAGAACAGCCTGACCCTTAGGCTTGCGAGCCTCAAAGAGCTCGGTAACACGAGGGAGACCGTGAGTGATGTCTTCACCTGCAACACCGCCAGTATGGAACGTACGCATCGTAAGCTGCGTACCCGGTTCGCCGATGGACTGAGCAGCGATAATACCAGCAGCAGTACCGATATTGACCGGACGCGACGTTGCGAGATCCCAACCGTAGCACTTCTGGCAAATGCCGTGTTCAGCATGGCAGGTCATGACCGCACGATGCTTGATAACGCGAACGCCCGCATCATAGAGCGCTTGCAGCTGAGCTACAGAAGAAGGATATTCGCCGGCTTCCATGATGATCTCGCCCGTGGTTTCGCTTACCGCAGGTTCAGCCAAACAACGACCGACCAAGGAATCATCGATCTTGCCCTTAGCATTCAAGAGCGCACATTCAATGCCATCGGTCGTACCACAGTCGATCTCGCGGATGATAACATCCTGAGCAACGTCGACCAGACGACGGGTCAGATAACCCGAGTCAGCCGTACGCAGTGCGGTGTCAGCCAGACCCTTACGAGCGCCGTGCGTGGAAATGAAGTATTCCAGAACGGACAGGCCTTCGCGGAAGTTCGCCTTAATAGGACGGTCGATGATCTCACCCTTCGGGTCAGACATAAGACCACGCATACCAGCCAACTGACGGATCTGTTTGATGTTACCTCGAGCACCAGAGAACGCCATCATGTAAATCGGGTTGAACTTGTCGAAGTTATCCGACATAGCGTTACCGACTTCTTCGTTGGCAGCGTTCCAGATGTCAACGACCTGCTTATGACGCTCATCGTCTGCCATGAGACCCATTTCGTAGTCTTCATCGATAGCAGCGACCTTAGCGTCGGCCTTTGCGAGGATCTCTTCCTTTTGCGGAGGAATGGTCGCGTCGTAAACGGAAACCGTAACGCCTGCACGCGTAGCATAGTGGAAGCCTGCGCTCTTCAAACCGTCCAGGATGGGGCCCATCTTGGCGGTCGTATAGCG
>JAXKBI010000030.1:0-9778 GCA_036553105.1 Eggerthellaceae bacterium
CGACTGGACTATTTCATAGGCCGGCTTTCCGACGATCATTTCAACACCCATGAAATAACAAAAAAGATTTTTCAAGAGAAACAGCCCGCCGCCAACAGCGAACATGCGGCTGTCATGGCGTTAGCCACAGCCTGCAAAACACCACGAATCATCACTACGAACTACGACAATCTTCTTGCAGAAGCGGCGGATGAACAAGGCCTTGATTATGGCGAACAATACTTCGCACCGGCTCTCCCTCTCGGACGTGATTTCAAAGGATTAGTTCATCTTCATGGTTCCATACTTAGACCCAGCAAAAATATGGTGCTTGATGATAAAGACTTTGGAAAAGCCTACTTCACTGACGGTTGGGCAACGCGTTTCCTCACTGAAGTGTTCGCCAACTACACCGTTTTATTCATTGGCTACAGTGTCAACGATCCTGTCATCAGATATCTGTCTCTCGGTCTGCATTCCAATGGACCTAAACATTTCATTTTCCTCGGTCATGACAACGAAGAGCCGAAAGACCATTATGAAACCACCTTGGCCAATTTCGAACATCTACAGTTCCAGACCATTGAGTATCCCGTTCAGAACGGGAGTCACCAAGCACTAATCGATGCTCTTAACGCTTGGGCCGAACACGAAACGCAGTCAGTTCCGGATTACATTCGAAAAACAAAAGAACTTGTTGAAGCGGGTATTCCGCAAACACAGCATGACACAGATAGTCTCCTTAGCGAACTCTCCACACCGTCGGGCTTAGACACTTTTATTCAAACCGCAAAAGAACCAATATGGATTAATTGGCTCTACGAGCAAAAACGATATTCAACGCTGTTCGATGGCACAGAGCCTCAAACACCCCAACAGCGGCAACTCCTCAACTGGATTACACGAATCTGCAACATAAACTTCAATAGCGAGAGTATAACCCTGCAGTACATCAAGCTATGCCAGCAGAGACTGTCCGATTATGCTTTCCAGTCATTTTCAACATCCGCAATTCAACCTAGCAACGATGGAACGCCGAAGAAAGCGCTGCAAGCATTCCTCTCAACATCCATAAAAGATAAAACAATGCCGTATATGCCGCATGATTCTTTATTGTGCGGCTTCGAAGACCAATTCCGCGCTTCCAATATTGTTTGGGAAGCCGCATTGCGCCCATTTTTGGAGTTTGATCGAAGCTCAAAATTCTATGAGCCAGATCCGGTTCCTTTTTCTTCCGGCGAGAAGCCCGATGTCAACGTTAGTTGGAACATTCCGTCAAGCTTTGGACAAGGAATCATCGATGACCTCGCCTCAAGATGCGAGCACTCGCCGTCCTTCGAAAGGATCATCGAAAATTCAATAAATCAGGCAATGAATTTGCTTTCAGAATATTATTCGGATTCGAATCACGAACATTGGAACGCGTTCATTCGCATTTGGATACCTGAAATTGAAGCTTGTGGAAATACACGAGGCGATCTACATCTCATTATCGATACACTTCGCGTATTTGGAGAGCAGCACAATGAGAAAAACGAACTCGCCAATCGCTGGATCCACAGTGATCAAATCGTTTTGCGGCGTCTTGCCATCCATGAACAGGAAATCAGCGAAGCAGCTCCTGATGAAAAGCTTGAGTGGTTGCTGAAGCAGAATCTTCTTTTTGGCAGATTTTGCGAACATGAGGTTCGGCAGCTCTTCAAGGCTGTTATAGAACATGTTTCAGCAGCACAGAAAGCGTCACTTCTAGAAAAACTGCAGCCTCCGTATAGCCCTGAAGATATTCCGAATAGAGCCAAAACCACAGACAAAGACGAAAGACAACGGCTCATACGCTTGTATGAGTTATTTAATCGGGTCTGCTGGCTGTCTGCAGCCGACCCGAATTGGCATGAAATACAGCAGCTGCAATCACTCTATGAAAAAGATTTTGGCTTTGTTCCAGACCCGGACTCAGACGTTCCGCTCAAAATTTATCATTCAGTAAAAGGACGAATCTCTCTAGAGGAATTCGCCTCATTAGTCAAACAATCTCCCAGTAAAGCGATTTCCAAAATTTTGTCTTTGCCTAAGGACGCCGATGCCTTTGACTCATTCTCTTTTGAAGCTGGATGCAGACTCATCGGCGAATATTGTTCAGAGCATCCGCAGGATACCCGCGGCCTTTGGGACGCCATCCTAGCCACTCCAAACACCACTGAATATGAAAGAGCGCAGATTGTTCTGTTTATTACCAACGAGATTCGAAGCACAGACTTCAAGAAGGATGTTTGCAACATCACACAACGCGTATGCGCTTTCGATTGGAACGAGGCTAATCTTTATTCACCGATTTTCTTTGTCACAGAGCAAATCAGTCGAATTGAATCAGAAAACGCAGAATCATTTTTCCAGACAGCCCAGCATTTTATAGATTCTTTGATTCCAAAATATGGCCAGGCTTTTCATACAGAGAAGCCAAACATTAACCAATTTGACTATGTAGCCTGTAACCTATGGCCAGCTCTCATCATCACGTATCAGATTAAAACAGTGTTATACCGATACACAAATACCTCGCCAACCGATTGGAATGGAATTCCCAGCAACGAAAAAGATAGAATACAGAATCTCTTAAACCAGCCCAATAACCTCATCTGGCCAATACAGATAGCGTGCGCCCAAAAACTAGCCACGTTCTTTATCCTTGATAAAAAATTTGCCAGAGAGTGCATAATGCCTCTATTCCATGATGAAAGCACCCAACATCAAACATGGGCGGCTTTCCTCGCTTTTCCGCGTATTACCAGTAGTTTTTCCGAAAAAGATGTGTCCGGTCTTCTCGAAGATCAAATCGCAGAGGCTAGAAATCTTTGCGAATACAAGGATCAAGGACTCCGAAATAACTACTGGGATGTTCTCTTCAATTTCATGAACATGCCACCCAATACAAGCAACGCATATGATGCAGTACTGAAAAAAGTACTTTATAACAGTGGATTCTCTACACTGTCTGAGATTGCAAAGTTTCTCCCCTATTGGTGCCGTCAGCAGAATGATGAACAAATAGATATCGCATGGAAAAATTGGCTTAAGACGTACATCACCAATCGTTTCCAAGGAATTCCTCGCGATCTTGATTCTGAAGAACAAAAAGCTCTCATCTGCCTTATTCCAAGCCTAAGAGGGCATATCTCCGAAGCTCTAGAAATACTCTCCACGACAGATAACACCGACATCGACTTTTCCCAAGACCATT
Source organism: Eggerthellaceae bacterium (assembly GCA_036553105.1). GTDB lineage: Bacteria > Actinomycetota > Coriobacteriia > Coriobacteriales > Eggerthellaceae > Anaerotardibacter. The sequence continues at coordinate 3,218 of JAXKBI010000030.1, forward strand.
ACCCAGTCCCCGAAGGATATGACGAAAAGGAACAGCAGCAATTATTACTGTTTTATCAGTGGCAGGTTAAGCACCAAACCGGCGAATGCGATTCAACGTTGCTTAGGTGGTGGTTACATCGGATTCTCAGAAACCTGACAAATGAATACCCTGATTTGGATCTGACTGCGCTCCGCGAAACAATGCAAGACCAGTTCGGATTCACAGGAATAGCCGGAATCGATTGACTCACCTGACCGTTTCACAGCGAACGTTGCTGGGACGAACCTACCAATCAGCTCAGGCAATTGCGAGCAGCGGGACCACGGAAGAAAACGACGAATTTTGTCGCACGATTCCGATTTTCGGGGCAAATTTCGAATCGTGCAACATTTTTCCTGCCGAAATGCGGTTTTCCCGCCTATTCCATACCCCCGAACCGGTTTTTTCGACACTTTCGCGCGACTACGGGGGTGTGCGATGTAGCACGATTCCAAAAAATGACCGAAAAATGGAATCGTGCGACATTTACGGAGTGCAGAACGTGCCGAAACAGACGAAACCATGTGACCATGGCAAGGAAAACGCATTCCAAGCTCCGCTTTTCATGCATTTTGATGCTCCGGGTCCCCCTATCGGTAACAGGAATCGAGAGTCCCGAAAATGCCGCCGTCTCGATCGAAACGACTCCTATCCCGATATAGAAGGGAATACATCGCGAAGGCTGCCGCACGTAAACAGAAAGCACCAAGGCAATGCCCCGGATTGTATGATGTTGTTCCGTATTGCCGTTTATTTCCAGAAAAATGAGGATGGTATGGTGCGCTTCGCGCTTCGCCTTGCAGACGTGCTAATCGACGTTACGGTGCAACATGATTATGCTCGGAACTTCTGAAACGATTGGATCATGGATTCCAGCGAATCCACGGATCCTCGGCTCACCATCACCGTCATGCAAGCCGACATCGAGGAAATGTTCGTAGTCCCTTCTTAATCTTTTACCAACAATTGCAAAAGCTCTAATCCCGAATCTTTCAATCCCCAACCTTCCAAGACCTTATTCGCCTGATCAGCAGTAATCTGAACCTTGCCATTTTGATTTGTTACACCATTACCTTTGAGCGCAAAGGAATATGCCGCATGACACAACTGCTGCTCACGCCGCCCACTAGTTTTATGTTGCAATTCATTATCGCTAACATATGACGCGACCATATTCAGATACTCAGCAGGATCAAACAAATATTTGGCAGTCTGAACATCGGCAACATAGCTTTCATCATCTTGTTTTGTCACCAATGCTGCCGCAGAAAGAAAAACAAATTGGCCTTCGTCTTCGGCATATTCACGAAGTGCAAGTAATACACTCCTCAAATCATCCGGCACATTACCGAACAACCATCCCAACATCACCATTGTCAAACGCAATTCACAAAAACTCAAACGCCCTGGCAATACGGCAAGATTATTATTCTGAACACACTTTTTAGCAAGAAGCAAAACCCGCTTTTCGAAGAGTTCAGCGTAGCTTTTCCAATCAATCTCTCCCAACGCAGACTGCGAATGGCCATACCCTAAAGTTTCTACCCGAACATTCCATGTCTCAAGCATTTTATTGCGCTGCCGGTCACCCTCTTGAGACGACAGGGATTGCAGTTCACATAGCACAGCCAAATAAATATCAAACAGAAACGCACCAACATTGTCGTTCTGAAGACATTCTTTCAAAAGCAATTCGACATCAACCGCATTCCAGCCCCTTCTACATACCATAGTAAATAAATTCAGCACATAAGGATAATATTCTTGCAATGTCTTGCAGAAACTATTCTTCAAGTAAAAACGAAGCAACATACGCATTCTTATTACATTGCCATGTGTATCCCGAGATAAGTATCGCTTGATTTTTTCTTGCAATCTTGGAGAATAAGCAATCTGCAGCAAACCAGCATCCGACTGTACGGCATCAAGATTGATTTCACAAAGGAATCGTTTATACCACTTCTCCGGAACATCCCCCGAAGATGGCATCAGTCGAAAATATGCATCAATATAGTCCTTCTTGCATATCGACCGATATGAATCCGGAACATCATTTTCAGAAAGAAAGTATTCTTTCCCCATGGAGATTTTATCTACAAAAGGAAATAATATATGAATTATCTTCTTCCATTCGATTGAATATTTATTAAATATTTTCTTTTCATCAGCTTGTTTTATAACTTCTTCAAGATCAGCTGTTTGATCAGAATAAACCATATACTCTTCATCCGCAAAAACAGGATCCACCATTAAACACCGATTTTCCCATATCCAAGAATAAAACTCCGGACAGAAGATACGCAATGCGGTGATACCCGCCAAATCTAATAGCTCGACGTCATCACCAAGCGCCTCATAGTACAGACGAAAATCATTCAAGAATCGCACCATATCTCGCTTGTTCTGAATGAATGGGCAAATGCAATAATTGAAAATACCCTGTTCTCTCCCTAATGACAGGCTGTCACGCCAACCAACGCGCAATATTTCATGTTTCAGAGATTCGTGCAATTCGTTAAGCGACAACTCAGGAACTACTGCAGGAATTTGAACTATCTTCTCAAGAAATTCAGAGCCACGATTATGACTTGCTTTATCGAGTGCTTGCGTTACATATGCCTTGTCATAGAGCAACACATATGTGACATGCGGGAGATCACCCACTGCTTTTACCGCTTGGATAAGCGAACTGATTTCATCATCCAGAAGACGATCTAAATCATCGATGAATACAACAATCTTGTCTGATTGCGATTGAAGATCGTACTTCAGCCTGCTTCTTGTTTGATGTAAATCACCAGTTCTATATTTCTTAGTAGATAATAATTTTGATAAATTTTGGAAACTCCAAGAGATACATCCAATAGAAATACCAATCTCAGAATAAGGAAGTACAGCGTTTATCGCTCTATAAATCAAATGAACCACAGAGGTGATTGCATTATTATTAAAGCAATCAAATCTCATCAATAGCTTTTGATACCACTTCAATCGGGGAGAAAGACCTGCCGAGATTTCGGAGAACAATGCAGATACTATCTCACCGGACCTGGAGTACATCCATGCGTCAAATTCAATGAGGTGCGTCTTGCGATCAGGTAGAGGCATCTGTTGAAGACGTTCAATGAGCATGTTCTTGAGGGATGTTTTACCGCTGCCCCACGCTCCCTCTATCCCAACCACTAAGCCATCCGAATCATCGCCGGTTAAAAGAGCATAAGCAAGGTTATCAACATATTTTTCACGACCATACTTATCATCCTCAACATGCCGTATAGGCTTATCTGCAGCGAACAATTGTTTTCCTTAAGACGCGGATATTTGAACTCGGCCAATATATCTACTGCGCCATCTTATACCGCGCTACTCTTTGCATAAAACTTCGGAATTGACGACAAGAATGCTTCCTTCAAATTATCACTTATAGGATTTTGAGAACCTAAAAGCAAAATAATTTGACTACAATAACTATTCTTAGATAATCCAAACAATGAGCTTATACGCTTTACTATACTTTTATCATTTAAAATCTCTAAAATTTGAACATAATCTTTCTTTTTTCCAATAGCAGAAAAACATTCACAAATTTTCTTCTGTATTTCTGCCGACCCATCCCTTACCATATTCGCTATTTCATCAGAGGATTTACCGCTAACATCTAGGCCAATTAAAAAATCTTTGATGGCATCCCGACATGCTTCACGCTCCAATCGTTCTTTTTCTTTTATGAATTCGTCTACAACAAAATGCTGCGCATAAGCGACGACCTCGGCAGATTGTCCCATATGACCGGCAAACACCTGCATTACTTCATCAAGTAAAAACAAATTCTCAACTTCAGCCACAGGTAAAACATTTATTCCACGCATTCGCAACTCCTCAAGCTGTCCCTGTGACCTTCGATCACGATCAATCAAACCATAAACTTCAACATGATGAAGATTCGAATTGTTCCGAAAAGAAATTGTTTGTTCGATGACTTTTTGGCAGCTCCCGCAAGGTACAACCAAATATTCAGGAAATAGAAGTGAATATAAACGATAATCGAGAGACGTTCTAGTCCCCTCGACAAAAAGAACCGACCTTCGACTTCCTAGAACTTCTAGCTGCAATGCACTTGGCATTTCTTGATCTTTAGGGATAATTTCATATTGCCATGTTTTTCCATCATAACTTTTGACCCAAATTCTATCGGAATCAGTATGATATTCGGCAAACTCCATACTATGAGTAATAAAGATAAAAAGACAATCTACTCGCTCTTTTTCAATTTCCTGCCAAAGACTTGTAATAATAGCAGGATGCAAATGTAGCTCAGGTTCGTCAACAATCACAGTGCTCCCCTCAGGTAAACAAAGAGCCTGCGCCATCACATACAGTCCGGCTCGCTCACCATCACTCATCTCACAGCTGTTGTAATCGTCACCCGAGCTGATATCGCCGGAAGCGAATACCGTATTCTCTTTGAACGAGATACTCCTATGAGGGAAGACTCTGGAGAATAATTTTTGCAACCTCTTTTCCGTAGTTGATGCAATTTCATCAGAGAACTCAGATAAATTACCAGATTGCATTTTCCTGACAAGCTGACGATTATCATCATTGTCTCTCGCAATTATCGCAGCAATTGTAGAGTCAAAATTGGAGACGGGAGAATTTGTATACCGATATTTCCTTTCGGCAGTCTCCCATTCATATAACGAATTATGCGTTTTCTCCTTTGTGTTGCTCCCGTACATCATTTTGTTAATTGCTACAGAAAAAGGATAGAGCTGTATATCATGACTTAAAGATAAATTCCGTAAAGCAGATATTCTTTGCAAATTTTGAGGATGCTTTTGCTCAATCCAAGCTCCAAGCCTACTTTTCCCTGCGCCGTTTGCACCAATAATAATTACAGAATTAACCGTTGTTTCATGAACACTCTCCGAAGCATCTTCCTCGGCTGAAGATGGTAGGTAATATGCGTAAGTTTTAATTCCCGTCTTTGAAACCATAAAATCAAGCATAACTGTGAAATCGCACAGCGCAGTACGCTTTTGATAGATAAAATCCCAAACAAGGAGAATGATTCAAAATGACGGAAACCATAGCATCACTTGTTGGAGCCATTATCGGAGCAATCATCACTACATCATTCTGGTTTGTCCAGCATCGCATTGAGCAAAAAGACGATCTCAATAACGAACGAAGGCAAGACAAAAGAGAACTTGTCAAAAATATTATGCGTAACAGGATGAATCAACGAGCTCTCTGCATTGATCTTAACCAAATTCCGCTCACTTTTTACGATGATCCACAGGCCAAAGAACTTTACCGAAAACTTTTGGAGACGCACGACGTTGCTACACGGGATACGATTTTGGCGGATTTGGTGAATCATCTGGCTGAAACAATGAATTTCGATGCTGAAATTCGTCCTTCGGATTTCAGCAGAGGACTGTACGTCGAATGACGTATAACGAAAATAATTCCTGAGCATTATGCGCCAAACTCGAATAATGCCCCGTGTCTTACTGCGTATTCCCGATACACTGGTGAATAGAGTAATAGTCAAGGCGGGGGAACGTTCGGGACAGGCAGTCATCGAGGGTGATGACCGGGTTCAGGCAACCGCTTCGAGAGAGGTATTGAGATGAGAAAACCAATCGTCACCGCGTTGTCCGCCATGCTTAGCGCGGCGATCGCTCTGAGTTTGACTGCGACAGCTAGCTATGCCCAAAATGGGATTACTACAGACACTGCTTCGAATACAGTACAGACGCAGGCGCAACCAGATGCAGAAACATCCGCACAGCCTGAAGCAACCACTCAATCCGAAACAGGCGCAGCAGAAGCACAGACACAGGCACCAGCGCAGTCGGAAACCGACACGCAACCTCAGACGGAAACACAAATACAACCGCAAACAGAACCAGAAACGCAACCGCAGTCACAAGCTGAAACAACATTCCAACCGGAAGCACAACCAGAGTCCCAACCAGAATCAGAAGCACAGCAGGACACCGCTACCCCACTGCAAACCCAAAGCACGGATAACACCATCCGCGCGGCCATGAACGGCTACGCCCATTCCGCTTCATCTGATCCGCAGAATGGAATCACGCTGACCGCCTATTGGAACGATCCGAAGCTGGGCAGCCCCACCACATTCCATGTCGAGGCCTCGGGAGGGTCAGGCAATTATCAGTTCCGCATGGATGCCCCCTCATACAGCAATCCTGATGAATGGTCCTTCGAATCCGTCGCAGACCCGAGTCGCGGCGAATGGACCAAGTACACCGCCGAGGAAGCCTCACACGACTACACGTTCACCATGACCGCCAGCGGAACATACAATTACCGTTTCTTCCTCATGGACAAGGCATCAAGCATGTACTACATGCGCGTCACGTTCAACGTCCAGGTCTCAGACCCGAGTTACCCTTCAGTCGCCGACCGTGTGAACGCCGCAGTGGCCCAGTGCAACAAGGAGACCGATGGTTCAGAATACGCCAAGGCCCTATGGCTGCATGACTGGCTCCTCGACCAGATGAAGTA
>JAXKBI010000031.1:0-1578 GCA_036553105.1 Eggerthellaceae bacterium
AGAACATGAAGGACGGCGCCATCGTGTGCAACTCCGGGCACTTCGACAGCGAGATCAACCTGGAGTGGCTGCGCGAGCACGCCGTGAAGGTGGAGGAGATCAAGCCGCTCGTGGAGGAGTACACGCTGGCCGACGGCCGCACGGTCATCGTGCTGGCGCAGGGGCGCCTCGTGAACCTGTCGTGCGCCGAGGGGCACCCCGCCTCCGTAATGGACATGAGCTTCGCGAACCAGGCGCTCGCGGCCGAGTACCTGTATGCGCACCAGGGCGAGCTGGAGAACAAGGTGTACGACGTGCCCGCCGCCATCGACGACGGCGTGGCGCGCGTGAAGCTGGAGACTCTGGGCGTGAAGATAGACACCCTCACCGAGGAGCAGATCGCCTACATGAACAGCTGGAACTTTTAAAGTGTATACAAGGGTGTATAGTTCATACTAGGGGTGGTGCTGTGATTGGCTTTCCTAAATTCAATTCCGGTTTTTTAGCCTCCTTACTACCAGAGGAAGTGTTTTCTTCAGAATACCTGGGGTCTTTTTACGGTTTTCCTCTTATTGGGAAAGAAAAGGAAATATCACGAAGTTTTTCTTCTAAACGCCTGAAAGAGTTTTCCGTTGGGCGCAAATGTGCTCGCAACGCTCTCTCGCATCTGGGCTTCAATGACCCTCCTATCCTCATCGGTACCAACCGAGAACCGATTTGGCCCAAAAACATATGCGGGAGCATTACGCATTGCAGAGGATATGCCGCTGCCGCAGTCACCTCAGATTACCGATTTCGAACTATCGGGATTGACGCCGAGCCGAATAACCCCATTGAATCAGAGATATACAGTTTGATAATGAGCAAGAAGGAGATAAAACAGATGGGTGAGCTTACCTGCAGTCAGCCAAATATATCTTGGGATAGGCTGACTTTCAGCGCGAAAGAATCTGTCTACAAGGCATGGTTTCCAACGTATGGGAAGTGGCTCGATTTCACTGATTGCGAGGTCATGTTTTATCTGGATTCACATCGTCCCAACAACCAACCCAAAGAACTGGTTGTTGGGCGCTACCATGCCCAACTGCTTAAATCAAAAAGATCATATTCCTGCAACGGACAATGGGCATTTGTGCCATTTTTCAATCTCCTCATAACGACAACAGCAGGCTCTTTGACGGAATCTTGATTCGATACGTCACTCCGTATTATAACTGTCGACATTCGCAGTTTAGCGCAAGTCGCAGATTTCACCCTCAGATTAAAGTCGCGCTTTGTACTTCGTTCATCAGGACTATCGCTTGGCTCTTTGCATCATAATGCAATTCATTTCTTTCTTGTTAAAGCTTGTCGAAAAGGATATCGAGTTAAACTCCCGCTCGATATTCCGTTCCAGCTTCATGCCAAAGACCGAAAAGTAGCAGAATCGCTCCAACAACCTTTAAGACAAAATATTGGATATTTATGCATTGTGCTGCAGCATGACGCCCAAGGGGTTGTTGTGGCGTAAGCAAAATCTCCCGCAACAACCCTAAACACTTGCGAACCGATAGACCGAGCGAGAATCTTCCGTCAGTTTAGCGGTGACGATGCATTACC
>JAXKBI010000032.1:0-85310 GCA_036553105.1 Eggerthellaceae bacterium
GTATGACGTAGGGAATTCGGCATTCGTCATGCTCTCCACCGCGCTGATCCCGGTGTACTTTGCTTCGCTTGCCGAAGAGGGATCGTCGGTCGTTGTGGCATGGGGCTATGCGGAAACAATCGCATCGCTTATTTTGGCGTTGTTGATGCCCATCTTGGGTAGCTTGGCTGACCTGGCGGGCAACAAAAAGAAGTTCTTTGTCGGGTTCGCGGGTACCGGCGCGGTCGCTTGCGCGGCGCTGGGCGTACCTGAGCATGCGTTCATGTTCTTGGTGGTGTACGTTATCGCAGCTATCATGCTCAACGGCTCAATGGTGTTCTATGACGCCTTTTTGGTCGATGCGACCACCGAAGAGCGCTACGATCTGGTGTCATCCCATGGGTATGCGTGGGGCTACATCGGTTCATGCATACCGTTCATCGCGTGTCTTGTGGTGGTGCTCGGTGGTCCGACGTTCGGGCTCGATGTGGCGCTCGGCATGAAGGTCGCCTTCGTTATCACGGCGCTGTGGTGGGTCGCATTTACGGTTCCTCTTGCAAAGAACGTAAAGCAGACGCACTTCAAAACGCGTGAGGGAGCCTTGTTGAAAAGCACCTTCGCAAGTCTTGCGTCGACTGTGAAGAACATCGTGCATGACAAGCGCCTGCTGTTCTTTCTGATCGCGTTCTTCTTCTATATCGACGGTGTCCATACGGTCATCAAAATGTCGACGAGCTACGGAACTGAATTAGGTATCGATTCGACCCAGCTGGTCTTGGCGTTGCTTGTTACCCAGTTCGTGGCGTTCCCTTCGGCGATCGCGTACGGAAAATTGGCGAAGCGATTCGGTACGAAGAACATGTTGATGGTGGGCGTAGCTGCGTATTTTTGCATCGTTGTGTTCGCCGCGTTCTTCCTGAAGACGGCTACGGAATTCTGGATCTTGGCGATCTGCGTAGGGTTGTTCCAGGGCGGCATTCAGGCACTTTCGCGTTCGGAATACGGAAAACTCATTCCTAAGGAAAAGGCCAACGAGTATTACGGGTTCTTCGATATTTTCGGAAAGTACGCAGCGGTCATGGGCACGTTCTTGGTGAGTCTATTCACTCAGGTCACGGGAAACGCCTCGTACGGCGTACTCTCGATCGCGGTATTGTTCATCGTTGGCCTCCTGTTCTTGCGCGCTATGCCGAAAAAGAACTAGATGCATTGTTAACCTTGGTTATCTTTCGATATGATGGCTCTGAAAGAACGAAAGGCTCTATCGGATGCAGGCCGATTCACGCGAACGCCGCCGCACCTGGCGTATTGCCTTGCTTGGCGTAACGCGAGCGGGATGTCGCGACGGCCCGATAGAGCAGAGCTAAGGTAGGCACGTGATGAAGTATTTAGATGGACACGTAACGGTTCTGGCAGGATATGGTTTTAGCGATCGAGGTCCGTACCTGCGATTCAATGATGTCGATGCGCAAACGCAGCATATTGTTCCTGTCGTGGGGAAGACCCTCTCTTTGGTGCGTCAGTCGCGCCGGTTCTGCACGGGGCGATTCGATCTGCGAACGTTCCAGCGAGAGGTCTGCCCTTTAAAGGTGGAGCTTTTGCCGACCGAGAAGGATGAAATGTGCCCTGCGTGTAGAGAGGCGACGGGTTTCAATCCGTCGTTCTATTACGCGGAAACCATTTCTCCGCAGCAGCGCGAATACAATCAAACATCGCATTTTGTGTATTTGGCGTACTTCTCGCCCAACCACATAAAAGCGGGCATCTCGTCGGAAACGCGTGGTATCGAACGATTGCTCGAACAGGGTGCTCGTGTGGCATGTGTCGTCGGTCGGTTCGCGAATGCCGATGACGCCCGCGCGCTTGAAGCTGCTTTGTGCGCACAGGCAGGCATACTGGAAACAATGCGCGCATCGCTCAAGGCGCGGTTGTTTGCTGAAGAGAAATTCGACCCCGCGCAGGCTGCGATGGTTCTGACCCAAGAGATGCAGCGCTTGGCTGGCATTGAAGCGGTGGTTCAGGAGGGGTTCGCGCCGGAAGATATTCAGGATCTTTCCGCGTGTTACTTCGGTGGTCCTTCGCCCGATGTGAGCGAACTGCAGTTGCCGGAGGGTCACGAAGGTGAATGCGCAGGAGCATGCATTGGCATGGTGGGTGGCCTGCTGGTGATGAAGCAGGGCGCGTTCTCGTACGTCATATCGCTCAAGGAATGGGAATCGCACGTGGTCGACCTATATGAGGATGAAGTGCGCTTCGTGTTCGACTCGGTGCCACAGCAGGCATCGTTGTTCTAGGGTCGATTGCGGCTGAGAGGCCATGCCTAGCGCCAAGGGCCCGAAGTGAAAGACCTGAGGCATTGGAGGCGGACGCAATGACGGGCATTCGAAACCACCAAAAAGCGCTCCGTGGGTCTATCCACGAAGCGCTTTGGTGAGTGTGTTCGCTCGGATATGATCATGCAGGCCCGCATTCGCACATGCGGGAGTGGTCGAATGCGCGAATCGGTGAACCGTTCAGGCTAGTTCTGTAGCAGCGCCGCGATACGCCCGATCAGCAGCTCGAAGCTCACGCCTCGATCCATGAAGTTAGGCTGCTTACTCGAAACGATCATGGCGTCGTGGGTAAGTTCGCCCGCGAACTCGACCGCTTCTTTAAGTGTGCGACCTGCCATGATGGCTGCCAGCAAGCAAGAGCAATACAGGTCTCCCGTGCCGTGCAACATGTAAGGCAGGTATTCGTTCGATGCCTCGAACGGCTCAATGTCAACACCTGCGGCGAAGTTGCGAATGATGCCGTCATCGCGCTGAACGCCCTTGAGTACTACGTTCTTGGCGCCCTTTGCGATCAGGGCATCAATGATGCGCTTCGCTTCGTCGTCGCTGATGTTGGTGCCCTGCCATTCTTCACCCAGAATGATGGCGGCTTCGGTCAGGTTAGGAGTCAGAATGTCCGCTTCGCAAGCGAGTTCTGCCATTGCGGCGCACAGTTCTGGGGTGTAGGTGGGGTACACCTTACCATGGTCGGCCATGACTGGGTCGACCACGCGCAATGCCTTGGGGTGACGCTCGTACAGGCTGCGGATGATGTCGACCTGTTCGGGAGCACCCAAAAAGCCCGAATAGATGGCGTCGATTTCGACATTGATGTTCTGCCAAGCAGCCAGATAGTCACTCAGGATGTCGGTCGTATCATGCATGTACCAGCCGGGAAAGGCGGTGTGAGACGAGAACAATCCTGTAGGTACCGGGCATACATCGCATCCGCCTGCGGAGACCACGGGGATGGCAACGCCGAGCGAGCATTTGCCGTAGCCGCACAGATCATGCACCGCTGCAACGCGGGGGATATAGTCGGGCTGGGCACTGCGGTCGTACAAAACGCCTTGCGTCATTTCGTTTCTTCTTCCTCTTCAAATTTCCAATCATCATCGGGCTTATTGCCTCGATCCTTGAATGCGGCACGTGTTCGTCGTTCCAAAATGGCGGCGACCACGGTAGACACCACCAAAAAGACCAGGATAAGACAGCCTATTCCCTGGTATGTTTCAAACAGAAAGTGATATAGTGCATCGAAATCCATATGTTCCTCTTGCGTTTCTGTTCATTGCGCGACCCTTGGGGTAACGGCGCAGAAGGACAATGATAAAGAGTATACTAACGCTACCGAAAACCTTCGGGAATTAACTAAGTAATAACGTACGTCGAAAGGGCAGTCATGCTAGACATCCGGTTCGTCCGTGAACACCTTGATGAAGTTGCCGTGGCAATGGGAAATCGTAACCATTCATGGGACTCTCACTATTTTCAGGAATTGGACGAATCACGCCGCTCACTGATCGCTCAAGAAGAAGAGCTGCTCAATCAGCGCAATGTTCTTTCGAAGTCCATTGGTAAGCTGATGGGCGAAGGCAAGAAGGATGAAGCCGAAGCTGCCAAGGCGCAGGTTTCTGAACTGAAGGAGCGAATCGCAGAATTCAGCGCGCAGCGCAGCGATGTTGAGGCGAAGCTGAACGATATCCTCTTGGGTACGCCCAATATGCCTGCCGATTCTACTCCCATCGGCAAAGACGAAGACGACAACCCAGAAGTACGCCGCTGGGGCACCCCGCGTGATTTTGCCGCTGAAGGTATCGAAATGAAGCCCCACTGGGACCTGGGTGCCGATCTGGGCATCATCGATGCCGAACGTGCTGTCAAGCTGGCGGGAAGCCGCTTTGTACTGCTAGGTGGTTTGGGTGCTCGTTTGGAGCGCGCCCTTATCAACTTCATGGCCGATACGCATGCATCGCGTGGGTACAAAGAGTGGTGGTGTCCGGCGATGGCCAACGCTACTACGCTTACCGGTACTGGCCAGTTGCCTAAGTTCGAGGACGACCTGTTCAAGACCAGGGAAGGAATGTATCTTATCCCGACGGCGGAAGTTCAGCTGACTAACATTCATTCGGGCGAAGTACTGGATGCGGCCGACCTGCCGCTCAAGTACTGCGCATTCACTCCATGCTTCCGTGAAGAGGCGGGCTCTGCCGGTCGCGATACGCGTGGGCTTATTCGTGTTCACCAGTTCGATAAGGTCGAAATGGTGAAGTACGCGAAGCCGGAAGAGAGCTACGACGATCTTGAGGCGATGGTCGAAGACGCAGAGAACATCTTGCAGCTGCTCGGTTTGCCGTACCGTGTCATCTCGCTGTGTACGGGCGACATCGGCTTCTCCGCCGCTAAGACGTATGACCTGGAAGTATGGCTGCCTTCTTATAATGCTTACAAGGAGATCTCTTCGTGCTCTAACTGCGTTGATTTCCAGGCGCGCCGCGCGAGTATCAAGTATCGCGACCCCGAGAACTTCAAGGGAAGCCGCCTGGTTCATACGCTCAACGGTTCCGGCCTGGCAGTCGGTCGTACGATGGCCGCTGTTCTGGAGAACTATCAGCAGGCCGATGGCTCCATCAAGGTTCCCGAGGTCCTGGTTCCTTACATGGGTGGCATCGAGGTCATCCGCTAAGGAATCTGCGGATCCCGTACGCGTATGGCCGCACGAGACAAACATAAACGCCCGTCAGTTGCGGGCAAGAAAGTCGTCGCATCCAAAGAGCCTTTTGTGGGGGGCTCTTTGGATGTTGGCGCTCCAGTGCAGGCATCAAGCGGAGATTCCCCTCCTCGGTCCGATGTAATGGGCCAAGGGGCCGAGCAATCCCGCATTGCTGTGGCAGGTTCGGCAAAAACGGGAACGCCTCGCAAGCAAAGTGCGCCTAAAAAAGAAGGGAAAGGCGTGCGGCGTAAGCCCAAGTCAAGCGAAAGCGTGGCGGCTACTGCCTCATCGGATGACGCGGCGAAAACCGCCGTGCCCCGAAAGAAATCGGCGCGCAAGGGCTTGTCGCGGCGGTTCCTGATCGCTTCTCTTTCGCTCATAGCGGTTCTCGTTATCGTAACGGGCGTACTCGCGTGGAACCATTGGCTGCGTTTTGACGATGCGGCGGATATTCAGGGCACGTGGGTCATCGACGGAAGCCAGGACGTTATCACGATCACCGGCACCGATATGGTGATGACCGCAGAGGTCTCATATCCGTATGCTCTCGATACCTTCCATAAGACGATCTCGTTTTCGTTCGAACAATACAGCGGGAACGGTTCCTACGCGTTCTCGCCCGAGCGCGATACGCTGGTCATCACGGAAACCGATGCCGATACGGGTGAAAAAGTGTCCACTAAACTGGTTAAACAGTAGCGTGGTGAAGTAATCGATGACTCCGAACGCCCCTGAGCCTTTACGCGTGGAATCTATCCGCGTTCGTGCCGATCGTATAGAGATCCAGGTGGGCGTTCAAAGCGAAAGGCATGCCTATACCGATGCGGCGCTGATGAAGCGGGTTCTGAAAGATCATCCGAGCCTGGCTCTGCATGCGTGCCGCAACCATAAAGGCGCGCTGTTCTCCGACGTTATGAACAACACGGCAGTGCCTCATTTGCTCGAGCATATGGTGGTTGACGGCCAGACCCGCGCCGCAAGGGATGAGCAGCGTATTTTTACGGGAACGACGCAGTGGGATGCACATGATCTTCTGAAGGCCCATGTGGCGGTTTCCTATGAAGATGATTTGGTGGCACTTCGGGTCCTCAGCGAATGCGTGTCGTACTTGAATGAGATACTAAGCGAATTACGAGGATAGTCGTACAGGCGATCGAGTGCGGGCGCCTGTGGGAAAGGATACATATGAACGTAGTGATTCTTGCAGGTGGGCATGTAGCCGATGAAGCTCGCAACGCGGCGTCGCGCAAGGAAGCCGAAGCTATGGCGGCTGCTCTGATCAAGGGAGAGCACCAGGCAGATGTTATTGATGTTTCTCAAGATGTGGTCGTTTCTTTGCAGGCGTATCGTCCAGATATTTGCATTATCGCGCCCGGTGCGTGCGGTGCCGATGGGGCTTTGCAGGGAATGCTCGATCTATTGCAAGTTCCCCATGTGGGATCGAGTTCGCAAACGTGCCGAATCGTGCGCGCTAAAGACGCGGTGCCGTTCGTAGCTGCTCGATGCGGTGATGCATCGGGCGACGAATTATCGTTCGAGCCCTTGGCGAGCTTCGTTGTTTCTCAGACGCTGTACCAGGCGAACGAAAGCGCGCTTGTTGCGGCACTGGAACAGCGTGTTCCTGGTGGTTATCCCATGGAGGTATGCCCAGAAGCGGGGGCGAGTGTACTTGTGGGCAATGAAGAGGAGTTGACCGACGCGCTTTCTCGGGTTGCAGCGCAGGGAACCGCCCTGGTGCGACAGTGGGTCGAAGGGGTCGCTCTGTCGGTGTGTGTTCTGGGAACAGGATGGGATGCTCATGTGCTGCCGCCCGTCGAGGTAGTGCGTCAGGCCGTTGACGCCAGCACGGGCAGTGATGGATCTGCGACCGCAGTCGCTTTCCAACCAGAGTCTGATCTCTTCTCGCCGGTGCGACAGGGATCGCTTTCTCCTGACGAGGGTGTTGCTCAGGCGATCCGTTCGGAAATCGAGCGTGTGGCATTCGATGCGTGCTTGGCGCTTGGAATACGCGACTGCGCAGTGGTCCAACTTGTATGGGATGGCGCTCAGGTTCGTTTCGTCGACATCGATTGCGTGCCTGAAATGAGCGAAGGTTCGGTGTTCAGTGAAGCATGCAAGGCAGCTGGATTGTCTATCGAAGGCGTCTTGGATCGTTTGGTATCGCTGTAGGGATTATCTTTCGTCTTGGCAACAAGTCATATATGGCGAATGTTCTCGCCAAATGAAGCGGGCTAGCAACGTATAATGAACTCACCATAGTTCAATTATCGAAGGTGGAAGGGTGTTCGTTATGGGACGATTCGCTACATTTATCATTGGTGCAGCGGCAGGTGTTGCCGCGGGCCTTTTGTTGTCGCCACGTACGGGCGCGGAAAATCGCGCTAAGATCTCCGAAACGCTAGGTGAAAAAGTCGTAGTTCCTGAAAGCGTTCAGGAAAAGGCGGGTCAGCTAGTCGATGCTGCTGCGACCACTTCTACGAAGGTCATCAATACGGTCGTTGATAACGGCTCCGATGCATACAAGGCAGTAACCGCGCGCGTATATCAGGCTGCTCCGGCTGCGCAGGCGTTCAGCGATAACGGCGATGAGCTTCGCCAGAAGATCGACGCTGCGCGCGAGCGCATTGCGACCCAGGTCGCCAAGAACGCCGAAGCTGCTCGTGATGCGGCAGTGGATAAGGTTCCCGTAGTCATCGATGCTGCTCAGGGTGCTGCCCAGAGCGTTAAGGGTGCTGCTCAGAACGCATCTCAGGCAGTTGCGGGCGCTGCGTCGACCGCTAAAGATACGGTAACCGATGCGGCAAGCACGCTGACTTCGAAGATCTCCAACAAGGATTCCGAATAAACACAAACGAATACACCTTCGTGATGCGCTGATTCAAAAAAGCGTGATCAATACCAGTGGCGGCGAAAGTCGCCACTTTTTTATGGTAAAAGTTACAAAACCCGAACGATTCAATGAATAGCAAGGTATCGTGGCGTATCTGATGAAAAATAAGAGCCGACGCAGGATAAGCTGAGAATACGCATCGTGTGGTTACTGCTGTGGGTAGGTGTGACTGCGGTGAGGGGATGCGCAAAACGTCATGGTCGTAAGACGAAATGTAGGTGGTAATGAAAAAAGAGTCATATCGGGTGAGCGAATTAAGAAAGCTTCCCGTTCACGAAGTGCGCAAGCCCAAAAAGCGCATTGGCAAGGTCCATTCGTTCATATTTCATCCTCATAAGCGTCGTCTTGTTGGGTTCACGGTGAAGAGGCCCGATATCGCTCTCATGATGCATCGGCCTGAATTGTTCGTTGCTTTCGATCGTTTTGATATTGAAGAAGGAATCATTCTTATTGACGAAGCTAAAGAATCGACAGGCCAGGCAGCTTGCAAACGTTTAGGCGTTAAATGGGACGAATGCGTTATGTGGCAAGGTCTCCCGTTATTGACTGAAGCGGGCGAGGCCTTTGGATTCGTAGGTGATGTGCGTTTTCGCGCCAGCGACGGTCTCGTTGAGTCCTTGCTGGTCGATCGTGGTGCATCTGCAGGAGCGTTACTTGGGACCACGGAGGTTCCCGGAGAATACATTCAGGGCTTCAAATTAGGCGTGGGCGCGCAATTGACTGCGACCGACGATGAGGATTTCCTACATGGAGCCATTATCATTGCTCCCGAAGCACTTGCCTTAGACGCGGAAGGCGGGCTCGCGCAACGAGCCGGTGAAGCGAGCGCGGTCGTGGGTGATAAGGTTTCTAAGATGGTGGATAAGGCGAAGCCCACGGCGACTCACCTTGCGCAAAAGACCGAAAAAGCCGTCAATAAAGGAGCCCAAGCCGCCGGAGAGCAGATCTCGAAAACGAAGGGTATGTTCGCCGCTTTTAAGGAAGAGTATCAACGTGCGCTTGATGATGGTGAAGGCGGATCTAAGGAATCGGATCCAACTGTTGCTCAAGCGGCGAGCAAAAGCACTCCAAAAGCAAAGGGTATGTTCGCTGCCTTTAAAGAAGGATATAAGCAGGGGCGCTACGATGAAAAGGATAAGTACTAAATGGACTCAACTAACGAAACTGTGAGTATTTTTGGACATGAGGTAAAGAAGGCTGATGTTTTCAAGCTGCTGGGCTTGGTTGCGTTCTTCGTGCTGATCGTGGTTATTGGATTGGCATTATGGCCGAGCCTTTCTCAGATATTCGAACCGAATGGCGTTAATCGTGTGATCGAAAGTATTCAGAGCCAAGGTGCCTTGGGCGTTCTGATGCTACTTGGCCTGCAGTTCTTGCAGGTCGTGGTTGCATTTATTCCAGGTGAAGTGACGCAGGTTGCGGCAGGTATGTTGTATGGCCCCCTGTTCGGGTCCCTTCTCATTCTGGTGGGATGCGTTATTTCGAGTGCGATCATCTATCAGATCGTGCATTTTCTGGGTGCGCCGTTCGTTCGCGATATGGTGAGCAAAGATAACCTGGAAAAGTTCTACGAGTTCGAGAAGTCAGGCAAATTGACCGTCATCGTGTTCATTTTGTTCTTGATACCCGGCATGCCGAAAGATGTTTTCACGTACCTGGTTCCATTAACCAATATGCGTTTGCGCACTTTTTTGATCGCTACGACCATTGGGCGCATCCCGGGTGTAGTGGTATCGACGTATGCTGCAGCAGGCCTTGCGGAAGGTCAGATCACAACGAGCCTGATTATTTTCGGTGTGGCGGCTGTCATTGCGATTTTGGGCATCGTGTTCCGTGATCGCATTATGAAAGCCGTAGGAAATACGGGTGGCTTTCAACGGGCACGAAAGCGCCACGAGCAGCAGGACTCGAACAAAAAGACCTCTTTAAGTGATAAAGCGACCGACGAGGTTCGTGCTGAGGAGGAAAAATAGTAGAGATGGGTCAACGCGCAGGTGACGCATCCTTTCCGGGGCCTTACGTGCGTTACGAAAGGATGACGAGTGCGTTTAACGTGCGATTTGGTAGGTATGCTTTGCAGCAACGGATCACGGTAATAGGGGGAGGTGCTACCGTATGAGTGGCTCGCAGAAAAAGACCCATGAACATATTTCCGAACAGCGCGATATAGATCAGCAGGCAGGTGCTCAACAGCAGACGGATACCGCTGATCGATCAGGTGCTGATGTGCTGCAGCCGGGCTTTAGTGATGCAGTGCGTGACGATGCGCTTGCTGCGGCGGAAAAAGGATTAGAAGCGGCTCGTGCGGCGTTGGCTGCAGCAGAGAGGCGCCTTGCCGAAGCGCAGCGTGAGGCTGCTTGCAGACGAGCGGAAAAGAGCGATTCGTCCGATGCTATTCCGATCGAGCCAGCGGAAAGCTCGTCGCAGCGCTCGGAGGAGTGCGCAAAGGAAGCGTGTGGTTCTTCGGCGGGTTCGTCGGTACCGATGGAACCCCCGATGGTGGTTGAGCCGGTGACTGAAACCGCTACGGCGGTCGATCAGCCAGTCGAGGCTCCGACGGTAACTGGACAACTGATGCCGGAGCATGCTGCTCCTCAGGGCGCTCCTCAAACACCGGCGAGCGCGCCGTATAGTTATTCCGCCGTACAGGATCCATGTCAGGATCCGCGAACTGCGCAAGGATATGCGACGCAAGGGTATGTATCGCAGAACCAGCCGGGTGCATATTCCCAAATGCCGCCGAACCAGGACGGTGTAGGATCGTTTTCGCAGCCGGGCGCTTATCAGCAGCCCTACCAGGCGTATCAGCCTCAGGGTCAGCCAAATGCGAATCAGGCGTATGCGCCATACGATACGTCGTATCAACAGCAGAGCGTTCCGCGACAGCCACCGGTTCAGCCCCACTATGCGCCGCCGCTCGCATCGCGTGACCATGTAGCAGCGGGCCTTCTTGCTATTTTCCTCGGTGGGTTCGGCGTTCATAAGTTCTACTTGGGATACAACACGCAAGGGTTCATTATGCTAGCGCTTGGTCTCATTGGTGGGGTGTTGTCATTCGGTCTTGCCCTAGGCGTTGTATGGATCATCGCTTTCATCGAAGGCATCATTTACCTGGTAAAGCCGCAAAGCGAATTCGAACGAACATACATATATGGCAAGAGAGAGTGGTTTTAGCGCAAGGGGTCTTGAGTTGAACGCCCTTACGCTATAATGGACTTTGTACGTGCATATTCATGCCATAAGGAGGAATACCATGCCCACCATTACTCGTGATCAGGTTAAAGTTCCTGCAGACGTAATGCCTGAAGCTCGCGAAACTTACATTGAGAATTACATGAAGGCGACCCGCGGCACGGGACGTTTGATGCTTTTTGCATGCGATCAGAAGATCGAGCATTTGAACAAGGACTTCTACGGAGAGGGCATTGATATCTCCGATGCTGAACCTGAGCACTTGTTCGAGATCGGTTCTCAGGGAACCATTGGTGTTCTGGCTGGCCAGCGTGGTTTGGTTGCTCAGTACGCTGCTGATTACCCCGAGATCAACTATCTCATCAAGATGAATTCCAAGACCAACTTGGTCAAGGGTTCTCAGGATGATCCCTACAGCCCTCAGCTCTATGATTTGGAAGCTGTTCTGGCAATGCGCGAAGCAGGCGTGAACATCGTCGGCTTGGGCTATACCATTTACTTGGGCTCTGAATACGAATCAACTATGATGGCTGAAGCTGGTGAACTCATCGCAGAGGCTCACGCAGCAGGCTTGTTGGTCGTTCTGTGGATCTATCCTCGTGGCAAGGCTGTCACCGACGAAAAGGATCCCGATCTGATCGCTGGCGCAGCAGGCGTTGCTTTGTGCTTGGGTGCGGACTTTGTTAAGGTGAACCCGCCTCACGAGGCTGACGGCAAGACCTCCGCTGAAGGTCTGAAGATCGCTTCTATGGCTGCAGGTCGTACCGGTTTGGTATGCGCAGGTGGCTCTAAGGCAGACGCTAACGAGTTCCTTACCAACCTCTATGATCAGATCCATGTTGGCGGTTGCTGTGGTAACGCTACGGGCCGTAACATTCACATGCGTTCCACCGAAGAGGCTATTCGTCTTTGCAATGCGATTTCTGCTATCACTTTGGGTGACTGGAGCGTTGAAGATGCTGAAGCAGTTTTCCGCGGCGAAAAGGAATTCACTCTGTAACTTATCAGCGTATATTCTGAATCAGCGAAAGGCTCCGGAGCGATTCGGGGCCTTTCTTTGTGTTGCGGGCGTTCGGTCTGCACTTTATTTGAGGTTCCTTTCATATAAATATGATGGCTCGCCGACCACAATGGCCTTTACGTAGAAGCGTAGGAGGTGTCCATGGTCGCGTTGGGAATCGCAGTAGCGCTGCTGTGTGTGCGTATTCACTGTCGAGATATGAAAGAGCGCTTGGTGTATGGCGCAGATGTGCTGCTGCTCATTGCGCTTCGTCTTGTGGTGATGGGCGCGGTCGTGCTTGCCCAGGTTCTCGGGGGAGCGGATGTTGTTTTCGGGCTGACGTATGAACAGTGGGGAGCGCAGGCGTTGTTCGGGTCGCTCATATGGGCGACTGTGATCTCGGTGCTTATGTGGATGATTGGTTTGCTGGTGACGCACCTTCGGTCGTTGTCGACAAGCGCTATAGGGATAGGAGACATTCAGCTCTATTTTGCTTGTGGCTTGTTTCTGGATGCACAGGAATGCATCGCGCTGGTGTATGCATCGGCTCTCGTAGGCGCGACTCTTGCGGTCATTGCAAAAGCGAGGAATCGGGGGAATACCTTTGCGTTCGCTCCTGCTATTGTGTGGCCGTTTCTGCTGTTGGTTCTTTTGAAGGGGCTTTGACCTGCGCAGATAATTTCAAACAGACAGGCTTTTGTCGTATAAGCCTATAAGCCTCGGGGTGCGGATGGTGAAATTAAAAAAGCTTGCCACGAAGTGACAAGCTTTGAGTGTAACTGGTGCCCGAGGCGGGATTTGAACCCGCACGTCTTTCGACAACGGTTTTTGAGACCGCCGCGTCTGCCGTTCCGCCACTCGGGCGCAGAACTGCATTATACCTAACTTCTACAAAAACGCCAATAAGAATAATATTGCTGTGATCATGCGTCATAATGGGAAGTCAAAAAAGCTTTACTGATCGAGCATGACTGCGATCCGATCGAAGTTCGGCTCCTCTATCAGGCAAAAGCCGTGCAAGCGCGAAAAAGGAGACATTCCAATGATCAACGAAACCATGTATGGGCTCGGTGCCGAACCATCCGCTATTCGCGAGCTGTTCGCCTACGGCCTTACTCGTAAGGCGGAGATCGGCAACGATAAAGTGTTCGATTTCAGCATCGGTAACCCAAGCGTTCCTGCTCCGGCGAAGGTGGCGGAAACTATGCATGAGTTGGCGGACTTGCCCCCCGCAGAACTGCACGCATATTCGGCAGCGTCGGGTCTTGATTCAGCAAGGCAGGCCATTGCAAGCAACCTGAACAAGCGCTTCGGCACGAACTATGCATCGGATAACCTGTATCTTACGATGGGCGCTGCGGCATGTCTTTCCGCATGTATTCGTGCAACGATCGATCCTGGTGATGAAGTGATCGTGATCGCTCCTTATTTCCCGGAATACCGCGTATGGATCGAAGCGGCTCATGGTGTTTGCGTCGAAGTCCCCGCTCGTACGGACAACTTCCAGATCGATTTAGATGCGCTTTCTGCAGCTATTTCGGCTCGCACTAAGGCCGTGATCATTAATTCGCCCAATAACCCCGTGGGTGTAGTGTATACGCGTGAAACGCTCGAGGGGCTTGCTGCATTACTGAACAAGAAAAGCGATGAGCTTGGTGAGCCTATCTTCCTTATTTCCGACGAGCCCTATCGCGAATTGGCATATGACGGTATTGAAGTTCCTTGGGTTCCTGCGATCTATGACAATACGCTGGTGTGCTATTCGTGGTCGAAGTCTCTTTCGCTGCCGGGTGATCGCATTGGGTACGTTCTTGTTCCCAATGAGACGAACGACGCTAACCGCATGAAGAAAGCAGTTGCCGGCGCAGGCCGTTCTCTGGGCTATGTGTGCGCTCCCGTGTTCTTCCAGCGCGTCATTGAAAAGTGCGTTGATGAACCCACCAACACTGAAGCATATGCTTCGAATCGTGCTTTGCTGACCGAAGGTTTGGATAAGCTGGGATATCACTACATTGCACCCGATGGCGCGTTCTACCTATGGGTTCAGGCGCTCGAGCCCGATGCCCAGGCGTTCTCCGACAAGGCGAAGCGTCATGAGTTGCTGCTGGTTCCTTCCGATAGCTTCGGGGTAACCGGTTGGGTGCGCGTGAGCTACTGCATTTCCGAAGATACTATTCGCAATTCGATGCCAGCCTTCCGGGCTCTGAAGCAAGAATACGAAGGGAAGTAGCGTGGTGGACCGTGCGATCACCGGTGCCATCTTCGATTGCGATGGCACTTTGCTTGATGCGCTCGATACGTGGCGCGGGCTAGAGAACATGCTCGCCGATCAGGTGAAGGTAGTGGTGCGTCCCGACGAGCGAAAGCTGTTCACAACGTTCACTATTCCTGAAACTGCGCGCTATTTTCACGAGCAGTATGGCTTAGGTGCGAACACTCAAGCCGTGGTGAGGATCATCGATGAATACGTGATGGACTACTACGCGAATCGGGCGGCCCTCATGCCTGGCGTGGGTGCGTTTCTGGAATCGTGCGCGTCGGCGGGAATTCGTATGAGCGTAGCATCTTCGAGTTGTCCCGCATATTTGCAGGCGGGACTTCGGTGCGCAGGTGTTTTGGATATGTTCGATCATGTGCTGTCCGTGGAAGACCTGGAAACTACGAAGCGTGAGCCTCTTATTTACCTTCATGCGCAAAAAGCCATGGGCACCGACCTTGCAAGCACGTGGGGCCTGGAAGATTCGCTCTATGCCATGGAGACCCTTCGCGGTGCCCAGTTCCCCGTGATCGGTATTTATGATGAAGAGGGTGGCGTGTCGAAAGAAGCTGCGTCGGGTGCAGCGGATGTAGCAGTGGCGCGTCTCGACGAACTTGAAGTGCGCCAGGGCATGCTGGTGCGCAAAGGATAGACCTGTCGCGGGTTCGGCGTGAATCCGCGATGATTAGCGCTGCATCATTTCGCCGACGATAAGCGAGTAGAGCCTTCGTCCGCGTTTTGCAGCTTCATCAAAATTGATCGATTCGTTAATAAGGCCAGGTATGACCGACAGAGCGCTTAGATGCCCGATGTCTTCAGGGGTGTAATTGCGGGCGGTGTACCCCGAAACAGCCAACAGTAATTCGCCGCGTTGCTTTGCGTGGAAGTGATGCTGGAGCCCTTCATTTACCGAAAGAATGGTTACTGCGCGCTCGTCTGCTGCGCATGGGCGAAATTCTCCTTCTTCAACGCCGCGTTCGATCACTTTGACGAGTGTGTTGTAGAACGCAGAATAGCGCTCGTAGAACTCAGCAAAGCTCTCTGGGTCATTGCGTACGGCGCTTTCCATTTCGATGAAATCAAGCGGAAGCTCGCATTTTTGTGCAACGTCTTGAACGATCAGCGCATAGAGCTGCTCGGTGCGACTCGAGGACAAATGCGAAAGGTCATTGAACGAGGGAATGGGGGTCTCGGGGCGGAACAGCTCCGCCAGGATGGCGGCCTTTGAGGGAAAGTAGTAATACAAAGAAGAAGGATCGATTCCTACGCGACGGGCCACTTCGCTCATGGATGAGTTCGCATAGCCCTTTTCGCGGAACAGATCGATCGCCGTGGTGATAATGCCATCACGGGTGGCGGATCGGTTCGAGTGGGAAGTGCGACGGGCGCGTGCAGAGGAACGGTCAGGGTCGTGTTCGGTGCGATTGTCGGTTCGGTGCGGCATAAGGTAACTGTATCTTTCGCTGAGATGGGGGGATTACTCAATAATTCTATCAAGGACCGCTGGTGAAACGGGTGTTCAAGTTGCTAAACATGTATTGGTTTTGATGTAGTGAATCATATTTTTTGGCGCAAGAATACCACAGTGAGGGTAGTATCACAGAAAGAGAATTGATAGAGAACGCACTTCGATTCTTGTATGTTATTCGACTGAAAAGAAGGTGGAGCACCATGGACGCAAAAGTGTATGAATTGCTTAACGATCAGATCAACAAAGAGCTCTATTCGGCTTATTTGTATGTTTCATTCGCAGACTATTACGAAGAGGAAGGCCTGTCCGGTTTTGCGAACTGGTATATGATCCAGGCGGCAGAAGAGCGTGACCACGCACTGAAGATCCGTGACTATCTGCATGACAACAGCTGCAAGGTGGTTCTGGGTGCGATTGCTGCTCCGGACAAGACGTTCTCTTCCTATGTCGAGCCTTTGGAAGCTGGGTTGGAGCATGAGAAGTATGTCACGTCGCTGATTCACAATATTTATGACGCTGCTCATGAAGTGAAAGATTTCCGCACGATGAAGTTCCTCGATTGGTTCATCGAAGAGCAGGGTGAAGAAGAGGCGACGGCTGAGGATATGCTTACCAAGATGAAGCTGTTCGGCTCTGATTCCAAGGCGCTTTACGATCTTGATCAGGAATATGCTGGTCGCACTGCTGCGCCAGCTGCTGCCGAATAAACGCATACTAAGCGTTTTAGATGAGGTGGGTGAGCTTGCTGTCCCGTGTTGGCGTCAAGCTCGTTCCACCCGGTGGTTCGTTCCTGGCGAATTTAGTCGTTCGCACCAAGAACCGCATTCATGATGGTAGATACGATCGAAATAACGATCGACGCTACGAATCCTGATCCGAAGGTGGCGATCTCGAGGCCTATGCCGAATAGCGAGTTCGCTATGGCCGCTGCAAGGTAGAGCAAGGCTGTATTGATGATCAGGTAGAACACGCCCAATGAAATGATCGATATGGGCAATCCGATTAACTGCAGAATGGGCTTGATGGTCATATTGAGGAGCGCAATGATCAATGCGATCACGAGCAGCGACCCCCAGGCGGCGCTAGGGCCAACAATGTCTATGCCGGGAACAAGCCATGCCGCAACTGCGACTGCGACGAAGATCGCAATGGTACGTAGGATGAACTGCATTGGGGGACTCCCTTTTTATTCGGTTTATTCGTTTACAATGAACACGCTAACAAAGCGTGGTCCTTTTCGGCAAGTTACTTTTCGTTTTGTTGCTGGTTAGTAATGATGACCATAGGAAAGAGGCATTGCATGGTCATTACCATAGAGCAGACGATCCGAGCGCACGCGCTGTTCGGTAGCGCCACACCCGTCGTCTTGATGGTGTCGGGCGGTTCTGATTCAACCGCACTCGCGTACCTTATGAACGACCTGTTCCAACGCGGGCTGGTCGGTCAGCCGGCGATTCTGCATGTGAATCATCAGCTTCGCGGTCGCGATGCCGACGAGGATCAGCAGTTCGTTCAGAAACTGGCCGCTCACCTGGAAATACCGTTCTTCGCATGTGAAGTAGACGTCGCGGGTCTCGCGCAGGAAAGCGGCGGCAACGTGGAGGCTATTGGGCGCAGTGAGCGCTACATTGCAGCGCAAGAGGCTCTTGAGAGCCTGTGTCGCCACATGATGGTTCCTATTTCTGAAGGGCGCATTGTGACGGCGCACACACAGGACGATCGCGTTGAGAACTTCTATATGCGCTCTATCGTGGGCACCGGCCCTGGGGGCTTTCGATCTATGCTGTATCAGAACGGATCGATCGTGCGTCCTTGTTTGGATGTTTCACGAACCATGCTGCGCGAATATGTGGCGGCGCTCCCTGATGATGCGGTGGTGACCGATGAAGCGGGTAATCGCTGGCGCGAAGATGCCACCAATGCCCACACCGATCGGTTCCGCGCTTATGTGCGACATGAGATCATTCCCAAAGCGAAAGAACGAAACGCCCGCCTGCTCGATACGCTCTGTCGTTCGATGAATCTGATAGCAGACGAAGATGACTATCTGGATTCCCTTGCCCGCGATGCCGCCGAAACTCATCTTGAATGGATCGGCTTGGAGCCGGATGGTACCTGTGACGGATGTCGGTTCCTACCCAGCTTCGGAGGCGTGGCGCTTCCGTTGCAGCGGCGTGTGATCCTGGCGGTGTTGGAGACCTTCGTCGGGCGCGATGCGCGCATTGAATCGGGCACCATTGAAACGCTTCTTTCCGCCTTCGATGATACAGACGCGCCCATTAGTGGGTTCGTCGCCAACATCCAGGGGGACCTGGCGGTGAGTGCCAACAAGCAAGGCGTACGCGTGGAACCCATGGCGGTGTTTCGTGCACGTCGTAAGCCCGATCGCGTAAATCAGAACAAATAAAGTAGCTATAAGGAGACCACATGGAAACAATTACCATTCCGGTTAACGTCATTCTGGCTTCGAAGAGCCCCCGCAGAAAGCAGCTTCTTGAAGAAGCGGGCGTCTCTTTCACGGTGTTCACCGGATCTTCTGAGGTCGATGAATCCCTTGAGCCTGATCTGCGCGCTCAACCTGCTGAAGCGGTGAAGAAACTCGCGGAGCGTAAAGCTGGCGCGGTGGTGCAGGATATTTTGGCTCAGAACCCTGTGGGACTGGGCATCATCATCGGCGCCGATACGACGGTCGTGCTCGATGGTGAAATGCTGGGCAAGCCCTATAGCGCAGATCACGCACGCGAAATGCTCGGGCGTCTTTCGGGTCGTACCCATGAGGTGATCACGGGCGTATCGGTCTGGATGGTCCTGCTCAACGAGACCGAAGAAAAGGGCGGCGATGGCAAGGTTTCGCTGGCGTTCCGCTCGTTTTCCGAATCGAGCTTCGTGACGTTCAAGGAACTTTCGACCGAAGATATCAATGCATATGTCGCAACGGGCGAGACCATCGACAAGGCGGGTGCTTATGGCATTCAGGGCAAGGGCGGAAAGCTAGTCGAGCGACTCGAGGGCGATTTCAATAACGTTGTCGGTCTGCCGGTCGATACGCTACTCAAGAACTTCCCCGATATTCTGAAAGAATCTATCGAGGCGGAAGTGGTGCCGCAGTCCGGTGAAGCGGCTGACGCATAAGGGAGCACTTGAGCGTTCCGTTCGTTAAAAATCAAGGTTCCAGGTGTAGATTTACTGCAAAACAAGAGCAAGTGCTGCTCAAATTTAACGAGTTCGGGCTGCTTTTGTTACACTAGGCGTCGTATATACGTGGACTTACTCCGCTTTTTAGCGGGAAAAGAGGCAATCGTGGGTATACATCCCGATTTGGATCGCGTCATCTTTTCAGAGGACGAGATCAATTCGTGCGTTAAAAAGATGGGCGCGCAGATTACAAAGGATTACGCAGGGGAGAGCATTGTCGTCATTTCGGTGCTGCGTGGTGCGGCTATTTTCATGGCTGACCTGGTTCGTTCGATCGACCTGCCTATCGAAATGGATTACATGGCCATTTCTTCCTACGGTAACGGCGCGAAGAGCTCGGGCGTGGTACGCATTTTGAAGGATCTTACTTGCGAGATCGAAGGCCGTCATGTGTTGATCGCCGAAGATATATTGGATAGTGGCTTAACGCTGCGTTATCTGATGAATAACCTCGAGTCCCGCAAACCGGCATCGTTGGAAGTTGCGACTTTATTACGAAAGGACACTCCCAACCAGGCGGATATCAATTGCAGGTATATTGGCTTCGAGTGCCCCGACGAATTCATCGTTGGATATGGTCTCGATTATGCCGAGCGCTATCGCAATCTACCTTGCATCGGCGTATTGAAGTCAGAACTTATTTCATAAAGAGCACTTGAATGTCCCTTATGAAAGGTAAGGAATAACACACCTTATGGCACAAACTCCCAATCCAAAGAACAGCAAGACCCCAAAGCCACCTCGGCGTACCAATATTGTCACCATCGTGGTGTTCCTCATCATCGGCGTGTTCTTCATGTTCATGATGGCTCGCACGATGACCTCTGCTACTGGGGTAACTCAGACCGATGAACTGGTCACGTCCGAATTCATGCAGGCGGTCGATCAGGGTCGTGTGAGCACGGCGGTATACGATACGGGTTCGTATACGGTAACGGGCTCCTACTATCCTGCGACGACGGCAGGCATGGCATCGACCGATGCGTTCAACACCGCATTCAATGCGCTCAATTCTCAGCTGGGCACCATGAATGATGGCTCAGGTCGCCTGGATATCGTTAAAACGCAAGAACTCGCGGCGGCGAACCTGGGCTCAGAGCATAACTACACGTGCACCTGGGTCGGACAGGATTCCCTGGGCCAATTGATGGCTGCGCATCCCGAGATCCAGTACAGCGTGCGTCTGGCATCACCTTGGGCCTCTATTCTGTCTTCCATCCTGCCTATTCTGATCATCGCCGGCTTGCTGCTGTTCTTCTTCTCTCAGATGAACAAGGCGAACAATTCTCAGATGTCGTTCGGTAAAGCGAAGGCGAAGAAGTTCGTCGAAGATAGGCCTGACGTCAAGTTCTCCGATGTTGCAGGCGTTGATGAAGCGGTCGAGGAAATGCAGGAGATCAAGGACTTCCTTACGAATCCTGCTAAGTATCAGTCGCTTGGTGCGAAGATCCCGCGCGGTTGCCTGCTGGTAGGCCCTCCGGGCACTGGTAAGACCTTGCTCGCTCGTGCGGTTGCTGGCGAAGCGGGCGTGCCGTTCTTCAGCATTTCCGGTTCCGACTTCGTGGAAATGTTCGTCGGCGTTGGCGCTTCTCGTGTCCGCGACCTGTTCAAGGACGCTAAGGAAGCCGCGCCGTCCATCATCTTCATCGACGAGATCGATGCTGTTGGTCGTCAGCGTGGCGCTGGCCTTGGTGGCGGTCATGATGAACGCGAGCAGACCCTGAATCAGCTGCTTGTTGAAATGGATGGCTTCGAAGCTAACGATTCGGTCGTGCTCATTGCAGCAACTAACCGCTCTGACGTACTTGACCCCGCATTGCTGCGTCCGGGTCGTTTCGATCGTCAGATCGTAGTGGATGCACCTGACGTTAAGGGCCGCGAGAAGATCTTGACCGTCCATGCTGCCAATAAGCCCTTATCGGACGATGTTGACCTGACCAGTTTGGCTAAGCTGACCCCGGGCTTCACGGGCGCGGATCTGTCGAACTTGCTGAACGAGGCTGCGATCCTGACGGCACGTCGTAACAAGCATGTTATTTCCAATAAGGAAGTTCAGGACTCTATGGAGCGCGTTATTGCCGGTCCCGAACGTAAGGGCCGCGTACTGGATAAGAAGACGCGCACCACTATCGCGTATCATGAATCTGGTCACGCATTGGTGGGTCATCTTTTGGAAGGTGCCGATCCGGTTCACAAGATCTCGATCATTTCGCGTGGCCGTGCGCTGGGCTACACCCTGTCCATCCCTGATGAAGATAAGGTGCTGAACAGCCGCAATGAAATGCGCGATGAATTGGCGGTGTTCTTGGGTGGCCGCGTTGCAGAAGAGCTGTTCTGTGACGACATTACGACGGGTGCTTCGAACGACCTTGAGCGTGCCACCAAGATGGCTCGCGCGATGGTCACCAACTACGGCATGAGCTCCGATCTGGGCGTTCAGGTATTCGGTCAGCCGAATCATGAAGTGTTCTTGGGTCGCGATTATGGCAACACTCAGGACTACTCCGACGATACGGCACGTCGCATTGACGACGAAGTGGCGCGCATTATGAAGGAGGCGCATGATCGTGCAGTCGAGATCTTGTCCGCACGTCGCGATCAGATGGACCTGATGGCGGCCGTGTTGCTCGAGCGTGAAACGATCGACGGAGAAGCATGTATCGCGCTGCTTGATAATCGCTGGGATGAGCACCTGCAGAAAGAGCAGGAAGAGGCAGCGGCGAAGCGCGAAGCTGACGAGCAGGTTGAGAATGCGCAGCAGAGCGCCCCGACCGCGCCTGTGGATCAGCCTGCTGTTCCACAAGGCTCGCCGGTTCCGATCCCCGCTCCGCAGCCAGAACCTGCGCCGGCTCCCGAAGAGCCAGCGGCTCCTGAGGCTGCACCGCAGATGGATCCGACGAAAGATGATGATGCCGCTCCTCGTTCATAAGATGCGGATCGAATAAAAACGGTAGTAACTACGCCCCGAGCCATTGCGCTCGGGGCTTTTTGGAGGAAGCAATATGATTTGGCGCTGTGGAACGTATGCATTCGATTCTCGTACCCCGATCATTACGGGGATATTGAACGTTACCCCCGATTCTTTTTCGGATGGCGGGCAGTATGCTTCTGTCGATGATGCGGTCGCCGCTGGTCTCAAAATGGCGAAAGAGGGCGCGCTGATCATCGATGTGGGTGGCGAATCGACCCGTCCCGGCGCAGATCCGGTGTCGGTTGAAGAAGAACTGGCCCGCGTGGAAGAAGTGGTTCGTCGCCTAGCGGCAGAGCAGGTGTGCGTCAGTATCGATACTCGTCATGCTGAAGTGGCGAAAGCATGCATCGCGGCGGGTGCGAGCATCATCAATGACGTGACGGGCTTCCGCGATCCCGAAATGGTGAACGTAGCCGCATCATGCGATGCGGGCCTTGTGGTCATGCACATGAAGGGCGATGATCCGCGCACGATGCAGGACGAACCGCATTACGACGATGTGGTTGAAGAAGTCGCTTCCTACCTGGCCGATCAGGCTCATATGCTGGAAGCGGCAGGCATCGATCGTGATCGTATCTGCCTCGATCCCGGCCCGGGATTCGGAAAGACCGCGAAGCAGACCATCGAGCTCATGCGTAACTTCCAGGTGTTCGCTCGCTTGGGATACCCGCTCATGGTGGCGGTTTCGCGCAAGAGCTACATAGGGTACGCCTACCATATCGAAGAGCCACTCGAGCGCGATGATGCTTCAGCAGCAGAGGCGCTCATGGCATGTGAACTGGGGGCTTCGGTTATCCGAACTCACAACGTCGCTCTTATGGTGAAGTCGCTCGAAGAGAACATGCGCCCCTATGCGTTCATCGGCATGGGGTGCAACGTTGCGCTTGTCGCTGATGAGGGCGAAGAGCTTGAGGGCAAGAAGGCCATGCTCAACCAGGCTATTTCGGACATGTGCATGCTGCCTGATTCTCAGATCATCGATATTTCGAGCTTCTATGAAAGCGAGCCAGCCTATTTCGAAGACCAGGACACTTTCGTGAACGCGGTCGTATTACTGCGTACCGGCCTGCCCCCGCAAGAACTATTGCGCTATCTGCAAGCAATCGAGACCAGTCTTGGTCGTGTGCGCGAAAGGGAGAACGGCCCCCGTACGTGCGACTTGGACATCCTGGATTACCAAGGATATGTATGCGATCACGAGATCCTCACTTTGCCGCATCCCTTGCTGGCTGAACGCGACTTTGTAGTCAAGCCGCTTTTGGAGCTCGTCCCGCGTCATGAATTGGCAAATGGCGTAAAAGTGAACCTCGAGTCGGTCTCGGTCGGCAAAGCGTGGCGCTGCCAATGATCTCAGATCAGTTCTGGGACGTGCATTTTTACGAATGCGTTGATTCGACGAATCATCGGGTGAAAGAGGCGCTCGCCGAAGGGGCTGCCGAAGGGTTCTGCGTTACCGCACTGCAGCAGAAAGGCGGCTATGGGAGGCAGGGTCGCACGTGGGCGAGTCCGCTCGGCGGATCATATACGTCCTTCGCGCTCCGTCCTAAGGCTCCTTTAGAGCAGGTCCCATTGCTCAGTTTGGTGGCGTCGCTTGCCGTGTATCGCACGTTGGAGCGTTGTCGTGGCAAGAGAGGGCTGGCCATCAAATGGCCCAACGATGTTCTGTGCAACGGAGGTAAGATAGCGGGCATTTCCCTTGAGGCGACTGCGGGGGGAGTGTGCTTGGGTATAGGTCTCAACGTGTTTCCGTCGCCCGATGCGCAGGTGGTCCCGGGAAAGTATTCGCTGTCCTATATATACGATGGTGTGGTGCCGGATCGGCTCTCTGCTGAGCAAGCGGCGCTTATGGCCGATCTGCACTCTGTTCTTCTTGAGGAAGTTCGGAGCTGCTATACCCAATGGTGCGCTGAAGGGTTCGCTCCCTTCTTGGAGGACTATCGGTCTTCCATGGCTTTTTTGGAGCGTTATGCAGCATTGGAGACCATCGATGGTAAGCCGTTCGTTGAGGGAACTATTAAGGGCATCGACGAAGAAGGACGCTTGTTAGTGCTTTCGAACGATGGCACAATGCATGCAGTGGCATCGGGCGAAGTGCACGTGACTTCGGTTACATAAAAAGCGCTTTGATGCCAATGAGAATGAGCACGGTGCCGCCGACGATGGTTGCTTTTTCGCCGAGCGCGTTGCCGAAGCGCCGTCCAATGAGAAGTGCGACCGTGCAACAGAGCGCGGTGGTTATGGCGATGATGGATGCCGCGGACACCACATCGACCGAAAGCGCGGCGAAGCTTACACCGACGGCCAACGCATCGATGCTCGTGGCGATGGCTTGAAGCAGGAGGACTGGAAACGTTAGCTTTTGGTTGGATGATTCGCCGTCGTCTTCATGAAGGGCATCCCAGATCATCTTGCCGCCGATGACCCCTAAGATCAAAAAGGTCAGAATGCCGGCGTATTGGGATATTACATCGCTGACTAGGCGCCCGAGGAAGAATCCGATAACGGGCATGAGGCCCTGGAGCAATCCGAATGCAAGGGGCATCGCTGCGGCGCGATATTTCGAATTACCTTGATAGGCGAACGTATTCGATATGGTCACGGCAAAGGCGTCCATGGCAAGCGCCATGCCGAGCAATATGATTTCTAAAGTGGTCATGTGGGGCTCTCTCTTCGTGCTCGACCAACTATAGGCAATCGGACGCTCTTTGGGAATGCGCCGAGCGTGTTTTCCGCGGAACGCGGTTTTTTGCGGCGTGATGGGCGAGTACTTGCGTGGATTCCGCTGGAGCACCATGGCTGCGTACGCGGATCGCTTGCGTGCATGGGCGAACGCACGTATGGACTCCGCTGGGCTCTTTGCGCGGGCGTTCTTTTCGGTTCGGGTTTTCCGCCCTTCGCGCGTGCTCCTTTCCTGTTGTATCGAAAAGGAACTAGTATGAACGCGTTAGCAGTAGTAAGGTAGCGGCTGCTTATATGAATCTCTCCCACCAAAACAGTTCAGGCGAAGTGTGGTTTTTGAAGGAACGGATATGACCGAGCAGCTAGATGATCAGAACGCGCAGAAAAGCGCGGTAGTGTTCTCGAAGGGGTCTTTACATGAAGATCGCTCAGATCGTCGTCCCCATAAAGGGGATGAACGCACTGCTCGCATGGGGTCGGGGTCTATTCCGAAATTGATCCTTGAATTCGCCATTCCCTCCATCGTCGGTATGCTGGTCAATGGCGCGTACAACGTGATCGACTCGATCTTCTTAGGCCAGGCAATGGGCGAGATCGGACTTTCGGTCGCAACGGCCGCTATGCCGCTTATGGCCATCTTCATGGCGTTGGGTATGCTTATCGGTAACGGCGGTAATGCGCTGGCGGCTCTTCGCTTGGGTGAAGGGAATAAAGACGCGGCGGAAAAGAGCTTAGGTAATACGGTTTGCTTAGGCGTCATCGCGGCGATCATTGTGGCTATTCTCGCCAACATTCCGGCATGCGTTAATGCACTGCTTGCACTTTCGAGTGTAACGCCCGAGATCCATGACTACACGTATTCGTTCGTCTATATCATCAGCTTGGGCCTGATCTTCCAGGTCATCGGTATGGGTGTTAACAACTTTATCCGTACAGCAGGCGCGCCCAATCGCGCGTTGTCTACCATGCTTATCGGCACGTTTTCCTGCATTGTTCTGAATTATTTGTTCGTTATGGTGTTCGGCTGGGGCGTTGTCGGTAGTGCGCTGGCGACCGTGCTCGGGCAGGCTATCTCGTGCGTTTGCGTTCTGTGGTACTTCATCGTGACCAAGAACGTCGCCTTTAAGTTGCGCGCCCGCAACTTAAAGCTCGAAGCGGAAGTGGTCGGCTTCATTTTCTCGTTGGGTGCGGCTAGCTGCATTTTGCAGTTGGCGATGTCGGTCATCAACTTCGTAGTGAACTATTTGCTGGTGTTCTATGGTGCGCAATCTCCGCTCGGCGCCGAGGCGGCTCTTGCTTCGATCGGCGTGGTGCAACGTTGTGCCATGTTCACGGTGCTGCCCATCATTGGTATTTCGATCGCCATCCAGCCCTTGTTGGGTTACAACTATGGAGCGAGCCTCATTCCGCGCGTGCGTACTACTTTGGGGTATGGCATTCTGTGCGCAACGGTTCTGGGTACGTTCATGTGGGTGCTCATTCATGTGTTCGCATTTGATATTGTTGGGTTCTTCGGTATTCGCGACGACGCGCTGCGCGAATTCACGGTGTTCGCATTAAATATCCAGCTTTTGATGCTGCCCGTCGTAGGGTTCCAGATCGTCTCGTCCAATTACTTCCAAGCAACCGGTCAGCCCGTCAAATCGATCATCCTTTCGCTTACGCGTCAGGTGCTGTTCCTTATTCCGCTGCTCATCGTGCTGCCGATCGTATTGCCGCTCATCGCTCCAACGCTTACGAGCTTGGATGCCATTTATTTTGCGGTTCCCGTATCCGATGTTCTTGCGGTCATCACTTCGATCGCGTTCGTCTTGTTCGAGCTCAAGCGCCTAAAGGGCATTGAGGCGGGTACGATCTCTGCGAAATTCGGCAAGAAGAAGGCGTAACGAAAACGTTCTCGTGCGCAAAGTCCTGCTATCATAGAGACTTCCCTCAGATGAGAAAGGATCATCATGGCAGAATCGGTGTCACATCGAACGAACGGACGAGCAGCTTCGATCGCCTTTTGCGGGCTTTCGATCGCATTCATGGCGGTAGGTGCCTGGATCACCGTTCCCTTCGGGCCGGTGCCCTTTACGCTGCAGACCCTCGCGGTCATGTTCGTGCTATTCGCTCTGTCGCCTAAGCAGGCATTAGCTTCCATTGCGGGTTATCTTATGTTAGGCGCGATCGGCCTTCCGGTCTTCGCTTCCTTTAAGGGTGGTATCGCTGCTCTGGTCGGCCCTACGGGAGGCTTCATCGTGGGCTTTTTGGTAGCCGGCGCGGTCGCCTTGGCTCTTGATGCTCTTTTGAAAGGTAGTAAGATCTTCTCTTCCGAAAAAGAGCGCTCGTTCTTTGGCACTCATATCGCCGCAGGCGTTCTTGCTCGCAATGCTGTTAAGGGCGTTGTCTTCTTGGTGGTGCTGTATCTATTCGGCTGGGGCTGGCTCATGTATGTGGGCAATTTGAGTCCTGAGGTGGCATTTGCTGCGGCGGTGGCGCCGTTCGTGCTTATCGATTTCTTCAAGATGATCGCTGCCGTATTGCTGGCGCAGGCGGTATCTCGCGTAGTGAAGTAAGCTTCGGCCGACGGCTAAGCATATAGGCAGCACATCGCGCACGGTGCGCGACATAACATGCAACGCAAAGCACTCGGAAACGCTCGAATACGTTTCCGAGTGCTTTTTCTTGAGGGAACTTTCGTGGTTCCGGGCGGCTGAGTTACATCATTGCGGGGAACGTCATGGTGAATACGGCGCCACCATCAAGAGCGTTCGCGGCTGCGACGCTTCCATCGAAGTCCTCGACGATCTCTTTAACGATAGCAAGGCCGAGTCCTGCACCTCCGCTGTTGCGAGCACGCGAGGCATCGCCGCGGTAAAAGCGCTTGAATAGCAGCACGGGGTCGATATCATGAATGCCGCTACCGTCGTCTTTCACGGCAACGACGGATTGGTTGTTGATTCCCGAAAGGATAACGCGAACATGTCCGCCTTGATCAACGTGGCGAATGGCATTGTCGATCAGATTAATGAGCGCCTGCTTGAGTCTGTCTTCGTTCGCCAGAATGTCGGGAGCTGCTCCCTCGACCGTTAAGGAAACGTCTTTGTCTTGCGCGATGGGCTCAAGGATATCGACCACGTCGTGAGCGATCGCTTCTATATTGAGGCGGGAAAGGGCTGCACCGGGTGTTCCTTCCTTGGCGTGTTGAAGGGCCAGAAGCCCATTGGTGAGTTTTTTTAAGCGCTCGGCTTCCGTCAGGATGATCTCGCAGAAATGCTCGCGCGTTTGCTGGGGCATATCGGGGTCGAGCATCAATTCGGCGTTGCCGCTGATGGCCGTAAGGGGAGTGCGGAACTCATGCGCAACGTCGCTGACGAAGGTGTCCTGCCGTTCGTTAAGCGCGACCAGTTCGTCGACTCGGGCATCGTATACATCGATGAAATCCTTGATGTCCTTAGAAAGATCGTCTGCTTCGCGCATTGCGCCGGTCGGAGCGAATATGATCGATTTATCACCGGTCTGATACGAGTGCATCTTGCGCACTAGTTCGGTAAGCGGGCGGCTAATGAAGTGAGCGATCAGTAAACTCAGGAAGTAGCAGACGCAGCCCACTGGGATAACAATGAG
Source organism: Eggerthellaceae bacterium (assembly GCA_036553105.1). GTDB lineage: Bacteria > Actinomycetota > Coriobacteriia > Coriobacteriales > Eggerthellaceae > Anaerotardibacter. The sequence goes on from JAXKBI010000032.1 coordinate 28,269, forward strand.
CATGAAGGCGCGAGGAAGTCCGAATGCTATGGTCGCGATGATAACGGTGAGCGCACTTGCAAGCATGGCGAGCAGGGTGGCCAGGAACGAAATATGCGTGAATAGGCGCATGGGTTTCTTTTCCTGGAGCTGCTTGGGCGAAGCGCCGGTTTTTGCACGAGTGCTTGTGGATTGAGCGGCGAAGGAGGCGCTTCTTTCGCTTGGGGGATACGCGTTGTTCGCTCGATTTGTTTCAGCGTGCGCGGTATTAACGGTGCGCGCGGTGGGCGCACCGTTCGGCGAAGATGCGGTGTTGCGTGGACGGGCCATGCTGCTCACTTCTTAAAGCGATAGCCGTATCCGCGTACCGTTTCAACCAGTTTGGGATCGTAGCCTGCAGCTTCGATCTTGTCGCGAAGGCGCTTGATGTGGGTGTCGACCGTCTTCGTTTCGGTGATGAATTCCCAGTTCCAGGCGTCATGCAGCAGATCTTCGCGCGATACGACCTTGCCGGCATTGCGCATAAGGCAAGCCAGAAGCTCGAATTCGCGGGGAGTCAGATCGATGGTTCCCTTTTCGCCTTCGGCAACATGGGTGTCTTCGTTAAGGGTGATGCCGCCGGCGCTGAGTTCGTTGCCAGGGGCAACATCGGAGCCATGGCTTCGGCGCAGAAGCGCGCGGGTGCGAGCGAGCAGTTCGCGAACGCCAAAAGGTTTCGCCAAGTAGTCATCGGCGCCCAATTCGAGCCCGACGACCTTGTTCAGTTCAGTATCGCGCGCGGACAAGAACAGGATGGGGGTGGACATCTTCGCACGGATGCGGCGGCATAGCTCGTAGCCGTCGATGCCTGGCAGCATGATGTCTAAGATGAACAGATCGAAGTGCTGATCCTCGATCTTCATAAGAGCCTGCTCGCCGTCGGAGGCCACTTCGGTTTCGTAGCCCTCTTTTTGCATGGCATAGCTTACAAATTCTGTGATAGAAGGCTCGTCATCAACGATCAAGATGCGAGCGGGTGTGTTATCCATGAGACCACCTTCTATTGAGTTTATTTACAGGCTACTTGAAGAAAGCTCACGTAGCCTAGGGTTAATAGTATGGTAGCATTCGCACGTAATGCATATTTCGAAAGGGACTGTCAGAAACATGTTACTTGCGATCGATGTAGGAAACACCCACACCGTACTCGGTATTTACGATGGTGACAAACTGGTTCATATGTGGCGATTGGCGACGAACGTGGACCATACGAGCGATGAATTACGCATTAAATTGTTCGCGCTCATGATGGCGGAAGGCTTGGAGGATTCGAATATCGATGGTGCTATTTTGGCATCGGTCGTTCCGGCGCTGACGCATAATTGGGAAAAAGCATGCTATAGGTCGTTCTGCGTGGAGGCAATCGTGGTGTCGGTGGCCAGTGCGGGACATCTTATCAATATCGATGCGCAGAAGTTCCCCGAGCTGGGCGCCGACCGCGTGGTCGATGCGGCGGCGGCGAAGAGCCTGTACGGCGCCCCGGTCGTCGTGGTCGATTTCGGTACGGCGACCAATATCGAGATCATCGATAAAGAAGGCGCGTTCGTCGGCGGCATTATCGCGCCAGGCGTGGATTCTTCTGTGCGTTCGCTTTTTGCACGAGCGGCTCTTTTGCGTTCAGTAGAACTGGAAGACCCAGGCACGGCCTTCGGTTCGAGCACCGCCGAGTGCTTGAAGGTGGGCGTGGTGTACGGCGAAGCGGCGCGCGTCGATGGCCTGCTTGATCGCGTATTCGACCAGTTGGGCTATGAGGCGACGGTCGTGGCGACGGGCGGTTTGGCACATCGTATCGCTCCGGTATCAAGGCGCATTACCGAAATAAATCTTGAATTGACCTTACAGGGATTACGCATGATCTACGACGAAATATCGCGGTAGAATCACCTGTGCAGATAACGAGGCAAGAAGCCGACAGGTTCAAATGCGAAGGGAAGGCGGACGCTATCATGCTGAGCGATATCGAAATTGCACAAGCTACTGAACCCCGTGACATCACCGAAATTGCTGAAAAAGCAGGCATAGACCCTAAATACTTAGAGTGCTATGGTCGCTCCAAGGCAAAAGTTGACTACAACATGCTGCGTGAATCTTCGCATGAGCCAGGCAAATTGATCCTGGTTACCGCGATCAATCCTACTCCTGCCGGTGAGGGCAAGACGACCACCACGGTCGGTTTGGGTGACGCGTTGTCTCGCTTGGGAAAGAACACGGTCATCGCACTGCGTGAGCCTTCGCTAGGCCCTGTATTCGGCATCAAGGGTGGTGCTGCAGGCGGCGGATACGCCCAGGTAATCCCCATGGAAGATATCAACCTGCACTTCACGGGTGACTTCCATGCCATCGGTGCGGCGAACAACCTGCTCGCTGCATTGCTTGATGCCCATATCCACAACGGCAATGAATTGAATATCGACGTGCGCCGCATTACGTGGAAGCGCGTCGTCGACATGAACGATCGCCAGCTGCGCAATATCGTATGCGGCTTGGGCGGCAAGGCAAATGGCGTTCCACGCGAAGATGGCTTCGATATCACGGTCGCTTCCGAGATCATGGCCATCTTCTGCCTGGCGACCTCCATCACTGATCTTAAAGAGCGTTTGGGTCGCATCGTCGTAGGCTATACGCGCGATGACAAGCCGGTCACGGCGCATGACCTGCAGGCGGAAGGCGCTATGACGGCGTTGCTCAAGGATGCTTTGAAGCCGAACTTGGTTCAGACGCTCGAAGGCACGCCCGCTTTCGTACATGGTGGTCCGTTCGCTAACATCGCTCATGGTTGCAATTCCATCATGGCAACGCGTATGGGCTTGGCTCTGGGTGATTATTGCGTTACCGAGGCGGGCTTCGGCGCTGACCTGGGTGCGGAAAAGTTCCTCGATATTAAGTGCCGTCTGGCGGGCATTGAACCTGACGCGGTCGTGGTGGTCGCGACGGTTCGCGCATTGAAGAACCACGGCGGCGTTGCAAAGGCCGACCTGAATGAGGAGAACCTGGAAGCGCTCGAGGCGGGTCTGCCTAACTTGCTGCAGCACGTAGAGAACATCACCAAGGTATATCAGCTTCCTTGCGTGGTAGCCATTAACGAGTTCCCCAGCGACACGCAGGCGGAAATCGATCTGGTACGCGCGAAGTGCCAGGAGCTCGGTGTTAACGTTGCACTTTCTCAGGTTTGGGCGAAGGGTGGCGAAGGTGGCGTAGAGCTGGCCGAAGAGGTCGTACGTCTGTGCGAACAGCCCAGCTCGCTTTCGTTCGCGTATGAAGATGAACTGGGCTTGATTGAAAAGATCGAGGCGGTCGCGAAGCGCATCTATCATGCTGATGGCGTTGACTTCACGCCTAGCGCGCGTAAGGAAATCGCTCAGATCGAAGGCATGGGCTTCGCTTCGATGCCAGTATGCATGGCAAAGACCCAATATAGTTTTTCTGATGATGCATCAAAATTGGGCGCACCACGTGATTTCCGTATCATGGTACGCGAGGTCAAAGTTTCCGCAGGTGCGGGCTTTGTCGTAGCGCTGACGGGCAATGTTATGACCATGCCGGGCCTTGGCAAGAGCCCCGCTGCGTTCAAGATCGACGTCGACGAATCTGGTAAAATTTCCGGGTTGTTCTAATATAGGACGAATCTTACGTAGGGTCAGCGCTCTTCTGGGGTGTTCATTGCGCCGATCGCGCAAGTGCCAGCCGGCCACGTCGGCATCCGCGCTAGCGCGCTGGGGTGCGAGCTTCGGTCGCGCTGCGAGCATTCGGGCAGAACCGCTGATGAGCGTGGGAATTATCAGAATACGTTTGAGTGAGTACATTTGATCGATCGAACTTTTATCAATGAAGTAGCTGCTGGCACCCCGACTCCTGGAGGCGGAGGTGCCGCGGCATATTGTGGCGCTTTGGGATCAGCGCTCTCTTCGATGGTGGGTAACTTGACGGTCGGCAAGAAACGTTACGCCGATGTCGAGGATGATGTTCGCGCACATCTCGAACAGTTGTATACCGTGCGTGAAGAGCTGCTCGAATTAGTTGAGCGCGATGCCCAGGCGTTCGCCCCATTAGCCGATGCATTCAGGCTTCCCAAAGAAACTCAAGAACAGCAGGTTCGTCGCCATGAGGTGATCCAGGCGGCGCTCATCGACGCTATCGAAGTGCCGTTCTCCATTATGAATGCTTGCGCTCGTGTTATAGAGTTGAGCGATTTTCTGGCGTATCATGGAACCCGTACCGCAGTATCTGATGTTGCGACGGGGGTTTCTTTTGCGAAAGGGGCGCTAAAGGGGGCTGCTCTTAACGTGTACGTTAATGCAGCTATGCTCGACGATAAAACTCAGGCTAGACGGTATACCGATGAGGCGGATCGCTTGATCGAAGAGAGCGGTCGCCGTGCGGACGAGATTTACAACTACGTGTTGGAGGAGATCAGGTAAATGACTCACGTTTTGCATTCCCGCCCTGTCACTGAAGCTATTGCTGAGAATCTGGCGCATCGTGTTGAGCGCTTGAAGATCCTTGGTATTGAGCCAACGTTGGCATTGGTACGTGTTGGTGCTCGTCCGGATGATCTGAGCTATGAGCGTACGGCTGTTCATCGTGCCGAAGCGCTGGGCATTACCATGCGTGTGTTCGAGCTTCCGGAAACGGCTTCTCAGGAAAAACTGTTGTTGCAGCTTCGCCGCATCAATGGCGATTCGCATATTCATGGTTGCTTAATGTTCCGTCCTCTTCCTGAAGGGATGGAGGAAAAGCTGGTCTGCGACGAGCTGGCTATGGCCAAGGATATCGACGGCGTGTCTACGGCATCGCTCGGTGCGGTGTTCACTGATGCGGTGGATGGGTATGCGCCCTGCACAGCAGAGGCATGCGTGAAAATGCTCGATCATTACAACATTCCTATCGAAGGCAAGCATGTGGTCGTAGTGGGCCGCAGTTTGGTGGTCGGCAAGCCGGTCGCCATGTTGCTGTTACGCCGCGATGCGAGTGTGACCATCTGTCATTCGCGTACGGCTGACCTGGCTGCGATCATGAAGACGGCTGATATCGTCATCTGCGCAACGGGCAGGGCCCGCGCATACGATGCAACGTTCTTCAAGGCAGGACAGACGGTCTTGGATGTAGGCATTAACTTTGATAAAGATGGCAAGCTCTGTGGCGATGTTGATTACGATTCCGTAGCACCGCTGGTTGATGCTATCACGCCGGTTCCTGGTGGATTGGGTTCGGTTACCACCTCGATCACGATGGAGCATACGGTAGCCGCTGCCGAAAAGTACATTCGCTAAAGGCGCGTGAAATGTCACCGCGGGACGAAATGCCATCGATGTGGGTTGAGGTCGCCGCACCTGCTTGTGTGGCTGGAACCAAGGCTGTTGCCGGCGCTTTGGCGCAGGTGCTTCAGTCAGGAACAGTGGTGACGCTTGATGGAGATCTAGGTGCCGGTAAGACCCAATTTACTCAAGGCCTTGCTGCGGGATTGGGCATTTCCGGTTCCGTAACGAGTCCCACATTCAACTTGATGATCGCGTATGACGATGGTCGTCTTCCCTTGTATCATTTCGACTTGTATCGCTTAAATGATGCAGACGAGTTGGAAGACATCGGCTTTTACGAAACCATAGAGGATACGGGTGTTTCTTGCGTGGAGTGGGCCTCGAAGTTCCCCGATGCTATGCCCGATGATCGCCTGGAGGTCTGCCTAGAAGTAACGGGCGATGAATCCCGTCGCATTCAAGCGCGTGCCTGGGGTGATGCGCAATCGGTGCTCGACGCTTGGCTGGATACCTTGTCCGCAGATGCCTCGACTGATTGATGCATGCGCCAGTTGGGTGACCTTGGCTTTCTTAAAGAGCGAGGCCGACGCAAGGGTGTTCGTTCGTAATATACCAAGGATGGAACTGCATGAAGAATTACGTCGTTGCTTTTGATACCGCCAACGAGATGATATCGATCGGACTGGGTCGACTCGATCGGGCCGGTCAACGAGTCGAAGTGGTCGCTTCTCATGAAGTGGGTGCGTTTCGCGCTTCAAATGTGAAGCTTCTGCCTGAGATCGATACGCTCTTGAAACAAGAAAACATCGCGCGCGATCAGGTCGCCTGCGTGGTGTGCGGTCGGGGGCCGGGATCGTTCACGGGTGTGCGAATCTGCATGGCCAGCGCGAAGGGTATCGCCATTGGCTTAGATGTGCCGCTTTTCGGCGTATCGACTGCCGACGCACAGGCGTGGCAGCAGTGGCATGCGGGCGTGCGCGGACAGCTAGTGGTTATTGGCGATGCTATGCGCAAAGAAGTGTATCCGGTTCGTTATACGCTCAGCGACACAGGCATCGAGCGTCTCAATTCCGACTTTGTTATGAAGGCGGCAGAACTTCCCGCGTGGCTCGGCGGTGCATCTGACAACCGATCGCGTCTGGTCATTACGGGCGATGGCCTGAAAAAGTACGCTGATTTATGCGCTGATCAGGGAACGCTCGCAGATGAATCGCAGCGCTACCCAACAGGAACCGGTTTGCTGCTCGCCGCGCAGGCCGCTTGGATGAACGGCGCCTTCGATCCAGATACAGGGCGAGAAGGTTTCGGGCCGCTGCAATTGGGGAATCCCTGTACGGCTTTGCCGGTATACACGCGTCTTTCCGATGCCGAAGAGGCCGAGCGTATGCGCTTCGCGAAACAGGCCGATCAGCCGCTCGATACGAAGGATCTGACGACGGGTGTCCAGGGTGGCGCGGTCATTCGTTACCAGCCTTTGGAGGCAGCGTGGACCGACGCAGTTGCAGCGCTTGAGGCGCAGGTCATGGGATCGGACGCTTGGAGCGCGGCGCAGGTGCTTGATGAATTGCCACGCGCCGATCGCACCTGGTGGGCGGCGTTTGAAATGGACGATCCGACAAAACGCGCCATCGAGCCAGGTCAGGCGACGCTCGTTGGTTATGCGGGCGGGTGGATCGTCGACGGACAGGTGCAGGTGCTGAAGGTGGCCTCCGATCCGGCGTATCGCCGTCGTGGAATCGCACAGGAACTGCTGGCGCACGTGGCGCGCGATGCCCGCGATCTGGGTGCGACCGAGATGACTCTCGAGGTTCGCGTGTCGAACACGGGCGCGCATGCGTTCTATGAGCGTTTGGGTCTCGATCGCATTGGTGTGCGTCCGCGCTACTACTCCGACAAAGAAGACGCGGCAATTTACACGGGTCCGCTTCCTCTGGCGGAGCACGATATTGCGGGTATGGAACTGCGCATTAACGCAGCGGTCAGCAACGCTCAAGTGGAGCATGGCGGTTCGCAAGCGTCTGCGCAGGCAGTGACGGATGTCGCTGTGGTAACGGCAGCGAGCCAGAACGCATCGAAAAAAAGCGCCAATAATCAGACGCTCGCCTTGCAAGGCGGCCTTATTCTTGCGATCGAGACCTCTTGCGACGAAACAGCAGCAGCGCTCATTGACGAATCGGGCACCATCATGGCTGACGTGGTTGCGTCGCAGATCGACTTTCATTCGCGTTTTGGTGGGGTGGTGCCCGAAATCGCAAGTCGAAAGCACATCGAAGCGATCGGCGGGGTGGTGTTGGAATGCCTCGAGCAGGCGCGCAGCAATACGGGCCGAAACGATCTTTCGTGGGCTGATTTGCGTGCGGTTTCGGTTACCTATGCGCCTGGCTTGGTGGGCGCGCTCGTGGTGGGTCTCGCCTTCGCGAAGGGCATGGCGTGGGCACTTGATGTGCCGCTTGTGGGGGTCAACCATTTGGAGGGCCACCTCTACGCGAACAAGCTCGCCTGTCCTGATATCGAACCGCCTATGGTGGTGTCGCTTGTTTCGGGCGGGCACACCATGCTGGTGCACGTAAAGGATTGGGGCGATTACGAAACCCTGGGCTCTACGCTTGATGATGCAGTGGGCGAAGCCTTCGATAAGGTGGCGAAAGCAATGGGGTTAGGATACCCAGGTGGGCCTCTTATTTCGGCGCTCGCGAAAGATGGCGACCCCAAGGCGATCCGCTTCCCCCGCGCGCTGATGCACTCGGGCGATCTTCAGTTCTCCCTTTCGGGTCTCAAGACGTCGGTTATGACGTATCTGCAAAAAGAAAAGCAGGCGGGTCGAGATATAAACCAACATGACGTGGCGGCTAGCTTCCAGGCGGCTGTTATAGATGTACAGGTCGCCAAGGCGCGTACTGCTCTTGAGCAGACCGGCGCGAAGGAGTTCTGTTTGGGTGGCGGCGTAGCGGCGAATCCTGAATTGCGCCGTGCGTATGAGGCCATGTGCGAAAAAATGGGTGTGCGTCTTACGATGCCTCCGCTTTCGGCATGTACGGACAACGCGGCCATGATCGCGCTGGTGGCGCTTGATAGATATCGTGCATGTAAGCTCTTCGCGCTCGATTGTGACGTCGCCGCGCACGCGCCCCTCGACGAGGCGTACTAGCAGCTGCCGTAAGGAAGCATGTTGCAGAAGCTAATCTTCTTCGACTATTTCCAGTAAGTCGGCAGGGGTGCAGTCAAGCGCAACGCAAAGCGAGTACAGAGTATCGAGCCGAAGCGCCTTTACATTCCCGTGTTTTAGGCGGCTGATATGAACCTCTGTTAAACCGAGCTTTTCTGCGAGGGTGCGGTTGTTGATGCCCGCGTTGTTCGATAACTTCCGAACTACATAAGAAGACCGATTGTTGATTCAATCCCGAATCTAAGACATTCGCGATAAGAGAAAGTGTGGCAGGTGCCCTTTTGGTGGCTTCTCGTAAGAGAAATTTTCCGTAGTTGCGAATAATTGATGGGGATGGGTGGGCGTCGAACCTTTTTGCCTGCGAGATATTGTGGCTAGAGTTGGGTTGCTTGATTACATATTCTTTCTAAAGAGGCTGTGTAAGGTGCACTTACGGATGTTGCTGGCCAAGTGAAGATTTTGCAATTATCCCGATATACAGGTGTTATATAACTAACGATGTATTGCATTGTCTTTAAGGATGAGAATTATGAAGTTCCATAATAAGGTCGTTTTGTTTAATTTTGCAGGTGTTCCTGTAGTGGGGAATTACGACAACGGGTGCATAGTTGGTTTAACGGAAGACGCTTTGAGGGTTTGCGAAAAAGCGCTTAATGACAGTACGGAAAGAGTTGAATTCGATGCCGTAGACGATTGGCTATTTGATTATTTACGCGATCATTCTTTCTTCGAGAGAATGCCACCCGAGACTCAAAGGAAAACAGCCTATTTGCATGTGACTCAAAAGTGTAATTTAGATTGTGTAGGTTGCTACTCGAGAGATGAGTCGAGGGAGCATCCCAGAGATGCTTCTTTTGACGATTTATGCAATTCAATTGATAAATTGTCTGATTCGGGTTTTAAAAACCTTGTCATTTCTGGTGGAGAACCTTTTATGCGCAGGGATCTTCCTCTTTTAGTGGAGTACTCCAAGAGAGATGGGAAAGTTGACACTGTTGCGGTTCTGTCAAATGGGATTGGCTTATCGGAGGATGTGCTTACGATGATCGCTCCATTTGTGGATTGTGTTTCTGTTTCTTTCGATGGAGCTTCAGCTGATTCGAAGGCATATATAAGAGGCGAGCAGCGGTTTGAGGAGCTAGTGGAATCGATTAAGCTAATTTCTAAAAGCGGCATTGCTCCACACATTATTGCCACGATTCATGCTAAGAATATTGCCGAGATTCAAGAGTACATAAGTCTAAGCCATAAACTTAATGCGACCCTAAACTTTAGTTTGTTGTGTTGTGAAACTGATGATGTGGATGATGAGCTTATATTTAAAGAGCAGGATTTCTTACTTTTATCAGAATGCCTCTCTGAGAGTGCGGAGATAGTAGGTGAATCATCTTTAAATGCTTCTTTGGGCATAAATCTTTTTGTGAAAGAGGACTGTGGTTTGGGAAGCAGGACCATTAGCGTGGCTGCTGATGGAACGGTATATCCATGCCATATGTTGCATCGCTCTGAATTTGCTCTAGGTAATGTTTTTCTTGAAAATCTGGAGGCGATTTTTGCTGGGGAGCGAATGAGGGCTTTTCGTGAAGGTGTTGGTGCGTGCTCTGAGGTTGAAAGGTGTGCTTTTAGGCCATTGTGTGGAGGGGGATGTAGGGCGTTTGCCTATTTACGCAATGGGAGACTGGACAGTCGGGACCCCTGTTGTTCCTTGTTGGCAAGATGCTTTACTGGGAGTGCTAATGAGTTAGTGGGGAAAGTTGGCGTCAGTGGTCTAGAAAAACACTAAAAGAAAGATACTCAGGGTGTTTTATCATCTAAGTTGACAATTTCTAGGATATTGTCCGGCGTACAGTTAAGGGTATCGTGCAAAGCTAGGAGGGTATCGACGCTGAATGTTTCTTTGTTGGTTTTGATGCAGGAGGGGGTTATCGCGATGGTTCCTACGGGGGTATGTGGTGAGATTCTCCTGTTGCTCATTGCGCAGTCAAGTCTCATTGCAGCTTGTTCGTTTTTTATCCAAAAGGTGTGCGAATCGGCAGATTATCTTTAATTTAGCTGTGAAACAGTGTTAGTCCTCGACAATTTCCAAAAGATCAGCAGGAGTGCAGTTGAGCGCGACGCAGAGCGAATACAGGGTATCTAGGCGAAGGGCCTTTACGTTGCCGTGTTTAAGCCGACTTATGTGAACTTCCGTCAAGCCAAGTTTTTCGGCAAGAGCGCGATTGTTGATTCCTTCTTTTTGCATTGCCTTTTCAAGGGTGATTCTAATGTGCCCCACTTGCTACCTAAATCGTGTCGTTGGAAAGATTTTGCAGATGTGTAGCATATTTAAACACGAATGAAAGGCAGTAGCAAAAAACGGCACCGAAGATACTTTGAAAATCTACGTAAAGGGAGTCTGATTCCGAAGAGATAGAATAGAGTCTAATAGATAGTTGATCGCCAGTTGCTGCGGCTATCGAAATGTCTGGGAATGCAATTTGGGACAGAATCTCGATGGCTGCTGACAAAAGCAACAGGCTGCCTATTAGTATCAAGCGTTTTGATTGCTTGATACTAATAGGAGATATTGATCGAGCGGCATCTTTGAATAAGCCCGCTAAAGCTAATAATGCAACGGTAAGAACAACGGCGTTGGTCAACTCTGAAGAAAAAAAGGCCCCTTTTACTATTAGGGTAGAGTAGGCTTCCTGGTTGTTTCCAGCCAGGGTGAGTAATGGAGGTATCATGGAAGCGCAGGTGAAAAAAATGCTTATACAAGATATAACCAGGAAGACCCTGTGTGCTATGGCTGCCTTTTTTCTAAGTTCGTCCTGGTAGTAATTTGCTTTAAGTATTTCGAGCTGATCATCCATGATGCTTCCTTCTATGAAATGATCTTGGGGCCGTGTGTGGCTAGAGACCTAGAGAAGCCAATGCTTAAGCATATCCCGCTCAATCCGATTTCCGAGCAAGAACTGGGTGCAGAGGCGTCACTGTAAAACAGCATAATAGCTCCTTTCGGGGTAGCGTGAATACTATCGCTTTAAAATATGATTTGCTAGTTAACGGGAGTTATGGGAAGTTGTTTTCCTTTAAACGGTAACTTCAACGTCAAAGAAATAATCTTCGGTTCCATCTATGAGAATTCCACTTTCAAAGCGGCAAATATTCATGTGGCTTGTACCGCTTGGAACATACTCTGTTGAAGAGAAGCCCGTGGTAACGGTATGAGTGTTGCCGGAGAACTCCTCTACAATAGTGTCTCCCTGTCCAGTGTATGGACCTTGGGCAACAATCAAGTAGCGAGAGTACATTGAGGTGTTAGATGCAATACGAGTAATGTTTACTGAGCCAGATTGGACAGTGATGTTTCCCTGAGAAAGTAAGTAGTTGATTGTGACGGTTGCGGTAGCGTATTCGTCTTCGTGGGTCGCTTGATTGGCATTACGAGGAGTCGCTCCAATTTGTGCAATGCATTGCGAGGAGTAGGAGCCATCAATATTTGCGACAGTGTTGCTTTCGGCGTTGGCGATGTAAAGGTTTTCGTTTTCATTTATTTTTAGGCGCGAGAGTGGATTGAAATCGCTGATAACTTTACCCTCTGCGTTCCTGATACGTGCGGAAATAGCAGGAGTTGTTTTCGCACGTGTCTCTTGGGCGGAAGCTATCGAGGGCATTGTTGCGCTAGCTGCAATACCAAGAACGCCAAGCGCCCCTGCTGAAAAGAAATCCCGTCTGCTCAAGCTTGTTGATGAATTCATACTCTGTTCCTTTCCTACTGTGCTACCTTTTTGGGACAAACGAGGCGCGCTATCGCTTTTCGCTCGTATGTTCAGGTGCGCCTCGTTTTGTTTATCCTAACAAGTTAAACTTTAATCTACAAGGTTAAAGTTTAGAGTGCTTGGCGTTTGGAATAAAAAAGCCCATAAGAGGATGAGCTGGGAATATGGGAAAACAAGAAGCGCCTGCCAAATTTGAGTGGCAGGCGCTTTCGGTTACATGTATATGGTCGTTTGCGGCGGCTATTTGATCACGTAAGCGGCAACGATCTCTCCGCAGAACACGGTGTGATAGTCGCGGAACCCTGATTCATCGGCGGGATACCACTTCTCGACATCCTCTTCATCGAGCGCCGAAAGATCCTGGTCCTGAATGTAGCGCACGCGGCATTCGAGCGTTAGCGGCAGTTCGCGAATACCAGGCGCGTCTACGACTTCGGGATTCTCGAGCGTAAGACCCAGGTCGGCGATCTTGTCCATGTCGCGACCCGATTTCGATCCGCATACCGCAATGATGTTCTTGTCGAATTCGCCTACCGGAATATTGACGGTGAATTCGTGAGTCGCATCCAGGAATTCTTTGGTGAAGCGGTGCTGACGAACGAAGGCGGTGAACAGGGGCTTGCCCCATTCGATACCGAGGTTTCCCCAGCTGATAGTCATAGCGTTAACGCGATCTCCCTGTTTGGTGGTCAAGAGAACGCCCTTCTGAACGCCCTGCAGAATTTCAGTTGCATGCTCAAGAGGATTGATGGTTTCTTTCATGGTTCGCTGCCTTTCCATTTGCTGGCTTGCTTCGCAGGTCGCGGGAATCGTTCACGTATGCGAGCTAAAACGCGCTCCTCTGCGATCATTTCGTCGGGAAAAGTGTAGTGCTTTCAAGTACAAAAGCGCAAAGGAATATTGAGCCGAAAATCAGGCCGACCAGAATTCTAGGAAACGGTAAGTTGCCGGTAAGGTTGCTGTTAGGTTGCCTGGGTATCTTTGAATCACAAGGAAAACGCATTGCATGGAGCCAATGGGCTTGTCGCGCCAATACTCGGCCGCATCAAAATGCGGGGCGGGCGAAGTTTACGAACCCCATGCGATGCACATTCGCCACAGGAAAGGGGCAACCATGAAGAAGATAATGTTCGTACTGGCCTTTTCAGTTGCTCTGGTGTTCCTGGAAGGACTCATTCCGGAGCGTCGTCGCGTGAAGGCGGTGAAATAGCCATGGATGATAAGCAGAACACTATCGTCGGTTTACTATCATGCGCTGCGATCCTAATCATCGCGATGTTCGTGTACAGCGTTACGGGACTCTAATCCTTATACGCGATATGCACCGCGGCGACTCCGAACGTAACGTTGGTGTATTCAACGCGTGAGAACCCTGCGGCCTTCAACATGCGGGCGAAGCCCTCTTGATCGGGGAACGCCTTGATGGATTTCGCTAAGTACACGAATCCCGATGCGTCGCCCGTGACAATTTTGCCCCAGGCGGGAATACCCCAGCGTAGGTACAAACGATATCCCAAGCGCATCAAAGGGTTGGGAGGCGTGGAGAACTCCAACACACATAACGCGCCGCCGGGTTTCAGAACGCGGTACATTTCCGACAGTGCTCGCTCGCGTTCGGGCATATTACGAATGCCGTAGGACATGGTCACAATGTCGAACGATTCGTCTTCGTAGGGAATATCCTGTCCGTCGACCACCGCCAATTCAACCGGTACTCCGCATGCTTCGCCTGCATCAAGACGGGCTTGCGCCACGTCGAGCATGGCGGGGGTGTAGTCGGAAAGTACGATGCGCGCCGGTGGCTTTTGCGCGCATGCGGTGAATGCGACATCGCCAGTACCTCCCGCGATGTCGAGCATCGATGATTCGGGAGTGATGGGCGATCTATCGATCAGCGTACGCAGCCAGCTGCGGTAACGGCCAAAGCTGGAAAGAGCGTTGAATCGCTCGTATTTCCAGGCGATATCGGTAAAGATCTGCTTAACACGATTCGATGAGATCTCGGCGGGGGCTTCTTCGCCCGTTGCGGTATCGATGGAATGTGTTTGAGACTCGTTCATTCGTTCAATGCTTTCTTCGATTCGTGTATTGCGGCACCCATTGTAGCATGTGGTGTTTGCATGCCCTTTTGCCTGCGGCGTATACCCGCGTACTATGAATTAACTCTGATCGAAACGCTTCAATGCTATCATGGCAAAGAATATATTCGTCAGGAGGATAAACATGCTACTGGGCGCTCGATATGTCGTACCCGTTTCGTCTGAGCCTATTGAAAATGGCGCTATCTTGGTTCGTGATGGCGCGATCTCTGACATCGGAACATCGGAAATGATGCGTTTGCGTTACCCCGATGAAGAATATAAGAGTTTTGGCATGGCGGCGTTGACCCCTGGCTTCATCGATCTGCATGCGCGCATTGAAGATGCGGTGCTGCGTGGTCTTATTCGCGACTTGCCTTTTATTGAATGGCGCAAGGACATCAACGATCTGCGTGCGCGTATTTCCGATTCCGAGGCGTACGATTCCGCCTATTTGGGTGCTTTGGAAGAGCTTTCCGCGGGTGTTACCACCATCGCCGATACTACGAAAACAGGCGCAAGCGTGTTCGCTGCGCAGGATTGCGGTTTGCGCGGTGTGTTCTATCGTGAAGCAGGCGCTATCGATAAGCGCTTGGTAAATTACGCTATCAAAAAGATGGATAGCGATCTGGATAAATGGTCGCAGTCCATTGATGCCAACCGTATTACGCTCGGTATTGCGCCTGCGCCGGTATACGAATGCCATCCTGAGCTGTATCGCTGCGTGGCTAAGTACGCTGGCGAACACAACGATCTGCCTGTTGCCATGCTGCTCGCTGGCAGCGACCAGGAATACCACTTCGTAAAAGATGGCGCGACAGGCGGGCTTGATAGCATGCTCGATCATCGTGGTTTCGTGGAAGTTCCCCCTTGGTTGCCTACGTCGGTAACGCCGGTCAACTACGTTCTGAACTGGGGATTATTTGAAGCGAAGAACGTCATGATCATCTACGGCGTACGCGTCAACGACGACGACATCCGCCACTTGAAGGATTACGATGTTGCGGTTGCAGCATGTCCGAGCCTCAACGCTCAGTTGGGCATGGGTGTAGCTCCGGTAAGCGAGTTCCTCCGCTCGGGATTACGCGTCGGCTTGGGTACGGGCGCTCCCGGTTCCGTTGACTATTTGGATCTGTTCTCAGAAATGCGCCTTGAACTGCTGGTTCAACGTGCTCTTAGCAGGGGTGGCTTCCTCGACTCGCAAACGCTCATTGAAATGGCGACCATTCGTGCGGCCGAGGTTCTGCGCATGGAAGACAAGATCGGTTCTCTCGAGGTTGGCAAGCTGGCCGATATCGTGGCTATCGATCTGTCCGGTTCGCATCAGACGCCCACGACCGATCCGATCGCTGCGCTGTTGGGATCGGCAAGCAATGGCGACGTGATCATGACGATGGTCGATGGCAAGATCCTGTACGAAGACGGCAGACTTCATGTGGGCGAGGGAGCTACGAAGAACATAGCCCATGTCCTCGAAGTACGCGGACGCCTTCGTTCGTAACCAACGCCCGTAACGTAACGGTTTGTCCTCTGGTCGAAACGTGAGTTTCCATATCGGGGCAGTGCGTTATGGTGTCCACAAACGTGAGAAAGAGTTCTGGTTTATGGCCAAACGTAAGCAAAAAGTGTCGGCAAAGCAACTGAAGGAACGCGAAGAACGCGCTCGCGAGCGCCAGCGTCTTGCACAGGAGCGCGAAGCGCGATCGGCGCTGCTCAAGCGCATATTCGTTGTTGCGGTGTGTGTCATTTTGATTCTCGCCTTGTCCCTTCCTACGATGGGGCTCATGTTCTTGGGAGGCGCTTCCTAAAGGCGAGTAAGCACTGGCTTCGGTTCCTGTATGGGGATCGGTGGCTGAGGTGCCGCTTTGGGGATCGGCTTCATGAGAACAAAATTCGATGGTGCGGTCGCGCCTATGTGATCGCCTGTGGAGAGAAGGAAGTCAACCTTGTTCGGTATTGGCGGCTTTGAGCTGTTCATTATATTGCTGTTCGGCTTTTTGATTTTCGGGCCGGATAAGCTGCCTGAAATGGCGAAAACGTTAGGCGCTGCCCTGCGTAAATTCAATCAGGCTCGCGATGAAATGGAATCGGTCATCAAGGGCGAGGTCCTTGATGTGGCCAATGATAAGGGAAAGCCGGCTGCGGGAGTTAAGACCAAGGCTGCTCCGACGGTCACCCAAGAAAGCTTCGCCGAGCGCAAGGCGCGCTACGATAAAGAACGTACCGAGCGCAAGCGTCAAGAAGAAATCGAAGCGAATCGTCGCGCCATGAAAGAAGATGCTGCTCGAAAGGCGGCCGAAGACGCGAGCGATCAGGTTAAGCCAACGCTCACTCCTGAAGAATTGTTCGGCACCAAGCCGGTTGGAGCGAAGCCTACCCCTAAATCAGCAGCAACTAAATCAACGGCGGTTTCGTCTGCGACGGCTGTTTCCGACCCAGCCTCGGATGTGGCAAAGGTAGCAGTGGCAGCTACCGCTGCGGATGGGATCGCGCCAGCTGTTGCTGATTCGCCCAACGCCGCAGTGCCTGCCGATGCGGATGTGTCTAAAGTCTCAGTCACGACTTCGTCCTCGCAGGGAGGTGAGTAGATATGCCTATCGGACCAGCGCGTATGTCGCTCATGGATCACTTGGGTGAATTGCGCATGCGCCTTGTGCGCATCATCGTGTGCCTTATTGCGGCCACGCTCGTGTTCTACCTTGCGACCGATACCGTAGTGCAGTTCTTGCTCTCACCCGTTGCTGAATATATGCCGAAAGACGAATCTGGCCAGGTTGCCATCAATGTTTTCGGTGCTTTTGATGCCTTCTCGGTGCGCATTACCGTAGCGCTTTGGACGGCGCTCGTGGCAACGGCGCCCATTACCTTGTGGCAGATCCTGGCGTTCTTCTTGCCGGCGCTGAAGCCGCGCGAACGTAAGTGGTTCGTACCGACGTTCGTCGTAGCGCTTGCATTATTCATCGGCGGAACAGTGTTTTGCTATTGTGTAATTCTGAACCCCGCGTTCCAGTGGCTGACCGACCAGGCCAGTGGATTCGCGACCATTTTGCCCGAGGCGGGGCAGTGGGTCGACATCATCATCAAGTTCGAACTGGGCTTTGGTGTCGGCTTTGAAATGCCTCTGGTGGTGTTCTATCTGGTCATGTTCGGAGTGATTCCCTACGCCAAGCTACGTTCGGGTTGGCGCATAGTGTATGTGGTGCTCCTCGTGTTCTCCGCAATGGTCACACCCGATGCATCGCCGGTCACCATGGGTCTCATGTTCGCAGCTATGGTGGTGCTTTATGAAGTTAGTTTGCTGGCGGCACGCGTTGGCCTGAGCCGTCGTATTAAACGTCAAGAAGCCGCTCGCAAGGTCGAAGAACGTGAAGCAGCGGAAGCGAAAGAAGAACTTTCCAACCTCAAGAAGGACTTCCGAGCGCATCTTTGGGGTGAAGAGGAAGATAAGAGGTAGGCATCGTGCACGAACTGGGAATTATGACCGGTGTCATGGAGTCTGTTGAACAGGCTGCTTGCGATGCTGGTGCGGAAAAGGTCCTGAAGATCAGCTTGTCGGTCGGCGTGATGACCGAAGCAGTCGAAGACGCGTTGCGATTCGCGTTCGAGGCGCTTTCAGAAGGCACGATGTCGGAAGGCGCTGAATTCGAAATCAATATGATCGAGCCAGTGAGCATCTGCCTTGAATGCGGCAATGAATTCACCCACGATCGTTTCCATATGCTGTGTCCGGAATGCGGCGGCGCGTTCACTGAATTGATCACGGGCAAGGAACTGCGCATAGATTCAATTGAAGTTGACCTACCTGACGAAGACTAGGTAACTGAACGGAGGCAATCATGCAGATAGACATGAAACAACCCATCCTCGATAAGAACGACAAGCTTGCTGAAGAGAATCGCAAGCTGTTCGCTGAAAAGAAAGTATTCGTGCTCGACTTGCTGGCATCGCCCGGATCAGGCAAGACCTCGACCATCTTAGCGACCATCGAAGCGCTGCGCGATGAATTCAATATTGCCGTTATCGAAGGCGATATTGCTTCGTCGGTGGATTCCGAAAAGATCAAAGAGCAGGGAATCGCAGCGGTTCAGATCAACACGGGTGGCGCTTGCCATCTGGAAAGCGACATGATCCGCCGTGCGGTGGACGTACTGGATCTGGATAGTCTCGATCTGATCATCATCGAGAACGTGGGTAACCTGGTTTGCCCGACCGATTTCGATCTGGGCGAGAACATGAAGGCCATGATCTTGAGTGTGCCCGAAGGTGACGATAAGCCCCTGAAGTATCCTGGCGTGTTCCAGGCAGCGAAGGCCATCGTACTGAACAAGGTCGATACCTTGCCGGTATTCAGCTTCGACAAGGATCTGTTCTACGACCACATTAAGAACCTGAACCCCACGGCGCCGGTTTTCCCCATTGCGGCAACCACTGGCGAAGGTGTCGATGCCTGGGCAGGATGGTTGGCTGAAAAGATCCGCGCTCTGTAAGTGTGATACGGCGTTTCCACTTGTGATGGATTTCCTTGAAAAGTCAGTACAGTGGTAGCCCAAACGAAAAGTGTGCCTTAAGAAACCAAAGGTTGTCCTGGTGTTATGTTGGCTGGCGTTATGTTAGGAGAACAAGCTAGCCTAACAAAGGAGGACTTATGCGTTCTAAAGTGGGTTTTCAATGGGCGGGTATAATGGGCATTCTGGTTGTGTTTGCTGTCGCGATGCTTCTCTGTGCAAAACCGGCCTATGCTGCGGCTCCACCTTGGTAAGTATCTAGCCAAGTGGGAACTTTTACTTATGGTACAACTACGGTAAAACATCAGACCGGAATGGAAACAATGACGTTGTCGAGCACGGAGCATCTTGCTACGGGTTGGTGTTATTTCAGTGCTGTGACACCTGTTTCTGCGAATCAAGTTGGAGTAATGGGGGAGATATATAATCCTGCAGGTTTACTGCTGAAATCTACTAAAATCGTATGGAATACTGGCGGAGAGCAGAATCAAGGGGCGGGAGCTTCGTTGGTCTGTGTGCCTGGCGCTCGATACTTTGCAGGGGGAAGGGTATATATTTCTCGCACCCACATTGAGAGTATGGGCTGCTATCAATCTCCCATTTTGACTTGCAGTACTGGAGAGGTAGAGACGATTATTACTCCTGAAGAATATCAGATTAATGACCATGGTGAAACTTATGGATCGCTGATGTTTGCTAACGAAATCGGAGAAGAGCCTGATTTGATTGCGGTTTTAGCGACAAATAATAAAGAAGGGTATATTTACAGCGAAGATTTTAATAACGTAGCTCTTGACGATGGTTTGGCTGAAGATTCAACTATTCCAGTATACGACAAAAATGGCCTCACTTTGATTGGTGAGTTTGAATTAGATGAACCCAGGGTGGCTTAGTGTATTGGTGCTGTCGTCTTTATGAATTTTAAGGGCGGCAGCACAGTATGCTTTCCTACGGGTAAAAATAGGTTAGAGCCGTAAATGAACGTAACTCAGTTGCGCTATTTAATTGCAGCAGTAAAGTATGAAAGTTTTGTTTTGGCTTCAAAAGAGCTTTATGTTACACCGCAGGCTTTATCGAAAAGCATAAAGGCTTTAGAGAAAGAACTGGAGGTATCTTTCTTTGATAAAAGACCTGATGGAAAGGGAATAATAGTTCTGCCTTTTGCTCGTATTTTTGCTCAAGAAGCCGAGGGTATACTGGTTTCATTCACTTCTTTAGAAAAACTAGCCAAGGAACATGGCTGTCGAGAGAATCGATCGTCGGTTATTCGGTGTGCAATCGCTGCATGGAATGAAAGAGGCTCATTGTTTGATGAGAAGCGATTGGTGGGCCTTGAGCTTGATAAAGGGCTACGGGTCGAGTATGCTTTTTGGCCGAGTGAAATTTGTATATCGAGCTTGAAGGCCGGAGCGGTTGACGTGGCTATTGTGTTAGGGGGCTGTTTCGAACTAGGGTTCGTCAATAAGTTTTTGTTTGACTTTTCGCCGCGGTTAATTGTTTCAGGACTGGATGTGCAAGATAAATCTTCTATAGATTTTCAAGATTTGGTTCAGTACAAAATCTCAACCCCTCTTGATTTTTATTCTGGCTATGAATTACTTGTTTCGAAATCACGAAAACAAGGAATTTCTCTTTCGTTTGTTAATACCGGGCATTCACTTGAAGATTATGCGTGGTTTTTGTCTACTGAAAAGAAAGCGGCAATTTTTGTCTTACCTTCGCATGATTTACTTGCATTATTGCCTGGGACGAAGGAGCTCGTTTTTAGGAATGAAGGAATGCTTGTTTTTTCTGTTGTTGCGGTTTCTCGTGCGGATAAAGCGGGCTTTCTTGATGAACTAAAGGATGATCTTAGGAAAGTGCGAGTAATTTGAGATAGCGGGGTTGTTATGGCTGGAAGCATTTTAAGTAAGAAAACGATTACTGTTGGGGTCGTTTTTATTCTTTTTCTAGCTAATTTATTATGCTTGGTAGGATGTTCGTCCGATCTTACAGAGAAGGAACCCATTCCATCAACGGCCAGCGACCAAGAGATAGTCTTGGCGTCTTCGGGTGTAATTGATTGCGCTGATTTCATTAAAGATGCCAGTGTGGGAATGACATTTGATGAAAACAATACCGAAGGCTGCGCTCTGGTGAGGTTCCCTTGCAGAATCGATCAGGAATTCGCACAGGAACACACTATGGATTCCTTGAAACTGGTCATTAAGGGTGATCAGGTGTTTTTGGAGCCGGATGAAGCGCTACCTTTCCAAGTCGCTCAGGAGGGAAGCGCGGTCATTATGGACCAGGCCCTTGCTAAAGCGCTGACGTATGAAGGCGATGCTTCTGGTTTTAAATGCTGGCTTACGGTAAGCGTCCCCACTTCGACTGAAGAAGTGGAAGGACTAATGGAGGGAAAAGAGGGAACCACGCGGGATCTTGTCCGCAGTGCGGTTGAATCTTTAAAGGTCGCAACGCTTTCTCTGCAGGCAGAGGATGGTTCTAAGGTAATGGGAGAATACACTTTCACCTCGAGCGTGTAGGTTGTTCAAAGCGGAATCGGGTCGGCACACGGCAGAGCCAATCGAATCACTTGGTCATTTCCTAACAGCGCGGTAACGAAATTCTTCTTTTTTGTGACAGTACGTGCGTTTCTTCTGCGTTTTTAGGCGGATTTTTGTCATTCTGAGGCCCATATTCGGGCTGTGCGGAGTCGATTTTCCGGGTCACTCTCAGAAAAATGCCTGGTCAAAGGCTTGCTCATTGAAGTGTAAGCAAAATGTGAAAACCTTAGCGTCATACACTTATATTTTCTTCGTCCGCAGTTGCATTCATTTCTCAAGTTGTTAATATGTATAGGCGTTAGCACTCAGAAGGGTTGAGTGCTAAACCGTAGGTAATAAACGCGAAAGAACGTCGGGTGTTGATTGCTTAAGACAAGCGAAAGCCGGACGCCGCTGCTAGTTCGCATGCGCTGTCAGTTCAATGGCGGAAAGTCGAATTAGAGGTAGGTAGAACCGAAGGTCGCTTGCGGGCAAAAAGCACTGGCGTGTTTTGCGCGATCAGGTCCATGAAAGGAAGTACGTTATGAATCTCAAGCCGCTCGGTGATCGTATCGTCGTCAAGCAGGATGAGGCACAGGAGACTACGGCAGGCGGTCTGTATATCGCTGCTGAGTCCAAGGAAAAGCCTCAAACTGGCGTTGTTTTGGCAGTAGGCGAAGGCAAAGTGAACAACGAAGGCAAGCACCTTCCCATGCCGGTGAAGGTCGGCGACCGCGTTCTGTACGGTAAGTATGGCGGAACTGAGGTTGACGTTGAGGGCGAGAAGGTCCTGATCCTTCGCGCTGATGATATTTACGCAGCTTTCACGGAGTAAATGCCCAAGGAGCAACGGGGCGCTGAAGGCGCCAAGCTCCTTTGATCACGCGGAAAGCATAAGATCCGTTCCGCACCACCTTTTGGTAACACTTCTTTTTTGAAAGGAATTGTAAATGGCTAAGGAAATCAAGTTCGAGGCCGATGCCCGTTCCGGCATGGCTGATGGCGTTAAGAAGCTCGCTGATGCAGTTAAGGTAACGCTTGGCCCTAAGGGTCGCTACGTTGCACTCGAGCGTTCGTTCGGCGCTCCCCTGGTAACCAACGACGGCGTTACGGTCGCTCGTGAAGTTGAACTGGAAGATCCCGTGGAGAACATGGGCGCTCAGCTCGTTCGCGAAGCTGCAGTCAAGACCAACGATGTTGCTGGCGACGGTACCACCACCGCAACCCTTCTTGCAGACGTCATCGTAAGCGAAGGCCTGCGCAACGTAACCGCTGGTGCTGACGCTCTGGGCATTCGTCGTGGTATCGAAAAGGCGACTGAAGCAGTTGTAGAGACCATTAAGGCCAACGCAACCGAGATCACCACCAAGGATCAGATCGCTAACGTTGGTACCATTTCCGCAGGCGATGCTACCATCGGCGAAAAGATCGCTGAGGCAATGGACGCAGTTGGCAAGGACGGCGCAATCTCTGTCGAGGAAAGCCAGACCTTCGGCATCGACATCGACATCGTTCAGGGTATGCAGTACGACCGTGGCTACATTTCCCCTTACATGGCAACCGATTCCGAGCGCATGGAAGCCGTTCTGAACGATCCCTTCATCCTGCTCACTGATCTCAAAGTAACCTCCATCCAGGACCTGGTTCCTTTGCTGGAGCAGATCATGAAGTCCGGTCGCGCTCTGCTCATCGTTGCTGAAGACGTTGAGGGCGAGGCTCTGGGTACCCTGCTTCTGAACAAGCTGCGCGGCACCCTGAACGTAGTCGCCATCAAGGCTCCTGGCTTCGGCGATCGTCGCGCTCGCATCCTCGAGGACATTGCAGTCGTTACCGGCGGCAAGGTCGTGTCCAAGGACTTCGGCATGACTTTGGCTGATGTAACCATCGATGCTCTGGGTACCGCAAAGACCGTTAAGGTTTCCAAGGACGCTACGGTCATCGTTGATGGCGCTGGCGCTAAGGACGCGATCGACGCTCGTATCGCTCAGATGCGCTCCGAATACGAACGCCTTGATAGCGATTTCGACCGTGAAAAGCTCCAGGAGCGTCTGTCCAAGCTCTCCGGTGGTGTTGCCGTTCTCAAGGTCGGCGCTGCTACCGAATCTGAGCTCAAGGAAAAGAAGTCCCGCATCGAAGATGCTCTGCAGGCAACTCGTGCTGCAGTTGAAGAGGGTATCGTAGCAGGCGGCGGCGTTGCTCTTATCAACGCTATTCCTGCTCTCGACAAGCTCGAGGCTGCCGATGCTGACGAACAGGTCGGTATCGATATCATCCGCAAGGCTCTGGAAGCTCCTATGCGTGCGATCGCCGCTAACGCTGGCTACGAAGGTTCCGTCGTAGTTGAAAAGGCGAAGGATTTCGCTGCAGGTGAAGGCATGAACTTCGCAAATGGCGAACAGGGCAACATGATCGAAATGGGCGTTAACGATCCCGTTAAGGTCACCCGTACTGCACTGCAGTCCGCTGCATCCGTTGCTGCTCTTATCCTTATCACCGAGGCGACCATCAACGAGATCCCGCAGGACGGTCCCGACCTGTCCGCACTCGCTGGTGCAGGCGCTGGCGCTGGCATGGGCATGATGTAAGCCCGAGAGCCACATACGCTAACGAGCTAAATGCTTGCATCAAGAGGCTGTACCGTTTTGGTGCAGCCTCTTTTTTATTTGGCGCGTGGAGCGGGTCAGCGGCCTTGCGTTGCTCGAGTTCCGTCGCGACACGGCATATTTGTGCTCGGTTCGAGAATCACCTAGACACGCGTTTTGTTCGCTAAACCCGTTTTGCGCTTTGAGCGAAGGTTCTTTCGATTATGCATATGAACACGTTCATATGCAGGTCAGAGCTGTGCTACCATTGAAACATGGGTGGTTCCCATGGGGCCAAATGAGCTTTTGGGAGAGCATCCATTTACCAGCCCATGAGGGAAGGGGGAGCTATGAAGCTAATCCTCAATGGCAAGCTGGCAGCAGCAACGGCGATAGGGGCGCCGATCGCAGCTATTTCTGCATTCAATCGGTATAAGAAGCGGTATGTGGTAGAAGATCAACCACCACGGGGTACCTATCCAGGAGATGATCTTTTGCCTGATGACGATGTGGTGCTTTCCACTGTTGCCGTCGAGATCGACGCTCCGCCCGAGAAGATCTTTCCTTACTTGAACCAATTGGGGCAGAACAAAGCAGGGTTCTATAGTTTTCAAACACTCGAGCACCTTGCAGCCTTTCGTATTTACAACACCTATGAGATCATGGATCGCTGGCAGGATACGAAAGTAGGCGATTGGGTGTTCTACGGCGACCAGGGCGTAGGCCATGAGATCGCGATCCATGAGCCGAATAAATGCATCGTCGGCGTATCCGATACGCGCAGGCCTCCCGCACAGCAAGGAGCGGTGGCATGGCTTCCTCATGGCTGCAGTGAATATGCGTGGACTTGGGGATTTTTCTTAGAAGAGCTTCCGAATAATCGTACGCGTCTTGTAAGTCGCAACACGGTTCATGTCGAAGTATGCAATAAGATCCAAATGGCCATTGTGGTCGGAATGATATGGGGTTGGTCCTCTGGCGTAATGACCACGCGCATGCTGACTGTGATCAAGGCATTGGCTGAAGGCCGTCCGATCAAGAATTACTAGTTTGCAAAATCAGCTCCAGAAAAGGAGAGCCTCATGGAAAAGAAATCACTATTTTATATTTCACCGTCATTGCTTGTTTCGGTTTGCGCGATCGGGGCAGGCTACGCGGCTTTACGTGCGTTCCTCAATAAGGAATGGGGTCGAGGTCGTCACGCCTAAGATCTTCCGCGCGATTTGAATTACATGAATGACCAAGAACCCTCGCATCGTATTTGACTGCGAGGGTTCTTGGTGAAGAAGGCCAGGTGGGAAACGATTTGCACAAGGCCGCTAAATTTACTGTGCGCATAAAGGGCGGTATGGCTCTGCAGGATCAATGCGATGCGTGCGGGATCAACATAATGTGAGCAACAACAACATAGTCAAATGCAATGTGCAACTAAGGCAGAATAACGGTATTCTTGCATATTACGTATAGGGGGAATCTTGTTTCAATTGGTTAGGGGATGACCATGGCTCAGTCAGAGGGGTGGCAGAAGACCATTATCGCCGACCCACGGGTCAATAAGGCATTGCGCTATGCGCTCATGTTGTTCGCATCGTACCTTATCGCGCTTTCTATTGCGATGGCCCGCACAGCGGGATTGGGTACATCTCCTATTTCTTCCATGGCGAACGTGCTGAGCCTTATCTTCATTCCCGTCACTATCGGAACGCTTCAGTTCTTCTACAACGCCCTTATGGTCGTGGGGCAGATCGTGCTCAACAAGTCGTGGCGAAAGCCAGTTGAGTGGTTCCAGATGATCATGGTGTTCTTCTTCGCTGCGTTCGTTGATCTGAATGTGTATTTGCTACAGGGGCTATATATGCCTGACTATCTGTGGCAGTGGATCTGGACGGCGCTTTCTATTGTGCTGTTGGGTTTGGGTGTTGCGCTCGAATTGCGCGCCAATGTGGTTATCATGCCCGGCGAAGGCATTGTTGTCTCAATAGCGCAAGTGACGGGCGTTCCCTTCTCGAAATGCAAGGTGGCCTTCGACGTGGCGAACGTGCTTGTCGCTGCTGTAATTTCACTCGTTGCGTTCAGTGCGCTCGTTGGCGTGCGTGAAGGCACGATAGCAACCGCGCTTTTCACGGGCGTTGTCGTAAGCGTATTTAAGCGGATCCTCGGCCCGCGTCAAAAGAAGCGGTCGTAGAGCGCTGCA
Organism: Eggerthellaceae bacterium; assembly: GCA_036553105.1. Classification (GTDB taxonomy): domain Bacteria; phylum Actinomycetota; class Coriobacteriia; order Coriobacteriales; family Eggerthellaceae; genus Anaerotardibacter. The sequence continues at coordinate 54,356 of JAXKBI010000032.1, forward strand.
GGAAGGCGTTTTTCGCGTCGTATATTGCCATCTCGGTTTTGGGTTGATTTGAAGACCGTTCACCATGAGCGTTTTTTGTGCGCTAGAATCGTTATGCCTAATATGGGCCTTGGGTACGAGAAAGGGTGGCATCGTATACCGTGGAAGTGTTTCAGCATGCAGTAGTGCAAATGGTCATACTGGCCGTTATCGTGGTGTGCGGGTTCATCGCGCGTAAGAAGCGCTTAATGAACGACACATTCGATACCATGCTGTCGCAGTTGGTCATGTCGGTAACGCTGCCTGCGCTCATCTTAGATTCGGTGCTTTCAAGCACGCAGCTTCCCAGTGCGCATGATATCGGGTTGACGCTGGGGTATGCGGCGCTCTATTTCTTGCTTATAGGTTCGGTGAGCTTCCTTATCACGCGCGTAGTGTATCGCGGCGTGCCCCCTGTCACGCGTGGTGCTCATGAATTCATGATGATCTACGGCAATACGGGGTTCTTGGGCTATGCGGTGCTCGCTGCAGTGCTTGATCCGAGTGCGGTGCTGTATGCTGCGATCTTCAATATTGTTTTCAATATCACGGTGTTCTCGTATGGCATTATGTTGGTTTCGGGCGACAAGCCAGATGCGCGGCAAGCGGGCCAGCGTGATGGATCTGCTGAACCCGCGCCGAAGAAGCACTCATGGCGCGACCATGCTCGTGCGTTGGGTCATACGCTCACCAAGCCTGCGCTTATTGCGTCGTACATTGCGGTGGTGCTAGCGATCTGCGGTATTACCGATTCGGGTCCTATTAGCCAGACGTGCGACTTGCTGGGCGGTATGACGGTCCCGGCGGCGATGCTCGTTATCGGATCATCCATTGCGAAAATGCCCCTAAAGGAAATGCTCTTCGATAAATGGAGTTACCTTACTGCTGCTATTCGCTTGATCGTGGCGCCGCTTCTTGTTTTTGGTGTGTTCCGCTTATTCACACACGATGCGTTCATTCTTGCCATTATGGTCATGCTTGCGGCAATGCCGGTTGCGTCTAATGGAACCATGCTGTGCTTGGCGTATCGAGGCGATACGCGAGCTGTGGCGCGTGGGACGTTCCTTACCACGATATTCTCAATGGTCACCCTGCCGCTTATTGCGTTGTTGGTCGTATAGCCGCGCGGCGAACTATATAAAGGGAGCACAAGTTATGTTGGAGCATTTTGATTCTTTAGAAGACCCTCGTCTTGATGCGTATGCACGCTTGACCGAGCTTGAGTTGCGCAATCGTCTTGAACCTGAAAAGGGGATCTTCATCGCTGAATCGCAGAAGGTCATCGAACGTGCTTTGGATGCGGGCTATGAACCGCTTTCTCTTCTGATTCCAGAACATCGTCTTGAGCGCATGCAGGCATTGATCGGTCGAGTGCAGGCATACGACGCCGGCCGCCAGAGTGCTGCTGAGGTTGGAGGCGCGTGCGCCCAGGATGTCAACGCCGGCGATGGTGGCTCCATTCCTGTATTCGTGGCGCCTGCGCACGAGATCGAAAAACTAGCAGGATACGAACTTACCCGAGGGGTACTGTGCGCAATGCGCAGAAAACCCCTGATCTCGGTCGAAGCGTTGGTGAGCGATGCGCGCCGTATTGCTATCTTGGAGAACATTACCAATCACACTAACGTGGGCGCGGCGTTTCGAAGTGCTGCTGCATTGGGAATCGATGCCATCCTGGTAACACCCGCGTGCTGCGATCCTCTCTATCGTCGTGCGGTGCGTGTATCTATGGGTACGGTGTTCCAGGTTCCGTGGACGCGTATTGGCATGACCGAGCAGGATGCGTGGCCCGATAAAGGACTGGCGTTGCTGAACGAACTCGGATTCAAGACGGCGGCGCTTGCCTTGGATGATGATTCGTTGAGCCTAGATGATCCCTGTCTTAAAACATATGAAAAGCTCGCGGTGGTGCTGGGAACGGAAGGTGATGGCCTATCGCATGAAACTATCGCGGCGTGCGATCACGCGGTGCGTATCCCCATGGCCCATGGGGTCGATTCCCTTAACGTTGCGGCGGCCAGTGCTGTAGCATTTTGGGAACTACGTGTATAACGCGATCACGTTATAACTTCATTAAACACGGCCTCGGTCTGGTGCGCGTTTTCTTACAAACGTAAAGCATTTTTCAAGTAGTCAGTCGGCTTCTTAAACCTGTATAAGAAGCGCTCGAGCCTCCTCATAACAGCCCTCTTCCTTCGCTATAGTGCGGTCTTGTCTTAGGGACGTACATAAAAAAGAAAGGAAGAGTACAAACAAATGGAAGGCGTATCGAAAACAAAGCGCACGCTGAGTGCAGCGCTCGCTATGGTTCTGGCGGCAGTGCTTGCTGTGGGCACGCTCCTTTTCGTAACGGGCTGCTCGTCAAATTCCGATAGTGGTACCAAGAGCGATCCTATCACTATGGTGTGGCTACCCGATAACTCGTCATCTGATATGACGGCTTCCCGCGAGGCAGTTGCGGAAGTTATCAAGAACGCTACCGGTCGTGATGTTGAATTAATGACCACCACCGACTACAACGTTGCCATCGAGGCTCTTGTATCCGGTCAAGCAGATATGGGCTTGCTGGGTCCTGAGGGCTATGTCCAGGCGAACGGAAAGAACAACGCAGTTCAGGCGGCCTTCACCAATAGCGACGAAGCCGGTACTCTCGACGAGGCGTGCTACTACAGCCGCATTTCCGTGCTGAGCGAGAACGCTGATGAATACAAGAGCGGCGACAGCTACTCTATCGACAATATCAAGGGCAAGAGCTTCTCGTTCGTTTCTGCTACTTCTACTTCTGGTTTCAAGGTTCCTTCAAGTGGCATCGTAGAGAAGTTCGGCCTGGATTCCTCTGATCAGCTGCTTGACGATGGCGCGTTCTTCAGTTCTGTCATGTTCGGCGATTCCCACCAGGGCTCTGCGGTGAATCTGCTTTCCGGCAATGCTGAAGTTGCTGCATTCGATGACGTGGACGTTGATACGTATCTTGATCTCGTGTCTGGCGAAGCAAACACGGTCGGTGCTGTATACAAGGTAAAGGATGACGCCGAGGCTCCCTTCGACTCTGTTCGTGGTAAAGAATTCACGATCATTGGCATCACCCCTGTTCTGAATTCTCCCTTCATTTACAACACCGATGAGCTTACCGAGGACGAACAGAAGGCCATCACTGATGCGTTCTGCTCCGAAGAAACCGCAAACAATAGCGCGATCTTCGTTGATCCTGATGATCCCAACGCAGCTGGTCTGTTCGAAAAGGATTCCGAGAACACCTGCTTCCTTCCTGTTGAGGATGCATGGTATGACCCCATTCGCAAACTTGGCTAAGACGGCGTAAGGCAGTTCCGCCTCGCTCTACGCGGGGCGGAACTTGCATTTTTTTGAGCAAAGGATCGGGAAGAGGAATCATGACACAATCAGAGCTTTTGGTTATCGATGACCTATCCAAGAGTTACAACAATAAAGGTAAAGCTCTCAGCAATGTGAGCGTCTCCGTCAATCGGGGAGAATTCGTAAGCGTCATCGGATCTTCAGGTGCGGGCAAATCAACATTCCTACGCTGCATCAATCGTTTGATCGACCCAAGCGAGGGCAGCATTGTATTCGACGGGGAAGACATCACGAAGATGTCGAAGCGCGAACTGCGCAATGCGCGTCGCCGCATCAGTATGATCTTCCAGCACTACAATCTGGTGTATCGCTCGAGCGCTATCGAGAACGTGCTTCAGGGTCGTCTGGGCTATAAGTCGAGCATAGTGGGCATGCTGGGACTGTATAGCGAAGATGAAAAGCTCGAAGCGTTCGACATTCTGTCGAAGGTAGGCCTGGCGGAATTCGCCTATAAGCGTGCCGATCAGCTCTCTGGAGGACAGAAGCAGCGCGTGGGCATTGCGCGCGCATTGGTTCAGGATCCGCTTCTTATGTTGTGCGACGAGCCCATTGCAAGTCTTGATCCTCGTTCATCGCGCGTCATCATGGAACAGCTTCGTTGGGCGTGCGACGAACTCGGCGTCGCTTGTTTGGTGAACTTGCACCAGGTGGATTATGCCATCGAGTTCTCTGATCGCATCATCGGCCTCAAGCAGGGCAAATTAGTGTTCGACGGCACGCCTGATGAGCTTGACGCGAAGGTCATCTCCTATATCTATGGTACGCCTTATGTGCGCGAGCATGCTGATGGCGTCGAACCAGGTGAACTGGTGGGCAGCGCTCCCAATAGGCCGGGCATCGTAGAGAACGATAAGCAGGAATCACTGGTGGGAGCGGCTCTATGAGCGGGTCGCGTATGAAGATGCCATTCGTCAAGCGGCCCGTAGCGGCCGATGGCCCTTTGGAAGAGGGCGCGTCGGCACAGTCTCGAGTCATTTATCCCGATTCCGCTGAAGGCCGCGCGTTCTTTCGTAAGCGTACTATTATCATTGCCGTATTGGCTGCCGGTTTTGTGGTGATCAATGCTATATCCGCTTCGTTCGTTGAGTTCGATCTGGTGGCGGCGCTCGTTGATTTCCCGTCTGCGATCATGTGGATGGCGTCGAACTTCGTTCCTAGCAGTGAATCCTTGGCGAAGATGCCGCAGATCTTGAATGCATTAGCATCGACGGTCTTGGCGGCTATTGCATCGAGCATGGTCGCTGCGGTACTGGCCTACATCCTGGCAGTATTAGGATCGCGCTCGGTCGGTCTGGGCGGTCCGTTCCCGCTCGTGGTGCGAGGCATCGCTTCGCTGTTCCGCAATATTCCCGTTGTTGCCTGGGCCTTTATCTTGCTGTTCTCGTTCAATCAGAGTGAATTTACGGGCTTCTTGGCGCTCTTCCTTGGAAGTTTTGGTTATCTGACCAGGTGCTTTTTGGAAAGCGTTGACGAAATCAGCGGCGGTGTGGTCGAGGCACTGCGCGCCACCGGGGCAAGCTATCCCCAGATCGTCGTGCAGGCGGTCATACCGCTGTCCATCACTTCGGTCGTGAGTTGGCTTCTGTACATGGTGGAAACCAACATCCGCGACGCGACATTGGTAGGCATTCTGACCGGTACGGGTATCGGCTTCGTCTTCAACATCTATTACAAGAGTTTCGATTACGACATCGCAGCGCTCATTATTCTTTGCATCGTCGCAGTGGTCATTGCCTGCGAGGCGATCTCCAATTACGTAAGGAGGCAGATCATATGAGTTCGTTCACTGGTGCTCTTTCTCGCGGTTCGATTCAGAACGGCGAGAGTAAAGACGACGGATCTCTCGGTATCAAGCGAACTGCTTCTGGGCGCATTAAGACGCGCGTAGCGAATAAATCGAACACCGTGCTGACCTTGACGCTGGGCTCGTTGGCGCTTGTGACCATCATCGCTTTCGTCATCATGGATTATGGCAAGGTCCCGCTTGATCAGGCAACGTTCAGCGCTTTGGAGGATTTCGGCATGATGCTTTTTCAGCCGTGGCTTGCGGGGCATTTTACCTTGCAGGATGTTGCCCTGGGGACTCTCGAGTCGCTCGCACTTGCGGCTCTGACCACCTTTATCGGTGCGGTCATCGCCTTCGTGTTGGGTCTTTTCGCTGCGATGAATCTGTCGAATAAGGCGGCTTCGAACGTCATTAAGGCCATTATGTCGGTCTTCCGCGCGGTCCCGACTATTTTGTGGGTGCTCATTTTTACGGTGGCCATTGGCTTAGGTCCTGAGGCGGCGGTGACGGGCCTGTTGTTCCACAGCATCGCTTACTTGGTCAAGGCGTATTCGGAGAGCTTCGAAGAAGTGGATCCAGGTGTTGTGGAAGCGCTTCGCGCATCGGGCGCATCGTGGTGGCAGGTGGTCTTCCAGGCCATCGTGCCTGAAAAGATCACGGAAATGCTTTCGTGGACGTTCATCCGCTTCGAGATCAATTTCGTGAACGCTGTTGCAGTGGGTGCGGTCGCCGGCGCTGGCGGCGTGGGATATCAGCTGTTCTTGGCGGGAAGCTTCTACTACAGCATTCATGAGGTGGGTGTGATCGTGTACTTCTGCCTGGCGGTCGCCATCATCCTCGAGGTCATTGCTACCCAGCTGCGTAAGCGTTATATCGTGCAGAACTAGGAGTTAAACAAGTATGAAAAGAAAAGAACGCACGCAGGTGCTGGTCGAAGGAGATCGCGATCTCCTGGGCAGCATCGCGCGTGAAGTTGAGCAGGCTCATGACGTGGAGGTCGTGCGCGAGCCGGTCGAGGAACTGGTCATGCTCAAAATGCGCGAAAGCGCCCGCCGTAGCCAGTTCTATTTGGGAGAAGCGCTCATGACTTCGTGCGTGGTCCGCATCGGAGAAGCGTATGGCTACGGAATGGTGTTGGGTGAAGATCGCGACAAGGCATTTGATCTAGCCATTGTTGATGCCGCTTACGCATTGGATGATCCAGCGGACGATCTTCGTGCCCATGACGAGCGCATTGCTGAAGAGCAAGAGCGTATCGCAGCGCAGAAGCGCCTCCGCAACGAAGCATTGCTTAGGACCCAGGTAGATTTTTCGACAATGGAAGCTTAGAACATGATTGCACACAATAGAGAAACACAACTTTTACAGCGTGCGTTCCGCAATCTTATGAACGCGTGCGCTCGCCCCGGCTTACTGGGGGATATCGAGCCGCTGGCGCGCACGGGTGAAGATGCAGCGTTGCCTGCTTGCTTTGACATGGTAGTGCGTACGCTCGTGGACCAGGCGGTCACCTTCACGGTACTGGGGTCACGTGCGACGGAAGCGAATACGTGGATATCCTTACAAACTCATTCCCATACTGCTGAAGTCACTCAGTCCGATTTCGTCCTCGTTCCCGATGTTGCCAATTCGAGCGCTTGTCGCGAAGGCGTACTGAAGGCCTGCGCGGGTACTCTCATCGAGCCGGAAACCAGTGCGGCCATCATCATCGCATGCGGCTCCTTGGCGGGGGAGCGGATCCCTGGCGACGATCTTACTGCGGTCGCTCCGGGTAACAAGACGTATTGCGTTCGGGTCGAAGGGCCGGGAGTAAATGGGACGGCAACGTTCTTCGTTGATCGCATTGATTGGATCGAAGCGCGAAGCGAGCGCGGAGATGAATATCCCTGCGGGATCGATGTGATCCTCGTTGATGAACATGGGCACATAGTCGCCGTTCCTCGCACCACGAAGGTCATGGCGATCGAAAAGGAAGGTGCCGCATGGGATATGTAGCAGTACGCGGTGGCGGTCTGGCCATCGAAGAGAGCCTCAAGCTTCTCGAATACGAGCGCGTAAGCCAGGGAAGCGCCGCGAGCATTGATCAGATCGAGGCGACGATGTCCGGTCTTATCGAGCAGGTCATGGGTGAAGCATCCCTGTATGCACCACGGTTAGCGGCTCTTGCACTCAAGCAGGCGCAGGGATCTCCTGAAGAAGCGGTGTTCTTGCTCAGGGCGTTCCGTTCGACCCTCGAGCGTCCGTATATCTCCCGCGTTATCGAAACGGAGGCCATGCATGTCGAGCGCCGAATTTCTGCGGCATTCAAGGACGTGCCGGGTGGGCAGCTACTTGGTTCAACGCGTGATTATTCGCATCGTCTGATCGATTTTTCGCTTGAGGGTGAAACTCCCGAAGATCAGAAACGAATCCAAGAGGTGTTCGAGGCCGAACTTGCACAACGGGGCATGTGCGCAAGCGAGGAGGCTCATACAGCGCTCGATCATTTGCCGAAGGTCATGGATTATCTGCGTGGCCAGGGATTGAGCGAAGTCTTCGAAGATGACGATGCCGATCCAGTTGACGTGACCATGAACCCACTTACGTTCCCCGCACCTCGTTCGGCTCGCTTGCAAACGCTGGCGCGCGGCATGACGCAGGGTGTCACTACGCTGGGTTACGCGGCGATCCGCGGGTTCGGCCCTTCTCATCCAACAGTGGGAGAGCTTCGCAGTGGTTCGGTAGAAGTGCTGATCGATAGCCCTCTTGGCGGCAACGATGCGGATGATGCGTACTATCTGGGCTCTGTCCCCGTCACTGAAGTCGAAAGCGTTTTTTCGGTCGATAGCACTAAGAACGGCGTAGCTCATCTTTCGTTCGAAGTGGGTTATGGCCTGGTCATGGGGCATCAGGAAACAAAGGCCATCGCGATGAGCGTGCTTGATTTCTGCCTGAATCAGGGCGACAAGCGCTATCCCACCCAGGATGAGGAATTCGTCCTGTATCACGTTGACGGTGTGGAGGCGACGGGCTTCGTGTCGCATTTGAAGTTGCCTCATTACGTGACGTTCCAGTCAAAGCTTTCTAGCGTTCGTTCCACTGTTGAAGAAGGGGAGGAGTAATCATGCGTCAGCTGTATCATTTTGCCTTCTTCGACGAGGCATCCAAGCGTGAGATCCGTCGTGCCATCCTGAAGGGCATCGCCATCCCGGGACATCAGATCCCGTTCGCATCGCGCGAAATGCCTATCGGACGTGGATGGGGTACTGGCGGCCTTCAGGTAACGCTGGCCCTCATCGGACGTGAGGATATGCTCAAGGTCATCGATCAAGGTGCCGACGATAGCGTCAACGCGGTCAACATCAAGAAGCTCATCGTGGAAACGACGGATGTCGATGTGGTTGAGAACACGCCTGATGCCACTATCATTCAGTCGCGCCACCGTATTCCCGAAGAGCCGCTGGCGGAAGATCAGGTACTCGTCCTGCAGGTGCCGACGCCGGAGCCGTTGCGTCATTTCGAGCCGAGTGAGGCCAAGACGCTGGTTCTCCACGCCGAAGCTGATTATACGGGTGCATGGCTGGGACTGTTCGATCAGATCATTCGCTATGGGCACACGACGACCAATGCGGATCATCCGTGCTTAGTCGAGGGTCGCTACGTTATGGCTCCTTCGCCTATTCCCCGTTTCGACACGATGAAGCTCCACCAGAGCAAGAACTTGACGCTTTTGGGTGCGGGTCGCGAAAAGAAGATCTATGCGGTGCCTCCCTATACCACCGTTGAGCCCCTTGATTTCGAGGACTATCCCTTTGCAGTCGAAGGATTCGAGGGCAAGTACTGCCGCTTATGCGGCGCCCAGGGCGTCTACCTTGATGAATTGGTCGACGAGGAAACGAGTGAGACGTATTACCAGTGCAACGACACGGCTTATTGTCATGCACGCTGCGAAGAAAAGAAGGGCGGTAACTAATGAGCATTCCTGAAACGGAGCAGAATCCCTGCCTGTCCATCTCGCATGTTTCTAAGCGATTTGGAGATGGGTGTTCTTACTGCCTTGATCCGAACGCGCAGCTCGAGCGCAATATCTGCCCTCATTGCAAGACCGTACATGCCGTGCGCGATGTCAGCATGAATCTGTACCCTGGCGAAATCGTCGGCATCGTAGGCGAATCAGGCAGCGGCAAGTCCACCTTCATGCAGTGTCTGTATTTCGACCAGGAGGCAACCGACGGGGAGGTGCGCGCCCTGCCGTATGACGGTGGCGAACAGAACCTGTTGGCGCTTTCGTCTCAGCATAAGCGCAAGGTGCGTAATACCGTTCTTGGCATGGTGTATCAGAACCCGTATCTGGGGTTGCGCATGGACTTTTCTTCCATGTCGAACATTGCCGAGCAGATGATCGCATCGGGCAATCGCCAGGTAGAAATCATGAGGGCGCGCGGCAATCAGCTGCTCGAAAAGGTGAACATTCCTCTTAGTCGTGCGGGTGAGCCTCCCGCACAGTTCTCCGGTGGTATGCAGCAGCGCGTGCAGATCGCAAAGGCACTTTCGAATAATCCGCCTATTCTGCTGCTCGACGAAGTGACGACGGGGCTCGATCTTTCCGTTCAGGCGAGCGTGCTCGACCTGATTTTGCAGATCAAACGCGACTTCGGCGTGAGTATGTTGGTGGTAAGCCACGACCTAGGCGTTATTCGTATGCTTGCTGATCGTACGTTCGTCATGCTGAACGGGCAGGTCATCGAATCGGGTCTGACCGATCAGATCCTCGAAGACCCGCAGCGTGCGTATACCCAGCAGCTGGTGTATTCGCTTCTTTAGACTATTTCCTTTTCTCTGGGAGAGGCTCTTCCATGAAGAGCCTCTCCGCAAAACAGCTTTCACTACCTGCGTCATGCGGGTAGGCGTGACAATACAAGGAGACATAATGGACGCAAATTCCCTTATTATTCGCGGCGGCAATGTGGTGACCGAAGACACCATCTTACCCAATCATGACATCATCATCGAACAGGGCACTATTACCGCTATCAAGCCTACGTTGGCAAATGCGCGAACGATGGAAGCCGATGTTTCAACGGCATCGGAGAACGCGGGGCTCGCTATCGATGTCGCGACGGGATTACCTGTCGTTGATGCGCGTGGTGCATACGTGGTTCCCGGTATGGTCGACATTCATTCGGACTATATTGAATCGGTCGCATCGCCTCGCCCGAGTGTGGTAATGGATCTCCCCACTTCGTTGTATAAGGTCGATCGCGAATTGGTGGCCCACGGTGTTACCACGATCTATCATTCGCTGTCTACGTATGGAGCGAGTATTTTCGACCATAAGCCCATTCGCAATTTCGGGAACGTGAGCAAATTGGTCGATAGCATCGCGAGCATCCGCGAAGGGGAAGAGCACGATCATCTCATTCGTCATCGCCTTCACTTGCGCGTTGAGCTTGATGCGGTCAATCGCGTTGACGAGATAGAGCAGTACCTGAGCGAAGGCAAGGTGGATCTCATTTCCTTCATGGATCATACTCCCGGTCAGGGCCAGTATCGTGATCTACTGGTATTCAGCAATACGATCAAGGGGTATCGCGAAGGTATCTCCGAAGAGGAAGTTCAAAAGATCATCGAAGCTCAACAAAACGCCGACAAGATCGGCCCCGAGACTTTGACCCACTTGGCGAACATCGCTCACGAACAGGGCATTTCCCTTGCGTCGCACGATGATGACTCGAACGAAAAGCTCGACTTCATGGGTCTGTTCGGTGCGGTCATTTCCGAATTCCCTATTGATATGGAAACGGCGCATGAGGCTAAGCGCCGCGGCATGCATACGCTTGCGGGTGCGCCGAACGTTATGCTGGGGCATAGTCATTCGGGAAACCTTTCCGCACGTGAAGGTGTTCAGGAAGGTGCTATCGATATGCTGTGCAGCGACTACTATCCTGCGGCACTCATTGATGCGGTGTTCGTTCTCCATCGTGAGTGCGGCATGTCCTTGCCGCAGGCGTTCGCCTTGGTGAGCGCGAATCCAGCTCGCGCTGTCGGTATCGAAGACGAAGTGGGTTCGCTCGCGGTAGGCAAGCGCGCTGATGTTCTTCTGGTGCGTGAAATCGGTTGCGGTCCCGATACTGATGCGACGACGCCGGTCATTACACGTGCGTTCGTCGGCGGCAATTCGGTATATCGTTCGCACTATCCCGATCAGCCTCAGGGCTATGCACGCTAGAAAGGGGCTTGTCATGGATGCGCTATTGCATATAGAGAACCTGTCAAAATCATTTACGATGCACATGGTCGACCGTCGCATTATGGGCTGCCAGAACATAGATCTTGCTGTTCAGGAAGGCGAATTCGTTGGCATCACCGGGCGAAGCGGCTCGGGTAAATCGACCATTTTGCGGTGCATTTACCGTACCAATCTGCCTGAGTCCGGTTCGATCTGGTATCGTTCGGCAAGCTTCGGCAAGGTCGATCTGTGCACGGTAGGTGAACGCGAGATGATCCATATTCGCGCCTACGAGATGGGATATGTTTCTCAGTTCCTGAACGCGCTGCCCCGTCAGAGCGCCTACGATATCGTGCTGCAGAGCGCACTTGAGACCTTCGGTAGCACCGACCGCGATCGCGCTCAAGAGGAAACGGAGCGCATGCTTCGTCACTTCGATATCAACGAATCGCTGTGGCCACTGTATCCCCGCACGTTCTCCGGCGGCGAAAAGCTGCGTTTGAACATTGCTGCCGCTATGATCAAACAACCTCGCCTGTTGTTGCTTGACGAGCCGACGGCATCGCTTGACGCGGCTTCTAAAATGAAGGTCCGTGAATTGATCGAGCAACTCAAAGACCAGGGAACGACCATGCTGGGTATCTTCCACGACCTGGAATTCATGGAGGGCCTGTGTGATCACGAGTTCAACATGCAGAAGGGGTCTATCGCATGAAACCGGATATGACCCTCGCGGAGCTTTTGGGATGGGACGGGACGGTGCGGTTGCGTGCCGATCTGCATTGTCACTCCACGCTTTCCGATGGATCGTTCACTTCAGAGGAGCTGATCGACCAGGCACAGGAGGCAACGCTCACTCATCTTGCCATCACTAATCACGATACAACGCAGGGAATCAATGACGCGAAACAATATGCGCAGGATTCTTCGGTGACGTTCGTGGGCGGCATTGAAATAAGCGCATGGGATCCGAAACGTGAACGCAAGGTACATGTTCTCGGGCTCGGCCTTGAAGAGGATTCACCTGCGATCGCGGCCTTGTGCGATCCGTTGTTGACGCGACGGAGCGCGAACACCGCCTGGCAGAAATCGCGTTTGCAGGAGGCAGGATACATCTTTAATGAAGAGCTATTGAATCGCCTGGAGACGTGCTCGACTGGGTTGTACAAGCAGCATCTTATGGCAGCGCTTACAGCCGCGCCGTTCACAAGCGATGAGTACCAAACGTTGTATAAGAGCCTCTTCAAGGGTTCGGGTATTTGCAATAGGGATATCACCTATGTCGATATGCGTGATGCGGTGCGCGCCATCTGTGAAGATTGCGGTGTTGCCGTGCTGGCTCACCCAGGACAACTGAAAAGCTATGAGGCGGTTCCTGAATTAGTGGATGCGGGTCTGTGGGGTATTGAATGCTTTCATCCTGATCATTTAGTCGATGATCATAAGCTTTGCGAAGAGCTGGCGTTGCGTTTCGGCCTTGAATGCACGGGCGGTTCCGACTTCCATGGCGCCTTCGGTAATGTCGAGCGTTTAGGGCAGTGCATGCTCGAGCGCACGCTCTCTTAGTGGTCAAGTGCTCGGGGTAGTACGCTTGGGCGCCGCCCCGAGGGGGCTGTCGGTGATGCCGACAAGCGGTTGTTCGTCAGCGATGGGATGCCCCATGCTGAAACGGTGAAGTTCGAGTGATCGGTCGATTTGGGTATTTGTGTTTAAGGGCGCTTGCCGTTATAATTTGGCACTGCTTGTTCGTTTTGCGGTCTTGTAATACGAACAAGAAGAGCAGACTGGGCCATCGTCCAATGGTAGGACTCTGGTTTTTGGTACCAGCTATGTAGGTTCGAATCCTGCTGGCCCAGCCAGTTTGAAAAGGTAACAGGTGCGAATTTCTTTCCTGCGGAAAGTTACGATGTAAGCCTGAGGGTATGTGCTTAAAGCGGGTCGTTGTGGCTCGCTTTTTTATTAGTATGCAGGAGGCTGCGGTAATGGCGGAATACGTAGAAGGCAAGCGACCGGTTCTTGAGGCGCTTAAAGCGAAAGTGCCCGTCAAGTGCTTGTATGTGGCAGAAGGCCTCAAGGGCGACAAAGTGGTTGACGATGTGGTGCGTCGCTGTCACAAGATGGGCGTGTCGGTAAAGCAGGTTCGTCGCAGCGATCTGGATGCCCGTTCAGAGCGTGGTTCGCACCAGGGTCTTATGCTTGAAACGCGTCCGTATGCCTATGCGAGTGCGCAAGAGATCGTCGATGCGGCGCAGGCGCAAGCAGAAGAGCATGAGGGCAATGCACTCCTCATCATTCTGGACCACATCACGGACGCAGGCAATTTGGGCGCCATCGCCCGATCGGCAGAGATCGTGGGTGCGGCGGGCATCATCATTCCTAATAAGCGTTCTGCACGCGTTACGGCGGCTACTTACAAAAGTTCCGCTGGTGCCATTTCTCACATTAAGGTGGCTCAAGTCAGCAATATCGCGCAGACCATCGAGCGCCTGAAGAAGGATAACTTCTGGGTCGCCGGTGCATCTGAGCAGGCGAAGGATTGCATTTGGGATGCCCCGATGGCGGGCCGCTTGGCGCTGGTCATGGGCAGCGAAGGCGAAGGGCTCTCCCGCCTCACTCAAGAACGATGCGATTTCCTCGTAGCGCTTCCACAGGCAGGACGCGTGGGTTCGCTCAATGTAGCGCAAGCTGCTACGGCATGCATGTACGAGTGGATGCGTCAGGCAACGCGCGGAAGGTAACCCCGGATGGCTTATACGCGCAGAAAACTTCTTCTCGTTGATGGTTATAATGTGCTGCGCAGCGGCTCACGTTACGTGCACATGCGTCGCGAAGAGGACTATACTCACGAAAAGTTCAATATGGTACGTGAAGCGCTGATCAGCGATGTTGCTGCGTTCGCGGGTAGCGAATATCGTGCAATCATCGTGTTCGATGGTGCGGAGAACAGCGAATCGGCGGGTAAGACCCAGTCTATTGGTGGAGTGAAGGTCATGTTCTCGCCCTATGGGTCCTCTGCCGATAAGGTCATCGAGAAGCTCGCCCATGATGCGCGTGAAGACCACATGGAAGTAATGGTGGTCACGAGCGATGCATCCATTCAGGATGCTGTTTTCGGCGGTGGGGTGGACCGTATGAGCGCCAACGGTTTTAGTTTCGAGATGGATGACTTGGGAGACGAGGCTAAGAGCGAAGGCGCGTTCAAAGTATCACAGAAGAACACGGTGGCAGACCGTCTCGATCCTTCAGTGCTGGAAAAATTGAAGGCCCTACGCGACGGGCGATAGTCGAGCTCGAGAACTTTTCGAAATACTCAAGGGCGTCTGAAGGCACCCAAGCCCTTCATCAACTATGAAGGCGCCCGGGTTTCCCATTAACCATAAAAGCTTGTTGAAAGCGTGCATGTCTATTAGGTTTTCCCATAGAAAACACGGCAAAAGAGTCTTATTGAGGGTGCGGTGGCTCTGGTCGTATGGTTTCAATCTCCTATAATTGAAGAAAGAATTTTTCCAGGCAATGCATATGTGTGTTGAGTATTGAACATGTGCGTAATTCCTGGGAAGGGAAGGAGAATTGCATGAAGCCGTTAGAGGGAATCAAGGTAGTAGACCTAACTACGTATATGGCAACGCCTGCGACCGGTCGCGTATTGGGCGAATGGGGAGCTGACGTTATCAAGGTCGAAGCGGCAAAGGGCGATCCTCTGCGTGTAACTCAGGCTGCGGTATTCAACATGCCTATGTCGGACGACGAGAACCTGGCGTTCGATATGTGCAACCTTCATAAGCGCTTCATTTCGCTTAACCTGAAAAGCGAAACGGGTGCAGAGGTCATGGATAAGCTGCTCTCTGAAGCAGATGTTTTCATTACCAACACCCGTA
Organism: Eggerthellaceae bacterium; assembly: GCA_036553105.1. Taxonomy (GTDB): domain Bacteria; phylum Actinomycetota; class Coriobacteriia; order Coriobacteriales; family Eggerthellaceae; genus Anaerotardibacter. The sequence continues at coordinate 69,621 of JAXKBI010000032.1, forward strand.
ACAAGTCTTTGAAGAAGATGGGCCTTGACTGGGAAACGCTGCATGCGAAGTATCCTCGTCTTATCATGGGCCACGGTCTTGGTTATGGTAAGAAGGGTGCCGAAAAGGATGATCCTGGCTTTGACGTAACGTGCTACATGGCTCGTGGCGGTGTCTTCGGCACTACGGTTAATCGTGGCGATGCCCCGATGATCCCGACCAACGGATATGGCGATCTGCAGGCAGCTATGTTCTTGGCTGCAGGTATCTGCGCAGCGGTCGTTGGACGCGAAAAATCAGGTGAAGGCGATTACGTCACGTGCGCTTTGCAGCATGCGGGTGTGTACGCTTTGATGACTGGCATGATCTCTGCTCAGTATGGCAATCCATATCCTAAGAGCCGCTTCGAGGTCATTTGCCCCTTCAATAATGTATACATGACGGGCGACGGCAAGTACGTTGCTATGTGCGACCCCGAGTACGATCGTGATTACAACAAGATCATGGGCCTTCTCGGTCGCGATGATCTGATCGATGATCCTCGCCTGGTCAACTGCAACAAGATGAATGAAGCTGGCCTGAATGCTGAAGTCGTGGGCATCATGGACGAAGCTCTGGCAAAGATGACCGCTGAAGAGGCATTGAAGCTCTTTAAGGACAATGCTATTCCAATCGAGCTGTGCCAGACTCCGCTGGACGTGTATGAGGACCAGAACGTATGGGATAACGATTACCTGGTGAAGATCCAGTATCCCGAGGCACAGCGCAATATCCCGACGGTGCCTATTCAGTTCGAATCCGAAGGTACGCCGGTATTCACCCCGACCGACAAGCTGGGCAGCTCCACTGCTGCTGTCATGAAGGACCTGGGTTACACCGACGAACAGATCGATGCCGCTATGGCCGATGGCTCGGTATGTGGCGCTACGTCGCTTGACGACTTGGTGTAACTATTGATGCGGTGTCACTGGTGACGCAGGCGAATTGATGTGCTGCCGCTGGTGGCGCAGATGAGCTGATACGCTGCCGCTAGCAACGCAAGCGAACGCATGGAGGAGACCCCCCGCAAGGGGGTCTCTTTTCGTGTGGGTCGGTTCGCATGTGCGTATGCGGGTGTTGCCAAAGGCCTGAAGCCTGACGCATCATGGCACCCGGCAGTAAAATTCGCATGTGTGGATGTGGGCGAGGCCAAAGGGTATCGCGAAGCTTCGAGCGCGAGCCTGCTGCGTACTCGTTTGCGGGCGCTGCTAAAGCGTGCGATCCTAGTGTATTCATGAGGGCTGATTCGACCGTATTGGCATGGGGCGACAAGCTAAACCACGCGCGGTCCGGCAAGCTAAGCTACGCTCGATCCGATGAGCTAAACCACGCGATCCGACAAATTAAAGCACTCGCACGATCCAGCAGGTTGAACCACGTGTGATTTTGGTGTGTTTGCGAGTAGATATGCGTTTGCGCATGAAATACGCGTTCTTTTGGCAACTTTTTGCGATTTTCGACGACTTTTCCATCGTTTTGCGGTCGCCTCGCGCGATCCTGTGTCGGAGTGCGCTTCTGACCTGGGGTTATAGTTTCGTAAAAAAGGGTCTGCCGATAGAGGTCGTCGAAAACCGAAATAAATTGCCAAATTGGCTCCAGAATCGTGCGCAACCTCCAGAACTCGATCAGCAACCTTCAGATCTTGGTCAAATTACCTATTATGAGACCTCGCCTCACATCTTGCGATGGTAGCTTGCCACGTTTGCCGCAACTGTTGGGCTAGTTCGCTGGTGACTTTCCATGCCTACCGCAACAGTTGTGTTTGGTTCGTCGGCGTTGCGCTTAGTTCGATGGTGTTGTGGTTAGTTAGTTAGCGTTGCGGCCAGCCCTGCGTTTGGTTCGCTAGTGCTGTGGTTGGTGTTGCGTTCGGTTCGCTAGAGTAGCGGCAAGCATGGAAAGTCACGCTTTTTGCGATTGCTTCGCCGAACGTGAAGCTTTGATGCAGGGGCGCTTTCTATCTTGCATGTGGCGTCCAGGCTGCTATACTGCAAAGGCTGCAAAAATTGCGGCAAAGGTATTACGCATGCGTGGTGGACCTGTTTCTGCTAGTGGCCGAAAGGTTGCAGGACGGGGATGAACCCGCGCAGAGGAACAACGAATGGAGAACATATGTCCAAGATCACTGTCAAGACTCTGCTCGATGCAGGCACTCACTTCGGTCATCAGACCCGCCGCTGGAACCCCAAGATGAAGCCCTTCATTTTCGGCAACCGTGGCGATATCTACATCATCGACCTCAAGGAAACCCTCTACGGCCTCGACGCTGCTTACACCGCAGTTTCCCGTTGCGCTGAAAAGGGTGGCACGGTTCTGTTCGTCGGCACCAAGAAGCAGGCTCAGGAATCCATCGCTAATGCTGCTAATCGCTGCGGCATGCCTTACGTTAACGCTCGCTGGCTCGGCGGTATGCTGACCAACTTCGTTACCATTCGCTCTCGCGTTCAGCGCATGGAAGAGCTCGAGGCTATGGAAGCTGACGGTCGCATGGAGATGCTGCCTAAGAAGGAACAGATCCTCCTTCACAAGGAACTCGCTAAGCTCCAGACTAACCTCAATGGTGTTCGCAACATGAAGAAGGTCCCTGATATGGTCTTCGTCATCGACACCAACCGTGAGCAGATCGCGATTCATGAGTCTCACCGCCTGAACATTCCGATCGTTGGTACACTCGACACTAACTGCGATCCTGACGATGTAGATTACGGTATCCCTGCGAACGACGATGCCATCCGTTCCGTTCGCCTGCTGGCAGACTTCGTTGCTGATGCGGTTATCGCTGGCACCGGCGCTCCTGTCACCGTTGAGGATATGACGGCTGCTCCTGCTGAGGCAGCAGAGGAAGCTGTCGAAGCTGCTCCTGCAGAGTAAAAACGCATGATTCACGGCCCCGCTCTCCTGCGGGGCATCGTTACAGAAAGGAAGTACCATGGCAGAAATCACCGCAGCTCTCGTTAAAGAACTTCGCGAGATGACCGGCGCCGGCATGATGGAATGCAAGAAGGCTCTCACTGAGGCTGAAGGCGACATCGAAAAGGCCGTTGACGTTCTGCGTACTCGTGGCCTCGCTGCTGTTGCTAAGAAGGCTGGCCGCGCTACCAACGAAGGTACCGTTATGGCTCTCGTTTCCGACTGCGGTATGGCAGGTGCTCTCGTAGAGCTCAACTGCGAGACCGACTTCGTTGGCATGAATGAAAAGTTCCGCGCTTACGCTGAGAAGATCGCTCAGGCCGTTATCGCTAACAAGCCTGCTGATCTGGACGCTCTCAAGGCATCCGAGATCGAAGGCGAAACCGTAGAGGCTATCGTCACCGACGCTATCCACACGCTGGGCGAGAACATTCAGCTTTCCCGCTTTGCTCTTATCGATCAGCCTGAAGGTGCTGTTGCGAGCTACATTCACGGCGGCGGCAAGATCGGCGTTCTGGTTGAGTTCAAGCTGGGCGACACCGCTTTCGCAACCAACGACGATTTCAAGAAGTATGGTCGCGACATCGCAATGCAGGTCGCTGCTGCAAGCCCTGTTGCTGCAACGCGCGAATCCGTTGATCCTGCTGTCGTTGAGCATGAAATGGGCATCTACAAGGCTCAGGCTGCTGAGTCCGGTAAGCCCGAGAACATCCAGGAAAAGATCGCTACCGGTCGTCTGGAGAAGTTCTTCAAGGAGAACTGCTTGACCGAGCAGGCTTACGTTAAGAACCCTGATCAGTCGGTTAACCAGTACACCGCTGAAGTTGCTAAGGCTCTTGGCACTACGATCGAGATCGTTTCCTTCACCCGCTTCATGCTGGGCGAATAAGAACGAACCCTCATATATAAGGCGCAAGCCCTCCCGGAGGTTTTATGAGAAAAACCTCGCCAGGGAGGGCTTGCTGTCATAATGGGGCTATGAGTGAACTACATGAGGTCTTATGCCGAAGCGCCTTCCGAGTATGGTCGGTGCTTGTATGACATGGATTGGGTGAATATGGCTGAAACCGTTATTATTGCGCGCGAAACGAAGAACGTTTCCGGTACCGTGCAAATTTCCGGAGCGAAAAATTCTGCGCTGAAGCTCATCGCTGCTTCTTTGCTAGGGCAAGGTAAGAGCATTATTCATAATGTCCCTCACATTTCCGATACAGAGATAATGAGCGCGGTATTGCGAAGTTTGGGCGCCACGGTGGAATGGGAAGGCAGTTCCCTCGTGATTGACACCACCAATGCAGAGGGGTATGAGACCCCTTATGAACTTGTGTCTAAAATGCGTGCGAGCATTTCAGTGCTGGGTCCATTGCTGGGCCGTTTCGGTTGTGCGAAGGTCGCCATGCCTGGGGGATGCAACTTGGGTGCTCGCAAGATCGATATGCATCTGAAGGTCCTGCAGGCCATGGGCGTAGAATTCGAGAACGAGCATGGTTATCTGTACGCTTCTGCGCCGAATGGCCTCCATGCGGCCGATGTCCTGCTGGAGTTCCCCAGTGTTGGCGCGACTGAGAACATGCTGATGGCCGCGGTGGCGGTCGCGGGCACTTCGATCATCGATAATGCGGCGCGCGAACCCGAAATCGTTGACCTTGCAAACATGCTCAACGCGATGGGGGCTCAGGTGAGCGGCGCCGGATCGCCCACTATCACGGTCGAGGGCGTGCCGCTCTCTGATTTTCATGCGTGCGAGCATACTGTCGTGGGAGACCGTATCGAAGCGGGTACGTACCTGACCGCAGGAGCGCTTTTGGGCGGTCCCGTGACGGCGAAGGGTATCGATCCGTCGTTCTTGCGTATGGCCCTCATGAAGTTCGGGCAGATGGGATGCGATGTTTCCACAACGGAAGATTCTATTACCGTATCGCGCGAACAGCCGCTCCAGGCCATCGATATCCAGACGCTGCCTCACCCGGGCTTTCCGACTGACCTGCAGGCGCAATTCATGTTGTTGACTGCGCTCGCGGAAGGCAACTCGGTCATTTCGGAGAACATCTTCGAGAACCGCTTCATGTTCGCCTCTGAGCTCAATCGCATGGGCTCGAACATTGCCATTGAAGGTCATCATGCGCTCATTCAAGGTGTATCAAAGCTCCAGGGTGCTCCGGTTTCTTCGCCTGATCTTCGTGGTGGTGCGGCGCTCGTTATCGCAGGTCTTGCAGCTGAGGGGGAGACCATTGTGCATGATATTCGCCATATTGATCGCGGATATGAGGATTATGTTGGTAAGCTTCGCGCGCTCGGTGCCAATATTGAGCGTGTTTCTTTATAGGAAAAAGTATGTTCGGTAAGCGTAAGAAGAGCTTGCATGCTCGTCCTACTAGGCGTTCTTCGCGAGGAAGGGGCAGCTGGTCCTCGTCGGTCGTCGGCACTCATGCCTCCGATTCGCGCGGTGGTCGCTCTCGCAGGGCGGCAACGCATCATCGCCCATCGCAGCGTATCGATGGTCATGCGGGCGAGATCAACCAGATTCATTTTCAGTCACGTTCAGTTAACGAACGAACGGCAATGCGCTCTCAAAGGGGTCGCTCTCGTACGGCGACGTTCATGAAGCGTCGCGACCGCATGCGCTATGGGGTCATTGCTGGCGTAGTGATTCTAGTTCTGGTCGTGGCCTTCGGACTAGGTACCTGTGCGTTCCGCAATTCGGTTTCATCGTCTATGGCACTTGATGATGCAAGCGTGTCGGGGGCGCTGGTTCCTGCGGCGGACGATCAGCCGTTCTATGTCCTGCTCTCTGGCATTTCGAACACTGATCCGGAAGGGCCTACGGCGAGCTACGTGGCGGTTATGCGCATCGATGCGGCCAATAAGACCATTTCGCTCTTGAATGTTCCAAGCAGTATCGCTCAGTCCTACAATGATGCCTCTGAATCGTCGAATATGTTGCGTGATGCTCCTCATGCGTCGAACGAAGGGGACCTTGTTTCGAAGGTCTCAGCACTCATCGAGCAGGACATCAATCACTATATGCGTATCTCCGACGAGGATTTCGTTTCTTTGGTCGACTCCCTTGGTGGCCTGCATGTAACGGTCGATACCTACGTGGATGATCCTACGGTGGGCAATATCGTGCTTGATCCTGGCGAGCAAACGCTTTCTGGCGAACAGGCGCTCATGTATGTAAGTGCCAAGAACTACACCGATGAGTTCGGTACGCGCAGTAATGTGCACAACAAGGTGATCTTCGCGCTGATCGATGCGATCCAGGCAAAGGGCGGCATCAGCTTCGCCATGAATGCCGATAATGTTGCGGGCAAGATCAAGACCGATATGGATTACGATACGCTGAACGCCATTGCCTCTTTATACGGCGAAGCGACGATCCATATGTCGACGGTTCCGGGCAGCAAGAGCATTTCAGGCGACGACGTGTTCTGGTCAGTGAATTCCTCAACGTTCTCTCAGATTCGCGATGAATTCAAAGCGGGTGAGGACATGGATATCACGGTCGATACTAGTGGTGTTGATAGGGGTTCCGTCTCTATCGTCGTTCTTAACGGCGCCGGCACTGATGGCTACAGTGCGCAGGCTGCTCAAGTGCTCACCGACGCGGGTTATACTATTCAGGAAACAGGTAACGCGGAGTCGTTCGTATACGATGAAACGCTGGTGATCTACCGAGAAGAAAAGGATAAGCTCGCAGCGGAGTCCATCGTGCAGGCTCTTGGTACGGGGCGCGCGGTATCGGCGGGGGTATATTATTCACTCAAAACTGATATTCAGGTGGTCGTAGGCAAGGACTGGACAAGCCATGTTTGATGCGGTCGCCTATATCAACGAACCGCGTTGGCATACGATGAGTTTGGGTCTTGACCGGATCTCCGAACTTCTGAATGGGCTAGATGATCCTCAAAAGCGCTTGCGTTTCGTGCATGTTGCCGGGACGAACGGCAAGGGTTCGACCTGCGTTTGCATGGCCAGCATCTTGCAGGCGGCAGGATATAGGACCGGCTTGTTCACGAGCCCTTATATCGAGTGCTTCGAAGAGCGTATTCGCATAAATGGAACGCCTATTTCACCCGGAGAATTGCGTGCGGTGACGCTGCGGGTTCGTGATGTGGCTGAAACGATGGCCGATCATCCAACTGAATTCGAACTTATGACTGCGGTGGCGTTCGAGTACTTTGCCGAGCAGGGTTGCGATGTGGTCGTGGCTGAAGTGGGCCTTGGGGGGCGTTTGGACTCGACCAATTGCATTGATACCGTCGAAGTGTCGCTCATTGCACCGATCTCATACGACCATTGCGCGTTGTTGGGCGATACGCTCGCGCAGATCGCAACGGAGAAGGCGGGCATCATCAAAGATGGCGTTGCGGTGGCAAGTGCCCCTCAGGAGCTGGCTGCCCGTCAGGTTCTTGAAGAAACGGCAAAGTCCCATCATGCTCCCATTCACTTCGTCGATCCGTCGGCTGTTGAAGGATCGAACGATTCGTTTTCGTATAAAGGCGTGCGGGATCTATCGCTTTCGTTGCGGGCGGGCTATCAACGATACAACGCGGCGCTGGCCCTAGAGGGATGTTTTATTTTGCGTGATCGTGGCTGGGATGTTCCTGATGAAGCGATCCGCGCCGGACTTGCTGCGGCGCAGTGGCCTGGTAGGTTCGATCTGGTTCATTGCGCGCCCGACATCATTATTGATGGGGCTCACAATAAGCACGCCATTGAGCATTTGGTCGAAGAGCTCGAAGATCGCTATCCGCTGCGACGCATAATCTTCTGTATGGGGGTCATGGCGGACAAGGATTATCGCTCTATGTTGGAAATGCTCGCTCCTCATGCAAAAGCATTCGTGTGCTACGCGCCGCCGCTCGATCGTGCGTTGCCCGCGAAAAAGCTGGCGGCGCAGGTATGCGCAGTGCTGGCTCAGCAGGAACCGGGTGAAGCCGATCATGGATGCTTGGTGGAACCGGCAGCGTCTGCGGCAGAAGCAGTTGCGAAGGTGAACGCCCTCGCGAACGAACACGATGTGGTGTGCTTTTGTGGAAGCCTGTATGGCATCGCATCGGTAAAAGAGGCGCTTTCCGTGGAGAGCTTGTTGCAAGAGTCTTAAATTGCTCCATCGTATGAAGCGCGAGGTGGACCCCGAGGTCATGCAGTGGCTCGTGTTTGTGGATGCCTCTAGGAGATTTCTACACATCATCGCATCATCTCGCTTCGGAGGGGGACTTAGTTTATACTGTCATCCGATGTAAGAGTATCTCGAATGGGTTTGGGCGGCGCCATGTTTCGAACCTGGTCAGGTCCGGGAGGAAGCAGCCATAAGGGACCGCTGACGAGCGCCCAGGCCTTTTCGGGATACTTATGTTTCGCCGGTCACCTTGATCGGCGAAACTTCTTTTAGGCTATGTTGTCGTATCTGGCCCTGTAAAACTAAGAGCGAAGGTGTCTATGGAATTCATCGACTTTATCATCAATCTCCTCCAGGATCCGCGTAGTGCCATTGCGGGCTGGATCGTTGCTTTGGGACCTATTTGGGTATATACCCCCTTGTTCCTCATCGTTTTCATTGAAACCGGTTTGGTGTTCTTCCCTTTCTTGCCAGGGGATTCGCTCTTGTTCGCAGCAGGTGTGTTCTCCGCTGACGGTGGTGGGCTTACGCTGATGGCAACGCTGCTCGTGTTCTATGCGGCGGCGATACTCGGCAATACTTCTAACTATTGGATCGCGCGCCTGTTCGGGTCGCGCATTATCGACTCGGGTAAGGTGAAGGCGCTCACCCCTGAGCGCATGGCGAAACTCGATCACTTTTTTGAAAAGTACGGTGGCCTCACTATCATCATCACGCGCTTCATGCCGTTCTTCCGTACGTTCGCTCCGTTCATTGCGGGTACGGGACATATGAATTTTGCGAAGTTCACGTTCTTCAACTGCGTTGGCGGTATCGCGTGGGTGTCGCTCTTTGTCTTGGTGGGTTACTTCTTTGGGGGGATTCCATTCATCCAAGATCACTTCGAGGTCATCATTTTAGGTATCGTGGGTGTTTCTGTTGCTCCGGCAGTTATCGGCGCCATTAAAGCGGCGATGTCGGCGCGCAAGAGCGGTGCTCGTGATTTTGAGGTCGAGGCGGCAGCAGAGGCCGAGCGCCTTGCTCGCGCAAAGCATGCCAGCAAGAACGAATAACATATAAAGAAACACTTCTTAATGCGGAGCGTTCCGCAAGGAGGATGCGCAATGGAAGCGTTGTACCGAAAGTATCGTCCTTCTACCTTCTCGGATGTGGTAGGGCAGGAGCATATCGAGCGAACCCTTAAGAACGCCATCGAGCAGGCGAAGGTCTCGCATGCCTACTTGTTCTGCGGCCCGCGTGGTACGGGCAAGACCACTATGGCGCGCATTCTCTCGAAGGCGCTTTTGTGCGATCAGGGACCCACGGCCGAACCCGATGGAACATGTCCTGAATGTCAGGCTATCGCTCAGGGGACCCATCCTGATGTATACGAATTGGACGCTGCAAGCCGTACCGGCGTTGATAACGTTCGTGAAGAGATCATCTCGCGTGTCAACTATGCTCCAACGCAGGGTACGTGGAAGGTATACATCATCGACGAGGTCCACATGCTTTCTCCAGCGGCTTTCAATGCGCTGCTGAAAACATTGGAAGAGCCTCCTGCTCACGTCGTTTTCATTCTCTGCACCACCGATCCGCAAAAAGTCCCCGAAACCATTCAGTCGCGTTGTCAGCGCTTCGATTTTCATCGCATTTCGGCGGAATCCATCGTTTCCCGCCTCGGCGCGATCTGCGTGAAAGAAGGCGTGGATTTCGAAGGCGAGGCTCTCGATCTGATCGCGTATCGCTCTGATGGCGGCATGCGTAATGCGCTTACTTCACTTGAACAGCTCATGGCGTTCGGGGGAGGGCACGTCACGCTCGAAGGCGCTCAGAACATGTTGGGGTCGCTCGATGAATCCGATCTTTCTGAGATCGTGGTCGCTATTGGTAAGCGTGATACGGCGGCGTGCTTCAATTGGGTGGCCCGTTATGTGGAAACAGGCGCCGATCTTGCGCAATTCGTTCGAGATCTAGCTGAGCATATCCGCAATATGTACCTGCTTTCCATGGCTGGCGCAGAAGTGGAGGTTCCTGTAAGCGAGGTCATGCGCAGATCAATGGTCGATCAGCTGTCTTTGTTCGGGCGGGATCGTCTGGCGCGCTTACTTTCCGTGCTGGGCGATTTGTCGCAGGAACTGCGTTCTTCAAGTAATCCGCGCTTAAGTTTCGAGATCGCACTTACTCGTATGGTCAGGCCGGAGTCCGACATGACGCTTGAGGCTTTAGCGGAGCGCATCGAGCAATTGGAGCGAACGGTGCAGGCGCTTGCTGTTGAAGGCACTGCTGGTGGGGCTCTGCCGCGTTCGAGCGCAATGGCGACGCCGATCGCGCCGTCGCAGTTCGGGGAAGCGGAGCAAGTTGTAGCGCCTCAGGCCTTGGCTCCAGCTCAGTCTGAGCCGATGGTTTCTCCCTATAAGGAACCCGCGGTCCAGGCTTCGACCCCTGCTGTTTACGCTCAGCCTCCTGCGCAACCTGCGCCTTCGGCTCAACCTCAAGTACAGCCTTCCGCGCGGTCTGCGGCCCCGACTCGGCCCGCGGCTCCGTCCGCCGTTCCGGCTCAGCCTGCAGTTCAGCACGGGGCCCCGACTCAGCCCGCGGCTCCAGTTCAACCCGTAGCGTCAACTGTCGCTGCGGCACCTAATGCTACGCGCAGTACGGCGGTGGACCTATCTAATCCTGCTGCAATTCAGCGATTCTGGCATTCGGTCACCTCATCTTTGCGCAAGACGAACCCCGCTCGAGGTGTACTGTTCATGAATGCGAAGGTGTCGGCGCAGCCTGATGGATCTGGGTTGGCCATTGAGTTCTCCAAAGATAACAGCTTCGCCTATACTGCCGCACAGAAACCCGAGGTTCAGCAGCTTCTTTCGCAAACGATGCAGTCTATCGCAGGGGAGGCGGTATCGTATCGCTTGGTTATAGCAGGCGATGGCAGTATCGGCGCTTCGGTAGCGCCGGCGCCCCAGTCGACGCCAGTGCGACCTGTGGTTTCTCGCCCTGTAGCGCAGGGGGTGTCTGGTCAGTCCGCACCTGAGGCAACGCAGCCCGTATCTGGTCAGTCCGCACCTGCAGCAACGCAGGAAACGCCCGCACCTATGCCAATGACGCAGCCGCTAGCTTCAGTGTCTCCGCGAACGCAGACGAACGCTCCGGCGGCCATGTCAGCAGCGCCTGATGATGATCAGGTGCCATTGGATGTGTACGACAGCATGGCTCCTGTAGATGAATACGATGAATCAGAGCCTGAACCATCGCCTGCCTCGGCGCGTTTCGCACCTCGAACCGTGGACCCTTCGACCCGGTCTCAGCCGATGGCCTCTCAGCTTCAGCCGACATCGTCTCCATCGCAACCGGTGCCGCCTCAGCCAGAGCCAGCAGTGCAAGCGCCACTCGCGCCCGACCAAGCTTCGAGGTCCCAGTCTCAAGGGGGAGACGAATCTGGTCAGATCGTCGAAATACTATCGAATACGTTCGGCGAGGGCATAAAGTTCGAAGAGCTTTCCGATTAATGGGGGCGATTCGCTACAATGCTAAAAGCGCGCGATGAAGGCGCGAAGTGGATAAGTAGGTAACTCTGTTCAAGGAGAGTAGCTCAATGAATATGCAGCAAATGATGCGTCAGGCGCAGAAAATGCAAAAAGAACTGGCAAAAGCGCAGGAAGAAGTCGCCACCATGACCTATGAGGGTTCTGCAGGCGGCGGCATGGTAACCGCTGTTGCCCAGGGTGATATGAGCATTTCATCGATAACGATCGATCCCGAAGCAGTAGATCCCGAAGACGTGGAAATGCTTCAGGATATGGTGTGCGCTGCAGTCAATGATGCGATCCGTGGCATTAACGAAATCAGTAATGCGCGCATGTCGGCTGTTACGGGCGGCATGAATATTCCTGGTATGAGGTAATCGTTCTCGTGAACGCGTCTTCTGCTATCCAGAAGCTTCTTGACGAACTGGAGCGCCTTCCAGGAATAGGCCCCAAATCTGCGCAGCGCATTGCGTATTGGATCTTGAATCAAGACCATGCCGATGCGCTGCGTCTTGCGCAGGCTATCGTCGAAGTGAAGGACACGGTTCATTTTTGTTCGCGGTGCTTCAATTACGCACAAGATGACCTGTGCGATATCTGCGCTTCAGCGAAGCGCGATCAAAATACTATTTGCGTTGTTTCTGAACCGCGTGATATTCCCCCTATTGAGCGGACGGGTTCGTTCTCGGGTGTATATCACGTGCTGGGTGGCGCGTTGTCGCCCTTGGAAGGCATTGGTCCGGATGATCTGCGCATTGCCGAATTGCTGGCGCGCTTGCAAGATCCTGCTGTTTCCGAGGTCATTCTTGCGACGAATCCCAATATTGAAGGAGAAACCACGGCGAGCTATCTTGCGCGCCTTATTAAGCCGTTAGGTGTTACCGTGTCGCGTCTGGCAAGCGGTCTGCCCGTAGGAGGCGATCTCGAATTCGCCGATGAAGTAACTCTCGGTCGCGCTATCGAGGCAAGAAGAACGCTCTGATCGCTTAGTCGCTCAATGCTCGGCTACTCCTGAGTCGTTATTTGTAATAGTGCTCTTTCAGGGATGCAAGACTCGTGACTGCGGCTTGGTAGAGGGGCCGATTGAGGACGCGGGTCGCTGTTTCGATATCGAGCTTATTGAGAAAGGTTCCAATGGTCGCGGTAAGGCCGTTGAGAATGAACGAAAGCTCCATTTGCTCTTCGAGTGCTAGATCTTGCTCATGTATTCCAAGCTGAGTGAGCCAAAGGCTTTTGAACTTTTCCTTAATGAGTGACTGCAGGAAAGGCGAATTTCCTTGTATGGCAAGACAGGCTCGCTTGAAGTTCACTTCTTTCCCTTCACCAATAAGACAGGCAAGTTCATCGAAGGACCCATTTTGCAGTCCGCGCAAAATGAACGAGGGGACCTCGGGAATCATATTGTGCTCAAGTGCCTTTTGGGCAAGGTCGTCAATGTTCTCGAAATGGTAGTAAAAGGTGTTATGGTTCACGCCTGCCCGATGTGATAGGCCGTGCACGGTTATGCGGTCATAGGGCATTTCAGCGAGCATGTCCCAGAACGCATCTTCAATGCGGATAGCCGCTTGCCCGGAATCTTTCTTTTTAGGGCGTGCCATTTCTTCTCCTTGCGCAGGGGCCTTATATAAGTGCGTTATTCGCCGCATAGACCGCAGGGGGTTTCTCTGCTCGATTGTAAATAAAACTAGACAATCGTGATAGTTTCTTCTCTTTTTTCGTTTGAACAGTATTGATAGTGTTTAACCAAAGTGGGATTCACTATGAATTGAAATAAATGGTTCTCAAGGGAGAAGGGCGATCATGTTCGAAAAGTTAGGGAAAAAGAAGTATGCCGTTCCGTTTGTGATACTGCTTGTTATGGCATGCTTCTTTTCGTTGATGTTCTACCCGATGGCGCACATGGAACTCAAGGATCTTCCCTTCGCAATGGTTTCGCTCGACGAAGGGGTAGAAACGTCTGAGGGTGATGTGAATATCGGTAGCCTCGTTGCGGATAACATTACTCAAGCAACGGGGGAAGAGGGACAAGAAATGCCCCTTGTGTGGAAGAGCTGCGATAGTCAAGAGACTCTCGACCAGGCTCTTGCGAACAACGAACTGTACGGCGCTATCGTGGTGCCTGCTGACTTCTCCCAAAGGCAGTACGATCAGCTGGTGGAAGCCATGCAGGAGCAGATCGATAACATGCAGGGGAGTATGTCCGATATGATGTCGGGCGCAACGCCTGCAAGTGGTTTGTCGTCACTCTCTTCTTTGGGTGCCTCAAGCGCAACGCCATCATTGTCGAGTGAGGCACAGGCTATGATCACCGCAGCACAGCAAAACGCCCAGGGCGTTACGGCGAGTGCAGCTACGAGCGCTCAAGCATTCAAGGAAGCGCAAACAAAAGTGGTGGAACTGCAGCAGCAGTATAAAGGTGTGCAGCAGACGCTAACCGATACCGAATCTAAGCTCGAGGCGGCAAAGGCCCGTCAAGATGAACTGAACAATAAGGGCGAAGCTCTCACGGAAGAAGAGGAAAAGGAACTCGCAGAACTTGCAGTCACTATTCCTGAGACTGAAAAGATACTAGAAGAGACCAAGAGCGCTCTCGAATCCCTGCAGTCTGATATAGAGACCGCGGCTAAGAACGCGGAAAACGCTCAGACGAACATGACGAATGCCCAGAACAACGCGAAGGCGGCCATGGTGAATGCGGCGGGCGTTCAGAAGACCGCCACAGCGAGTTCTATGCTCGCTGCTCAGGCAAGCATGCTGAGCAATGCTGTTTCGAATCTCAAGACCGCATTGGGGTCCTTGAATGCTTCGTCGCTCACCGATCGACTTTCCGGTATGAGCGAAACGGTGGCCGCGAAAGCGTTCGTTTCCGCTGCCGACAGCCTCGAGTCGGATTCGACCGAAGAGGAGAGCGATTCTTCAGCGGCAGCCATAACGGTCTATCTAAATATGGGTAAAAGTCCCATGATCGCCAACACGCTTCAAGCGACCATGAAGTCCATCTTCGCCGAAGCAGGTTTTTCGGCTGATATCGTTATGATGAATGAAGGGGTCATGGCAGGTGATTCCAACGACGCAGCGACTTCTAGTCCTATGTCGACTATGATGTCCCAACAGATCGCCATCATTCCTACTATTATCATCTCATCAATAGCCGGACTGTTGCTGTGCCACATTTTCAGGACGAATTCCAGGGAGACGACAAAGGAAAAGGCGGGTCGCGTAGGCAAGCAGCTCCTGTATGCAGCGGTCTTCTCTCTGCTGGCTTCTTTGACCTCGTTCGCTATGTTGACAGGTATTGCGAACGTGCCCGCACCAGAAATGGAAAGCATTCTATTTATGTGGCTTGCGAGCTTCGGATTGGTTTCGCTCATCATGGGGTTGGGTAGTATCGCATTTCCTCTTGGTGTTCTTGCCGTGGTCTGTACTATCCCGTTCGGCATGATGTTAGGTGTGCTTCCCTATGAGGCACTTCCTGTGTTCTGGCAGGAATGGGTGTATCCCTGGGCGCCGCAGCGTTTCTTCGGCGAAGGACTGCGTTCTATCCTATTTATGGGTCAAGGAGCCTGGAACGGGGTATCTGCGGTGTTCGCTGGAATGGGTGCTACAGGCGTAGTGCTTTGCCTGCTTTCTATATTGAAGCCGCAAAGTGAGGAACCGAAAGGTCCTGCTGCTCTTCGTGCACGTCTGATGGCAAAGCACGCTCAGAAGGCATAGTCTTTCTGCTCTATCAAAAAGCGTAGGTGATGCGGGGTGCGGATACAGGTCCACACCCCGCGCTAGTTCACCAACTCGCACTCTGCTCGCACCCATCCGCACCTGTCCCACGAACCCGCACCCCCTCGTACCCATCCGCACGTGCTCTGCGAACCCGATCCCCATATTCCAGCTCCCCCAAATATTTCCCGATCCCGCCCCTTCTCACCCCCAGGCACGGCAACACCCTTCTCACCTGGCCAAACGCTCCACATCTCCCCACAAGGCCCCCTTCGTCGTCAAAGAACTTCCCCTGATTTCAAAAATTTCTAAAAAAAGTTGTTGACAGAGCCTGGTAAGGAGAGTAAATTATCTCCTTGCGCGAGCGACGAAGTCGAGCGCGTGACTACAACAAAGGTAGTCAGAGAGAACCTTCAC
>JAXKBI010000033.1:0-3473 GCA_036553105.1 Eggerthellaceae bacterium
AATTCAGGGAATATGAAATGACTTTTGGGCGAGCTATTTCTTTCAAGTTACAGAAGCTCTGGTTCCCTTGGCGGAGATTTCTAAGGGCTGTGAAAAGGTGCCTTCTGAGTTTGAGGAGCTGGGCCCCTGTGTTGGCTGTTTTTATTCCCATCGCAGTGTTAGTGTTGCTTGTTCTTTTTCGTATGGGTCTTATTTCGGCTGGTGGCGCTATTGTTGAATTCGCGCTCATATTTCTTGGATCTTTCATGCTGCTGGCAATTCGCGAGATTAGGGAGAAGGAAAGTGTCAGACACAGACGCTTGGTAAATCAATGGAATTTCTGTTCTGATCTGCATCAACGCATGGGGAAAGATTTGGCTGTTATTGGAGAGCCATTTGGGGCGTCTTTTACTTACTGGAAAGCGCTATCTGGTTATAAATCGTTGGATGAAGCTATGGAAAATGCCAGAGATCTGGCGGGGGTCACCGAAGAGGAGTTTAGTAGATTGATAGGCGCTTGCGACGATCTTGAGCGCTCGCTTGATTCGGTTAGAAATGAAGGCAGGGGGATTGGGTTCGTAGATTGTGCACTGGCAGACGATTCGACGTCCCTACTTTTTTGCGCCGAGTCCGCAGTGCATGATTTCAAAGATAAATTACGGGGAGCGGACTATCCAATTTCGGCTGATGTGGTTGGCGATATAAGTAGATACTGCCTTTGGATTGTTGGCGACTTGAGGACTCCGTGGCGTTACACTTTAGACATTGCGAGGGGAGAGTTGCTAGAGAAATATGTGGAACGAAATGGCGCTGAGATGTGATCCCTGTACTCGCCGATGGAGTTCATGGCGTAAGCCTATGATCTTGTGAACTGATGTTTATTTATTGACGGCGAATGATATCTAAGATCGCAAACAAAAGTGAGGCCTCATGATTTTGATTGGCGGCTACGCACTAAAGAAAGCCATGAAGAGATGGGAAGATTTAAACTTGCCGATCAAAATGCAAGGATTAAAGCTATTCGGAGGGAAAAGTGCCTCCCCTCTATTCAGAATGAGCTAGACAGAATTGCAGAGGCGATGCGTCTTTTTGAGTGCTATGCATCGAAACGGATCTTTGGAGCGCATCGGTATCGCTTCGGCTATCTCAAAGATGGACGCTAGTTGCTCGAGCCTAGCTGATCTCAGTACTATCGGGTGATCTGACTGAATGGAGGAATTGGAATATGATCGATTCTCTCGTGGCGGCTTTTGCGTCGCTGGAGTTGGATCCTATAAAGATAGTTGTGTTTATGGCTGTAGTGAGTATTCTTTACGCTGGATACATGCTGTTTCAGAGTTGGTCAGAAGCACGTTGGACAAAGAGGGTCGCTAACGAGCTTCAGTTGTATAAAGACCTTCGTAAGCTGCACGGTGCGGACTCGTTGGCGAAAAGCGACGGGGAAGCTCTATATGAGCTGAAAAGACACATCAATCAGGCCGTTATTCGAAACGCCACACGCACGAGCAACATGAAGACTTTTGCAAGTGGGTTCCAGCTGACAATTATGGCGATCTTGTCGTTTCTAGCAATACAAATATGGGAAATTGCGTGGGGAGAGTATGGCTTAGATAGCAAAGACGCTGTGTCTCAAGCTGGGATGACTTTCGTTGTCTTGGTGCTAGTATCGCTGCTGCTAGACTTGATGAGAATGCTATGGATCTTCAGAATTTGGCCAAGGATTAAAATAATCATTTAATTGGTTATATTAAATATTAAATCAAAGAGGATTGAACGTAGCTGTCAGCACCGATTAGCTGAACTGCTAGCTATGGAAAACGAGGTCAAAGATATTTCAAAGAGCTGTGGTGACGCCGAGATAGACCGCGAAACCCGCGAGGCCTTGTCCAAATTGCTTAGGATAATTGACGATTTTAGTGAGGAGGCATTAAGGGGGCAAAGCGATATGCTTGTTTCTGGCGGCCAATCGGAGGAAAGACTGGCAAAAGGTTTGACCGGTGCGCTGTTCAGAAGCATTCATGCAGCTGAATCGAGGATAGCGGCAGCATATGGCGAAGAAGCGAGTCGCGCGAAAGGCATCGGAGAGGCCGTGCGGGAGATACTGCTCGGGCAAAGCCAGGCGAAGAAGGAGGGGGAGGAAGGACTCGAATAACTGATGCAGGTGATGCGCTGCCACGTACGATCGGAAATGTAAGACGATGCAGTACTGCCGATCGGTGAGAGAGTTGGTCGAATCACCCAGCTGAATCGAGGCCCGTCTTCAATATGCGGCTGTCGTGGAACAACGGTTGTGGACTTGAGCGAATGGTAGAATTGCGGGTGTAACAAGATCCGTGGCGTCTTGGGCGCTGCGAGCTGACTAAAGGAGCGTACATGCAGTTTGCTGCTATTCTTGCGGGAGGGTCGGGGGTTCGGATGGGGAACCCTAACAAGCCGAAGCAGTTCTTCTATCTGGGCGACAAGCCCATTCTTGTGCACACTCTCGAGAAATTCTGCGCTGCTGGAAGCTTTGACGGCGTACTCGTGCTCACGCCGGCAACCTGGGTTCAGCAGACGAAGGACATCATCGCCAAGCATTGCCCGCAGTACGCCGATGCCGTCAACGTCATCGCTGGCGGTGCCGAGCGCAACGATACCATCATGAACGCCATCCGCTACTTCGAGGACGAGTGCCAGGCGGACGACGCCTCCATCATCGTCACTCACGATGCGGTGCGGCCCTTCGTCTCGCTGCGCATCATCGAGGATAACATCGCCGCCGCTCTCGCTCATGGCGCCTGCGATACCGTCGTGCCTGCCACCGACACCATCGTTGAGAGTCTCGACGGCGAGCTCATCTCTTCTATCCCGAACCGCAGCGTGCTCTACCAAGGCCAGACGCCCCAGAGCTTCAATATGCGCGAATTGCGCGAAACGCTGGAGTCGCTCACTCCTGAAGAGAGCGCCATTCTCACTGATGCCTGCAAGGCCTTCGTTTTGCGTGGCAAGAAGGTGGCCCTAGTGCGCGGCGACGTGTCGAACATCAAGATCACCTATCCGCAGGATCTGCGCGTGGCAGAAGCGATGCTGGAGGCCTAGCCGATGCTGAATACCGTCTATCGTCTTACGGCCCCCCGAACTATCGAGCCGGTTGTCGTATCTCAGGACACCACCGACAAGGTCATCGTTCGCCCAACCTATCTGTCCATCTGCAACGCCGACCAGCGTTACTACCAAGGGACGCGCAGCAAGGAGGTCCTGGCCAAGAAGCTGCCCATGGCGCTCATCCACGAAGGCATCGGCCGTGTGGTCAGCGACAACGCGGGCGCTTTCCGGCCCGGGGACATCGTCGTCATGCTTCCCAACGCCCCCACCGAGCAGGATGAATTTATCGCTGAGAACTACCTGCGGTCCAGCCGGTTCTGCGGCAGCGGTTTCGACGGGTTCATGCAGGAGAGCATGATCCTTCCGCCGGAGCGCGTGGTGCTGCTTCCGCAGGACGTGAATTGCGAGGT
>JAXKBI010000034.1:0-1615 GCA_036553105.1 Eggerthellaceae bacterium
CGGCAAGCGGGCGGGTCATGTTAGAATGGCCGCAGGTCGTTTGAGGTTGGAAGCTCAAACGACGCCGGAAAACGAGTTAGCGGCTCGATCCAGCACCACCTCGAATTGTATCACACACGAGGGGGAATGCTGCCATGGTAGGATCACACCATGTACACGAAATGAGCTGCCTCCGACACCAGGAGGTTTTTTTATGTCCGAGAGAATCAACAAGGCGCGCTATTGGCAAGCTGTCATGTACCCCGAGAACATGGTCGAGGGTTGGCAGGATAGGATTGCCGACATTGTGCAGGTGCCGTTCGCGTACTGCGTCCATTCTGAGGACACCGACGAGAAGTCGGAGCACAGGAAAGACCACATCCACCTGATCATCGTCTTTCCGAACACCACCACCTACAAGCACGCAATGTCCGTCTTCGGCTTGCTCGGTGATAAGGCGCTCAACACCTGCGAAGCGTGCGTGAACATCAGGCATTGCTACGACTACCTCATCCACGACACGGAAAGCTGCCGAAAGGCTGGCAAGCACGAATACGATCCGTCGGAGCGTATAACCGGCAACAATTTCGACATCGGAGCCTACGAGCAGATAAGCACCGAGGAGAAGCAGGGCATGCTCCAAGAACTGGTGGATTACGCCCTTGCGAAGAAGATCATGAACATGGCCGATTTCATGCTGATGACCGCCGTGGATTTCGGGGCGGAGTACTTCGGTATCATAGTCGGCTACAACGCCATGCTGGAGCGGATCTGCCGGGGCAACTATCTCAAGTATTCGGAGCAAAAAGAGGCTGAAAACGGCGCAAAAAATGAGTTTTCGTGTTGCTACAGCAACACGCAGCAACACGAAAATCTCCCTCAGCAACACGCGTGTTGCTGTCCAGAATGCGGGTCGTTGAGTGTAAAGAAGCAAGGAAAAACATCATCTGAACAGCAAAGATACCAGTGCAAGGACTGCGGGAAAACCTTCGTTTAGGAGATATATTTTTAGCTAACTACGACCTAAAAATATATGTGACGGAAGACGGAAGACGGAACGGGGAGTTTGAGGGGTGTTAAACCCCTCAATTCGCGAAGCGAAAAAGGTGCCTTAGCGGGCAGTAGGAAGCATGGTGAACGCAGGCTGAAGAACTCCGTATGTAGGCGCTTCGCGCCACTACGACATACATACGGAGTTCCAAGTTCCAAGAGTTGTGAACCGTATACGTTGATGGGGGTCTGGGGGTGCTTGCACCTCCAGTGCGTCGCTTAGTGACGCATGCTTTTAGAGTTACAATGATCAAGCGTGCAATACAGTTTGCAATACAGGGAGCAATACATGAAAGCTGTAACGTTCAGGTTGCCTGAAAAAGATGTTGAACTGCTGAAATCGTATGCTAAAGAGCATGGAATAGCTCAAGCTGAAGCAATACGAATTGCAATACAGAAGTTGGACGATGCCATACACGTGCCAGACGTTGAGCGCGCTGGAGATGGGTGGGCGCAGACGGTGGCCGCGCTCACGGATCAGCTCGTGGTGAAGGACGATCAGATAGCGAGCTTGGGGCGCGCGCTGGAAGCGGCGCAGGAGACGGCCAAGGCCGCCCAGGCGCTGCACGCGGCCAACGTCCAGGAG
>JAXKBI010000035.1:0-579689 GCA_036553105.1 Eggerthellaceae bacterium
ATTCCAAATACTGTCTGCCGGACGCAATACCACTTCTCAAACGTTCGTGCGTGTTACCATGTTCCTGCTCATCGCCCTGGTAGCCGCCTCATCGCTGTTCCAACTCGATATCGTCCTGGGCGCGTTCGCAGCGGGCTTCATCCTGCGCTATATCGTCCCCGAGCATAACCATGAACTAGAAGAAAAGCTCAACGCTATCGGATATGGCTTCCTCATCCCCTTGTTCTTCGTGGTCTCAGGCGCGAAGATCAATGTCGCCTCCGTTGCCGAACAGCCTCTGCTGCTCATAGGGTTCGTGGGCATGTTGATGCTCATTCGCGCCGTCCCCATCTTCGTCTCCATGAGAACCGACAAAGCAACCGACGTGCAGGCGCTCGGTTGGCAGAACCACCTTACCGCAGCGATCTACTGCACCACTGCCCTGCCTCTCATCGTCGCCGTTACCACCGTTGCGGTCAACGCGGGTGCCATGGAATCCTCCACCGCTTCCGTATTCGTATCCGCAGGCGCCCTGACGGTGCTCATTATGCCGCTCTTCGCAGCTATCACGTATAAGAAGGATAAGGACGGCCCTTGCCTAAGCGATGCGAGTTCCTGTTCCTACGAGAACGCCCGACCCTAGCGACTCATCCCATCGGAGCCGACCTCGCAGGCCTTTCATCCTCGGAAATTTTTTCAGCAGCGCTAATATTCTCCCTTACATCTCTTCACGATGCGCTACCCTCTAACCACAGTTACAACGATGATCACGGGAGGATCAATGAAGGGGTTAGAGGGTATTAAGATCGTTGAGTTGACCGGATATGTCGCGGCACCTGCGTGCCTGCGCATTCTGGGCGAAATGGGCGCTACTATCTACAAGATAGAACCGTTCACGGGGGACGAATATCGCACTAATGGGCCAGCTTTCGGCATGGGGAAAACCGATATCGATGACCCTGCGTTCGATCTGGCTTCCATGAACAAAGAGTTCCTTTCCGTCAACCTGAAGGACCCTGAAGGAAAAGCATTCGTCGAAAAACTGCTCGCCGATGCCGACGTCATGGTCACCAGCTTTCGCGATAAGGCCTTAAAGAAGCTGGAGCTCGATTATGAATCCGTGCACGCACGTCATCCCCACTTGGTATGGGGACAGATGCGCGGGTATGGCGAATATGGCCCCGAAAAGGACTCGCGCGGATACGACACCACCGCCTATGCCGCACGAGGGGGCATGTTCATGTCGCTACCTCAGGCAGGGGAGCATTTCCAACCCGCGAATTGGCCAGCTGCCATAGGCGACTGGAACTCCTCCATGGCACTGACCGCCGGCCTTCTGGGCGCATTGGTGCGCAAGGAACGCACGGGCGTGGGTGACAAAGTGACGGTCAATCTATACCACTGCGCACTGTGGGCCATGCAGATCGGCCTCGCCACTACGCAATTCGGCGATCAGTGGCCTAAATCGCGCTACGATGCGACCTGCCCCACCAACAATACCTACCGCTCGAAAGACGGTATCTGGTTCATCATCTGCTTCGGCAGTTACGACCTGTTCTTCGAGCTGACCATGAAGTCGATCGGCCTCACCGAACTGCTCGGCGACGAACGCTACACCACTTCGGCGGCCATCAACGACGGCAGCGGAAACAACACCGTGGTCATCAAGAAGATGGAAGAGCAGTTCCTCACGCAGAATTGGGATCATTGGGAAAAGATCTTCCGCGAGAACGAGATCCCCTTCCAGCGCCTGTTCACCACCAAAGATACCCTCGCAGATGAAGAAGCATACGCCAACGACGCTCTGCGAACCCTTCACTACGACGAATTCGGCGAAAAGGCCCTACCCACATCACCCATTCGCTTCGAATCAGTGGGCGACCCCGTACTGTACCGATCTCGTCCCGTGGGCTACGACACGGCACGCATTATGGAAGACTATGGCTACAGCGCAGAGGATATTGCCCGCATGAGCGGCACGGCCATTAAATGCTACGATGGCCCCGCGCTTCCCGCTTCAGTGCTCGATCCTAGCTTCGGACCGCATTCACTGCAGAACTAGCCCGCCGCAAAACAACATCGAAGAACACCCGCGCAGAACATCTTTGCAGAAGATGTAACGCTACAGATTCCCTTCGGCGTTGCAGATCGCGGCCCATATCCCGCATTCGGGTCATGGGCCGCGATCCCTCTCCACGGAGAGGTCTTCGCATTCGCACAGGTTTTCGATTCGGCCTTTTTCCGCATTTATAAGGCACTATTCTCCAGCTATAACGATCTGTTTCGAAAAGTTCGAAATAGTATACGAAAAGGAAATAGTTCATCACATAGAGCAAAACGCGTTCAAATGCTAGGATAGGGTTTGAACAGGAAGTTCAGAATCTTTGAATCGCCCGTTCCATTCGATTAAGTAATGAGGAGAGGATCGCATTATGGACTTTAAGCTTACTGACGAACAGGAACTGCTCATCGAAAGCGCTCGTGAGTACGCAGCGCGTTACTTCACCGACGAAGCAGTCAAGCAAGCTTACGAAGTAGATCATCACATCAGCATCGAGGCCGCAATGGCTTACCGCGAGGCAGGCTTCATGCACCTTGGCCTTCCCGAAGAAGTTGGCGGCGTACCGGTCGACAAGCTTACCGAGGTTCTTCTCGTTGAAAAGCTCCACGAGTTCACTGGCGCTACCCTCCCCTTCGTAACCGACTTCAATACCATCACCGACGTTATTGACTTCGGCACCAAAGAGCAGCAGGAAATGATCATGGACGCTATCGAGAACGTCGAGAGCACCTGCATTGCTTGCTCCGCAATTTCCGAGCCCGCTGCTGGCTCTGACAACAACGCTATGACCTGCGTTGCCAAGAAGCAGGAAGACGGCACCTACCTGCTCAACGGCCAGAAGACCTGGGTCACCCTTGGTGGTCTTTCCATCTACACCATGGTCGTAGCTAAGGACGAAGATCCTTCTTACGAGAACGACAAGTACTCCCTGTGGCTCGTTCCTAACGACACCCCTGGCTTCACCATCGGTCACCTCGAAAAGGTCGGTCAGCAGGCCATTCCGTTCGTAGACCAGTTCTTCGACAACGTGGTACTGACCGAGGATATGCGCCTTGGCGAACCCGGTATGGGCTGGAAGCTGCTCATGAAGAAGCTCGAGTTCGAACGCTGCTTGGTCGTCGCATCTTCTCTCGGCCTTGCACAGGCTGCCCTGAACGACGCTGGTGCTTACGCTTCCGAGCGTATCGCTTTCAAGAAGCCCATCGCTCACCAGACTCAGATCCAGGAACATCTCTGCGAAATGGAGAACATCATCCAGAACGTTCGCATGCGTCTGTATCAGGTAGTTTCCATGATCGACAACGAAGAGTCCACTCGTCTTGAGTCCGCATTGCTCAAGGGCTACGCATGCCGCGAGCTCACCCGCGTTGCCGACCTTGCAATGAGCATCTACGCTGCGATCGGCTACACCAAGGAAATCCGCGTAGGCCGCATCTGGGCTGACCTCCGTGGTAACGAAATGGGCGGCGGCACCACCGAGGTTATGAACTACATCGCTGGTCGTCAGCTGGTCAAGAAGTACAAGGCATAAACGCTGACACTGCTTCTTCCATTTACCATTGCATGCTCCCCGGGTTTCCGGGGAGCTTTTTTGTGTCAGCCCCTTTAAAAAATGACCTGCTCTGTAACGCAGTTCTAACGCGAACGACTATAATTTAATGTTGCGTTTTAGGCTGACTGATGGAGGCGCCCCACTTGCAGCAGGCCCCTTTTACTCATTGCCCTTGCGCACATACCTACTTCTTTTTCCCAAACGAGGAGTTCTACCTATGAAAAAAATCGCTGAAGTATGGACTAGCTTGAGTCTTATCAAGCGAATCCTCATCGGCCTGGTCATTGGCGCGCTCATTGGCTTGTTCGGCCCCAAGGACCTGATCGTCGTCGAGCTACTGGGCACGCTTTTCGTCAATGCGCTGAAAGCCGTCGCACCCCTTCTGGTCTTCTTCTTGGTCATCAACGCGCTTTGCCGCACCAAGCTGCCCACCTCAATGCGAACCGTCGTCGTGCTCTATGTTGTAAGCACTCTTGCGGCTGCCTTTACCGCAGTGCTGGCATCGTATCTGTTCCCCATTACGCTTACCCTAGCGGGTACTGAAGGCGCCACGAACGCCACCCCTTCGGATATTGGCGAGGTTCTGATGACCTTGCTCAACAACATGGTCGCCAACCCCGTTGACGCTATCGTGAATGCCAATTACTTAGGCATTCTGGTGTGGGCCATCGTTCTGGGTATCGCCATCCGCTACACCTCTGAAGCCACGCGCGATTTCTTCAGTAACATCTCTCACGCTATTTCCGTTGTAGTTCGCTGGGTCATCGCCTGCGCACCATTCGGCATTCTGGGACTCATCTACACCTCCGTTTCCCAGAACGGCCCCGAGATCTTCATTGAATACGGTCAGCTCCTTTTGGTTCTGCTGGGCTGTATGCTCTTCGTCGCCCTGGTTGTGAACCCACTGTTGGTGTTCCTGAATATCCGCAAGAACCCCTACCCATTGGTGTTCCGCTGCTTGAAGGACAGTGGCCTGACCGCGTTCTTCACGCGTAGTTCCGCCGCTAACATCCCCGTGAACATGGAACTGTGCCGCCGCCTGGGCCTGAGCAAGGACACGTATTCCGTTGCCATTCCCCTGGGTGCGACCATTAATATGGCGGGTGCCGCAGTCACCATCACCGTCATGTCCATGGCAGCTGCTCACACTATGGGCATCGACATCAATCCGATCACCGCAGGCATCCTGTGCGTACTCGCTGCCGTAAGCGCATGCGGCGCATCCGGCGTTGCGGGCGGATCGCTCATGCTCATTCCGCTGTGCTGCTCCTTATTCGGCGTCGGCAACGATATTGCCATGCAGGTAGTCGGCATTGGCTTCGTGATCGGCGTCATTCAGGACTCCGTCGAAACTGCGATCAATTCTTCGTCCGACGCACTGTTCTCTGCAACAGCGGACTATCGCGACCGTCGCAAAGCGGGAGTTGAATTCAAGCCCGGTAAGGACAGCGAGCCCTGGAAGGAAGAATCTTCCGACGCTGTTCCAGTCAAGTAACGTATGCCGTCTATCGCTTCTCAGCCGAACATTAAGAATCAGCATACCTCTGAACAACAAAGCGCACCGCAACGGTGCGCTTTTTGCATTCTGCCAATAGGCTTTACTTAGAGCATAGGATCAGATGTCCTGCGCTATTTTGACCTAGAGCCGCTCCTCCCATTCAGCCTCTTTGAAGCCGATCAGTACAAAATCATCACCAATAACAAGTGGACGCTTCACCAGCATACCGTTGGTCGCCAGCAGCTCGAAGGCCTCGTCATCAGTCATGCCTTCTTCGAAGCGCTTCTTTACGCCAAGTTCTCGATATAGCATGCCGCTCGTATTGAAGAAGCGCCGCAACGGCAATCCGCTTTTCGCCTGCCATCCACGCAATTCATCAGCCGAAGGATTATCTTCGACAATGTGACGATCGATATAGTCGACACCGCGCTCATCGAGCCACTTCTTTGCTTTCTTGCAAGTAGAGCACTTGGGGTATTCCAAAAATATAACCTGAGTCATAAGAGCATCCTTTTCTTTTCAGAGCCAGTGCAGCCATTTAGCTCAAACGCGGCCCATAATCCTTTTCGCGGCCTTCGCGCAACACACGCATCATATCGCGGGTCAATGAATAATCCGACTCCTCCTTGGGGAGCTCTTCTCTCGGCAGCCATTCAGCATGCTCCAGCTCGTGCTCGTCAAGCGTAATGCGAGCGTCACCATCCAGTTCGCAGAAGAACCCGAACAGCAACGAGGAGGATGGCGGCCACGGCTGGCTCTTGTAGTAACGCAGGTTCTTTACGCTAAGTCCCACCTCTTCCATTACCTCGCGATGTACGGTCTGCTCGACCGTTTCACCCATTTCGCAAAAGCCCGCCACAAGCGCATACCGCTTGTGCTCGCGATTAGCATAACGCGACACCAGGACCCGATCGGTCACTGGGTCGACAATGCCGATAATGACCGCCGGGAACAGCTTCGAGAACTCCATCGTGTTGCACTCAGGACAACGTACCATGCGTTCCACTTCGTCATGCACCATACGGCTCCCGCACCGACCGCAGAACCGACGCTGGTCGTATCACACGGCATATTCATAGCCCGCCATACCAGCGAACACTCGATGGCGCGGCTGATGGAAGTGCAGCATGGATATTGACATAAATCGCCAGTGCAGCACATCCAGCGAGTCATCTGCTTGGCTGCCCTGTGATTCGCCCGTCAATTCAGTAGACAACTCCCCCGATAGTGCATCCTTCGAGTCACCCGTCAGATTATCCAACGAGTCGCCCATCGACAGGTCCATCGATTCATCCGGCATATTACCCGCCGAACCAGTAAGAAGTCTCTCGAGGGCCTCTTCGTCTACTTCACAGTGAAAATACGCTGTTTCGCCAACCGTGAACAAGAAAAAGGCTTCTGGATGAGTGCCATCGGCCTTAGCGAGTCCTCGCTGAGCCACCTTCGGCCCCACAACACCCGCATCACGCAAAAGCTGATAACTAGGGAACCGCAGCGGTGATTCGCGCTTGTCAATTTCCGCATCGGGCCACGTTTTAGCAGTAGCACCCGCCTCGAGCGCGGTCGTCTGCGCCGATTCTGCACCAGCAACGAGCACGCTCGAGCCTCGATAGATAAGCACTCTGTCAGTCGGCTCAGGGTCAACCCACGCAAAATCGTTACAGAACTCATATGGTTCAATTTCCTGAAACACGTGCGCCACCTTCTTATTTATCGTCTTAGCCCACTATACTCCTTGCACTTCACGGTAACACTCGGACCTTACGATCATCCCAAAGAAGAACGCACTCATCAGTTGGTTTACTATCGCAGACATACAAGCATCTATTCAGAGGAGGACTCACATGAGCGATCCGCGCTCCACCCCACATGCCCCACGCGTTCCTAAATTGGTCGACATCGAGCAAGTAAGCGAAGGATGGGTGAACAAGTACCTGCTTCATTATCGAAAGCCCGATGGGTCCCCCTATACCTACGAGAGCGTTTCAAGGAAAAACCTCGATGAGTACCATGAAGAACTAATGCGCAACACCACTGATGAACCACGTGGTCAAAGCGCCTTTTGCGATGGCGTCTGCATTGTGCCCGAACTGCCAGATGGATCATATTTGCTTATAAAAGAGTTCCGCTATCCCCTGAATGCCTTTTGCGCCGCTTTCCCTGCGGGGCTCATCGATCCCGGAGAAACTCCTGAGGCTGCCATCAAGCGCGAACTACAGGAAGAAACCGGCTACCGCGTACGCACCGAAGAAGCGAATGCGATTCGTCTGCTCTCGAAGACAGGATTCTCCTCCACAGGTATGACCGACGAGAACATTCAGATCGCGTTCGTTAAGGCAAAGGTCGCCGGAGCAGCCCGGCCCGAACCCTCAGAACTCATAGAGCCCTTCATCCTGAAGAAAACCGACATTCGCGCATTTCTCGACGAAACTCCCTATCTTCTTGGCACTCGTACGCAACTCATCCTTGAATTACTTGCTGCGCAATAAGAGCCGACGAGACAAAGGGGACTATCCACCGACCCGTATGCAGTTAAGCGCTACTTACAGGTCGAATTCGTCGTTAATTGAGGCGGGACCCACGCTCGATCCCAATCACCGCGCAAACATACTAGCCCCTTACAACAAAACCCCTGCTGGATGTATCCAGCAGGGGTTCATGCATGCTATGAGAGCGGGTTCACGTTAAGCGAACGACCGCCTGCACCGATTACTAGTCCTGTGCAGCGAAGATCTCGATAGAGTCGCCTTCAGCGATCGTGACCATGGCCTTCTTCCACGTACGAGTGGAACCGGTCTGATAACGTACGCGCTTGGGCTTAGCCTTAACGTTGGAGGTGTTGACCTTTACCACCTTTACGTCGAAGATCGCTTCAACAGCCTGAGCGATCTCTACCTTGTTAGCGCTCTTAGCTACCTCAAAGGTATAGACGTTCTCCTCCATGCGCATGTAGGTGTGCTCCGAAATGATCGGGCGAATGATAACCTCGCGGGGATCCTTCATTATGCAAGCACCTCCTCGATGCGGGTCAAAGCAGCGCTCGTGAATACGAGAGCTTTGTTGTCGATAAAGTCGAGCGTGTTAGCCTCGGAAATGCCGATGGTACGAACCTGAGGAAGGTTGCGGAAAGACAGATAGGTGTTCACGTCTTCATCACCAATTACGAGCGTTACGCGACCTTCAAGGCCAAGGCTCTTCAGAACCTCAACTGCCTGCTTGGTAGAGGGCTTCTCGAAAGTAAGAGAATCAACTACTACCAGTTCGCCGTCAGCGAGCTTAGCGGACAGAGCAGAACGCATAGCCAGCTTTACGACCTTTGCAGGTACCTTGAATGCATAAGAGCGAGGATGAGGACCGAATACGGTACCGCCGCCTGCCCATTGAGGAGCACGAATCGTACCCTGACGAGCACGACCAGTACCCTTCTGGCGCCAAGGCTTCTTGCCGCCACCACGAACCTGACCACGAGTCAAGGTGTCATGAGTACCAGCACGACGAGCAGCGCGCTGAGAACGAACCACCTCGTGCATTACATGCACGTTGGGCTCAATACCAAAGACTGCTGCGGACAGCTCGGTATCCTGTACCTTCTTGCCGCTGGCGTCTTTCACTTCAATACTTGCCATAATCTATAAACTCCTTCGCATCGTTTCTAAGCCATGCGAATACGAACCACGCCGTTTTTGCCACCAGGAACAGCGCCCTTGAGCATAATGAGGTTCATATCTTCGTCTACGCGGACAACTTCAAGGTTCTTGGTCGTGACGGTATCGCAGCCCATGTGACCCGGAAGGCGAACGCCCTTGAACACGCGGGAAGGATATGCGCACTGACCAACAGAACCGGGAGCGCGATGGAAGTGAGCACCGTGTCCACCGGGGCCACCGCCGAAGCCGTAGCGACGCATAACGCCAGCGAAGCCCTTACCCTTAGAGGTACCGGTCACGTCGACCTTCTTGACCTCTGCGAAGTTAGCAACGCTTACTTCTTCGCCAACAGTGTGCTCGGTTGCGTCAGCAACGCGAACCTCGCGAAGATAGCGAACCGGCTCAACGCCCTGCTTGGCGAAATGACCAGTCATAGGCTTGTTGACCTTATTTTCCTTAACTGTGCCAAAACCAAGCTGAACTGCTTCGTAGCCGTCAGTTGCTGCGGTCTTGACCTGGCAGACCTTGTTAGGAGCTGCCTGAACTACCGTAACGGGAATGACCTTGCCGTCTTCGTCGAAAAGCTGGGTCATGCCGATCTTGGTACCGTAGATAGCGTTAATCATCTAGTATCACACTCCCCTACAGCTTAATCTCGATGTCAACGCCAGCAGGAAGATCAAGACGCATCAGGGAATCAACCGTAGAAGGGGTTGGATCCAGGATGTCGATCAGGCGCTTATGAGTGCGCATTTCAAACTGCTCGCGAGAGTCCTTGTTTACGTGCGGACCTTTAACAACGCAGTACAGGTTGCGCTCGGTCGGCAGCGGAATAGGACCGGAAACCTTAGCACCCGTCTTCTGTGCGGTGTCTACGATCAGCTTCGTGGACTGATCCACGATCTCATGATCGTAACCCTTCAAGCGGATGCGGATATTCTCTTTAGCCACTTTTACCTCCATTGTGAGCGGTGGATGCTTAAGCCCAGGGGCTTAAGCATTGCCACCAGCCTTGCTGATAATCTCGTCTGCGACGCTCTTGGGAACAGGCTCGTAAGAGTCGAACTGCATGGTGTAGGTCGCACGACCCTGAGTGCCACTGCGCAAGTCGGTTGCATAACCGAACATCTGGCCCAGCGGAACCTTAGCGGAAATGCATACCGCGCTACCACGCTGCTCCTGGCCCTGAATGATGCCACGGCGGCTTGGAATGTCGCCCATTACGAAGCCGGTGTACTCTTCGGGAGTTTCAACCTCAACGGCCATAACAGGCTCGAGGATGACCGGATCGGACTTCTTGAGCGCGTCCTTGATAGCCATAGAACCAGCGACCTTGAACGCAGCCTCAGAAGAGTCAACGTCATGATAAGAACCATCAACCAACTCAACGCGGATGTCTTCGACAGGATAGCCTGCCAGAACACCGGAGTTGAGTGCTTCCTGAATGCCCTTGTCGATAGCAGGGATGTATTCCTTCGGAACAACACCGCCAACGATCTTGTTCTCGAATTCGTAACCCTTGCCAGCTTCCTGAGGATACATGTTGATGATCGCATGACCGTACTGACCACGACCACCGGACTGACGGACGAACTTGCCTTCAGCATTCATGACCTCATGACCAGGACGTTCGCGATAAGCAACCTGGGGCTTACCAACGTTAGCTTCGACCTTGAACTCGCGAAGCAAGCGGTCGATGATGATCTCCAAGTGGAGCTCGCCCATACCAGCGATGATGGTCTGGCCGGTTTCGTGGTTAGTGGAAACGCGGAACGTAGGATCTTCTTCAGCGAGCTTCTGAAGAGCGATGCCCATCTTGTCCTGCTCAGCCTTGGTCTTAGGCTCGACCGCAATGTCGATAACCGGATCAGCGAACTGCATGGACTCGAGGATGATAGGAGCATCTTCAGCGCACAGCGTGTCACCAGTGGTGGTGTTCTTCAGACCAACGACGGCAACGATGTCGCCAGCAGCGCAGCTATCAACGTCGATACGGTTGTTGGAGTGCATCTGGAGCAGACGGCCGATACGCTCTTTCTTGTCCTTAGATGCGTTGAGCACGTAAGAACCGGAATCCAGAGCGCCGGAGTATACACGCAGATAGGTGAGCTTACCAACGAAGGGATCGGTCATGATCTTGAAAGCCAAGGAAGAGAAAGGAGCCTTCGGATCGGAAGGACGTGCTTCTTCTTCGTCGGTTTCAGGATTAACACCCTTGATGGAAGGAACATCAATAGGAGCAGGCAGGTAATCTACAACTGCGTCCAAGAGCTCCTGAACACCCTTGTTCTTGTAGGAAGAACCTACGAAAACAGGATGGATCTTGCACTCGATGGTGCCCTTGCGGAGAGCAGCCTTGAGTTCTTCTACGGATACCTCTTCCTCCATGAGGACCTTTTCCATCAGGTCATCATCGCAGTCAGCGGCAGCTTCGAGAAGTTCCTGGTGACGGATCTCTGCTTCTTCAGCGAACTCAGCAGGAATAGCATCCATGGGCTCAGGATAGGTCATACCCTTGTCGTCGGCCTTGAAGTCCCATGCGGTCATGGTGACCAGGTCGATTACGCCCCAGAAGTTATCCTCAGCGCCCATGGGCATCTGAGCAGCGACAGCAGGAGCATCCAGACGATCCTTCATGGTCTGGATCGCGTGGAAGAAGTCAGCACCGATACGGTCGTACTTGTTGATGTAAGCGATACGAGGAACACCATAGCGGTCAGCCTGACGCCAAACCGTTTCGGACTGAGGCTGAACACCAGCAACGGCGTCGAAAACAGCAACGGTGCCGTCGAGAACACGCAGGGAGCGTTCTACCTCAGCGGTGAAGTCAACGTGGCCGGGCGTGTCGATGATCTGGAAGCGATATTCCTGATCGTCCTTCTTCCAGAAGCAAGTGGTAGCTGCAGCGGTAATGGTTACGCCGCGCTCCTGCTCCTGAACCATCCAGTCCATGGTAGCTGCACCGTCATGAACCTCACCGATCTTGTGGGTCTTGCCGGTGTAGTACAGAATACGTTCCGTGGTAGTGGTCTTGCCGGCATCGATGTGAGCCATGATGCCGAAGTTACGAGTGTGGTCAAGAGATGTTTTCGCCATATCTAGTCCACGCCTCCCTTACCAACGATAGTGCGAGAACGCACGGTTGGATTCTGCCATCTTGTAGAGGTCCTCGCGCTTCTTGATGGATGCGCCGGTGTTCTCTGCTGCGTCCATGATCTCGCCAGCGAGGCGTTCTTTCATGGTGTTCTCCTTGCGCTTGCGAGAGAAGTCGACCATCCAGCGGATGGCGAGAGTGGTAGCACGACGAGAGTTGACCTCCATCGGTACCTGGTAGGTAGCACCGCCAACACGCTTAGGCTTTACCTCGAGCGTGGGGCGAATGTTGTCCATTGCCTTCTTAAAGACAGTCAGAGCGTCCTGACCGGTCTTTTCAGCAACGATATCGAAAGCACCATATACGATGCCCTCAGCGGTAGATTTCTTACCGTCAAGCAACACCTTGTTGATCAGCTGCGTGACCAAGCGGTTGTTGAAGCGGGCGTCCGGCTGCACTTCGCGGCGGACTGCTGCTGCACGACGCGGCATATATCTTCCTTTCGGTTAAGCGACTTAAAAAATCGCAGATTACTTACTTCTTAGGCTTTTTAGCGCCGTAACGGCTGCGAGCCTGCGCGCGACCATCTACTGCTGCGCAGTCGAGAGCAGCGCGGATGATCTTATAACGAACACCAGGAAGGTCCTTTACACGACCGCCGCGGAGCAGAACCATAGAATGCTCCTGGAGGTTATGACCGATACCTGGGATATAAGCGGTTACTTCCATGCCGTTTACCAAGCGTACACGAGCTACCTTACGAAGTGCCGAGTTAGGCTTCTTAGGGGTAGTGGTGTAAACACGAGTGCACACGCCACGCTTCTGCGGGTTGCCTTTGAGCGCCGGGGTCTTCTTCTTGTCGACCTGCTTGGCGCGGCCCTTACGGACCAACTGGTTAATAGTAGGCAAGACTCAACTCCTTTTCTTGTTAGTTCTTACATGCCTTTTAGTGTTTTCCTGTGCGTTCTGCAGTTACGCACGCGAAAACATACGCCTCACAAAGAAACGCGGGGATGAACTTTATCACCCGCTATATGGCTTGTCAAACGCCACGCACCCGGGTGTATCCATACACTTCACAACTAGTTTACTATTCCATTTCCTTATGGGTTATTTTCCCAGTTCAGCGATAATAGAAGAGATCATACTTGAGGGGACATGGAAGGCATGATTCGCGCTATGGGGATACACTCTTTAAACAAAACACAAATCGGGCACAGAACACGCTCCTTTTTAAAGGCAGGCATTGCGATCTGCCTTGCATCCTGCGCGGCGCTCCTATGCGCGTGCAGCACGCCCATGGGCACCCACGCTCTTTCCTTAAAAGCGTTCACCAGTGCAGAGCCCATCGATTCCAGCCCGACCAACGCCCGTCACATACCCGCAGCGTACCTCGAGCCTTCATCTACCTACACTTCTTACGATGATTCGAATCAGATCGTGCGCCTCACTACTCGCTACACGCTCTACGCGACGATCGATAGCGCCGAGGTTCCCAAGGAAGTGACCTACGCTTCGACGTCAGATGCGGTCACGCTTTCCGTTCCTCACGAAATTCCCGCCGAGGAAATGATCAGCTTATCGGATGCGGCAGACAACCCTGTCATGAGCATGCTCGCCTGGCTGCAACGCGCAAGCGCAAGTCCCACCCCCACCGAATCGGTTACGGTATCGGGACAGGATGCATGCGATTCACTGCGCCTGATCATTGAAATCGAAGCCACCCCCGAAGCTATACAAAGCCTCTATAGCGATTGCTTCATCGGGCCGAAACCGTCCTTAAAAAGCACCAACCCACCGAAGCAGGCCGACGCGGACGCGATCCCCACCATCAACCAGCAGCTCGCCGCCCTGTATCTGCTCCACAACAACTTCCTTACCGTAACTGCAAGCTACGACGACGGAACGAACGTCTCCAAAGCGTATTCGATCCGTGCGGGACAGATCGCCGACAATTCCATCAAGTCGTTCGAGATGTCAGAATCCGCATAGCATCAGGGCATGCGCAGCATCCCGATACGACACTGCGGCATGCAATATGCAGAACCACCCTTTGCGCCGTATTGGAGCGCTCGTACCCTGACTCATTCGCGCCACACGCTGCATCTACGCCGTCCCTCATGCTTCCCACCTAAAAAGCGCATACAAAAACGAACACAAACGCGACAGACGGTTTAGAATACGTGCAAGACTCGCATGCCACAAGATGCGAGCGCACAAGAGAAAGAAGGGGACATGAAAAACAGCGTGGCCACGTTTCGTTCTATGAAGGAAGCGGGCACCAAGATCTCTATGTTGACCGCCTACGATTATTCGACCGCGAAACTGGTAGACGAAGCTGGGATCAATTCCATTTTGGTGGGCGATTCCCTGGGCATGGTAATGCTCGGATACGAAGATACCCTCTCCGTCACCATGGAAGATATGATCCATCACACCGCTGCAGTAACGCGAGGCGCCGCCAATGCGCTCGTAGTGGCCGATATGCCGTTCATGAGCTATGAGGTATCCGTCGAAGAGGCAGTGCGCAACGCAGGGCGCCTCATGAAGGAAGGCCGCGCGAACGCCGTTAAATTGGAAGGCGGCGTAAAGGTCGCCCCTCAGATCAAAGCGATCACGAAAGCCGGCATCCCCGTCTGCGCCCACATCGGCCTCACACCACAGTCCATCAACGCATTCGGCGGTTTCAAAGTGCAGGGTAAGTCAGCTGAAGCAGCGCAAGCGCTCATTGATGATGCGCTCGCCATCCAAGAAGCAGGTGCCTTCGCGGTAGTGCTTGAATGCGTTCCCGCCAAACTCGCCGCTATCATATCCGAAAAGCTCACGATCCCCACTATCGGCATCGGTGCGGGTGCTGGCTGCGATGGCCAGGTTCTGGTATACCAGGACATGCTCGCCCTGTTCTCGGACTTCAAGCCCAAGTTCGTCAAGCACTTCGGCAACCTGGGACCGCAAATGGTCGAAGCATTCAAGGCCTATGACGAAGAAGTAAAAGCGGGCACCTTCCCTGCCGATGAGCACACCTTCGCCATCAACGACGACGTGCTTGAGAAGCTGTATTAATTCGAAGAGGAACACCATGGAAATCATTACCACCGTTGCAGAAATGAAGGCCCGCGTCGCGCAATGGAAAGCACAGGGTCTGACCATCGGTCTCACCCCCACCATGGGCGCCCTTCATGAAGGCCATATGTCACTCATGGAACGTGCGCGCAAAGAATGCGATCGCGTTGTCACGAGCGTCTTCGTGAACCCGATCCAGTTCGGTCCCAATGAAGATTACGACTCCTACCCCCGCGATCTAGAGCGCGATGCCGCCATCGCAGAATCAAAAGGGGTCGATGTCGTCTTCCATCCCAGCGTGGAAGAGATGTATCCCAAGAACTACAACACCTACGTGGTCATGGAAACGCTCACCGATAGCCTCTGCGGCGCTAAGCGTCCCGGGCATTTTCGCGGCGTCTGCACGGTAGTGAATAAGCTTATCAATATCGTCGACCCCGATATGGCGTTCTTCGGACAAAAAGACGCTCAGCAGCTCGCCATCATCAAACGTATGGTGGCCGATCTCAACATGCGCGTTAAGGTATATGGTTGCCCCATCGTGCGCGAAGAGGATGGCTTGGCGAAAAGTTCGCGCAACACCTATCTTTCCAATGAAGAGCGCCATGCAGCGCTGTGCTTGTCGCGTTCGATCTTCAAGGCGCAAGAGCTCATCGAATCGGGCGAACGCGATGCTTCCGCTATCCGCGCAGCAGTATGCAGCACTATCGAAGCCGAACCGCTTGCGTCGATCGATTACGTTGAAGTGGTCGATCTGGGCGACATGCAGCCCGTCAGTACGCTTGACGAGGCGGGTCTTGTCGCTATTGCGGTATACATTGGTAAAACCCGTTTGATAGATAATTACCTGTTTGATTTTACTGAATAGTCTTGCATTCCGCCTGCAAGGGTGTAAAAATACCGTGGGCGTGCGTACAGAGAGGTGCACTTATCTTTACGCACTATCAACCGAACCGAGGGAAGATCGAAACTAGAAGGAAGGTTCTATCCTCATGCTGCTTAATGTACTTAAGGGCAAAATTCATCGAGCAACGGTTACTCAGGCGGAGCTCGACTATATTGGTTCCATCACCATCGATTCGCAGCTCATGGAAGCAGCGGGAATCATGGAATACGAGCTGGTTACCATTTCTGATTGTGAAAATGGCAACCGTCTTGAAACGTACGTTATTGCCGGCGAACCTGGCAGCGGCGTCATTTGCCTGAACGGCGCTGCGGCGCATCTGGTGAACGTAGGAGACAAGGTCATCATCATGAACTACTGCCAGATGACCCCTGAAGAATTCGCCGATCCTGACAATGCGCCCCACGTTGTTTTCGTAGATGACGACAACAAGATCAGCCGTCTTTCCCGCTACGAAAAGCACGGAAAGCTGGAAGATCTGAAATAGTTCTTCTGGACCATACCTAAACAAAAGCGCGGTCAGCATCAAGCTGCCGCGCTTTTTTCATTCCAGGAAAAACCTTGGATCCACCCGGCAAGCGCCGCGAGATCAAGCGTTTTACACCTTCACCGCAAGATATCGGAGAAGCGCAGAACGCGAATCTTTGCGTTTCGTCTGACTTACCGGCACCTCTTCGCCCGATGTCATAACGAATGCGCTTTTATTGAGCTCGCTCACATAATCCAGGTTCACGATAAAGCTCTTATGGCACTGCACGAATTGATCGGGCGGTACCGAAGCGGCGTGAGCGAGAGAACCATAGACATCAATCACTTCGTTAACGGTATGAATGCGCAGCTTGCGACGAAGGCTTTCGACGTAAGCGACATCAGCATACTTAAGAAGCCGCACCGAAGTTCCTATTTTCAAAGGCATGCAAGCACGTGCATGCTCAGCGAGTTGAGAAAGAGCCATGGCCAAAGCGCGATCGATGCTCTCTTGAGCAAAAGGGGCTTCAAGAAAGTAGCAATGATTGGTTTCGTAAATTGATGAAGTATAGCGTCCTGATTCAGCTACATATACGATTTGCGTACGAGTAAGATGGGAGCGATTCGACTGAACGAACTCAACACCAGCTGGCGCATCGGTAGAGCCCATCCATACATCGATGAACAGAACACTGACGATATTGCCTTCGGAGAGGTAATCCGCAAGATCGCTCGATGAAAAGAACGGCACGACCTCGAATGCTTCTTTACGTGGATTGCTTTTAACGAATTCTTCGATCGCGCGCACGTCTTTCGAATTGGCGCTAAGAATTGCTGCAGTATACAAAAAATTACCCCCCCCCCCCGGCAAAAATCGAACTTGATTCATATACGTTGTGGTGAAGAAAGGGGCAGCTTACTTCGGTCAAAAGAAGCGTTTTGCCTACGCTCATTCACGACGATAATTTTAAATAAGGTGAGCGAAATGTTAGCAAATGAACAGGGGTTTTATCCCTTATTTGGTACCATCCAAGCTTTTTTGGTAACAACTAATACCTGTTTGTTCGTCGTGAAAGAATCCCAAAAACCAACAGATCTTTTTTTGTTGGATGCATAGATCTTAGCGCTCGCCGTAAATAAAAAACGCCCACCACTCCGAATTGGGGTGGCGGGCGATGCTATGAGAGCGTTGCGATCTTTCTCTTATCAAACGTTCCCGTTCGCTTGGTGCATGATCAGTGACCGCATTCGGGCTGTGAGCTCTGCCCTTTAGAAATGCGGGCCTACGCCTCGAGCAAAGGCGCTGCAACCTGCTTTTTACGGGAAAGTACACCCGGCATCCATACCGCGGCAGAAGAATCGATACCGAACACACGATCGACCTTCTTATGGTCGCCTTCAACAAGGAAATTAGAGCCTTCAGCGATGATATCCGTTACCAACAGCAATACGAACACGTAGCCGTTCTTCTCCTGCAGACCACGCAAGAAGGTGCGGATCTCGTCTTCGCGTTGCATGACTGCATCGAGCGTGACCGTTTCGCGCTGGGCAATGAGGATAGTGCCTTCGGGGATCTTGAATTCCTTGGAGTCGGCCATTACCAGCGTCTCAAGATCCATTTCGGCATCGCCGCCGCGTGCATTGAACACATGCAAACCGAACTCGACGGGATCTTTACCAATGATGTCCGCGAGGAACTCCACCTGCTCGCGATCGATATCGGTTGCCGTAGGCGACTTCAGGATGACCGTGTCGGTCAGAATTGCAGACAAAAGCGTTGCAGCGATTCCTTCGGGAATATCGATACCCGCCTCACGCAGCTTGAGCGTAATGATAGTGCCGCACGAACCCACGGGCATGTTGGTAAAACGAATGGGCTGATTCGTGGTCACATCGCCAATGCGATGATGGTCGAGGATCTCAACGACCTCAGCCTCGCACAGCCCGTCGACCGCCTGAGAGAGCTCATTGTGGTCGACCAGGGCGACCTTGCGGCGTGGCTTAGCAGCAACATCAGAGCGCGTCACGATACCGACAGCCACCCCATCGTCATCAAGAACGACCGCTTCGCGCAATTCGTTGACCATAAGGTCTTCGAATACCTCATTGAACAGATCATCAGGAGATACCTCCAGCGCTGCGTTGTCAACGATGGTCGATACCGGCTGAGTCAAAGACGACTGCAGACCCTCAGCGATCGCGCGCTCACATTCCTCAGACGGCGCTTCGTTCTCAAAGCAGGCCGCCGAAATATAGAGTTCAGCGATCTTACGCGAAGATGCGAGTCCTACATATTTACCCGCTTCATCAGTCACCACAACGGAACGAATATCGTTCTTCGCAAGAAGACGAGATGCCTCGAGCAACGTTGCGGTAGCAGGCAAGCTGATAACCGGAGCGCTCATGATGTCCTGAACACGAGCATATACATGCGAAATGAGCTGAGGGGCTTCCAGGCCATATTCACCCAGGATAGCCTCAGATTCATCAGGAAGAGGACCCAGGCGGCACGGAACGTACTCGAATTCTTCCGCATCCGGGTTCTGCGCCAATTCGCGCTTCATCATTTCATTTTTATAGTAGGCAAAACCCACCGCACCGGCGATGGAGTCGTTGTCGGGGTTCTTATGACCGACAATAAGAACGGGCGTAGCCATTCGACCTCCTCTAAGCGCGCTCTGCGCGCACATACGTACAAAACGCTTTCATTGTACGCGCTTATATGCCTAAAGAAGAAAAAACGTTAAAGTTCTGCGCAGGAATATACCGCGATGCGTCTGAAACGATCGGACCTTGAGCGCTCGCAGAACAAAGATATACCCGACACGAACGCACTTCGAGCACTCACGACTTCGCGCTTGCTACGCTGCCATCGCCGGATCTTGCGGGCCATCGTCGTAACGAGCATCGATGCGGCGGTTGCGGGCATAGATCCCCCAATTAACACCGAGCGCAACGAGATTGATGAAATACACCGCAAGGACCCAGTTCAAGTTGCCACTTACGAACTTTGCGGCTATACCTGCAACATATCCAAGCGATATAAGCGCCAGGAACTGCCAACTCGTCCCCGCCGCTGTTCGGGCCTTGTAAGACTTCCATGCATTCATCGGCCACGATAGACCGAAACAGACCAACATGACCGCTTCGAGCACCTCTGCCATGAGAGCTGCCCTCCTTTCGCTTCGAACACCCCTGATCAAAGCACCTCATCAGACGCTTTGCTATGACACGAAAGCAACTCCGCGATAAGATCGATCAGCTTCGAGTACTGCGAAGCGACCACTCAGCGCATAGGTCCCGGCAGTTATCCAACATAATGCCGCCCTCTGTGCCATATGCCACCTACCTGTACTACTCTCCTTTGAGCGGAATGCGAAGCCGATCTATCCAATCTTCACGATAGGCGCATAATCCTTCAGGAGCTTCTTGGTCTGTCCCGTACGAGAGAACCGAACATGAAGCGTATCACCATCCACTTTCAGGATGGTGCCACGACCGAACACCTTGTGGTCGACTGCATCGCCCTTCGAGAAGGTCATATTCGCTGCCGCTTTCTTGCCTGCGTTCGCATTCGTCTTGGGGCGAGGGCGGGAACCCGATGCGCTCGACTGGCCGAATACGCGACCACCGCCCGCTTCGGCACCTGACCCTGCAATACCGCGACGACTGCCGCGCTTTTCCCAACCAGAACCGGAGAAGCCAGACGAGCCCATACCGATGTTATGGCGTAAGTCATCGGGGATCTCACCAATGAAGCGCGAGGGAGGATTCGCGCTCGATTGACCGAAGATCTGGCGGGTGAAAGCGTTCGTCAGGTACAAGCGCTTACGAGCACGCGTAATAGCCACGTAGCACAGACGACGTTCTTCCTCGAGACCTTGCGCGTCTTGTGATGAATTGCCGTGAGGGAACAGGGACTCCTCCATGCCTGCCACGAACACGCAATCAAATTCAAGGCCCTTGGCAGCATGGATGGTCATCATGGTGACCGCCGAACCGTCGTCGCTCATGGTATCCATATCAGTACGCAAAGTGACCCATTCAGTGAAATCAGCCAGAGAATTCGCTTGGAACGTACGCACCGGTGGCTGACTGGCTTCCTCATCATCTGCAGCTACCGTCGGCGCCTCGAACAACGCGTCAGCATCATCGTGGGTTTGCGCATATTCGTCAACGACGCCGAAGAACTCCTGAATATTCTCAATGCGCCCCTGCGCCTCATCGGAGCCCACCGCACGATACGCCTCAATGATCCCTGCCTTATCGACGATCATCTCAACGACCTTACGCAGATCACCTTCATAGCTTTGCGCCTCGCGGATTATCGTCGTGAATTCCCCGATCGCACGTCGGGTAGCGGGCCTGATCTCCTCATCGGCTACGCACAATTCAGCCGCCTGCAAGAACGTGCAGCCCACCTCACGCGCAATATAATCAATATGCTCGACCGTGGTTGAACCGATACCGCGCTTCGGCGTGTTGATAACGCGATGGCCGGCAATATCATTGGCAGGATTCACCACCAAGCTCAGATACGCCATCACGTCGCGGATCTCAGCACGATCGAAAAAGCGCGTGCCACCTACCAGGCGATACGGAACACCCGCGCGCAACAGCATATCTTCCAACATACGGCTCTGCGCATTGGTGCGATAAAAGACCGCGATCTGGTTGTACGCC
This sequence comes from Eggerthellaceae bacterium, assembly GCA_036553105.1. Taxonomy (GTDB): domain Bacteria; phylum Actinomycetota; class Coriobacteriia; order Coriobacteriales; family Eggerthellaceae; genus Anaerotardibacter. The sequence continues at coordinate 20,951 of JAXKBI010000035.1, forward strand.
GTACCTTTGCCATGCAGCTTCTCTATTTCCCCGGCGATCCAGCGCCCTTCATCGCGTTCATCGGTCGCCATATACACCGAGAGCTTTTCGCCATCAGGCTGCGAAGTGAAGAGCTTTTTCGGCTTGCGGGTCATGTTGTTGGCGATGACCGCGTTCGCCGCCGCCAGAATATTGCCCATCGAACGATAGTTCTCTTCGAGCTTTACCACATGCGCATTGGGATAATCCTGCTCAAAATCGAGAATATTGCTCAAGTCGGCACCACGCCACGAATAAATGGACTGGTCGTCGTCGCCAACGACCATGATGTTCTGATGCGCCGACGCCAGCAACTGCGTCAACGTGTACTGAGCATGGTTAGTATCCTGATACTCGTCGACCAGCAAATAGCGAAAACGCTGCTGATAGGCCGCCAGCACATCGGGATGGTTCTTCAGTAAAAGCCAGGTATAGAGCAGCAGATCATCGAAATCAAATGCATTGAGCTGACGCAGTCGTTCCTGCAGGCGCGTATATACACGCGCGACCACTTGACCCATGGGGTCCTTCGCTTCTTCAGCGAACACTTCAGCCACTTGCAAGTCGTTCTTCGCTTTAGAGATGCGATTGCGCAGGGCCTGAATGGGATAACGCTTCTGATCGATATTGAGCTCTTCGAGGATCTGTTTCATCAGGCGCTTGGAGTCGTCATCATCATAAATAGTGAACCCCTGCGCAAATCCTAAGCGGTCGCAATCGGCACGCAAGATACGTACGCACATACTATGGAACGTAGATACCCACATACCCCGTGAATAAGGACCGATCAGGCCCGCAAGGCGCTCGCGCATTTCGGCTGCCGCCTTGTTGGTAAAGGTGATGGCCATGATCTGCCAGGGCGCCACCCCCAGGTCTTCGACAAGATGTGCGATACGATGCGTCAGAACACGCGTCTTACCACTTCCCGCCCCCGCCAGAACCAGCAAGGGACCTTCCGTGCACAATACCGCTTCTTTTTGAGGACCATTAAGTCCGCCCAGATCAATTGGCATGAGATCTCATTTCTCTTGCAAAACACCGTTGGTCACCACGCGTGATAATGCAGAACCGATCGCTCGTTCAACTTGATATCTCATATTGGAAACGCAATCTTGCCCAAATAAGCTCAAGACGAGCACACGCGCGACCAATTATTCTACCGCTTTAAGACCTCTCACCCTACCCTGAACCATAAGTGATGTAGTGTTTTGTGCAACCTTCACATAAACGCTTCCAAGGATGCATCTCTCAAATAATCAGCCCGCAAAAAAGGAACGCTCACTATTCGGCCAAGGGTAACCGCACGGTGAATATCGTTCCCTCTCCCTCCGATGAAGCGACCTGGATCGATCCGCCATGGGATGCGGCGATCTTCTGTGCAATAGCCAAACCCAAGCCAGCACCGCTCGTCGCCTCCCCTCGCGTACGCGCTTTGCTAGCACGATAAAACCGATCGAAAACGTGCGGCAGATCCTCTGCGGGAATCACTGCACCTGTGTTCCTCACGCGCAAGATCGCCTGGCCTTTACCCGAATCTCCCTCAGAGGAAAGAGACACGCTCACTTCTCCGCTCTCATCCACATATTTGCAGGCGTTATCCACCAAAGTTCCCGCTAGACGCAGCAACTGGGCTCTGTCGCCCCGAACAAGCATGCCCTCATCCACCTCGTAAGCAAAACGCACGTGACGCTCGAACATACGGGATTCGAATTGAAGCAGTTCCATCTCCAGCAAATCGCTTACATCGATCGTCTCCCGCACCGGCTGAACCACGCTCTCTTCCGCATCCATTCGAGCCAGTTGGAGCATGTCTCCCACCAGGTCCTGCATGCTCTTCGCCTCCTGAGCGGTGCTTTCGATCCAGCGGGATTGACTGGCTACGCTCGACTCCGAATGCTTTGTCAGGATCGACATGTTAGCCAAGATAATGGTCAACGGCGTCTTGAGTTCATGGCTTGCATCAGCGACGAAATCCTGCTGACGGCTCCAGGCCTCTTCCACAGGACGAAGCACCCAACGAGAGAACACCCAACCGAACACGAACACGCAAGCAAGTACAGCCAGGCCCGTCGCAGCAAGCGTAAGAGCCAACTGCTGCCAGCTATCGGCGACCGAAGCGCTGGCGAACACCACATAGACACCCGCGGGCGCAGCACTCGCAGCATACAACAGGCCCGCAGGATCCACGGATCCCTGCACATAAGATTGCGAACCGGGTCCATCTTGAGGGCCGCTGTCCTGGGGCTCGAAAGCATCGATCGCACCTGATGACCCCTGGTTCTGAGTAAATTGCGAATAATCACCCTCGTCGGTCTGCTGTTCCTGATCGGCTACTTGGACAATGAGGCCTGCGATCCCCTCATCCTTTATCACCCCAGATAGCGTCGACTCATCAAGCGTTGCTCCGCTTATGCTGGAAATGAAGCTGGTCTTCGTACTGCCGTCTTCTGAAACGCGAATAAAATACGCCGCCACGGGGAACCGAGATTCCTCGGAAGATCCACCTTGCGCAACACCGATCTGCGGAACCGTGCTTCCGTCGGCGAAAACGGCCTTTTCGGCCATTTCGAGCGCACGAGACAGACCGCGCTCAACATCGTCAGTCACCTTTTGCCAACCGAACACCACCATAGCGGTGAAGACCACCGCCAGTACAACGCCCACGGTCACAACATTCAAGGCCGCGAATTTCATACGCAGCTTCTTGAACATACGTGCATACGGGGCGGTATGTTGTACGGAAATGCGAGCGCTCTGCTCCAACCCCACAGTCTGCGTCTCTTCAGACTTCATCACTCATCGCCCTCTTCACGCACCATGCGATACCCGCGCCCACGTACGGCCTCCAAGCGCACCGTGGCACCTACGTAGCGGATCTTCTTACGCAAGAACGAAACGTACGCTTCAACGTTGTTGCCCTCCACTGCAGCGCCGTAGCCCCATACTTTCTCAATGAGCGTTTCTTTCGAAAGCACCTGGCCCGAATTTGACATGAGCACGCGGGCGAGCTCGAACTCCTTCACGCTCAAATGAATGGTCCGCCCCTCGCATTCAAGATCGCTCGTCTCCAAATTAAGCACCAGATCTCCCACCTGAAGTTCTTCGAACACCACTTCGCCTTGTCTGCGGGTAAGCGCACGCAGATGCGCGAGCAGTTCCGCTGGCGCGAACGGCTTGGTCATGTAATCGTCGGCGCCCGAATCGAGACCACGGATCTTATCGGGCACCTGATCGCGCGCAGTGAGTATGAGCACGGGCGTTGCGATCTTGGCGCGACGCATGTTGGCGACCACATCAAAACCATTCATTCCCGGCAACATAACATCAAGAACGACCACGTCATACGTGCCCTGTTCGGCATAGCTAAGGCCATCTGTACCGGTATGCACGACATCTACGCGATAACCGGAATCGACAAGGATCTGCGCCAGCGCATCAGCTAAACGCACATCATCTTCAACAAGCAGAATTTGCACGGGTGCCCCTTTCGTTGAGTACCCATTTTACGCCACAGCCTGAAAACAACCTTAAAAGCCCGCTGGTCTTTCAGGTTGTTTTCAGGTTGCGCTCCTACCATGAGAGCGTCGAAAGGACCCTCACATGGACAACACCACCGAAACAACTTTCCAGCGCAAGGAAGTGAAGTACCTTCTTTCCGCACAGCAACTCACCCACGTACGCTCCATGATCCAGGAGCATTTGAGTCCAACGGAATTCGGCGACCAGCACATCACGAGCGTATATCTAGATACCCCAGACAGAAGCCTGATCAGCCGCTCCTTAGAGAAACCGCTCTATAAGGAAAAACTGCGTCTGCGCACATACGACGATCCCGTCGGCAGCGAATGTGCATTCATCGAACTGAAGAAGAAGTTCATGGGCGTTGTATACAAACGCCGCGCACCTTTAAGTCTCAATGCAGGATACGCCTTCCTAAAAGGCGCCTCCTGGAACGAGGCAAGTTGCGCGTTCCCTTTCCTCGACGAGAACGGTGCACCGATCGAACCCTCGGACGAATCCCGTCAGATCGCAGCGGAGATCGAAGCGTGCCGCGTTCGCCACGGACAGCTGGTACCTTCCATGGGGATCCGCTGTCGTCGAGAGGCTTACACCAGCGTAGGCGACACCACGCCCGTGCGCATCACATTCGATCATGAAGTCAGCTATTGCGACTACTTTGAGCATGATGTGCACAGGAACCTTAAGAACCTTCCCGAGGTCGCGAATCCGCGATCCGAGCTCCCCTTGACCCCCAGGAGCGAAGGCAGCGCAGATACTTCTCTTTCCGAATGCACAGAACCGGCGAGCACCCCCGCGATGATTCCCCTACTTGATCCGGGTGCCTGCATTATGGAGATAAAGGTAAGCGGGGCTATGCCGCTTTGGCTTTCAACGGCACTGAGCGCCTGTCAGGTGTTCCCGTCTTCGTTCTCAAAATACGGCGAAGCATACCGCGCCTGCGTGCACGCCGCAGCGCCGCGCGTGGCAGCACGAGCTAAGGTCTCTCACACGAAAACCAACAGAGTACGAATGACCCCCAGGAAAGAGCCGGCCCATGCGCGCACCGGAACTGCGCGGCTCACCCCTGCGTCTTTTCGCAGAAGGGCCAACGGCACCTCTGCAGCTCCGCAAAACACTGCACCCTCCCCTGTTACCACGACCATAAAGGAGAAAGCACATGCTTGAACAAACGTTCACGTCTTTGTACGGAACCAGCGAATCCGTTATCGCCAGCGTAACCACAGCCGATTTTCTTTGGTGTACGCTCGCTTCCATCATCCTAGGCGCCATTGCCGGCTGCGTGTACATGTTCCGGCATAAGTACTCGAAGAACTTCGTGGTAACGCTTGCCCTGTTGCCGCTCATCGTACAAATGGTCATCACGCTGGTAAACGGCAACTTGGGCGCGGGCATCGCCGTAATGGGCGTATTCAACTTGGTGCGTTTCCGTTCCATTCCCGGCAGCGCCAAAGACATCGGAAGCGTGTTCCTTGCCATGGCCATCGGCTTGGCAACGGGTATGGGCTTCATCGGCCTGGCGGTGCTCTTCACTATCATCGTCGCCATCGTGAATATTGTCTTCGTTCTTTCGCCCTACGGAAAGCCACAGGAACCCGAAATGCGCCTGCGCATCACCGTACCGGAAGACCTGGAATACGCCCGCACCTTCAACGGCGTGCTTGATCAGATGACCGAGACCTATCACCTGGAAAAAGTGGAAACCACCAATATGGGCAGCCTGTTCCAGCTGGAGTACGTGGTGCGCCTGCGTGAAGCGGGTACCGAAAAAGCGCTCATCGACCAGATCCGCTGCCTGAACGGCAACCTGAAAGTAAGCTTCGGGCTGACCCCCACCACCACAAGGGAGGCTTTGTAACCATGAACGAAAACGACCAGAACCGCCGCGCGCCGCAGCCGCCCGCAGGCTACCAGTTCTTCGACCCCAACGACCCCGCTTCCTACGTGCAACCCACCGCACAACAGGAACACGCCAACACCCATCAGGAGGACCCCGACGCACCGAAGGACGCTACCGAGCAAAAGCAAACAGGCGCGAAGAGCTTCATTCGCACCCATAAGAGATCTTTGATCATAGGAGCTTGCATCACCGCGGCCTTCGCGCTGTTCATCGGAGTCGCCGCCTGGATACTGGTGGACCACTTCTCCAAAGACGCGACCCAGGACAGCACTACCCAGCAAACGACGCAGGAAAGCCTTACCGAAGCTGTTGACGTATCGCAGCTGGATCTGGAATATTCCGGCCGCGACAGCGATGCGAGCTTCGACGAAACGAGTGCGACCACCATCGAATTAAACGATGGCGCGACCGTGAACGGCTCTTCAGCTTCCTCCGTTTCCTCCAATGGGCAGACCATCACCATTTCCGGCGAAGGAACGTACGTGCTTTCCGGCACGCTCACACAGGGCCAGGTGATAGTCGAAGCAGAAGACACCGCCAAGGTCCAGCTGGTGCTTAAAGGCGTATCCATCCACAACGAAAGCGGTCCCGCCATCCGCATCAATGCAGCTGACAAGGTGTTCGTAACCCTGGCCGAAGGCACCACCAACACCCTTACCGACGGCTCAAGCTACACGCTTGACGAAGGCTCCGACGAACCAAACGCCACCTTGTTCAGCAAGGCCGACCTGACCATCAACGGCAGCGGTGCGCTTAACGTAACCGGATCGTATGCGCACGCCATCAATTCCAAGGATGACCTAGTGATCGCGGGCGGCACCTTCAATATCACGTCTCAGACCGACGCCGTGCGCGGCCGCGATTGCGTGAAGATCTCCGATGGAACCTTCAACGTCACCGCGGGCGAAGATGCCTTCAAGTCCAACAACGATGAAGACGCAACGCGCGGGTTCGTGCTGATCGACGGGGGCACGTATTCCGTCAGCGCAGGAGACGATGCGTTCCATGCCGAAACCGCACTGTTGATCCGTGGCGGCGACATCACGGTGACTTCCTGCGAAGAAGGCTACGAAGCGGCGCTGATCCAGGTCGAAGGAGGCAACTCCAACATCACCGCCAACGATGACGGCCTGAACGCATCCTACGGAAGCAGCGCTTCTTCTACGGGCGGCGGCACCATGGGAGCGGGCGCGGATCCGGGCGCGAATGGAAGTGTGAACTCGGGTGCGGGCGCGAATGCAAATGCCGACACAGGCGCAGGTACGGATGCCAACGCAGGCGTTACCACGAACGCCAGCACGAATACGAGCTCGAACGCGACAAGCGTGAGCACCAATGCAGGGACGGGCACGACCATGAACAACGCCCCCTCATCCGAAGGCACAGCCCCTTCATCCAACGGAACTGCACCTTCAGGCGACATGGCCAACAACGGCGGCGCCGGAGGAGGCGGAGGTATGGGCGAAGCCGATTCCCATTGTCAAGTTAAGATCTCTGGCGGAACGCTTAGCGTCAACGCAGGAGGCGACGGCATCGATAGCAATGGCACCCTTGAAATAACGGGTGGCACGGTTCTGGTAAGCGGCCCCGAGAACAATGGGAACAGCGCCCTGGACTACGCCAGCACGGCAACCGTTTCGGGCGGAACGATGATCATCGCCGGCATGGACGGCATGGCGCAGGGCTTTTCCAGTGGCACCCAGGCATTCGCCATGGTAAGCGCAACGGGCTCGGCAGGATCCACCATCCAGATCGTCAGTGCAGACGGCACCGTACTAGCCAGCTTCACCGCGCCCAAGCAGTTCGACAATGTGGTGGTCAGCGCACCTGGAATGACAGACAATCAAACCTACCAGCTCTTAGTTGACGGCACGGCGACCCAATTCACAGCTTCAACCACCGCAACGCAAAGCGGCATGGGCGGCGGCCAAGGCGCCATGGGAGATGATCCCGGTTCAATGGGCCGATCCCCTGACGCAGCGGGCAACGCCCCCGAATCAACAGGTAGTGCTCCCGGATCGATGGGAACCCCCTCCGATGCGACGGGAAGCTCTTTCGGTGAAAGCACGAGCGAATCCATCAGCCTCTAGCAACCCGCAATGCAAATGCACGGATGAAATACACCTGCGCTACACCGTGTTAGGACGAACTAGAATCGAGCATTCCGAACGCACGAAAAAGGCGGCCTTAATGGCCGCCTTTAGTTCGATAGGGACATATTCGCCCGTGTAACGCTTACACGATCTTCTTTCCGAATACCGCAGCGATCTCACGCAGCTGTTCGACCAGTTCCGTGAACTGAGCAGGCGTAAGCTGCTGAGGACCATCGGAGAGCGCCTCGGTAGGATTAGGATGGACTTCGATCATGATGCTGTCACATCCTGCAGCGATCGCAGCATAAGCCAACGGCGGAACCAAGTCACGTACCCCAGCAGGATGGGAAACATCCACGCAAATGGGGAACATCGACTGCTTATGGATGACGGGTACCGCTGAAATATCCAGCGTGAAACGCGTAGCCGTTTCGAACGTGCGCAAACCACGCTCGCACAACACAATGTTGTCGTTCCCGCCCATAGTCAAATACTCAGTTGCCGAAAGCCATTCGGAGATACTGCCCGCAAGACCGCGCTTCAGCAGCACCATCTTGTGCGATTCGGCCGTAACGGCGCCTACGTTCTTCAGGAGACTGAAGTTCTGCATGTTACGAGCGCCGATCTGTAAACCGTCAACGTATGAATGGACCATTTCGCAATGCGCCGAATCCATTACTTCGGTGAGGGTCTTCAGGCCGTGCTTTTCGCCACTGGCCTTCATGATCTTCAGGCCCGCTTCGCCCAACCCCTGGAAAGAATGCGGGTTAGTGCGAGGCTTGAACGCACCGCCGCGGATCCAGCTCAATCCGAGTCCGGAAATGCATTCCGCGACCTCATCGAATTGCTCTTCTGACTCCACCGAGCAAGGACCTGCATAGATGGTGATTTCGTCAGTACGCGTGCCGTAATCCGGCAAAGAAGAGAGCTTATTGATCACGGGATGGTACCTCTTTCATGACCTTCAGGATTCCACGGTAAATTTCTACGAGATTCTCGTTATACAGAGGGCCGTCGTTATACGAGCACAGACGTGCGAAGATCTCCTCTTCGCGCTTGGGGTCATACAGACCCATACGAGCATCGGGCTTCAGCGCCCTGATATCGAGGGAATACCCCGCACGTTCATTCAGAAGCGCGACCAGCTTCTGATCAACATCGTCGATCTTAGCGCGGAATTTTTCGATTTCCTCGAAGGCTTCATTCTGTTCCGGCATCCTTCTATCCTTTCGTACGACTAAGCGCCTCTGCATTGGCGGGCGCACCACTTTATCTTAACAAAGCGAAAGAAAAGCCTTGAGATGATAGCCTAGCTGTTTCTTGTTTCAGATAGATTTCAAAGCGAAGGAGGCGATGACATGGACGAACGGCGCTTATGCGATGGACGGCATAACGTTACGAACGATCGGGATCGTTAATGAGCGCAATAGCGAGCAGTGCGATCGAGACCATGATGCCGCACTGAGAATGGAAGTCGTTACCGACACCCAGAATGAACGCCGCGAACGTAACAAGCACGACCACCAATGCGGCATATCCGCAATAGCGCGAAATGGATTTGTTCGTTTTTTTGCGCAGCTGAACCTTTTCCTCTTCAGGAATGCGCTCATGCTTGGAGCGATGATGCTCAGAATGCGTATGATGTTCGTCTTTTTTATTCATAAAGACAGCATACCATCGCTTAAGCGCAACGAGCAGCACTGCTTGGACTTACGCAAAAATACCCAATGCCTGAGATCCGAAGTAGCCCAATACAACAAGGCCGATGATGATGCGATACACGCCGAAGATCGTGAAGTCGTTCTGTTTGATGTAACCCATCAGGAAGCGAATGGCGATCATACCCATAGCGAATGCCGAGAACACACCCACCACTAGGACCACGATCTCTGCCTGAGACATAACCATGCCATTCAGGAAGAACTTCACCGCCTTAACCAGACCCCAACCGAACATGACGGGAATAGCCAAGAAGAAGGTGAACTCTGCCGCTGCGGTACGCGAGCAGCCACACAACATACCGCCAATAATGGTCGCACCCGAACGACTAGTACCCGGAATGATAGCCAGGACCTCGAAACAACCGATCTTGAGAGCCGTCCTCCAATCCATTTCATAGGGATCGGTGATCTTAAAGAGGGCCTTATCGAGCGATTCGGGATCGTTGGGGTCGATAGCACGTGCGTGCTTGCCTCGTGACTGAACAGCTTCCCCAAGAACAGCGAGCTTACGACGGCGGTTATACGCCTCGATCACAATGAAGATGATGCCATAGAGGATGAGCATCGCCGCAACGGTATAAGCGCTATAAAAATGATCATGAACCCAATCGTCAAGAGCTAGACCAAGAACCGCCGCTGGCACACTGCCGATGACGACCATGCCCCACATGCGCCACGTTTTCGAACGCTCCGCACTATCTTTCGTGCGTGAAACAGGGTTGAGCTTATGACGGAAAGAAATGATGACCGCCATGATGGAACCGATCTGGATAACGACCAGGAACAATTCCAAGAACTGAGCGCTCACATTAAGTTGAACGAATTCATCAACCAGGATCATATGACCCGTAGAAGAGATGGGGAGCCATTCGGTAATGCCCTCAACGACACCGAGCAATAACGCTTTAAGTGCCTCGATCAATACATCTGGCGTCATACCACTTCCTTTGGACGGGGGCCGTGTTCCCGATACCGCATTGCGTATATCGTCGATCGTCGCTTCTTTTAGGCGATCCTTCTGTGCGAGATCCACTCGCCGCGCTGGCAAGCGATGCGCCGCATACCGGCCGAACGACCAGTCTCGGGCGTCCTGTTCATACATGCCCACAAGGCACGATGACAAGCTCGCAATAAGCCGTTGACTATCCTAGGGGAAACCGCGCCACCCCTTCCCTTTTCCATAAAAGCCCCACTGTCCTGTAGGGTTCATGGCATAAAACATCTAAGAAAGGCAGGCCTCATAAGTTCGGACTCCACCGAGAACGCTTGGCGAACCAGATCGACTTTGCCCATAGAACCTTCGCGAATTAACGGCTCATTAGAAAAAATATTATCTTTTATCTTGACGAAGTGAAGAACGCGCACTATTATAACTACTCGCGCCTAGGGTAGTGGTTTTCCACTGATCACAGGATCATTGGGGTGTCGTCTAATGGTAGGACAGCGGTTTCTGGTACCGTATGTGAGGGTTCGACTCCTTCCACCCCAGCCAATACGCGCATATGGCCTCGTCGTCTAGCGGTTTAGGACGCCGCCCTCTCAAGGCGGAGATCGCCGGTTCGAATCCGGTCGAGGCTACCAAATTTTCAACCCGCAGTTCGCTGCGGGTTTTTTATTTCCCGCACCTTTAACTCCGAGAGCTTACCCACCCGCAAGCCGACCAGGCCAGAAGGTGGCAATACGGAAACATAACCCCATGCGTCCACTACCCGTTTGCTATAGTAAGTCTCTCCAAGACCATCTGTCCCAAGGAACCTCATGAGTGTTTCATCGTTTTTTTCGAATCTCGCAGAAACTGCCCTCAAGCGCCGACGCATCCTGATCGTTTCGATCTGCGCGATCATATTCATAGCGCTTCTTGAAGATGTCCTCGAAGGCGATCTGATGACCCTCGATCGCATGGCTCACGCGTTCTTCGTTGACAACCTGCGCACCGACTGGCTCACGCCTATCATGGAAAGCATTTCCGCACTCGCCGCGCCAATATCGCTATTGGCGCTCCTGCTCGTGATCGTCGCCTTCGCACCAGGCAAACGTCCCGGTCTTCTCTGCGCGACCAACCTCGTGCTCGTCGTGATACTCAACGTGGTCATCAAGGAGCTGGTACAGCGCCCCCGCCCTGCCGATATCAATCTAGTAGTAGAAACGGGCTTTAGCTTTCCCTCGGGTCACTCAATGGCGGCCATGGCGTTCTTCGGCCTGCTAGTGTGGCTCGTGTGGCACTCCGAGAAACCCCGATCCGTGCGCATCGGATGCGGTATCGGGTTCTCGATCATCATCGTGCTCATCGGCATAAGCCGTATCTACCTTGGAGTGCATTACGCCTCTGATGTGCTAGGCGGGTTCTGCGTTTCCCTTGCTTGGCTCGCGATCTACACTAATATCGTGGCACCAGCTCTTTTGCGCGAGTAACCGAGCGCGCCCCTTTACTGACGCGGCTCGTCGTCTTCGTCAACTGAAGCTATGATCTCGGGGAGGTCAGTAGGGCTCAAGATCTTCTGAGGAGATGCCTGATCCGACGAACGCGTGCCCACATGCGAAACCACCTGGCCAGCTGCCTGTCTTTGCAATGGTCGCTCGTTGTCGGCCTGTATAAGCGATCCATCTACAGAACGTACTGGTCTTTGCCTCTCTGGCACACCCTGGCCTTGAGCAGTACGCGAACGGGCAGCACGCACGCCGTTCCTCTCACGTACCGCAGCGCCCTGACGCGCACGAGCTCGACCTTGCGCATGCGCACGACGGGCATTGCGCTCGGCGCGCTCCTCGTATGCGCGTGCCGCAGCCTCTTCGCCGGCAAGAGCGGCCTCAACGCGTTCTGGATGGCGATGGAGGTCGATGCGAATGCTGATGTATTCCCATACCAACAGCACCAACAAGATCGTCATGACGATCAGATAGCCAATGACCGCTCCAGGCAGACCCGTAAAGTCGATGAGCAGGATAGGTACGAAGAGAGCGAAGCCGAACGTAATAACGTAGAGCTTCATAACCGATTTCTGGCGGCGCAGCACCGTGATGACCTGATACAGGAAATCGATGATCGCCGTGACGCCACCTGCAGCGATCATAATGTAGCTCAATCCGCGGAACTGCTCGAAATCAACGCCGTACATAAAGCTCATGATGGGAATGCCGATCCAGCCCATCACGAAGATAACGATGAGCGTCAATGCGATGACAACACCCACGATAGCGAGGATGACAATATCAAAACGACGGCGTTTTTCCGCATCGGCCCACATTTGAGCCATACGCACAAGCATGGGCTTATAGATAGAACCCACCGTAAGCAGGATAGCCTGGGCGGGGAAATATAGCGCGTTGAAATACAGCTGATTGTCGTAGCTCAGCACGCCTTCCATAACGAACTTTGGCATGTTGTCGATCAAGGCATACATGAACAGCGCGATGAAGACCGGGAAACACTGTTTGAATAACGCCGCAACGCTCGCAAGACTGTGCCCACGCGAACGAGGTGTTTCCAATTGCGCCAAAGGGAACGTAAGCAGCACGAACGTAACGATCGCCGCGACCGCCATGACAATGCTCGCGAACACCAGATTACGCGTGACCAGCAAGACGATGGAGAACAGCACGAGCACCACAATGGAACGGAACGCTTGGGAGATACCGGCGAGGTACAGCTTATCCATCTGCTGCAAGCGGCCCTCATACACATCAGCCAGACCATCTACCATCTTGTATGTACAGACCGCCATACAGATGGTGAACATATCCTGGTCGTAGCCGCGGAACGAACAATACACATAGGCCACGAGCATCATGACGATACAGGTGATCCATCGATTGACCTGATAATCGAAGAACGAATGGGCCTCTCCGATATCTGAGACCTGATAGGTACGCACTCCATAGTTGCCGATGATCATCAAAAGCGTACCGATAATGAATGCCATCGAGAACATACCCGCCTGTTCGACACCACTCAGCTGAGTGACGACGATGGTCAGAGCAGGAAAGACAACACCCCACACCCCTGTGCCGATGGTATTGCAGATGTAGTCACGCGAGGTACGATGAGATTCGAATTCTTCTTCTTGGTCGAACGACCCTTCAGTAACAACGCCCAGCAAGCGATTGCACCAACGATTGATGACGCGCTTGATGGCGCTCTGCTTACGCGGACGCTGGTACTTGCGACCATTTCGCCGGCCCGATGCCCCATTCACATCATCTGCAGAGCGTTTCCCCCAGGGCGACTGCCCGCCGATGCCACGATCTGAAGGCTGATCATCGTCCGAAGATGCGCTGCGCCACTTCGAAGAAGTGACGTTCTGCGCCATGGAACGAGCTCTGTCTTTTATCGATGGACGACTTCCTGATTGATTCTCGCGTCTATCCTGCATATGCGCTATAGTCCCGCCTCGTTCTCTATGAAAACACCCTCTTCGAACGCACGCATCCCGCTCAAGGATCTTCCGCCTACGTTCATCGTGCAAAAGGACGTCTTGTCGTAATAGATCCGCACCCACCTCATAGGAGAAAGACGGATACATTGTCATAAGATCTGCCCGCACACCTCTTTACGGCATACGAACCCATTAATGCCTGATTATACGGCGTGTTCCGCCTTTGGGCCGAATAGTCCACAAGGCGAACAGGAAAGAAGCACGCGGAATTCAGAACTCAAAAGGAATACCACCGGACGGCGAACACATCCGGTGGTATCACGTAAGCCACGTCTTCCCTGCGAGCGTTATGCTCCTAGTAGATGTTGAACATCCAGTCTATTTCGTCTTCCCATGCACTCTCATCGATCGCCCAGCTGCCATCGCTTTGCTGAACGAAATCGATCGCCGCGTAATACGTGGTCATATCCGTCGTTTCCGCCATGGCGTCATTATAGAACTCGCCGATCTTCGCAGCAGCAGCGGCAGAGCCTAGTGCTTCACCTTCGGGAGTGCTGAAATATGCATCGGCTTCATCGTAGAAGTTATTCATGAATGCATATGAATCACGCAGTTCGATATCGGCATACATGGTCGCCGTGCCATCTTCTTCGCTCACATACACTCCGTCAGGAACATAGGAGAAATCAGTCAGCATCCACAACGCAAGATCCTGTGCGCTTGAGCCGATTTCTTCATGAGTCACACCCAAATCCTCGGCGAAACCCTCGTCGAGCTTCACCGCGATCTTCTGCACCATTGCATCATCTTGGGTCGCCAGCGCTTCGAGTTCCTGAATACCTAAGTCATAGCAGGCCTGCTCATCGGCGGTCATATCTTCAGTGTACAAACTTGATGAAAACGACGAAGACGATGAGCTGGAATCATCCAATATCGCAGTCATAGCGCCCACACCGACGACGAGCGCCACAATGAAGGAGATGACCGACACGACAATGCCGACGATACCGCAGATCTTTCCGCCCGAGGTCTTTCCGTTCTTCCCTGTAGCCTTGACCGCTTTACTGGCGAACACGATAGCGAGAACACCCAGAACGATACCAATCAAGGGGCTGAACATCCCCAAAGGAATCGAAAGGATACCCATCACCAGCGCTGCCGTACCCTGAGGCTTCGCTCCAGCCGCAGAGCGTGGTGGCTGCGGTACGTATGCGCCGGGCTGTTGTGGCTGAGGCGTGCCGAACTGCTGGGACTGGGGCGCGCCCGCCTGATATGCAGATCCCGCCGGTGCCGGCTGAGGGATGGGCTGTGTTGTGGGTGCAGCGTCGGCCGGCTGCGGCATGGGATCAGGCTGCGGCACAGGCTGCGCTGGCGCGGCCGGCTGAGGTACGGGCTCAGGCGCAGGTTGAGGAACGACCGGCTGGGTCGATTGAGGCGCGGGCTGCGGCTGTGCGGGAGCTACAGGTTGCGGCGTAACCTGCGGCTGAATCGGCTGAGACACCGGCTGCGCATCCGCGGGATCGGGCGCTGGCTGAGGTACGGGTACTGCACCTTCGGCAGGCTGCGCCTGGTCTGACGAAGAAGAAATGTCTTTATCTTGATCGCTCATCGTACGTTCCTTTCTGTTCGCCCCTCGCGAAAAGAAGCCCAGAGACTCTTGAATAGACCCGCTTTTACCGCGGCGTTTCACCGCACATAAAGGCTTACACATAATTATCACACAATTACTTCATAAACTCACCAAAAACAGGCGTTCGATCCCGCATCTTTGGTGTTCGCATCGAAAAACGGCTCCGTTTTAACCGCTTCAAAATAGTGCGTTCGGCGGACTATGCTACATTTCTTGCAAAGCTTCCCCTTACGAATCGAGTATCCGTCATGAAAATCGGCTCTGCGATCATCGGTTTCATCATGATCTGCATCGGCATCTGCAATCTAGCTGGACATGTTCCGTTCTTGGGCATCCATCCCGCGATCTGGTTCATCTTGGGAGCGGGCCTCCTTCTTTCCGATACAGCCTGGGAGAAGCTCTCCCGCCAAAAGAAGGATGGTTCGAACACCCCCGAAGACCACGCATCTTCTTCTCATCACAGTCCCACTCACGATTCCACCCCACTCCCAACCGATACAACCATCGGATCGCAACCGGATGATTCCACTTCATCTTCCAAGGAATCTCATTAAAATTGAGAAACTTTCTCAATTTGCTTGACAGGAATCCTCTCCTCCATAAAATGAGAACAATTCTCATTTTGGAAAACATAGCAAAGAGCAGGATCCATGAGCACGAATCGTCAATACAGAACGAAGCAGAAGGAACTGATCCTGGAATGCATCCGTACGCACCAAGGTCCGTTCATCACCATCAAGGACATTCTCGCTGCGCTTGATGCGCGCGACGAAAAGGTGGGTACCGCCACGGTATATCGCAATCTCGATCGCCTAGAAGATGAAGGAATCATCTCACGGAGCACTATCGAAGGCATTGATGGCGTGTGCTATCGCTACTTGCCCGGTGCTCCCGAGAACATCTATTTCTTCCTCAAATGCGAACACTGCGGTGATCTATCCCCCATTGATTGCGGCGAACTACAGCATCTCTACGAACACGTCATCGAACATCACCACGTGCGCATCAACCCGGCTAAAACGGTGCTATACGGGCTTTGCGAATGCTGCCTTACCGCCCAGGAAAGCGAATAAGCTATGGAACTTCTCATTCATCTACTTGAACACGCCTTCAACGACACCATCTACCTTGTCCCGTTCCTGTTCGTGACCTACGTTGCACTGGAAACGCTTGAGCACAAAGCAGGAGACCACGCTGCAGAGCTCGTGCGCAAAGCAGGCGTCGCGGGCCCGCTCGTAGGCGCGCTCTTAGGCGCCGTACCCCAGTGCGGGTTCTCGGCAGCGGGATCGGCGCTCTACGCAAGTCGCGCCATCACGCTGGGCACCCTGTTCGCCGTGTTCCTTTCAACATCCGACGAAATGCTCCCCCTGTTCATCGCCGAGCAGGTCGATCCCAGCATCATGTTCAGCATCATCGCGACCAAGGTGGTCATCGGTATGATCATGGGCTTCGCGATCGATGGCATGCTCCGTCTGCGCATACGAGATCGCCTCAAGCACGAAAAGAACATCGTGGCGCTCTCGGAAGCCGCCCGCGGCACCTCCGATTCGCCTACGGCACCCGAAGCAGATCGCAACCATAACGATCACACGGACTGCCATTGCGCGGAGCATGGGACCCGCCATGAGTGCTGCGACCACACCCACCACATTCATCACGAGATCGAACAACCGTTCTCGCACCACCACTGCCACAACGCCAGCTGCACCATTTCCGAAGGGTCGAACGGCTGGAAGGATATCTTGCTCAGCGCGCTGAAGCATACCGTGCAGGTATCGCTGATCGTATACCTCATTTCCTTCGCGCTGGTAGCGGTCATGGAAATCGCAGGTGAAGAAGCCTTGGCCACGTTCTTAGCAACGAATCCCGGCATCGCCATCTTCGGATCGGCCCTAGTCGGGCTCATCCCTAACTGCGGAGCGAGCGTCATCATCACCCAGCTCTATCTGGATGGCATGCTAGGTACGGGTGCTATGATATCGGGATTACTCGTCTCTGCGGGCGTAGGTATTTTGGTGCTGTTCGGAGAGAACCGTCGTGCGCGCCAGAACATCGCCATTTTGCTAGGATTATTTGCGATCGGCGTTGCATGGGGCCTCGTGTTCGAAGTGCTTGGCATCCATTTCATGTAAATAGATCACAGCACCCGACCTCCACGCACAAAAAGAGCCCGAGCATCGAACGAGCTCGGGCTCTTCTAGGTTCTGGAAGCGCTATTCAAGTCCCAGCCATTCAAGCCATGCGGGAAGCTCCGCTTGCGCCTGGGTATACCCGTCAAAATAACTCGCGCGGAGCTTCTTCAGGTCGGTCGTGTCGTTTTCGACCGCCATCTTGTTCGCATACATGATATATACCTTGCCTTCTGCCGCAAGCTGCTCTAGGCGATCGAGTTCAGCATTGTAGCGTTCATTGCGAGTAAGCAGCGCTTCGCGTACATGAGGGTATTTCCGATAGCAATCAGCGAACAGATGAGCGCCTTTCCCGATGTCCGGCCAAGGTTTACGAAAACCCCTCGGACGCGTCAGGATAGCGAAGATGCGCTCGCATCCCGAATCAAGTGCGAGTTGCAATGGAATACCGCCACCAACACCTAATCCCCCGTCGTAATACACGCGCGATCCGATTCTGACGGGCGGCATAACAACAGGAAGCGTCGAGCTCGCACGCACACGGGCCATGAGGTCCTCAAGAGTGCTCATATCTTCACGATGCCATACTACGGTTTCGCCTGAATCACGGTCGAACGCCTGGATAGAACAGGGAGTGGGGTTCTTCTCGTATGCTGCGAAATCAAAGGGTATCGGGCCGGTCGGGAGCCCCGCTACCTCATATATCCAGTGGGCTGAGAACATGCCTTTTCCTTCAAGGAACGTTCTCAGCCCACCGAACTCGGGTTCTTTCACTAGATCGACGAAGCTCTCACGCGTACGCTGAATGTCGCCCGACAGATAATTGACGGTATGACTCGACCCTGCGGAAATACCGCAGACATGATCGAATGTGATGCCCTGCTCGAGCAGCAGCGATACCGCACCTGCCGTATAGCTTGCACGCATGCCGCCGCCTTCAAGCATCAGGACCGTATTGCTCGCATGGCGTTCAACTGGCTTCATAGACCCCCCTCAGATATCGCGAATACCCTTATGATACTCCCGCAGGATCATCCATTGCATTAGTCAATCCAACGCACTCTGCTGGTTTAAAAAGGACCGCTAGATATCCCCTAGCGGTCCCGTCCTCAAAAGAGAGCCTATGCGAGCTGGGCATTTGCAACCTCTTATACAAGCAGATCGTTCGCCACCTCTTCAGCGCAGGCAAGACCATCGGCAAGAGAGGTCACCACGAGCGTAGAGCCACTGCGCGCATCGCCTGCAGCATAGATGCGAGGAGCCTGAGCATCGGCCACATCCCCCATCACTGCCTGATGGGTATCGGCGACGACGATCGGGCGCACGCGCTGACCCTCACAAGTCTGCACATCCAACGCATCGTAAATAGCGCGCTCGGGACCATTGAATCCACACGCGACCAGAACCAACTGAGCAGGAAGGATCTGCTCGCTTCCTTCCACGCGGCGAGGCGCACCCTCGCTTCGGTCGAGCGTTACCACGCGCAAACCGCTCACGCGTCCTTCTTCTCCCAATATCTCGACAGTATCGGTCGCCCACATGCGGGGATCTGCGCCAAATTCATCAATAGCCTCGCGCTGGCCATAATCGGTCTTCTTGACGTTAGGCCATTCGGGCCACTGGTTCATTGCCGTACGGACCTCCGGTGGCGCCGGATTGTATTCCAGCTGACGTACGCTCTTCGCGCCTTGACGTAAAGCGGTCGCCACACAGTCCGTGCCGGTATCGCCACCGCCGATAACAACAACGTCCAGGCCCTCTGCTGAAATAGCTGAAAGTCTGTCATTTCGTACCGCGCGCGTCGATTCAGTCAGGTAATCGACCGCGAACACTACGCCTTGCAGATCAGCACCGGGAGCTGCCACCGTACGAGCATCGTTCGCGCCGACCGCCACGACCACCGCATCGAAATCATTGCGAAGGCGCTCAACTACCTGAGGATCGGTCGCATCAGTGCTCAACTCGAAGGTGATACCGCTTTCCTGTAGCTGATCGATACGACGGCTCACCACGTCTTTCGGCAGCTTCATGGTGGGGATGCCATACATCAGCAAACCACCAGCATGATCATGGCGATCGAACACCGTCACGCGAATACCGCGCTGTGTCAACTTCCACGCTACGCCAAGACCGCAAGGGCCCGCTCCGACGACCGCCACATGCGGGGCATCAGCTGGGGCGACAGGCAAAGGAGCCGGTCCTCCAGCGGCCCATTCGCGATCAGAGATCGCGCGTTCGTTATCCTTGATGGTGGTCGCCTCGTCCACGTATGCCAGGTTGCATGCCGCTTCGCAAAGCGCCGGACACACCCTTCCCGTAAATTCAGGGAAGGGGTTGGTCATTGAAAGACGCTTGGCAGCTTCATCCCACAATCCGCGATACAAAAGATCGTTCCATTCGGGGATCAAGTTATGCAGAGGGCAGCCCGATACGCGCGCCTTGCCAAAGTTCTTACCGAATTGGCAGAACGCCACGCCGCACATCATACAGCGACTCGCCTGAGCCTTCTGGCCATCTTCTGAAAGCGGTAATGCGAATTCATCGAAGTCGTGGATCGTTTCGCTGGTCGCACGCTCGTCATGATCGACTCTTTCCTGAGTCAGGTACGCTCCTGCCTTACCCATAGCTAGCTCCTCCCTACTGCTTCGAAGGCTTCTTCGAGCGCCTCTTCATGAGTTTTACCTTGTGCTTTCGCCGCTTCGACGATAGCGAGTACATGTTCGTATTCCGCTGGAATGACCTTCTTGAAGTGCTTGGCTATAGTCTCGAAGCGATACAGCATCTTTATGCCGCGGGGGCTCGCCGTATGGTCCACATGCTCTTCGATGAGCCCATGGATCATATTCAGCTCTTCAGCATTCGGCTGCTCGATCTTGACCATTTCGGTGTTGCAGCGACTCGCAAGCGTGTCATGCTCGTCATACACATACGCCACACCGCCGCTCATACCGGCCGCAAAGTTCAATCCGACCTCGCCTAAGATGAGCGCCATGCCGCCGGTCATGTATTCGCAGCCATGATTACCAACGCCTTCGACCACCAGCGTCGCGCCGGAGTTTCGCACGCCGAAGCGCTGACCAGCCAGACCGTTGATGAAGCCCCGACCGGCCGTAGCGCCATAGAACGCCACGTTGCCGACGATGATGTTCTCATCATATTTGAAGGTCGCCGCAGCGGACGGATGGACCGAGACCATGCCACCGGACAATCCCTTGCCGAAGTAGTCGTTCGCATCACCGGTCACGTTGAGCGAAACACCCGCAGGCAAGAACGCGCCGAAGCTCTGTCCTGCCGATCCATCGCAATCGATCACGATAGATCCATCGGGAAGCCCTTCAGGATGCGCCTTGGTAACGGCAGCACCCAATCGCGTTCCCACGCAGCGATTCACGTTGGCGATATCGGCATGGAAGCGCACGGGCGTCATATGCTTGCGCGCCTCTTCGGAATAAGGCAGGAACAGCGTCGCATCCAGCGTGTTGTCCAATTCGTCGTCGTACTTCATTTCGGGCAAGAAGTGACGTCCCGCTGCTCCTGGAATGTGCGCGCCGAATTCACAGGTCGCCGGTGCGAGCACTTCGGAAAGATCGATCAGGTTAGCCTTCCAGTTATCCGCTACGGTGATCTGACGCAAGCATTCAGGATGACCCACCATCTCATCAACACTGCGGAAGCCCAGCTGCGCCATAACTTCACGGAGCTGCTCGGCTACGAACAGCATGAAATTCTCAACGTATTCGGGCTTACCGCGGAAGCACGAGCGCAAACGGCAGTTCTGCGTCGCAATGCCGGCAGGACACGTATCTTGCTGACAATCGCGCTGCATCAAACAGCCCATCGCAATAAGCGGCATGGTAGCGAAGCCGAATTCTTCGGCGCCCAACAAACATGCCACGGCAACGTCCTTGCCATCCATGAGCTTGCCATCAGCCTCCAGCACGATACGCGAGCGCAATCCGTTGCGCACCAGCGTCTGCTGTGCTTCAGCAACACCCAGTTCAAGCGGCAAGCCAGCATGCCAAATGGAATCGCGCGGGGCCGCACCCGATCCGCCATTATGCCCGGAGATCAAGATCTTGTCTGCAGCGCCCTTCGCTACGCCGGTCGCAATAGTGCCGACGCCCGCTTCGGATACCAGCTTCACCGATACACGCGCATCGGGGTTAGCGTTCTTAAGATCGAAGATGAGTTCGGCCAGGTCTTCGATCGAATAGATATCGTGATGAGGCGGAGGCGAAATAAGTCCGATACCCGGCGTAGAACGACGCGCCTGCGCGATCCAGGGATACACCTTCTTGCCGGGAAGGTGACCACCTTCGCCCGGCTTCGCGCCCTGCGCCATCTTGATCTGCAGCTCGATAGCCGATGTCAGATAGCGGCTCGTCACACCGAAACGACCCGATGCCACCTGTTTGATAGCCGAATTGAGCGAATCACCATTGGGAAGCGGCGTTTCGCGACGAGGATCTTCGCCGCCTTCGCCGGAATTAGAACGCCCGCCCAAACGGTTCATGGCAATTGCCATACAAGTGTGAGCTTCTTCGGAAATGGAACCGTAGCTCATCGCGCCCGTATTGAAGCGCTTGGCGATCTCACGTGCAGGCTCGACCTCATCAAGGGGCACGGTCACCCTATCGGTTACGAAATCAAGCAGATCACGCAGCCTGATAGCGCGTCCTTCCTGATGAATATGATCGCTGTATTCCTTAAAGGTCTCGTAATCACCCTGCTGGCAGGCGTGCTGCAATAAATAGATGGTCTCTGGATCGATCAGATGCTCTTCGCCACCCTGCGGACGCCACTTCGTCAAACCGAGAGAAGGCAATTGATCTGGAGCGGGAGACGCGAGCAGTGCCATGGCATCGTCGAATCGCTGGTTCTCCTCGCGCTGCACTTCATGAACGCCCAAACCACCTACACGGGATACCGTTCCTGCGAAATAGCGATCGATGAATTCCTGCGTGAAGCCCACCGCCTCGAAGATCTGAGCCGAATGATAGCTCTGAACCGTCGAGATACCCATCTTCGACATGATGGACATGATGCCCGCCATGGCCGCTTTGTTGTAGTTCTTGATGCCTTCCTCAGCGGAAACCGCTACGGCACCCTTCGCCGCAAGATCGGCGATGCACGCATGGGCCATGTAAGGATAGATGCCTGAAGCGGAATATCCCACCAATGCGGCGAAATCATGCGCTGCCAGAGCATCGCCCGTTTCAACTACGATATCAGCGAACGTGCGCTTGCCCACGCGGATCAAGTGATTGTGCACAGCGGACAATGCCAAAAGGGACGGAATGGGAACTTCATCAGCACCTGCTCGGTCGGAGAGAACGACGATGCTTACTCCTTCGCCGATAGCAGCTTCGACCTGATCGGCCAACGTACGCAGAGCCTGTTCCAGCGCACCGTCACCCGCATTGCGCTGATACACCGCGGAGAAACGTCGTGCCGAAAAGCCCACGTGATCCACAGTGCAAATACGCTCGAATTCATCCTGGGTGAGCAGGGGCTGCTCCAGACGGATCAAGCGGCAGGCCTCGCGCGAATCCTCCAACAAGTTCGCGTGGTTACCCACATACAGCACCGATGAAGTGACCAAGCTTTCACGCAATGCGTCGATCGGCGGGTTGGTGACCTGCGCGAACAACTGATAGAAGTAATCGAAGAACGAACGGTTCTTCTTCGACAGGCATGCAAGCGATGCATCAATGCCCATCGAAGCCAGCGGCACACTGCCCGTTTCGGCCATTGTGCGCACCACTTCACCCACATCGTCCCAGTGGTATCCGAGCTTCGCCATACGCACCGCGAAGGGAACCTCCTCATCGAAGTTCTCCAAGCTCTGCTCCGGTGCCTCCAGATCTGCCACCGCGATCTTCTCTTCGCGGATCCAATCGCCATACGGCTTTTCCTTGGCATACCGATTGCGGATCTCGTCGTTCCAGATGACACGGTCGGCCATGGTGTCGACTTCCACCATTTCACCAGGGCCTAAGCAACCTGCGACCAGAACGTTCGCCGGGTCGATCTCGATAGGACCTACTTCACTAGACAAGATGAAGCGATCATCACGCGTCACGTAGTAACGCGCTGGGCGCAACCCGTTGCGGTCTAATGCCGCACCGAAGGTGGTACCGTCGGTATACGCAATAGCCGCAGGACCGTCCCAGGGCTCCATGAGCATGGACTGATATTCGTCATAGGCGCGGCGGCGCTGGGGCAAGGTCTCATTATGATCCCAGGGTTCAGGCAGCAGCATTGAGACCGCGCGGGTCATATCGCGCCCGTTCATGACCAAGAACTCAAGCACGTTATCAAGGACCGCCGAGTCGGATCCTTCCTTATTAATAATGGGCAGGACCGATTCCAAGTTATCGCCTAACACCGGCGAATACAAATTGGGTTCGCGAGCACGGATCCAGTTCACATTGCCCTTGAGAGTGTTGATCTCGCCATTATGGATAATGTAACGGTTCGGATGAGCGCGCTCCCACGAAGGGGTGGTGTTAGTGGAATAACGCGAATGCACCAAGGCGATAGCGGTCTTGACCGCCGCATCGGATAGATCAAGGTAGAAGCGACGCATCTGCGTAGCGACCAGCATGCCCTTATATACGATAGTGCGTGAAGAGAACGAACATACATAGAAGATCTTGCCCTGCAATGCATGCTCAGCATCGGCCGCCTTCTCTATGTTGCGGCGGCACACATAGAGGCAACGCTCGAATTCTGCGCCCTGCTCCACCGAATCGGGACGCGCGACGAACGCCTGCAGGATGGTCGGCATACATGCGCGAGCCGTAGATCCCAGATCATGGGGATCGGTGGGCACCTCACGCCAGAACAGCAACGGCAACCCTGCACGTGCGCACCCTTCTTCGAAAACACGCTTGGCACGCTCGACTCCGGGCTCATCCTGAGGGAAGAACAGCATAGCAACGCCATAATCTCCTTCATCGGGAAGCAGATGGCTGCACTTCTGCGCTTCCTTTCGGAAAAAATGATGAGGAATCTGAAAAAGAATACCCGCGCCATCGCCCGTATTATGTTCCAGACCCTTACCGCCACGGTGCTCCAAATTAACCAGGACCGATAAAGCATCATCAACCATCTGATGTGAGCGCTCGCCCTTAAGGTGGGCCAAGGCGCCAATGCCACAGGCATCGTGCTCGAATTCAGGACGATATAGGCCGCGCTGCGCGGGCTCTATTTGCTGTTCCATGCTCGAAACCTCTCTTCTCAACAACCTTTTTTGCTGACCCTAAGGTAATACCTTCGTCGCACTTCACCTTGCGAAAGACGGATACGTAACAGGTCCGAAACAGAGAAGAAAAAAACGCGTAACGATTACGCTCGGCGAACGGGTTCTTGCCCGTGCTACCATGGATCACATGGATGATTTTGAAAAAAGATGGCAGCGCATAGCTGATTTGCTCCAACGCGAGATCACGGGAGACGAACGTCCCCGGGTCTCAAGCGGGCGCACGCTGTTCGGCATCAAAAGCGACGTAGAGGTCAAGATGGAACGGTTCGCCCGCGAGATCGAAGAAGAGCAGACGCGCAAACGCAAAGAACGCGAAGCGCACGAATAGCCTTAAAGACAGGGCATTTCCAAGAAACTTCGATGAATGCGATCATCCCTATCGAGCTCCGGATGGAACGCAAGCGCCAGCTGGTTGCGATAGCGCACCGCAACAGGCGCACCCTCTACCTGGCACAGCACCTCGACTTCATCATCAAGCAGTTCCACTATCGCGGGAGCGCGAATGAATGAAAGCGGCACCGGTTCCCCTTGGTCGTAGGGAGCCTGCGCATGAAAGCTCCCCAACTGCCTGCCGTATGCATTGCGCTCGACCGCAATGGGCAACGTCGCGAAAGCACCCGCCTCCCCAGAAGGACATATTTCTTGAGCGAGCAGAATAAGGCCCGCGCATGTTCCCATGACCGGTATGCCCTGCCGAATGCGCGCACGCAGCGGCTCGAGCATATCGAGCTCGCCTAGGAGCTTTCTCTGTACGGTCGATTCGCCACCAGGCAGAACAAGACGATCGAACGATCGATCAAGATCGCGGGCCTGACGAAGTTCGATAACATCTTCACCGAGCGATCGGAGCTTCTGTGCATGTTCAGCGAACGCCCCTTGCAATGCCAAGATCGCACATGTCATGAGCTACTGGCCTCGCTCTTCCATGATGAGCTCGATCTCATCTGCATTAATGCCCACCATGGCTTCGCCCAGATCGGTCGAAAGCTTAGCCAGAAGAGCCGCATCGGTGTAGTTAGTGACCGCCTGCACGATAGCACGCGCTCTCTTTGCGGGGTTCCCGGATTTGAAGATACCCGAACCGACGAACACTCCCTCGGCTCCGAGCTGCATCATCAACGCCGCATCGGCGGGCGTCGCAACGCCACCTGCAGCGAAGTTAACCACAGGCAGGCGGCCCTCATCATGCACGAAACGCAAAAGATCGAGCGGGACACCTAACTGTTTCGCCTCTTCGAACAGCTCATCTTCGCGCAACGAGCGCACGTGGCGGATCTGGCTCTGCATCTTTCGCATGTGACGTACCGCCTGAACCACATCGCCCGTGCCTGGTTCACCCTTAGTGCGGATCATGGTCGCGCCTTCACCAATGCGACGGAGCGCTTCACCTAAATCACGTGCGCCACACACGAACGGAACCGCGAAGGTGCTCTTGTCAATATGATGCACATCATCGGCAGGCGAAAGCACTTCCGACTCATCGATATAGTCGATCTCGAGCGCCTGTAGTATCTGGGCTTCGACAAAATGACCGATGCGGCACTTCGCCATGACGGGAATGCTCACCGCTTCCTGAATACCACGGATCATCTTGGGGTCGCTCATGCGCGACACCCCTCCTGCCGCACGGATATCAGCGGGGATACGCTCGAGCGCCATGACCGCGCACGCTCCCGCTTCTTCAGCGATGCGCGCCTGTTCGGGCGTGGTCACATCCATGATCACGCCGCCCTTGAGCATTTGGGCGAGCTGACGATTGAGCGCCGCACGCTCAGGCGATGGGCCTGGCGTCGCTGAGGCGTCCTGCGAAGAAGCTGGATTCGTTTTCTCTGACATGCGATCCTCTTTCCACTTGGGAGCTCGCGATCAAGAACTCTGCACTGATCTGAGCAGGGCTCCTGCGAACTCGTTCTTGCATGCGCTCGAGACTACGCCCATACTGGTTATGTTAGTAGATTCAAAAATGATATAAATACTATGGTCAGATTAAGACCAGTCCATATCCAGCCCCTCCTCGGACATCGATTATTCGCGATGCCCTCATTCGATAAGCGAGCTCCCCATGTTGACCTATAGCCTTGAACAACGTAATGAAGAGCCCCTCTACAGCTACCTGTATCACCGTATTCGCAACGATATCGAATCCGGCACCCTCGCCGCCAACACCAAGCTCCCCTCCAAACGCACCTTCGCCGAGCATCAAGGAGTGAGTCTCATCACCATCGAGGGAGCATATGCGCAGCTCATCGCAGAAGGGTATATTCGAGCAGAACAGCGCAAGGGATACTACGTCAACGCGATCGCCTCGCACCAGAACCGACCCTCCACGCCCACGCCGATCATCGAGAACCCCTCTCAGAACGTGCTTCCGGGAACCAACAGAGAGCCCCGGCGATCCACACATGAAACGGCCTCTTTTGACGACACTGACTATTCGATGAGATCCGCGCCCCTCATCGATCTTTCCTCAGGTGTGCCTGCACCGCAGACCTTCCCCTATCGCGCATGGGCGCGATCATTGAAGGGCGCCCTCGCTGAAGAATCAGAGGATAGCCTGCTTAGACAATCAGGCGTTGCCGGATCATGGCAGCTGCGGTGCGTCATCGCAGATTACCTGCGATCATATCGCGCCATGGACGTGGACCCCTCGCAAATAGTCATCGGAGCAGGCACCCAGGTCCTGTACCACTTCATCATCCAGCTACTTGGAAGACAGGCCATCTACGCTCTCGAAGATCCCGGCTATCCGCGCCTTGCGCGCATCTATCGCGCCAACAATGTGGCCACCGCGCCCATCGCCCTTGATTCTGAGGGGATCGATGTCGATCAGCTGAGCGAAAGTGGTGCGAACATCGCCCACGTGATGCCCTCGCATCAGTTCCCCAGCGGCATCGTAACGTCTATCGCGCGGCGCTATCGCCTTCTGGAATGGGCGAACACCTTGCCCGAGCGCTACATCATCGAAGATGACTATGATTGCGAATTCCGCCTCTCCGGCAAACCGATCCCCGCCCTCGCGAGCCTTGATGCCACCCAAAAGGTCATCTATGCGAACACCTTCGCCAAAACACTCGGCCCGGCGTTCCGCATCGCCTACATGGTGCTCCCTCGAACTCTCACGCAACGCTTTCATGCAGAACTGGGATTCTATTCTTCGACCGTAGGAGCCATCGACCAACTGGCTTTGGCACGGTTCATCGAAAACGGTGATTACGAACGTCATATTAACCGCACGAAGACCCAGTACCGCACCTTGAAGAACACCCTGATCGCCGCACTAAAGCGATCAGCGCTCGGTAACGAAGTGCGCATAGAGGAAGAAGACGCCGGCCTCCACTTCATCCTGCACATCGAATCACTCAGCGCCCCATCAGAGCAAGAGTTCTCGCGCCAGATGGAATCGCAAGGCGTACGTCTCGTGCGGATCGCAGACTTCTGCCTTGATACATCGCACGCGCAACGAACGCGCGGGTTCCTTGTGAACTATTCGGGTATCGCCGAAGAGCAGATCCCCGCTCTGATCCATGCGCTCGAGCGCGCTTTTACGAGCGCTATCAACGCATCCTAGAGATCGCAGAACGTGACGACACCCTGCTCATAGAGCGCGAAGCTGCGCGATCCGTCCTTCGGCAGGGAAATACTGCCAGGATTCACCCAATGAATGCCATCGCGCTCATCGTTGGTCTTAATGTGAGTATGGCCTGACAGCACGAACGTCCCCTCCGGCAGCGGAGGTGCGGCATCGGAACCGTACACGTGCCCATGCGTTGCGAACAGCGTCCGTCCTGATTCATCGACGATAAGGGCATAATCACCCATGCAAGGGAACGTCAGCATCATTTGGTCCACTTCAGAATCGCAATTGCCCCGCACCGCGACGATGGAAGAGGCGTGTTCGTTGAGCATTGATGCCACGCTCGCGGAATCATATTCATCGGGAAGCGGATTGCGCGGGCCATGATAGAGCAGATCGCCCAGCAGCACGATCTTGTCGGGACGCTCCTCTTCGATGCGCGCGACCAACGCACGGCACCATTTTGCCGACCCGTGAATATCGGATGCAATAAGAAGCTTCATGGCGATTCCCCTCTACTACCGAATGAATACCCTACGCTTCATCAACGATACCCGTTGGATTATAGACCTTTCGATACCAGCGCCCTACATGATCGTCGGTCCACTGGCAGACGTTGCCAACGGTGAACACGCACAGAACCGTACCAATGCCAACGCCGACAATATGGCCCACCAACAACAGACCCAGCCCACACGCGATCACAAGACGGATAGCATCATTGAGCCATTTGCCCCTGCCGAACGGCAACCCTGTTATCTTGCACACCGCCTGAGTGCATCCATCGGGCGGATTCGGAACATAATTCATACTCATCATCATGCTCACGCCCACACCGGTGCAAATAATGCCGAAAACGAGCATGAACGTTCCCATGTACATATCGGGCGATTGGAAGAACCAGAGCACCCCGGAGTTAATGAGCCCATCATACACATCGACCAACATACCGAACAGGAACGAGAACGGTATTTGAAGCGCCATACGAAGGGTGAACTTCCGGAAGACTATTATTTGAATAACGATGTCGAGCGCGTACAGGATCATGCATCCCTGACCCAGCGTGATAGGCAGCGCTTCACTAAATACATACGGTATACAATTCACCGTTGATGCACCCATGCCGCAACGTGTGTTCAGCACTACACCGAACGCGTTAAGCAGAACACCTATGGTATAGATCGCAAGCCGCGGCGGCACCTTATTGACTACCGCATCTGGAGAAGTGCGGAGCTCTTTTCTTCGCAAACGTTTCTTTCCCATTATCGATCCCTTGTATATCCCTCAAATTTTTCGGAAACATTGTACCGTTGACCCCAATAGAAAAAACATTGCGTATGATTATCAAAAACAACGTCTTGCCAAATTGGCAGAAATGGCGCCTGATTATGATCTCTTTACAATCCCTCGAACTGGTCGACTGTCACACCCATACAGTGTTCTCCGATGGCAAGAGCACCTTCGCCGACAACGCACAGGCGGCCATCGAACGCGGTATCACGACCCTCGTATGCACTGATCACTGGGGGCGCCCTGAATTCATTGACTGCTCCATGGAAGAAGCACGCCTTCAGGCCTACGCTGACGAGATCTGCGCTACACGCGAGCTTTTCCCCACTTTAGAGATAGTCCACGGACTGGAGGCGGACTGGTATCCTGTCTGCGCATCGGATATCGAAGAGACCAAGGGGAAGGCCACCTTTCTGCTCGGATCCATCCACTACCTGCACGAAAAGGCCATCGACTGGGATGAGGACATGCGCATCTGGGATGAACTGGGAGCCGATGAGCTCTGGAAGCAATACGTAGACGAATGGTGCACCGCCGCAACGAGCGGCCTGTTCGATTCTATGGCCCACCCCGACCTGCCACGCCTGTTCAGCACCGAAGGATATGCACCTACCCGCCCCTTGGAGCCCTTGTGGGATGCCATGGCGCAAGCAGCTCGCGCCGGTAACGTGCATGTCGAGATCAACACCGCAGGTCTTCTGAAGGGATTCGCCGATTTCTACCCGAACGAAGCGCTCCTTGCCCGTTTCCACGCGGCAGGCGTACCCTTGACTGTAGGCTCCGATGCCCACCACGCCTCACGCATCGGCGCACGCATCTTGGACGCGTACGAATATGCCCGCCGAATAGGCTACACCCACATCGATGTTCCCACTGCGGCCGGTGATTGGCGCAGCATTTCGCTGGGAACGCTATAACCCCGCCTTCAAGCACGACCGCATCCCTTTCGGATAAGCCACGAAGGCCATACTTCGCTTTTTCCGCTTTCGAAGAAGGCGAGGGGCGTAGCGGAAATGACGCGGTCCTATCGGTTCCGTTCCCACATTGTAAGGCCGCTGATCTGGGGCTACGCCTTTTGTGCCTTCTTCTCAAGCGCGCTCAGGATGGCTTGCAGAGCTTATCCGAAAGGGACGCTACCGGGCTGTTGACTAGATACTCAGTTGCTCTACTTGAGCGAGGTTGCCGAACGCGCGAACGTATACACGGATGGCGTGTTTGACGGCTTCTTCCGTAACGCCTTCATCAGCACCGTGCATACTGCCGACCCAGTCGGGCGTTGGGGCGATATCGTCATCAGCAGGACCAAAGCTCACCGCATGGGGGAACTCACGCGCGTACGTAGCACCACCCATAGTGAAGGGTTGCGCCTGCTTATCGGTTGTTTCCCGATAAGCAGCCAGCAACGCTTGCACCGGCACAGTATGAGGATCGACTATGAACGGCTCTTGATTGCGCACGAACTCAAGTTCAGCACCGGCCTCTTGCGCCCAAGCCTCGAATGCACGTTCAAGTTGCGCACCGGTAATAGAGGTCGGGAAGCGAATATCGACTGACACCATAGAACGGGACCCCTCGTGCGTAGCAACGCCTACGACGCTGGTCAGTGCACCGAAATCAGGGTCGCTGCTCGCCACTCCGAACGCGCTGCCATCCGTCGTCAACGCCATTGAAGCCACGCGCTCTAACCATGAGCGCTCTTCGGGCGCACATACCCCGCTTTGCACAAGATACTGAGCCAGAACGCCAATAGCGTTCACCGTTCCTTCAGGTAAGGAAGCATGGCCGCTGACGCCCGATGCTTCCACCAATGCACCGCTCTCGTGTTCCGAGACCACAATGCGATCGGCTTGAGGTAGATCATCAGGCCGCACGCGCACCACTGCGCGGGCAGAAGCCGGAACTGCGTTGAAAGACGAGCCTCCTTCGAGCCGCTCGATCGCTCCTTCAGGGACCTCATGAGATATCAAGACGCCGAACAGC
The DNA here is from genome assembly GCA_036553105.1 of Eggerthellaceae bacterium. Classification (GTDB taxonomy): domain Bacteria; phylum Actinomycetota; class Coriobacteriia; order Coriobacteriales; family Eggerthellaceae; genus Anaerotardibacter. The sequence continues at coordinate 52,445 of JAXKBI010000035.1, forward strand.
CCTTTTTCGCCGTAGCACAAAGGAAAATCAGCATCGGGAGTGAACAGGAAATCAGGTGCCGCGTGACGCTCGAGATAGTATGGGATCTCCGCCATGCCCGATTCTTCATTGCAACCGAATATAAAACGCACTGTATGATGCAATGAAACGCCCTTATCGATCCAGTACTTCAGCGCATATAGCGCACTTAATAACGGAACCTTATCGTCAGCCGTTCCACGGCCGATGAGCGCACCTTCAGTGCGCGTCAATTTGAACGGCGGGAACGTCCAGCCCTCCCCTGCAGGCACTACGTCCACATGACCGATGACCCCTAACTGCTGGCCGCTCGAACCAGACAGATCCGCATACCCAGCATAGCCGTCTCCGTCGCTACCCTTCAGCCCCATACGCTGGGCAATATCCAAGATCTCATCCAGGGCCGCTCGCACCCCCGGGCCGAACGGCGCACCCGGAGCTTCGTGATCGGCATCAAGCGAACTATCGATCGCAATAAGACGCGCCGCATCGTCCAGGAACGTATCCCAGTTTTTCGCAATGAACGCATCGACCTCTCCATCAGTCACCTGGTACGCTGCGTTCACATCAGAAGATCCACTCATAAGAAACCCATCTTTCGCATCCATGTTCCTGCTATGATGCCATGAGCATGTTCGTATCGCAATTGCGCTCGCGCCTAAGGAAGAATGACTATGTCCGACCAGTTCTCACGCAACCGTCTCATGTTCGGCGATGAAGGCGTCCAGGCGCTGCAACGAGCGCACGTCGCGGTATTCGGTTTAGGTGGCGTAGGCGGTTATGCTGCCGAATCGCTCGTGCGATCGGGCATTGGCGCCATCGATCTGATCGACTGCGATACAGTCGATATCACCAACGTGAATCGGCAGATCATCGCCACGCACCGCACTCTGGGAATGAAGAAGACCGATGCCGCCGAGCAACGTTTGCTCGACATTAATCCCGCATGCCGCATCACCAAGCACGATTGCTTCTTCTTGCCCGAAACGGCGCATCTCTTCAGCTTCGCTCAGTACGACTACATCATTGATGCCGTAGATACCATCAGCGCGAAGATCGAACTTATCGTCCGCGCCCAAGAAGCGCGTACCCCTCTCATCAGCGCCATGGGCGCCGGCAACAAGATGGACCCGACCGCTCTTCGGGTCGATGATATCTACAACACTTCCGTATGCCGATTAGCACGGGTCATGCGAAAAGAACTACGCAAACGGGGCATCGCCCATCAAAAGGTGGTGTATTCGATCGAGGAGACCCTCACGCCCGCAACTCCCACGCAACCAGGGGGATCGCCCGCCGACCAGGAGGCCTCTTCGGAGCGTTGCGCCGACAGCACGGACACCGGCGCACAAGACGCAGTCCCCTGCACCCCGCACCCGAAGCGAGCCACCCCCGGCTCGAACGCGTTCGTACCCAGCGCCATGGGACTCGTCCTAGGAGCCGAAGTGGCGCGCGATCTTATGCATCTGTCCCGGTAAGCAGTAGGACCCGAACCTACCTAGCCGGCTTGCACCTTCCCGCTTTCGTCGTACTCAAAGCAACGCGCACCGCTTCTTCAGGGTCATCAGTCAGAACCATAAGATCGGTATCGAGCGCACTGATCATACCCTGCTCGACCAGAACCGTTTCGATCCAGTCCATAAGACCGCCCCAATAATCCTTACCGAACAACACCATAGGCATGTTGGCCACTTTGTGCGTTTGGACGAGGACCAGAAGCTCGAACATCTCATCAAGCGTGCCGAACCCGCCAGGGAAGAAAATAGCACCCGACGAATACTTCACGAACATGGTCTTGCGCACGAAGAAATATCGGAAGGTCATACCTAAGTTGACCCATTCGTTCAGTTCCTCCTCATGCGGGAGCTCGATCGCAAGGCCGATGGACTTACCCCCGGCAAGCGCTGCCCCACGATTGGCAGCAGCCATGATACCCGGGCCGCCGCCCGTAATGACCGCAACTCCTTCGTGTGCCAACATTCCACCCACAAGAGATGCCTGCTCGTAATACGGGTCACTCGAATCAGTACGGGCAGAACCGAATACCGCCACCGCAGGGCCAGTTTCGGCAAGAGCTCCGAACCCATCGACGAATTCGGCCTGAATGCGCATGACTCGCCACGGATCCTTATGAAGCCACTCAGTATCATGCGCATTGGCGATCAGGTTGCCCGTCGTATTGTCTTGCGGGATCATAGAGCCGCGCATCAGCACCGGGCCACGGCGATACGCCGCACCCAACGGAGAATCCTTTGTCTCGCTCGTTTTCAGTTGCGCGGTTTCCGCCAATACCGCCGCGAGCTTTTCCCTGAACTGATCATCGATGCGCTTCTGAGCTGCTTTCTTGCCGTTCTTCTTTTTCTTCATCTTCTTAGCCATGGTTCTCGCCGTCCTCCAGAACGGAAGCATCATCTAGTGCTTCGAATTTTGCCTTCATAGTGGGGTTATTACGCGTGAGCTTCTTTATCGAAAGCGCTTCGGCCTTATCGTTGGCCAAACGCAGATTGTTCTCCGATCCCAACAGCGCCTCTTTGGTCTTCATCAGGTGATCGATCGTCTTATCTATCTCAGAGATGGCCTTTTGGAACTTCTCGCTCGCAATACGATAATTGCGACCGAACTTCTGTTTGAAATCTTCCATTTCGTTCTCGAAGTTCGTGATATCGATGTTCTGCTTTTTTACCAACGCCAATTCAGCCTTATACGTCAGCGCGCTTTGCGATGCATTGCGCAGAATACCGATGAGTGGAATGAAGAGCTGCGGGCGGATGACATACATCTTGTCATAGCGATACGACACATCGACAATACCCGCATTGTAGAGCTCGCTCTCGGGTTCCAAAAGCGAAACCAACACCGCGTATTCACAGCCCTTCGCACGACGATCGGCGTCGAGCTTCTTAAAGAAATCCTCGTTCTTATGACGATGAGTCGAATCGTCCTGTTCGTTCTTCATTTCGAACATGATTGAAACCACTTCATTACCATCAGCATCGGTCTCACGGAAGATATAATCGCCCTTGCTTCCCGCCGACGCATCATTGTCCTTCTCGAAATACGCCCGTTGGAACGCAGTCGCGCGCAGGCGGTTGAACTCCGTTTCGCAATGCTGTTCAAGCGTTTCGCCCAGCATTTTCGTAGACAGCCGTACCTTCATATCGCGATATCGTTCGATCTCCTGGTCCTTATATGCGATCAGTTCATCTTTTGAACGGAGCTTTTCCGCCATCTGGGCCTTCAGCTCGTTCTCGCGTTGGCTCTTCTCCGCTTCCTTCAGCGCGACCTGAGCAACAAGCGCATCGCGTTCGCGTTCGAGTCCTGAGCGCGCCTGAGTAACCGCCAGTTCCTTTTCGGTAGCGAACATATTAGCTTGACTGCGTATTTTCTGTTCCAGTTCCGCAATACGTGAATCGCGCGACGAAAGAGCCGCTTCGGCCGTCGCATTCAACTTTTCCTTCTCCAGCTCAAGAGCATCCTTTTGCTGCTGTAACTGCGCAGCAAGCGCATCACGTTCGCGTTCGATCTTGGCCACCGCCGTCTGAGCATACAGCTCTTTTTCATGCTGAAGCGCTTCTACCTGCGCTTTCAGCTGAGCAATAGAGGAATCTTTAGCGCGCAGGCCCTCCTGCATGCGCCCCTCTGCCTGCGATTCGGCCAACGCCAGCGCCTGTTCTTTTTCGGCGCGCAGCAACCCTTCACGCTGAGCTAATTCATGTTGGAATTCCTTATCACGCACCTGTTTGACAATATCGGCAAAACCCGATTCGTCCACCTGGAACACCTTGCCACAATGAGGGCATTTGATCTCGTTCACTCTAGCTTCCCCTCTTATCGAATAACGCGTATGATCTACAGGTCGCGACCTGGGAGCACTTTGTCTTCACCCTCACCGATCGGGGCATCTACCGACTTCGTGCCCATCGACGTACGCCTATCAACAACGCTCACCGCTTCATTGTACTCATATGAACATACCAAATCGGGCGGCTCTCAGAATAAACCGAAGCCGAACCGTGTTCTAATGAAGAACGAGCCGAATCGCTACGATCCGGCTCGTCGTGACTTGAGGCAAACGGGGCGTCTCGAAGCCTTCCGCCTCTTATCATGCGAATCGCACTATGAGCGATTCCATGTATTACGCATTCAGTTCTTCTCTTCCCCTTCTTCCACTTCAAGATCCTTTGAAACCTCGCGCTGCTCACGATTGAAACGGCTAGCTTCCTGGCGCTCTTCGTCGGTCGCCACCCTCTTCTCGAGCGGCTTATTGAGCACGATCTGCGGGAACGGTATACCGATATCATAGCGATCGAATAACAATTTGATCTCGCGGTTCAAGTCGCGCTCCACCTGGAACCTATCAGACTCAGCACACTGCACCATGATTCGAATATTCACACTACTGTCGCCCAAGGAAACAACACCCTTATAGAACGGACCGCTGATAATAGCAGGGATCTCTTCGCGAATATGAGCCATTTCCTTTGCCAAAATAGATTCAACGCGCTCAAGCGATTCACTGTATTCAATACCCACATCGCACCAGGTATAGGATGACTGCTTAGTCATATTGACGACATCATTCACGTTGCTGTTTCGAATAACCTTGATGTTCTGAGAAGCGTCCATGACCTTGGTGGTGCGCACGCCTATTTCAACAACCGTGCCCCGATAATCATCGACCTCGATGATATCGCCAACACGGAATTCGCCTTCAAAGATAATGAACAAGCCCGACAGGATATCCGAAACGAGCTCCTTTGCCCCAAAGCTGATAGCGATGGACAAAATGCCGGCAGAAGCCAGCAACGTTGCGGTATCAACGCCCAACAAAGCCAAGCAGTAATAGACCATACCAATGATAGTGGCGTACTTGATAAAGCTACCCGTCAAACGACACACGGTTTCACCGCGCGAACCCAGCACTCCCGCCAACAACGCAAGTAAACGCTGAACAACGGTCGCTACCGTCATAGCCACACACGCGAACATAATAGATGCGGTAACGGCAAAGATATTCAAGCCATATTCCCATTCGCCATCCAGGATGTAGGCGAACAATGAATCAGACCCGAAGATCTGATCTTTGAATACAACGGCCATGAAGATCGCCAGGACCGATACGATCACCATCACTCTCATAGCGTCCGCAACTTTTTGCTCAGGTGTTTTTTCGTGCCATTTGAACGACTTATGCAGCCAGCGGCTCGTGATCGACTCGGTCTTAATTACGCGTCCGCCCGGCAATTTAACGTCGAACATACGCGAGTCGGATTCGGCGGTCGTTTTCTGGGCATAAGCCGCACTCTTACGCTCGAAAGCCAAAAGCAAGAAGATGAGGATCTGGCAGATGAGCGAAATAATCGCAGTGACCAAGGTAAGCGGTCCACGCTCAGCCATGAGCTCGCCTTCTCCACCGACTACGTACAGATAGTAGTCTCCCGATTCAACTGAAGCCGCATAATATGTCTTGCCCGCAATAGTCAGGTAATCGTTGAACCCATCCTTGAGTTGTTTTTCCGTCATACCTACCGACAAGGCATCCTTGCCCTGAACCTTACTATCGGGATAATACGCAATGACATTGTCGTTCTTGTTCACCGCGAAGGCAAAGCCATCGGATCCCACCTTCACTCCGTCAAGAACGTTCTCTATCTTCACGCTATCAATCAGCGCCTGCAAGCGATCAGGATGGATGCTTGCCTGGACGAAACCATTCGCATTTCCCTCGGCATCATGCAGGCCCACGCCGATATATTGGCGCATTTCACCCGAAACTTCATCGGGTCGAGCATCTTGCACCACAGAGCCTACCCCTTGCAGCAATTGCCTGAATTCGTACGACTGATCGTTCGGATCATCACTTAAAGTGAAATTCACATACGACGAGCTCGTCGCCACCATACTGCCCTGCGCATCGAACACATACAGGTACTGCACCTGCAGCACCTCGCCCAAGCGTTGCAGATCGGCCTTATTGGCAAGAGCGGCATTGTGATCGAGAATATAGGCGGCAACCTCGATTTTATTAAGGTAACGCTCGTCATACTGAGCGCGCAACGCATCAGCATTGTCATCGGCTCTCTGAATCGTCTGCTCAAGTTCTGCCGTGCTGTCGGTATTGCTGATCGACTCCGAAGAAAGCGCGAACAACGTCTGCATATAGAACGCAATAGCCACCACGGCAACGAAACCTATCAGGGAAAGAACGGCCCCCTTCTTGGCGATCGCTTTGTTCATGCGGAACTCGCCCATCAAGACAAAATCGTTCTCTTCGTTTCCTCGGCGCTCATTATCGCGCAGCACACATATGCCATACAGTGCCACCATCGCCATGACCACGAAGAACGCGAACAAAATAACACCCGTAGTAATGTTGCGCGATGCCGCCATATCGCTCTCAGGTACAGCCGCAATGTAATACATATCGTCTATCTGGGTCACTCCGCAGTAGATCGATTCACCATCGAGCTTCAACCATGAGTAGTTACCGTTCTCCAAATCGGCGACATCTATACCTTTGTCGAGCGCATCCGCACCTATGAGCATTTCGTCAGGATGATATTCAATAAGGTAATCTTTGGCCGAAATGGCGAATACATATCCATGCTGACCCACGGTGAGGTTCTTCAGAATACTCGCCGTGGAACCAGAATCCTCAACCAACTGATCCACTTCTTCTGGGTTCTGCTCGATGACTACCATGGTATTGTCGTCGACCTTGGCAGAATAATAACGATCGTTCCAGTTCTCTTCCGGAAGATCGATCTCGACCGCATCGGAGGCAGTGTTCGTATCGAACACCGTACGCAATCGATTGAAGCGCGACGAAGCAAAGTTCGCTTTGGTGTCTTCTGCCTGTGCCACGACCGCGCCATTGCGATCGACGACCATGATGTTGTCAACATTGAACAGATCCTGATATTCGACCATCTTGGCGTTAGTAGCTTCATAACCCGCATTGTTTTGAGCCATAAAGGCAACGCTCTGGACCTTCGACTGATACACCGCATCGTAGTTCTTGATGTTCTGTTCAGTATCGATCTCTGCCTGATCGAGCAAACTAGGAAGCTCTTCTGCCTTCTGTTTCATTTCCTGGGTATAGCTTTCCAAGGAAAGGTTGTTCTGCATCGTTGAGATAGCAGTGCCCATTGCCACCATACCCACAATAACAATGGCGACAAGTAGCGTGATTTTTATCTTGAGTCGTTTCGACATGGAAATTCGCCCCTTTAGTTCCACTTATCGACAAGGCGAGCAAGAGTGCCGTCATCGATCATCGTCTGAACAGCATCTGCCATCGGCTGACTCAGAGCAGAATCCTTCTGTGTCGCAACGCCGTAATCCTGTTCTGCAACGGTGTAATCCAAAAGAACGCGATTATCCAGCAGGTAGGTTTCCGCAATGCTGCCATCCATGCTGGCAGCATCGATCTCGCCTACCTCAAGCGCATTGGAGAGCTCTTCATACGAGGCGTATTCCAAAATACGGAAATTTTCGAACTGATAATCGCTACCTTCTTCGTTCTGGGAAAGCACTTCACCGTTCGTAAAGCCATCAGCCGTGAGTTTTTCGATGAGCATCGGCGCCGTATTAGCACCCGCCATCGTGCCTATGATCCGCCCTTTCAGCTGATCGATATTGCTGATCAGAGAGCTGTTCTCCACCATTACCACGCACTTGTCATGATAATACGCAGGTGAAAAATCAAAATTAGCCAAGCGACTTTCCGATATAGAGTAGCAAGCGATCAGGCAATCAACCTCACCCGCCAGCAAGCGCTCTTTGCGATCTTCCGGCACAACACTCACGAACTCCGTATCGGAATACCCGAGACGATCCGCCAATTCGTTGGCAATATCTATCTCAAGGCCATAGTACTTACCGGTCTTTTCGTTTAAGTGACCGAAACCTACGATATCCGCACGCACACCCACTTTGAGCGTGTCATTTCCCGTTGGCGTTCGACCGCTGCATCCAGCCAAACCCCCGATCAAGCATGTCGCAAGTGCGATCACGATCATGAACGCAGCAATGTGCTTTTTACGTTCGCGCACCATATAACACCCCTTAAACTGGCTTCTTTCATCTTCGGATGCGATACCTGCGCTGACTCGATTCATGTACGATAGGGCACTTTATCTCTCGGCCTTTTGCCTGATGGCACAATACGTATTAACTATCACGAATGCGACCACGGCGCAGAACGCACGTCTGCATAACTCTAAGCCAGTGCACGTTATCGAATTGAAGAAACAGGTGCGCCTAAACCAGAAGTTACATGTGAATCTCGCCCGATGCTCTATACGCTCCTCATATTCACCGAACATGCCTTTCTCGTCTGGCTAGCTCTTGCCCTTATCTACACTTTGTCTGCCTAAATTTCATGTTCGCACCTGGCAACCATGGCATTTATCGCAAGAGAGCGTCATACTAATAAAGCATCTGAAAAACCAGATCGTTCGAAGCAGCGCTCATAAACGCCCCTTTGACACTCGCGTGCCAAGGATGGTCAGTTGCGGGCTTCAGATGATCTATCATCACCCAATACGAAAGAAAGATGGTGGCCCTTATGAACGACACGACCATGCAGCTCGTCCTTGTTCGTCATGGCGAAAGCGAATGGAACAAGCTGAATCTTTTTACCGGCTGGATGGATGTCGACCTATCCGATACCGGTCATGAAGAAGCAGCCAATGGTGGCCGTGCCCTTGCAGAAGCGGGATTCGACTTTGATGTATGCTATACCTCGTACTTGAAGCGCGCTATCCACACGCTGAATCACATTCTGAAATCCATGGATCGCGAATGGCTTCCCGTTATTAAGAACTGGCGCCTGAACGAGCGTCATTATGGAGCGCTCCAGGGCCTCAATAAGGCCGAGACCGCCGCAAAATACGGCGAAGACCAGGTAAAGATATGGCGCCGCAGCTTCGACGTTCGTCCTCCCGCACTGGAAGAAGATGACGAGCGTAATCCTCGTCTGCTCGCTCCTTACCGTGAAGCACCTGCTGACGAAATGCCTCTAGCAGAATGCCTGGAAGACACCATCGCACGCGCGTGGCCATACTTCACTTCCGAGATCGAGCCGCAGATGCGCGCCGGCAAGCGTGTTCTGATCGTAGCCCACGGCAATTCCCTGCGTGCTTTGGTAAAGCAGTTCGACAAGCTCTCCAACGAAGAGATCGTTGGCGTGAACATCCCCACCGGTGTGCCGCTGGTCTACACCTTCGACCAGGACTTCAACGTACTGGACAAACGCTATGTGGGCGACGCGGCCACTATCGAAGCGAAGATCAACGCCGTAGCCAACCAGGGCAAGGCAAAATAAACGCTCGCAGAACCTGCTTCCGTTGGCGCTCCTCGCGAACGGACCCTTTACGAAAAAAGCCTTCGTCTCCACTCGGAACGAAGGCTTTTTCATTGCCATTGCGACTTAGCGCCAGTGTCACGTTGCTCATTCTGCGAACTGAGAATTATATAAATCGGCATACGCGCCACCATGCGCCAGCAGATCCTCATGCGTTCCCTGCTCGACAATATCGCCATCCTGGAGAACCAAGATCAGATCAGCATTGCGAATAGTGGACAGTCGATGCGCGATAACGAACGAAGTACGTCCCTGCATCAGATTATCCATCGCCATCTGGATGCGCTCTTCGGTGCGCGTATCGACCGAACTGGTCGCCTCATCCAGAATAAGCATGCGCCTATCAGCCAAAATAGCGCGCGCGATCGTGAGCAGCTGGCGCTGGCCTTGGCTGATGTTACTCGCATCTTCGTTGATCTCCATATCGTATCCACCGGGAAGCGTGCGAATGAAGGTATCCGCGAACGCAGCTTTAGCTGCCGCCTCGACTTCTTCATCAGTCGCATCCAAGCGTCCATAGCGGATGTTCTCGCGGACCGAACCCTTGAACAGCCACGTATCCTGGAGCACCATGCCGAACAGCGAACGCAGATCATCGCGATCGAATTCACGTACATCATGCCCGCCGATCCGGATAGCTCCACTATCAACATCATAGAAACGCATGAGCAGCTTCACCATAGTGGTCTTACCTGCGCCAGTAGGCCCGACAAGCGCGATAGTCTGACCTTCGGATACCTGCGCGGAAAAATCCTTGATGATGGGCATATCTGCATCATAGCCAAAGCGCACATGGTCGAATTCAACCGACCCCTCTACCTGCGACGCCGCTACGAGCACTTCGTTCTCGGGCTCTTCGTCGGCATTAAGGAACTCGAACACACGCTCGGCCGCAGCGGCCATCTGCTGAAGCACGTTCGATACCTGGGCGAGCTGAGTGATGGGCTGAGTGAAGTTCTTCACATACTGGATGAACGCCTGAATGTCACCCACGGTGATGCGCCCGTTAATGGCGAACAGCGCACCTGCAATAGCCACTGCCACATAGCCCAAATTGCTCACGAAGTTCATAACCGGCATCATCAAGCCCGACAAGAACTGCGACTTCCACGCCGATTCGTATAATTCATCATTGGTCTTGCGGAAGGTCTCGAGTACGTCACCTTCCTTATTGAATGCGCGTACCACCGCCTGACCGGAAAACGTCTCTTCGACCTGGCCATTGATGGCCCCCAGGCGGTTCTGCTGCATGCGGAAGTACTTCTGGCTGCGACCTACCACCACTTTAACGAAAAGCGCTGAGACCGGGACCATCAGAAGCGCAATGAGTGTAATAGGCACATTAATGCTCAACATCATGATCAACACGCCTAAGATGGTCGTAACCGACGTAATGATCTGAGTCACGCCTTGATTTAGGCTCTGCCCCAACGTATCCACATCATTCGTGATGCGCGATAACACATCACCTGTACTCGTACGCTCAAAATAGCCCATTGGCAATACGTTCATCTTCTTTGCAATGCGCTGGCGCAGTATATAGCACGTACGCTGGGAAACATGGGACATGAGCCATCCCTGCACGAAGGAGCACGCCGCAGAGAACCCATACAGGGCCAAGGTCGTAACCAGAATGACCGCCACGGCCGCAAAGTCGATGCCACCCGTGCCAGCGATCTTCGCACTGACGCCTTCGAATAATTCGGTCGTTGCCGTCGAGAGCACCTTCGGACCCACAATATTGAATACCGTGGAAGCAATAGCGAATATGACCACTGCGGCAAGCGCGAACTTGAAGGTGCCCATCAAACTGAGCAGCTTCTTCATAGACCCCTTGAAGTCAGTCGCCTTTTCACCTGGCATCATGCCATGAGGGCCACCCATAGGTCCGCGATGGCGGGGGGCCGCGTGTCTTGACGGTGCCTCAGGTTCGTTTTCCTGTCGGTCCTCGAAAGAACGTTTCTCTTCACCCATTACGCAACACCCCCCTTCAGCTCCTCTTCCGAAAGCTGCGAATGCGCGATTTCCTGATACGTAGCGCAGGTAGCCAACAGTTCTTCATGAGTGCCGCGCCCTACGATCATGCCATCTTCAAGGACGATGATCTTGTCGGCAGTAAGCACCGTGGAGATGCGCTGCGCTACCACGATGATCGTCTTGCCTTCTGCGTGTTCAGCAAGCGCATGGCGCAGTTTCGCATCGGTCGCGTAATCAAGCGCCGAGAAACTATCGTCGAACAGCAGCACGCGCGCATCAGTTGCCAACGCACGCGCAATGGACAGACGCTGCCGCTGTCCACCCGACACATTGGTGCCTCCTTGGCTGATGGGCGAATCGTAGCCCTCTTCTTTCGCATCGATGAATTCACGCGCCTGCGCGATTTCAGCCACCTGTGCGATCTTGTCTTCCGAAAGAGATCCATCGGCGTATGCGATGGTCGATCCGATCGACCCTGAAAAGAGGAACGCCTTCTGAGGTACATATCCCAGTTCTTTGCGCAATTCGTGCTGGGTCATATCGCGCACATCAACACCACCGACACGCACCGCGCCCTCATTCACGTCATAGAAGCGCTCTATCAGCTTCATGATGGTCGACTTGCCCGATCCCGTTGATCCGATAATGGCGGTCGTCCGTCCTGGCTCTGCCTCGAATGAGACGTGAGAGAGCACTGGGTCGGAGCCTTCGTTATATGCGAACGTCACGTCATCGAATTCGACCGACAGTCCGCCCGTTCTCGCGTCAAGTAAAAGGGGCTGCGATCCATCAGGATCGACAATGGAACTTTCGGTCACAAGGACCTCGTTCACGCGCTGAGCCGCGACGTTCGCACGGGGCAGAACGATCGCGATCATACTGAGCATGAGAAACGACATGACGATGACCATGGAGTAGGTAATGAATGCGATCATGTCACCCGTCTGAATAGCGCCTGAATCAATATATGACCCGCCGACCCATACGATCAGCACCGATACGCCATTCATGACCAACATCATCGTCGGCATCATAAAGGTCATGACTCGATTGGTGAACAGCTGAGTGCGATACAACGCCGTGCTCGCTTCATCAAAACGCGCTTCTTCGTGCTCCTGACGGTCGAATGCACGAATGACCGAAAGTCCCGTGAGCATTTCACGTGATACCAGATTCACGTGGTCGATGAGCTTCTGCATGATCTTGAATTTTGGTAGCGCGATGGTCATCAAAAGCGCAATGACAATGGCTATAACGACAATGGCCAGCACGATGATCCAGCTCATCGCAAGGCTGGTCTGGGAAACCATGATGATGCCGCCAATGGCTAGGATGGGCGCATACAGAACCATGCGCAGCAATAGCACCACGACCATCTGGATCTGCTGGATATCGTTAGTGCCCCGCGTGATGAGCGATGCCGCCGAAAACGATTGGACCTCCGCATCAGAAAAGGAGACGACCTTGCTAAATAGACGTTCACGCAGATCACGTGCGACCTTCGCCGCCGTACGCGAAGCCACGAACCCTACCGCGATGGATGCTACCATCATAAGCGCCGCCACACCGAGCATCTGCATGCCCAACGTGAGCAAATACTGCATTTGGATCGCGCCAAGGTCGATACCGAGCGCTTCATATTCGGCTTTAACGGCCACGATCGCCTGCTGCTCCACAAGGGAGTCCTCAATATTACCGGATGAGCTTTTCGCCTCTTCGACCATGGTGGCGATATCTGCCTTCGTAAGCGATCCTGCCTCATAAGTCGCATACACCTGCGCCAGATCGAACGAGCCCGACTGCATAGTGGATCCCGCAAGCGCATCGCCCTGTTCGCCCTGCGCGCCCTGGGTAACTTGAACGCCATCGGCTTGCGTATTCTGCCCGGCACTGCTCCGCACGCTCTCGTCCTGTACACCCTCGCTCTGTTCGGCTTGGGCGTCATCGCCCAGCGAAACCGTTGCACTCAAGTCCGAAAAGTGAACGATAACGATCGGCAACGCCACAGCCGAGTTAAGTTCTGCGCGATGGTCGCGCCCGTTTTCGTTGAGTTCATAGCTCCCCTCATCCGTCTGCGTATAGGAACTACGGATGAGACCCTCATCTTCTTCAGAGGCGATCATGCACACGTAATTGAACGTGTCCTCACTCATTTCGATAGGAGAAGCGTCTTCGATGCCGCCTTGCTGAATACCCACATCAACCAAATCGGAGGTATAGCGTGGCAACGACAGGTCAGCGAAAGCCTGAACGATAAGCAGTAGCACAATGAGCAATACGGCGATCTTGGATTTCTTCAAATAGGCGATTATTCGCACAGGCGACCCCTCCATCTAACAACCTGACCATGATAAAAAGCTTTGCCAGGCGCTCGATCGTTTTCATAAAAGTTCTATCGGGCGGTCACCCGAATTCCAAAGGGGTGTTTTCGCCGCCACACAAAAAGAACGCGGGCACAAAGCCCGCGTTCCCTAATGCCAAACTATTACCCCACAACTGAAAAACACGTGCGTTTCACAGCCGAAAAGCATCTGCCGCCGATATACCCGCAGCCAATAAGCACCCGCTACGAAATCACGTTCTTGATGGCGGCCATCAGATCGGCATATTCATCGAACGCCTGCAGATCAGGATTATCGGCCTTGATGGAATCGGGGCTCTTGAACAAAAAGCCCGCTTTGCTCGCACGGATCATGCCCAGGTCGTTAAAGCTGTCGCCCGCAGCGATGGTCTCCAAGCCCGCCGACTGAAGTGCGCGGACGGTAGTGAGCTTCGATTGATCGCAACGCATACGAAAACCGGTGACCTCGCCCGATTCCGCAACTTCCAGTTCGTTACAGAACAGCGTCGGCCAGCCCAACTTTTCCATCAATGGTTGAGCAAATTGCGTGAAGGTGTCGCTGATGATGATCACCTGGCACAGCGTGCGCAGCTCATCCAGAAATTCCTTCGCACCGGGCATCGGATCGATAGTGGCGATCGTATCCTGGATCTCCTTCAGACCCAGACCATGTTCCTTCAGAACGCCAAGACGGAAGTTCATCAGCTTATCGTAATCGGGTTCGTCGCGAGTCGTTCGCTTCAATTCCGGAATATTGGTCGCCTCGGCGAACGCGATCCAGATCTCTGGAACCAATACCCCTTCAAGATCCAAGCAAGTTACGTACATAACACCCTTCTTCCTTGCGATTACGACCGATATCATGCACGAAGATCGCACACGAAACGCCTCACGGGAACGAACAGTGCTAGCATACCCGAAAATCGAACCACCGCCGCAGCGCATCTTGCGCTTTTATTCGAACGGTAACAGACGACGGCGACGAACGCCCCATGCGCCCATGTTCATCGCGCGAACGCATGCCCCTTACCCGCGCCGCGAGATCCACCCTGTCGCAGCGAATCTACATCGATCGATTCACAAGACATATCGCCAACAAGCATTGATACGGCTCATCCAGATCCCCTATCGGAACACTAGATGCCCTGCCCTGATAGCATCTTTCGATGGATCTCGCCCCAAATGCCCTGTCAAAGGCGTTTTCCCTTGATTTATCAAGGTCTTCTATACGCGCACATATCCCCTCATTGGCTATATTCATCCTTTAGTCGATTGACGATTTTCATTCCGAGCGAGGTCTTTAGTATGTAAACGTTATTTTTCGAAGGCAGCGCTCGTTGCTGTTCTTCATTGGTACGTACAGAAAGAGAGTCGATATGTTTCAAGCCACAGTCGATCCTGTCGCAGGGAGCCTTGCCCTGTCGGCTTTAGTGGCATGCATCCCCCTTGCAGCATTCTTTATCATGCTCGTGGGCGTGAAAGCAAAAGCGCATGTTTCAGCCGCAATTGCCTTGCTGGTCGCATTCATCGTCGCTATCTTCGCTTTCCACATGCCCGTGCACCTCGCCCTTTTGTCTGGTCTCCAGGGCGCTTGCTACGGAGCCTTCCCCATCGTGTTCATCATCATCATGGCGGTATGGTTCTATGAAGTAACGGTTGTCTCTGGTAGGTCGGAGGACCTTAAGAGCCTGTTCGATATTGTCGGCGGTGGCGACATTCGCATCCAGGCATGCTTGGTTGCGTTCTGCTTCGGCGGCTTGCTCGAAGCACTCGCAGGCTTTGGTGCGCCTATTGCGATCACAGCGACGATGGTACTCGCCCTTGGCGTTAAGCCCATCAAGGCCGCTCTTGCCGTCCTGATCGCCAACACCGCACCCGTCGCATACGGAGCTGCAGGTACCCCCATCACCACGGCGGGCAACATGGTATCCGGCGGCAACGCCGCTGCTGCCTCCGAAGCCGCTCAGCACGTTGCAGCTATAGTTGGTTATCAGGCACCGCTCTTCGCGCTGTTCGTTCCCCTGCTGGTCATCGTCATCCTCGACGGCCGTAAGGGCCTGCGCGATTGCTGGCTGCACGCATTGGTCATCGGCGCATCGTTCGCACTTACCCAGTGGTGGTGCTCCAACCACTTCGCATACGAGCTGACCGACGTTGTCGCTTCACTCGCTTCTTTGGGTATCAGCGTTATCTTCCTCAAGTTCATCAAGCCCCGCAATGTCGCTGACGCACGTGAGCGCTTCGGCATGGCTCCCCTTGAGAAAGCTGAAACCACGAAGCTTCCCGCCGTTCGCGCATGGATGGCGCTGGTTCCTTACATCATCGTTGTCGTTGTGTTCGCCATCTGCAAGCTGGGCATTCCCGCTTTGCTGGCAAGCACCGACATTAAGATCCCCTTCCCTGGCCTCGCAGGCAACGTGCTCAATGCCGCCGGCGCCGATCCGGGAACGACGTACACCCTCAACCTGCTTTCCAACCCTGGTTCAATGCTGTTCATCGCAGCCGTCCTCACCACGATCGTATACATGATCTTCAATGGCAAAGGCGCGTTCCGCATCACGCTAGGCATGTCCTTCAAGCAGCTCGGTCAGACCTTCTACGCTATGCGCTTCTCGTCGCTGACCATCGTAATGGTCCTCGGCTTGGCTTACGTCATGAACTTCTCGGGACAGACCATTTCGATCGGCCAGTTCCTCGCTCACTCTGGAGCCTTCTTCGCACTGCTCTCCCCCATCCTCGGCTGGGTCGGCACTGCGGTTACCGGCTCCGACACGTCAGCGAACGCATTGTTCTCGAGCCTGCAGTATGAAGCCGCTCAGTCCAACGCGTCACTGGCCCACGTTACCCCCAACCTGTTCTTGGCATCGAACACCATGGGTGGCGTTATCGGCAAGATGATCTCGCCTCAGTCCTTGGCTATCGCCGCAGTTACCACAGGTGAGACCGAATCAACCTTGTTCAAGAAGATCATTCCATGGAGCATTGGCATGCTCGCCGTACTGTGCGTGCTGGTGTTCCTGCAGTCCAGCGTTCTATCCTTCATTCTTCCGTAAGGACCCGCGGAGACTTTCCGCAAGAGCCTACGCAAACTTTAAGCGCTCTCAAAGACCGCGATCAAATACCCCGCCGAGTTCGGCGGGGTATTTTTGTGTGGCGACCTGGATCTACGCGCCCCCTCCAAATCCATGCCCCAACCCCGAGCCTCCCCAAGCCCACGCTTCCTCTATAGACCCCCGTTTTTCCCAATTTCGGGGCACCCCTGGTCAAAGAACGAAGCTTCAACAGCCTCGAATTCCGAAACGCACAAACAAATGGCAAGAAACACCCCAAACAAGACCAATTTGGGGTGTTTCTTCGCAATGCAGAGCCCTCATCGAGGCAATACTGTATTTCGAGACGACCGAAACTTCGAAATTCGACCAAGGGTACCCCGATTTCTGCATTTTTTTGATTATTCGGACCTGGGGGGTTCTGACCTCCCTTGATGAACCAAATGCACGTCCCCTTCCGGGGGCATTAACACAGGCCGACGCTCATTTCTCTTCGTCGACCGGCCCAACACACCAGCCCAACACTCGCCTGACGTTGACGACCCTGCCCTTCGTCCACTGATTTAACGCGGACGCTTCAAAAAAGAGAACTGCGAAACGAACAACCCCGCAATGGTCAACGCCACTCCGACCCATGCCGAAGTGCTCAGCTGCTCACCAAGTACGATCCAAGAAGCCAGAACCGTAATGACGGGCACCAGGTAGATATATACGCTGGTCACCACCGAGCCCAAGCGCTTTACCGAGAAGTTCCACGTCACAAAGCACGCAGCCGACGCGCCCAACCCCAAGAACAACAGATTACCCAAATTCACCGGTTCGATGAGAGCGCTCATTTGCGGGGCGAATCCCATTAGCGGCAAAACGGGGAGCATGAAGGCAACGCCGTATTCGAAGACGCGGCGCGTCGCACGAACCGTCGGCATATTTAAGGCACTGATGCGCGTCATGCATACCGAATAACCTGCCCACACCATTGCCGCCAGCAGAGCCAGCGCATCGCCCACAAGGCTCACCTTGACCTCTGCTCCCGAAAAGCTGATCGAACCTATACCCACCATCGCAACTATGAAGCCGACCACGAACCGCAACGACAGTGGTTTTCCTTTGTTGATAACTCTTTCCGCGATCGCGGTGAAGAAGGGTGCCGCTGACACGATCACGCCCACATTTGTCGCCAACGTGCCCGTAAGCGCGATGTTCTCCAGAAGGTAATACAGCGTTACACCGAAAAAACCCGCCAGCATGAACCATCGCTCGCGACCCCACCCCATCCAGCGAGTCAACTCCGGCGCGATGACGAACAGAGCCACCAGGCCCATCACAAAACGGATGAACAGGATCTCAATCGGCGCGAAATCAACCAGAAGGATCTTCGTCGACACGAACGTCGTGCCCCACACAAGAATCGTGAACAAGGCCGCCACATGCCCGATGGCACTATCGTTTTTCGCACTATGAGCCAACCGAGACACGAACACTCACTCCTTCATGGATAGAACTTCTTTTATGGATCGCAGACGCCATCGCTATGCTTTTCGCCCCGAAGCACTCTTGCCGAAAAGCCCAACGTGCGGCGAGTTCCTGGGAGTCCCGCACGAAGCGGCGGGGCGGGCTCCACCAAAAGCTCACCCTCAGGCGGCTGCACTCGCCCGAAACCTGGGTCGGCAACGGCGATGCGGCACTCAGCCACGTGCGGTAAATTTCGTCCGCGGACGAAGGTCCCATACGATACAGCATCCCAGTTTCGCGCGTATTCACCACACTCGTCTATCACGATACTGTCATTTTCGCCGAACCCCAGCCATAACGCCGCAAGCCATGCTGCAAACAAACGGCGCACTTGGTAGAATCAAGCCATTGATCGTAATTTCGTGGCACGGCATGATGCCGGCCAACACCGAAAGGCTGAAACACCATGGCAGAATTCATCTACCAGATGTATCAAGCGCGTAAGGCGCACGGCGATAAGGTCATCCTAGATGACGTTACGCTTTCATTCTATCCCGGCGCGAAGATCGGCGTTGTCGGACCGAACGGCATGGGTAAATCCACCCTGCTCAAGGTCATGGCGGGGCTCGAAGAGGTTTCCGCAGGTGATGCGCGTCTCACTCCAGGATATACCGTCGGCATCTTACAGCAGGAGCCGCCGCTCGACGAAGAAGCCACCGTTATCGAGAACATCCGCCAAGCTTTCGCCGACATCCTGGCGAAAGTCGAGCGCTTCAATGCCATCGGCGCCGAAATGGCCGACCCCGATGCCGACTTCGACGCACTCATGGAAGAGATGGGTACCTTGCAGGTAGAGATCGATGCCGCCAACGGCTGGGATCTGGATAGCCAGCTGTCCCAGGCAATGGATGCCCTCCAGTGCCCCGACCCCGATGCTCCGGTAAAGGTGCTCTCGGGCGGCGAACGTCGTCGCGTGGCGCTATGCAAGCTGCTGCTCGAAGCGCCTGACCTGCTTCTCCTAGACGAACCGACCAACCATCTTGATGCCGAATCGGTGCTGTGGCTCGAACAGTTCCTCAAGCGCTATCCCGGTGCCGTGCTCGCTGTAACGCACGATCGCTACTTCCTGGACAACGTAGCCGAATGGATCTGCGAAGTGGACCGCGGAAGCCTGTTCCCCTACAAGGGTAACTATTCCACCTACCTCGAAACGAAAGCCACCCGTCTGGAAGCCCAGGGTCAGCAGCAGGCAAAACTGGCCAAGCGCATGAAATCAGAACTAGAATGGGTCCGCTCGAGCCCCAAAGCCCGCCAGGCGAAGAACAAAGCGCGTTTGGAGCGCTACGAACAGATGGAAGCCGAAGCACGCAATGTCAAAACGCTCGACACATCCAGCATTTCCATCCCCGTTGGCCCCCGTCTGGGCTCCAAGGTCCTGATCGCCGAGCACTTACATAAGGCATTCGGCGACCGCGTTCTGATCGACGACCTCTCCTTCACTTTGCCTCGCAACGGCATCGTGGGCGTCATCGGCCCTAACGGCGTAGGTAAATCCACCTTGTTCAAGATGATCGTCGGCAAGGAAGAACTCACCCGCGGCACGCTCGAAGTAGGCGAAACGGTGCAGATCTCCTACGTTGACCAGAACCGCGAAGGCCTCGACGATAAGAAGAGCCTCTGGGAAGTAGTTTCCGACGGCCTTGATTACATTCGCGTGGGCGAAACCGAGATCCCCAGCCGTGCTTATGTGGCGAACTTCGGCTTCAAGGGCTCCGATCAGCAAAAACCTGCCGGCGTTCTCTCGGGCGGTGAACGCAACCGCCTGAATCTAGCGCTCACCCTAAAACAGGGCGGCAACCTGTTGCTGCTCGACGAGCCCACCAACGACTTGGATGTCGAAACACTCGAAAGCCTGGAAGAAGCACTGCTCGCGTTCCCTGGATGCGCGGTCATCACCAGCCACGACCGTATGTTCCTGGACCGCATCGCGACCCATATCCTGGCCTGGGAGGGAACCGATGAGAATCCCGGCAACTGGTATTGGTTCGAAGGCAACTTCGAAGCGTATCGCAAGAACAAGGTCGAACGCCTGGGCGAAGAGGCGGCAAAACCTCATCGCATCCACCGAAAGCTGACTCGCGATTAGCATGCGCTAACGAGAGTGCGCCGACCCATTTACGCATGCACGCCGATCGGTTGCGATCGGCGTGCTGAGCTCATACCGCAAAACAGGGTCCCGGATGCACTCGGTCGCTCGAACAGTGAACAACTTCTTAGCCGAAGCACAATCACACCAAATAGCGGACAGCTCTCATACTGGAGCTAGACCACGTCAACTAACGGACAACCCCTCGGCCGGAGCGGAACGGACCCATCTGACAGACAGCCCCAATCAAAACGAAACGGACCCATTGTGAACGAATCATTTGCACGCGCTCTATGCCAACTGAATAATCGTTTCTACCAAGAGCAGGCCGCTTCGTTCTCCAACACCCGCCAAGCAGCATGGCCTGGCTGGGAGCGCTGCCTAGAACACATCGCCGACCACCTCGCGCTTAATACGCCTGCCGAACATGCACCCAAGCGGCCCTTGTCGATCCTCGACGTCGCATGCGGCAATTTGCGCTTTGAAGAGTTCCTGACACGCTCGCTTCCTCAAGGCTCGTTCACCGCAACTGCGCTGGATACCTGCGATGACCTTTTACCCGAAGAACCCCTGCACAATATCCGCTATCAGCACTGCGACATAATCGAGGCGCTCTTAGGTGGCACGTTAGGCCCCGCCCTCAGGCAAGAACCACGCGCAAGCTGCTCCGGCTCACCTGCGCGCACCTCTGCGGCACCCACGGCCACGCTCACTGCACCCACCCCTACAACACCTGCGGCCACGCTCACCACATCCGCAACACCTGCATCCGCCCCCGAGCACCACCTCTACGATTGCGTAGTGTCATTCGGCTTCATGCATCATGTTCCCGGAACGCAGTGGCGCGAACGCTTCCTAAGCACCCTCATCGACGCTACCGAGCCAGGCGGCTTGATCTGCCTTTCTCTCTGGCGCTTCATGGGCAACAAAGCACTAGCCGAAAAAGCGCACCGAACCCATCACAGCGGCACACAGGAGCTGTCCCTTGACGCCGCCCAGTTCGAACCGGGCGATTATCTCGTTGGCTGGAAGAACGAACCTGGCGCATATCGGTATTGCCATAGCTTCACTGATTCGGAAATCGATACTCTACTTGCCTCCATAAGCGAAAAGGCCGGATGTCTCGCTCGCTTCCGCTCCGATGGACGCAGCGAAGATCTGAACGAATACCTCATCCTGCGCAAAGCGCATTGATCGTACGCATCCATGAACCACAAGCGACACCCGCCCTCACTAGATGCCTCCTCTTTCGCTCCAAATATGCACGATCGCAGTCATAACGGCTGCAACCATAACGGTTACAGCCACGATGGTCGCGACCACAACGGTTGCATCCACTGCAATTCGGCTTCTTTGAGACAGATTTAAGGGAAATATCCGTCTTATATGCACTTTCTTTCAGATTTAATTGAGCGACATGCGGGTACATTCAGATACATCCTTTGTCTATGATGTCGCAAGGAGCACCCATGAGCCTCGCACTAAGTCATCTATCCGCTATCGAGATCTATCGCTCGCCTCTCCTGATTAAAGCTTGTCCATACTTCGATTCAGGCCAACCTGGACTCAAGACAGCGTCGAGACGTCCCGTAAACCTTGAGCGGTGCTCTGCCCCGAAGAAATCAGATCTCGACCTTCTGGAGAAAACGTTTCCGGATCTACTGTCCTATCCCGTACATACGACAGTCGGACAGCAAGACAAGCGTCGAGCTTACGACGACCTTATCCGTCACATTAATTCTTCGAAAGCAACGGTGCTACCATTAGATGTCGCAGCATTGACTCAATCAGGCGAAAAGACTGGAATTCCCGGCGCTTTAGATCGCAACAAGACGCAAGCCCATTCTCCCCTTCGGCGATCGCTTTATGTCGTGATTCCTGAACTCGCTTTTCTTCAAGCTGCTTCGTTCTTGAGCTTGATCGATCTGATTCTTTTCGGATGTGAACTCTGCGGCGCTTATGGTATCTCCACCACATCCTCGCAAACGTCACAGACTTCGAACGAGAACCTTCGCGATTCAGGCACCTTCGCACATCGTCCTTTTACTAATACGGCAAAAATTTCTCGATTTATTGAAACCATTTCACAAGATCCGTTCCCGCTCAAAGCTCCACACGAAAGAAGAGCCCGCATAGCGGGCTCTTTGTGCAATTATTCGCCGTCGATCGCGATGAGCAGCACACCAAGACAGGCAGCATGTTGGAATGAACAGCATACAGGCTCGAGCAAGGCGGGCAGCACACCAAAGTCGCAACGACCTCTTACTACCACTTATGCGAAGTAGTTCACGCCACCTTCGAACAGAGGCTGATACAAATCGCCTGGCACGTTCTTATACAAGCCGTTGCCACTACGCTCAGTATGTCCCATCTTGCCGAATACGCGACCATCGGGGCTGGTAATACCTTCGATCGCCAGCACAGAACCGTTGGGATTGACCGACCAATCCATCGACGGCACACCTGCCTCATCAACATACTGCGTTGCGATCTGACCCGCTGCAGCAAGCTGAGCTGCCTGTTCAGGAGTCGCCACGAAACGACCTTCACCGTGGCTAATAGCGACCGTATGAATATCGCCAACTTCACAGCAGGACAACCAAGGCGACAGACTCGACGCGATGCGCGTGCGGACCAATCCGCTCTGATGACGACCGACCGTATTGAACGTAAGCGTTGGCGCATCCGATTCAGCAGGAACGATATCGCCATACGGAACCAAGCCCAACTTCACCAGAGCCTGGAAGCCATTGCAGATACCCAGCATCAGGCCATCGCGGTTCTTCAGGAGATCACGTACCGCTTCGGTAACTTCAGGAGAACGGAAGAACGCCGTAATGAACTTCGCCGAACCATCAGGCTCGTCGCCACCGGAGAACCCGCCGGGCAACATGATGATCTGGCTCTCATTGATGGCGCGCACCAATGCTTTCGTGCTTTCGGCAACCGCATCAGGCGTGAGGTTGTTCACGACCAGCACCTGCGGCAACGCACCCGCGCGCTCGAATGCACGCGCGGTGTCGTATTCGCAGTTGGTGCCCGGGAACACCGGAATAACCACGCGGGGCTTCGCGAACGAATCACTGCACACCAAAGGCAAGCGATCGGTCCAGCTGACCTGCTCGACCGCTTCTCCCTCGCAGCGATAAGGGAACACCGATTCGATACCACCTTCCCATACTTCCTGAAGCGCGGCCAGATCGATCACTTCGTCGCACGCAGCGAATTCGTATACCTGCGTGACCTCGCCCAACACCGATACGCTTACCAGATCAGTTCCTTCGGGAAGCGCGGCCCCATCGGCCAATTCGACCACGAAGCTGCCGTATGCGAGCGAGAACAGATCGTCCGCTTCAACATCGTCAGCCAAACGCACGCCAAGGCCGTTGCCAACGCACATCTTGAATAGCGTTTCCGCCGTGCAGCCATATCCCGGCGTTGCCGCAGCTGCCAGCGCACCCTCGCCGATCAGACGCTCCATCATGTCGAAGGTCGCGTTCATACCCTCAACGTCAGGAACGAGCGAATCCTCATCATAGAAGCGAGGTGCAATGCGAACCACACGAGCGCCCGTCTGCTTGAATTCAGGCGAAACGACCCGGTCGATCGAGCCCGTGGAAACCGCAAAGCTAATGAGCGTAGGAGGAACATCCAGCTCCTCGAAGCTACCCGACATCGAGTCCTTGCCGCCAATAGCGCCGATACCCAGATCGACCTGTGCCATCAAAGCACCCAGAACCGATGCGGTGGGCTTACCCCAACGAGCGGGCTCGTTGCGCAAGCGCTCAAAATATTCCTGCAGCGACAGATACGCGGCCTCGCGCGTGAAGCCCGTCGCCACCAAGCGGGCAACGCTTTCGACAACTGCCAAATACGCACCCTTGAACTGGTTCTTTTCCGACAGATAGGGATTGAAGCCCCACGCCATCGCACTGGCCGTAGTGGTCTCGCCATCAACAGGGAACTTCGCCACCATAGCCTGCGCCGGAGTGAGCTGATGCTTGCCGCCGAAGGGCATCAGAACCGTTACGGCGCCGATCGTCGAGTCGAAGCGCTCGCCCAGACCCTTGTTAGAGCATACGTTCAGGTCGCTC
The DNA here is from genome assembly GCA_036553105.1 of Eggerthellaceae bacterium. Classification (GTDB taxonomy): domain Bacteria; phylum Actinomycetota; class Coriobacteriia; order Coriobacteriales; family Eggerthellaceae; genus Anaerotardibacter. The sequence continues at coordinate 76,890 of JAXKBI010000035.1, forward strand.
ACCAACGCGTTCATGCGCTCAGAAAGGGTATCGCCCTCCCATGTCGGCTGATACGATCCGCCTTCCTCAATACGCACATCCTGATGCTTGGGAGCACCATTGCTGTTCAAGAACGCGCGGGAAATATCCACGATGGTATTGCCGCGCCATACCATGCACAGGCGCTTTTCCTCCGTCACGGTCGCCACAACGGTCGCTTCCAAGTTCTCCTCGTGCGCATACGAGATGAATTCATCAACATCTTCTGCGGCAAGAGCGACCGACATACGCTCCTGGCTCTCAGAAATGGCGAGCTCCGTACCATCAAGACCCTCGTACTTCTTAGGCACCTGATCGAGCTCGATCATAAGACCATCGCACAGCTCGCCGATGGATACCGAAACACCGCCGGCACCAAAGTCGTTACAGCGTTTGATCAAGCGGCATGCCTCACCACGACGGAACAGGCGCTGGATCTTGCGCTCAACAGGGGCGTTGCCCTTCTGAACTTCCGCACCTGACGTTTCAACGCTTTCGACGTTCTGCGTTTTAGACGAACCCGTAGCGCCACCGATGCCATCGCGACCAGTGCGCCCACCGAGCAGAACGATCTTATCTCCTGGAGCAGGCTCTTCGCGACGGACGTGATCAGCTGGGGTAGCGCCTACTACCGCACCAACCTCCATGCGCTTTGCCACATAGCCCGGATGATACAACTCGTGCACCTGACCTGTTGCCAAACCGATCTGATTGCCGTACGAAGAATAGCCAGCGGCGGCAGTGGTGACCAACTTGCGCTGCGGAAGCTTGCCCTCAAGCGTTTCCGACACAGGAACCAGCGGATCGCCCGCACCTGTTACGCGCATGGCCTGATATACATAGCTACGTCCCGACAAAGGATCACGAATCGCGCCGCCTACGCACGTTGCCGCACCACCGAAAGGTTCGATCTCGGTAGGATGATTATGCGTTTCATTCTTGAATAGGAACAGCCAATCCTGGTCTTCCCCGTCAACATCGACCGTGCACTTGACCGTACATGCGTTCACTTCTTCCGATTCATCCAAGCCAGCAAGACCGCCATGAGCACGCAGATACTTCGCTCCAATAGTGCCCATATCCATCAGGCAGACCGGCTTATGCTCGCGGCCTAATTCAGCACGCATGGCCAAGTACTTATCGAATGCCAGTTTCACAACATCGTCATCGATCTGGATGTTGGTCAGTTCAGTGCCGAACGTAGTGTGGCGGCAATGGTCGGACCAATACGTATCGACGACCTTGACTTCGGTGATAGTGGGGTTGCGGCCCTCATCCTTGAAATGCTGCTGGAAGAATATGATATCCGCCAGATCCATAGCGAGTCCGCGATCACGCAGGAACTGCGCCAGACCCGCCTCATCAAGATCGGTGAAGCCCTCGATCACTTCAACATCGGCGGGCTCAGGGTATTCCACCGTGAGCGTTTCAAGCAGAGCCAGCGATGCCTCGCGCGATTCAACCGGATTGATCACATAGCGCTTAATAGCCGCGAGCGCCTCGTCCGAAACAACACCCTCGAACACGTAGACCTTTGCGCAACGCACACGAGGACGATCGCCCTGACTAATGAGCTGCACGCATTCCGCAGCGGAATCAGCGCGTTGATCGAACTGACCAGGCAATGCCTCAACAGCGAACACATGAACGTTTTCAGGTACAGCCACGATGCCGCGTCCACTACCCAGTTCGCCCATGAGCGTACCCTTAACAGGAAGCTCAGAACTCACCGTATCGACCTGCGGCTCAGAGAACACAACCAGCACACAACGCTCGAATAGATCGTTATCGATCCCCTCGATGTCATAAAGGTTAATGATGCGCAACGTCGTCAGAGGCGAAAGACCCTCGGTGATAACGAACCTGAGTTCAGCAAGCAACTGCTGCGCTTCAATATCGAAACCAGGTTTCTTCTCAACATATATGCGAGAGACCATGAATCCCTACCCTTCTTGTAACTAACAGTTGCCTACCATGATACGACACCGCACCCTTCAAACAGAGGTACGCACTGGACTTTATGACAACTCTTTTTCACTTTGCGTGCCCGTTACGCACCTGTTGTGTTTTCAGCAGTTTCGAAACAGGGTCGCCGCAGTTCCTCGTCCTCCTTTATAATCCCCCTTGAAAGAACCGCACCGAAAGACACGTAGCGTGAATAACCAAGAGACCACCCAACAAGAACAGCTTTACCTGGAAGAAGCGCTGCTTGACATTGCGCAGCGCCTTAAAACGTGCGAATACCTTGACGAAAAGGCGCTCACTAAAGTGATGAACCAACACAACAAGCGCCTCATCGAAACGGGCGCTCGTACGTGCACCCGCCCTCTTTCGAAGCGGCGTCTCATCGCATATTTCTTGAAGACGAAGCGCTCCGATCCCGCTCGGTACACCCGATGGAACTTCACGCCCGAACAAGAGCAGCGCATCGTTCGCACCCTGCAGATGAAGCCCCGTCGCACCGCTTCAGGCGTTGCGACCATTACCGTGCTCACCAAGCCCTGGAAGTGCTCGAGCGACTGTCTATACTGCCCCAACGACATTCGCATGCCGAAAAGCTATCTTGCCGATGAGCCGGCGTGCCAGCGTGCCGAACGCACTTTTTTCGATCCCTACCTTCAGGTAACCGCCCGCCTCAAAGCGCTCACCGAAATGGGCCATGTGACCGACAAGATCGAGCTCATCATCCTGGGAGGCACCTGGAGTGATTACCCTCTTACCTACCAGATCTGGTTCGTACGCGAACTTTTCCGCGCGCTCAACGAAGGTAGCACCGCTCAAAGCCACGTACAACAACGACGCGATCATTATGCTCGTGCGGGCATTTCAAGCGACCCGAACGCACTCATCGAAGAAACCGCCGTCGTGCAGCAGCGCATAGCCGATCGTGAATTGAGCTATAACCAAGCCTTTGACCTGCACTACGCATCTCATGCAGGCTGGAAAGACGTCGCCGAATGGCAGCGCGCGACCTGGCGCGAGCTCGAACGCGAGCATACAACGAACGAATCCGCCGACCACCGCGTCGTAGGACTCGTCATCGAAACACGTCCCGAACGGATCACCGCAGATCACGCGCTCGCCTTGCGCCGTCTTGGATGCACCAAAGTACAGATGGGCATCCAGACCCTCGACGCCACGGTACGCGAACAGAACGATCGCTTCACCACTGACGACCAGATAGAACGCGCCTTCGAAGTGCTTCGCCTATTCGGATTCAAGACCCACATCCACACCATGGTGAACCTCCTCGGATCGACACCCGAGCGCGACAAGCAGGACTACGTGCGGCTTACAACCGAAGCGTCCTTTCAGCCAGATGAAGTGAAGCTCTATCCATGCGTCCTCGTTGATGGCACCGGCTTATGCACACACTATACGAACGGCAGCTGGCGGCCCTATTCCGAAGAGGCGCTGATCGACGTTCTTGTAGCCGACACCTGCGCGACCCCGGCGTTCACGCGCATTTCGCGCATGATCCGCGATATATCGGCACCCGACATCGTCGCCGGGAACAAGAAGGTGAACCTGCGCCAAATGGTAGAGGGGCGCATCGATGATCAGGGGCTTCGCACCACAGAGATCCGCCACCGCGAGGTGAGCCTTTCCGCTATCGATTCTCACGACCTGCATCTGGAAGTGATCGACTACAAAACAACCGCAACGAGCGAGAAGTTCTTGCAGTGGGTAACACCCGAGGGCAAGATCGCGGGTTTTTTGCGCTTATCGCTTCCGAGCGCCGAATCGCTCCAGAACCTTTCCGCCGAAATCAGCCCTACAGAGCCGCCCTTCCCTCTGGCAACGCACGAAGCCATGATCCGCGAAGTGCATGTATATGGGCGCGTCGCCAAGATCGCCGCATCGGGCGTGCATAATGCACAGCACCGCGGATTAGGAACGCAACTCGTCGAACACGCCTGCGAAATCGCAAGATCGGCGGGCTACCACCGCATCAATGTGATCAGTGCCATTGGCACGCGCGACTATTACCGAAAACTGGGATTCTATGACAACGGCCTCTACCAGCAACGCAACTTACTTGATTAGCGTACTATGAAGGCCAAAAGGAGATACTTATGAGCACCTATTCCTCACGTGAAGAAATCGAAGAGCAATACCGCTGGGACCTGTCCAGCATGTTCGAGAACGACGAAGCGTTCCTCGAAGCGCTTTCAGCAGCACGATCGCTCCCCGAGCAGATCGCATCATATCAGGGAAAAATATCCCGATCCGCCACTGACCTGCTTGCCTACCTGCGCCTTGACAACCAGATAGATGTAACGCTTTCCCGTCTCGTGAACTATGCTGAACGAAAAAGCGACGAAGACACGCGCGATTCCCGCTACCAGGATCTTTCCAGTCAGGTCATGACGCTTTGGGTGGCGCTCTCGAGCGCCTCATCGTGGTTCACTTCCGAATTACTCACCGTAGACGAAGCGACAATGGAATCCTTCTACGCACAAGAGCCCGACCTTGAGCTCTACCGCCGCGCCCTTGATGTGGTGTTCCGCATGAAGGACCACATCCTCTCGCCCGCCGAAGAAAAGCTCTTGGCAAGCGCAGGCGATATGGCCAGCCAGGCGAGCAATGTGTTCTCGCTACTCAACGATGCCGATATCACTTTCACTGATGCGCATGATTCACAGGGAGACCCTCATCCCGTCACCCACGGAAGCTTCGTCCCACTCATGATGTCAGCCGACCGCACCCTGCGCGAATCGGCCTACGAATCGCTCTACACGGCATACCGCCAGTTCCGCAACACCTTTGCCGCTACCCTGGGAGCCCAGAACAAGCAACTCAAGTTCTTCGCCGATGCCCGTCACTATGATTCGGCTCTCGAAGCCGCCCTTTCAGGAAACGAAGTTCCCGTTGAGGTCTACATCAACCTGATCGATGCAGTGCACCAGAACCTCAGTGTCCTTCATAAATACGTCGCTCTACGAAAAGAACTGCTCGATCTTGACGAGCTTCGCTTCTCCGATCTGTACGTGCCTGTTATCGACGAAGAAGATTTCAAGTTCACCTACGATGAAGCGTGCGAGATCATCCTCGAAGCCCTGAAACCCCTCGGCGAAGATTACTGCGCGCTGGTGCGCAAAGGACTCTCCGAGCGCTGGGTCGATGTTTACGAGACCCCCGGCAAACGCAGTGGCGCCTATTCAGCGGGAGCCTACGGCATGCATCCGGTGATCCTCATGAACTTCCAGGGTACCTTCGATGACGTATTTACCCTGATTCACGAGATGGGCCATTCCATCCACACGCACCTTTCCTGCGAGAACCAGCCCTCGTGCTATTCCGATTACGTGATCTTCGTTGCCGAAGTGGCATCCACCTGCAACGAAGCGCTCCTTACTCGCTACTTCCTCGATCATGCCAAGAACGACCAAGAACGCGCGTACTACCTCAACCACTTCCTCGAGCAGTTCCGCGCCACCCTGTATCGCCAGACCATGTTCGCGGAATTCGAACTGAAAGTAAGCGAATTGACCGCCCAAGGCGTTGGCGTTACCGCCGATGCGCTCTGCGATATCTATCGTGATCTGAACACCACGTACTACGGTGACGCCATCACGGTAGACGACAACATTGCGCTTGAATGGGCGCGCATTCCCCACTTCTATTACCACTTCTATGTCTACCAATACGCCACAGGGTTCGCCGCCGCCATCGCGTTATCACAACGCATCCTCAACGAAGGATCGGCAGCGCGCGAAGAGTATCTGAACTTCCTGAAGGGCGGATCGTCGAAGCCCCCTATCGAGCTTTTGCGCGGAGCAGGCGTCGATATGATGAGTACCGAACCTATCACGCACGCACTCGCACAGTTCGATTCGATGATCGACGAGTTAGCGAATATTTGCCGCTCCCTGAAGACCGACCGATAAGGAACTGCGCACTATGGACAATACGGCGCTAAGTACTCTTGTCGCCCTTCTTCTTCCCTTAGCAGGCACAACGCTCGGATCGGCGTTCGTGTTCTTCCTGAAAAAGAACATGGGCGAATTGCTCCAGAAGGCGCTCTTGGGGTTCGCCGCCGGCGTCATGACGGCCGCCTCGGTCTGGAGCCTCATAATGCCCTCCATCGAAATGGCCGAAGGGCAAGGCGTCATCGGATGGGTTCCCGCCGCGGTAGGGTTCTTAGGCGGCATGGGACTCTTGCTGCTCATCGACCATTTCCTACCCCACCAGCATATCGACGACCCCGTTCCCGAAGGGGTACGCACCACCATGAAGAAGCCTACTATGCTCATCTTCGCAGTAGCGCTTCATAACCTTCCCGAAGGTATGGCGGTCGGTGTTGTTCTGGCGGGGTTCCTTACCGGAGAAACGACCATCACTTTTGCCGGAGTCATCGCACTCGTCATTGGTATTGCCATACAGAACATACCCGAAGGCGCTATCATTTCCATGCCGCTCGTTTCAAGCGGCCTCTCACGCAAGCGCGCCTTCGTATATGGTCTTCTCTCTGGCGTGGTCGAACCGCTCGGTGCGCTCCTTATGATCGCCTGCGTGGGCGCCATGACCCCATTGCTTCCCTACGTTCTTTCATTCGCCGCAGGTGCCATGATGTATGTTGTGGTGGAAGAGCTCATCCCTGAAACGCAAACAGGAAGGCACACTAATATTGGCGCTATCGCCGTCGCTATTGGATTTACGCTTATGATGATCCTCGACGTCGCACTCGGATAGCCGACGATCTTCCCATGTTTAAGGCATGACGCCGCCGAGAAGTTCGCTACAGGAAACGTACGTGCATGCTCTTATCTTTGTAATGAGGGTGATGCTTAACAAAGCGCCATCGACAAATGCGCGTAATAACGAGCGCACCCACGCCAACGATAAGGAAGGGCACCGTCAGGTCGAGAACGGCTTGATTATGCTCGAGGAACGCATAGGCGCTTGCCAAAAGGAACAATACCGAGATAATGCTCGAAATGACCGTGAAGAACTGAATGAGCACTTCTTTTGCGCGGGTCGGAGAATGCATCCACGACACCACGAAATAGATGACGATCGCTAAGATTATCAACGCGATCACCAAAGGCAGTGATTGAAGCATTCTGACCAACAGTGCCATGACCGTTCCTTCCCCTCGAGTTCTTTTATAATACCCTGACCACGCACACGATCGCTTCGACAACACCGCGTCAACGCGGACAAACCATATGCGCGTTTCAAGTAAGTGAGGTACTATCGGTACACGATACCTTAAGGAGTGTTCCGTGTCCGATTCCCGTACGAACCGCCGCTATAGCTACCTGCTCATGGGCGCCCATCTTTGCGATGACCTTAATCAAGGCGCGCTCATCGCGGTCATGCCGTTCCTCGTATTGCATGGCGGTTATTCTTACACCGAAGTTACTGCCCTGATTCTAGCATCCAATGCGGCATCCGCCATCATTCAGCCCCTTTTCGGTTGGCTAGGAGACAAATATCCTCGTCCCTGGCTGATGGCACTCGGCATCTTCTTGGCAGGACTCGGCATGGCCGGCATCGGAGTCCTACCAAGCTACCCGCTCATCATGATATCGGCAATGGTAAGCGGCATCGGAGTCGCCATGTTCCATCCTGAAGGCGGACGGCTGGCGAACCTCACCGCAGGCGAGAAAAAAGGCACCGGCATGAGCATCTTCGCCGTTGGCGGCAAGCTCGGGTTCACGATCGGCCCCATCATAGCCTCGGCAGCGATCGCCCTTTGCGGACTTGCGGGAACGCTTGTTTTCATCGTGCCTGCAGCGCTATACGCCGTCATCCTTCTTTCCCTGAACAAGACGTTCCTTACCTTTAGCACGAGCAGCCAAGCACCCACTTCAGAAGAAGCCCCTGCCGACAATTGGCGCGGATTCAGCATTATCATGGGGGCCATCTCGTGCCGTTCGATCATGTACTATGCCCTACTTTCATTCATTCCCCTTTTCCTGGTCTACAACCTTGGGCAAGAAGAAACGTTCGCCTCATCGGTAATCTCGCTTTTCGCATTAGTGTGCGCCATTGGGACCGTCGCCTCTGGATGGGTCGGGCAAAAACTGGGTACGAAAAAGCTGATCGTGCTCTCTTACCTGCTCGTAGGAATCGAGGTCATCTTCTTCGCCTTCAACGGATCGCTCGCGATCGCTCTGATCATGATCGCCCTGCTCGCCATCACGGTGGACATCTCCTACCCTTCTGCGGTCGCCCTCGGACAGAGTTTCGTCCCCCATCATTTAGGTATGGCATCGGGATTATCGTTCGGTGTCATGGTATGCATCGGCGGATTGATGACCCCCGTATTCGGTCTCATTGGAGATCACTTCGGCCTTCAGGTGGTCATGGTCTCCGTAGCAGGTATCGCACTGCTCGGCATACTATTCGGCTTGATGATCCCAAAGAACCGTCCCATCAAGTAATCAAGCGGTTCTCGAAAAGCCCCAATTCGCAAGGATCAGAAACTAGAAACGGACCCGTTCGAGCCCGTTGTCGTTTCACCGCCGGCATTATCGGTACCTGATCCTTCTGAGCCGCTCGTACCGCCGTCTCCACTCGAATCCGAACCCGATCCCGAACCGGTTCCCGACTGATCACCCGAATCGCCCGATCCCGTACCTGAAGAATCGCCAGTCGTTCCGTCGCCTGATCCAGAACCGCTCGTCCCATCCGTAGACGAATTATCCGACGACGACCCCGACTGATCGGAGGAGCTCCCCTTATCAGATGTCGATGTGCTCTGATCGCTAGTTGCACCAGTGTCGGAGCCAACTGCCGTCGAAGAGGACTGGCTCTGAGCGACCTGCGATGAAATGATCGGCTGGGGCTTGCTGCCAATACCCTCACCCGCAGTGGCGAACACGATCACCAACGACGAAATGGCAATGGTAATAAGGGCGGATACGATCGACACGATCAGCACACGGCGCTGGTAGCGCGCCTTGCGATTGCGACGCGCCTGAGCCCGACGCAAGGCAGGATCATCGTCGCTTGGCTGCTGTACTCGATAGCGAACATCATTCGCATCCATAACAAGGGTCGCAGGCGTAACTTCAGGGACAGGAAACACCATGGTCTTATCAGCATCAGATGCCAATAATGCCTGAGTTTCACCATCGTGCAAGGATCGATCCTTCGCTCCTTGCACGGCTCCGTCCTGCTCGACCTGATCTTGGTCGGCATCACCCGTCGCGCCAAAATATGTCGCCGGGGTCTTGTCGCGGATCTTATCAGCCGACGCCGAGAGCATCTTCTTGTACACCTGAGAAGAGATCGCCGACACCACCGAGCCAATGGCAGCGCCTATCAAAGAGCCTGCCCAGCCAATAGTGGAAGACAGGAAGAACACCGTCGCTGCCGCAAGCGCGCCAGCGATTACCTGCGCGATGGACAGATCATCGAAAAGCTCCCGTAGGGTGCTTTTGTGAGACGATGCGCTTTCAAAGCATTCTCGAGATCGATCGGTGATTACTGGAGGGTTCTGAATATGTTCTTCTTTATTCGACAAATCGCGCCTTTCTGTTCTCCTCAAACCTAACAGCACGAATTGATGGATAAAGGGGCTTCATCGAGTTTTCACGCAATCTTGACCAGGCCACCATCTTGGTATGGTTTTCCCTTCAAATCCCCGATTACGCAAGAATGAGCGCCGTGATGGTCATGGCGAAAATAGCAATAACGATCGAAACGACGTTCGCCAATCCCGCAAGGCCGACATCGCCTTTCGCCCACATGGTGTACACGGGCCCCAGCGCACCAATAGGCGACCACAGGAAGGCGGCCACTACCACTCGCGTCACGAAATCGAACGGCAAGAACGTCATGATACATACGGTCATGACAACAGAGAACACAACGCGTAATCCTATAAGACGCACCAACTGACCGACCTTGCTCCGATCGATAGAAAACTGCACCATGAGCCCCAGCATGAACATTGACAGGAACGAATTGGCGTTCGCGATCGGTTCGATGAACGTTACGACCTGACTCGGAATATTGACGTTAAGCACCGCCAACGCGATGAGCACTATATACAAGTCGAACGGAACCGAAGAGAACAAGCGCTTGACCGCCATGACGAGCCGCTCTCGAGAAGAGCTGCCCTTGTCGAGCAGCGCACTTGAAAAGGCAAAGGTTCCACCGCTCATCATGAGCGCGTTTCCCGCATCAACTAAGCAAAGCATGAGCGCCGATCCCGCAGGGAACACCGTCTGAGCAAAAGGAAGCGTAAATGACCCCAGGTTAAAACCCGAGATGTTCATCATCATGAATACCCGATGATCATAATCCTCGCGACGCGTGATGATGACCCCAATGAGCCACGGAACGAACGCGCACACGAGACCGACCACCGCAAGAAAGAGCAGCGACAAGTCGAATTCTGCCAGCGCGAACGCATGAAAGATCGCGCACGGTACCGTTATGTTGAACACTAGCTTCGACAGGGTATCCGCAAAGCCCGTCGGCAACGTAACTACACGTGCTACGATCGCCCCGAGGACGATGATGGCCGTCAGTGATGCTATGGTTAAAAGCGCGTTCTCCATAGCCCGTATGATAATAGTTCTGCAAAGGGCATTTCTTATAAACTTTTTATCAGCTCATGGATCATTTTTCGCAAAACGCATAAGGGCTTTTCAGCGCGGCAGGACCTCTGAAATGCAACTCGAACCAGAAAACGCTCCTGCCCCGACGATCGATCCTACCAAGCACATAGCCAGCATCACGAACCCAATATGGAAGCATTCCACGCAAGCGCAGCCGATAGATCCGATAGCGACTCGTTCCGCAATCCGGCAAGCTGCGCAGCAGTTCGACAAAGCTCCTCTGAGACCTCTTTATAGGTGCAGGGAACCACCGGATCCTCGGAAAGCGGATCATCCACAAAGGGAGCATCCGTCTCAAGAAGAAGTCGGTCTGAAGGAATGGCCTTGGCATATTCTCGTCCACGCTTCGAACTGAGCATTCGCTCGCTTACGGAGAAAGAGCAGCCGATGCTGATCGCACGTTGCAAATGATCGAACGATCCCGAGAACCAATGAAAAATACAATCGCACTTGACCGCGCAACCGCTTTGATCAAGCAATGACAGCATGTCATCATAGGCGTGCACGCAATGCATGGAGAGCACCCTGCGTTTCGAAGGCTCCTCGACCAGTGCGCCTCGTACGCAGCTGTTAACGACATGAGAGAAAGCCCTCAATTGGTGCGCCTTGGTCTCAACTCGTCGCGCAGAATAGTCCAGACCCACTTCCCCGATAAAGCGCGCATCATCGAAAAGCTCGTCTAATTCACGAAGCGATTCCTCTAGCGCAGCCTCATTCGACGGCACCCACCAGGGATGCAGCCCCAACCCTGTCGCCAGATAATGCGAAGCTGTTCCATATTGCATGAGGCGGCGGTATTCAGAAGGGGTAGTGGTTACGGCGAAAACGGAAGCGTGTGCCTGATGTGCATCATGGGCAAAGGTATCCGGATCGGCCATAAAGGCAACATGGCAATGCGCATCTGAATACGCTCTAATATCCTGCATCATGCAACCTGCCTTACCGCGCCCGCGCATCTCCCGCTATGACATCGTCCAGACGAGCATCCTGCATCCAACCACACGCCCTAGCGCTGACCCTCATTCGGACGTCTATCTTTTATCTGTTGTCGTACCTTATCGTAGCGCAAGATGCCTTTAGTGTTAGGCTGTAGATATACGCAGAACCACGCTAGGAGGGAGAGCTGATGGCTGCAAAACATCTTGACCAGTACAACAATGGTCACATGGAAGAGCTGTTTCCGGGGATCTATCGAGTACCAGTGCCTCTACCAGATAATCCGCTCGAGTTCATGAACTCGTATTTCATCATCAGTAACGACAAGACGACCATTGTCGACGTGGGCTTCGATCATCCCGATTGCGAGCGCGCACTCGATGATGCTCTGCATGCCCTTGGGCGCGATTGGGAATCGGTCGAGATCGTACTTACCCATTCCCACCCCGACCATGCAAGCAACCTTGATCGCATTTGGCGACGTTGGATGCGTATTTACGCGAATATGCATTCGTTCCAAGAGGTCCAGAACCTCATGAACATTCAGTCGCCCGTATTCAATCCCCTGATCGGGCACTTGTTACAGCCCGACAAATACTATGGACAAAGCATGCAGAAACGCGATGCCAGAACGTATCAGGTAACTGCAGAGCTCCTGCCCCTGAAGAACCAACCTGACCTGTTCTATCTTGCCGACGGCGATGTATACCGCAATGGCGACTACTGCTTTCAGGTGATCACCACGCCAGGACACGACGATTGGCATATCTGTCTCTACGAACCCACCTTGAAGGTCCTCATCGCAGGCGATCACGTCCTTGAGCGCATCACCCCCACCATCATGAGCTGGATCACCTCATACGACGCCTTAAAGGAGTTCCTCACGAGCCTCGATAAGGTCCGCGACCTTGATGTTGACCTCATTCTTCCTGGCCACGGCAAACCGTTCACCGGCATTGCGGAGCGCGTCGATTTCTTAAAGCAGTTCCATGCGAACCGCCTCGAAGAGCTCTACGATCTTGTCGGCAACGGCCATGCAAGCTTGATCGATATCGCCCGCAACGCTTCATGGAAGCATCCCAACTGGGACGATTGGACCATCGATCAGAAGTTCTATTCACTGGGCGAGACGCTGGCGCACTTGATCTACTTGGTCAATGCCGGACGCATCACGCTCACCGTGTGCGAGAACCGCCGCCGTTTCTTCGTTCCCGACCAATGGGAAGTACGGCCCCGATAACGCCCTATATCCCTTTGGGATCTACACCTCGACCCACAAAAAAAGCAAAGGGCGGCGCTCTCGTCGAGCGTCGCCCTACTATATTGATCAGCTATCGCCGCATCGCAACCCTCGGCATCACCTAGCCGGGCGTCACCATGACCACTACTGCTTTTCCGGCACTACGATGGTCGGAACCTCCAGGCGAGACAACACGCCGAACGTCACAGAACCGAACAGTGCACGGCTCACACGAGAACGCTCATGCGTACCGAGCAACAATATGCGCTTGCCATGCGCGTGCTCGAGCACTACCTGCGTTGGCGAAGCCCCTTCGACCGCCTTGCCGGTCACCTCGATGCTCGGATGAACCTGCTTGATCTGCTCTACGAAGGAATCCAACTTGCGCTGGAACTGCTCTCCGACTGGCTCGAGGCCGCCACCCATCGCCTCTGCCGAACGAGCGATCAACGTAGGAATGCCCCAAGCCGAAATGAGCTCGAGCGGCTCACCGAGGGCCTCTGCCAAAGCGGCGCCCAGAACGACCGCATCATTGCTCGTGTCGTCCGGACCCACACCGACGACGATACCGTGAGCATCCGATCCTTCCTGCTTCCAGCCAGAAGGAACGACCGCTGTTGCAACGCTCGTCGAAGACGCGACGCGCAAGCCCTTGGCGCCGAAGATCTTTTCGCCGACTGAAGCATTGTGATGCGAGCCCAACACGATGATGTCATGGTCTTCGGATGCAGCAATGAGCGATTCGACGATGTCGCCCTTACCCACCGATACACTTACCTCAAGATCGGGGTAATTAACCGCCACCTGAGCCTGTGCTGTACCTAATACATTATCGACCGCTGTCTGCAGGATCTTGGAATCGGCACCTGCCAGACGATCGGAACCAGGATCGATGATAGCGAGCAATGCCAACTGGGCCTGCTCTTCATGAGCCAAAGCAGCCGCCCATTCCAACGCGCACTGGCTGCGTTCGCTGCCATCAATGCCAACGAGAATACTTTTCATGGTATGCACCCTCCCTCAGTGCCTAGTGAAATAGCGGGATCATGAGCCACAGAGCGAACAGGACAACGATCACGCATGCGACGAAGCATGCGACCGAAGCGACGCGAGAGCCCAAATAGCCATCGCCTTCCTGTTCAGCCACCGTACTACGCGCCCACAGCCTCAGACCAGATGCATACATCGTTCCAATGCCGCCCGCAATACCTACGGCAACCAGCAGAACGGTAAGAAAATTAATTACTTCTTGCACAACATTCCCCTTCCTTATGCCGCAACGGGAGCTTGAGTTTGATCGAGATTGAGCTTGACTTCGCTACTTTCGTTAACATTGAGCGAATTGACCGGATTGCGACGAGATAACCTGAAGATGAAGATCGCGATCAGCGCTGCAACGACCACGATAGCCGCCGTACCGAATACGTTGATCTTAGCGACCGCGCAAGCTGCAGCGGCGATAATACCAGCCGCCGGGAAAGTGACCAGCCATGCGATAAGCATGCGTCCTGCGACCGCCCAGTTCACCACATTGCCCTTCTTGCCCAAACCAGAACCGATGATGGAGCCAGAGCATACCTGAGTGGTTGAAAGCGCAAAGCCCAAATGAGACGAAACCAGAATGGTCGTTGCGGAGCTCGCTTCAGCGGCAAAGCCCTGAGGAGTGCTGATTTCCGTAAGGCCCTTGCCCAGCGTACGGATAACACGCCAGCCGCCCATGTACGTACCCAAGGCGATAGCAAGACCGCATACTGCGACGACCCACAGCTGAGGGCCCGTGCCCGATGCCTGAGCGCCTACTGCGATCAAAGTCAAAGTGATAATACCCATGGTCTTCTGAGCATCGTTAGTGCCATGAGACAGCGCGACCAAGCAGGCCGTTACCGTCTGTCCGTGGCGGAAACCGCCTTCAACGTACTTCTCATCAAGCGTTTTAACAATGAAGTAGATGAGCTTCACCGCGACAAATGCGGCAAGGCCCGCAACGAGAGGCGAAATAAGAGCAGGGATGAGCACCTTGGTAAGCACCATGAAGAAGTTCACGCCCTGGACGCCAGCGCCAACAATGACCGCGCCGACAAGACCGCCGAACAAAGCATGCGAAGAGCTTGAAGGCAGGCCTACGAGCCAGGTGATCAAGTTCCACAGAATAGCGCCTATCAGACCTGCCAAAATGAACTCAGGCGCGATAGTCACTTGCTGCTCATTGATAATGCCGCCTGAAATGGTCTTGGCGACCTCAGTAGAAAGAAACGCACCGATCAGATTAAGCGTTCCCGCGGCAATGACCGCCGTTTTCGGCTTTAAAGCACCCGTAGCGATCGAAGTCGCCATGGCGTTAGCCGTGTCATGGAAGCCATTAGTGAAGTCGAACGTAAGCGCAACCACGATTACTAG
Organism: Eggerthellaceae bacterium; assembly: GCA_036553105.1. GTDB lineage: Bacteria > Actinomycetota > Coriobacteriia > Coriobacteriales > Eggerthellaceae > Anaerotardibacter. The sequence goes on from JAXKBI010000035.1 coordinate 92,061, forward strand.
ACCCACGATGACAAGAGTAGCGATATCCATGCTTTTCTTATTCCTCCTTTGACGGATACCTTTTTGAGCCTTTCATCTGCAGGATCAACTGCGATGATCGGGCTCTTATGACTGCATGCATTGTGCGCATTTTCAGCCGCTGATTAGCCTAGCAAGGTAAATGTTAAAAAGATGTAAGATAGCATTAAGTATTGTTAACTCTTGCCGTTCAGGAGCCCTATTCGCCGTCGGCGAACGCACTCTCCCTTTTCGGGTGTTAGTCGATATTCACGTGATGCCTATTTGCGTACTTCGTCATCGGAATCAGCCGCAGACTGATCACCCTGCGATCCCTCGGTCTGTGAAGGATCCGAACCAGGCTGAACGGGCTGCGAGGGCTGTTGCATGTTACCGAACCGAGGATGAGATGGCTGCCCTGGCTGCTGGGGCTGAGACGGTTGCCCTGGCTGATACTGGCCCGGCTGAGACTGCTGGCATCCTGCATACGGATTCGCCCCACCAGGCACGCCGCCCGACATCTTATATATCTTTCGAATACGACTGTTCATGAACGCCGAAAGGATGAACAGGATCCCCGCAACGAACGATCCCAACAAGAGCGACCCGACGATCGCTGCGATCGTCCATCCGAACGCAGCACCCAACTTCGCCGGATCGGCATAGTTACGCAAAGTCAATGCGCTCGCAACGATACCAACACCGCTCAGCACCGCATATCCCACTGACAACCCAATAACGATATTGACACCCAACGACGCCATCGCGCGCAGCTCTTCTTCACTCAGAGACGAATAGTCGTATGCCGTTGCAGCGGATTCTCCATCGAATGCAGCTGACCCTGAAGAGGCTACCTGAAGCTCGGCGACCAGCGCATCAAAGAACTGCGGATCGGAAAGCGCACCTGAAGAGACCACCATAAATATGGCGAACGCCCCACCAAGAAGCACGCCTATGATCGACAGCACCAATGCGGCAATATTTATGCCCCTCAATACACGAACATCTCCCACAAAAAGCTCCTTTCACGAGCTAAATACCGCACACGAGAGCTCGCTCCCCTGTTCCGAATATCATCTATCCATCGATCGAACGGCCAAGGCCACCCGATCCATACATTACCGTTTTCGAGTGTTGCGGAACATATCCCACGCCATCCATATGAACAAGAAGAACGCTGAAATATATTCTACGAACGACAATATCGGCATGCCGAACACACGCGGCATATCCACCGAAATGATAAGAGATCCGCTTACAAGCAGACCCGCGATAACAAAGCTCATCGCCAAGCGATTCACGATACGCGAAAGCTTGCGCAGCGGCTCGGTTGAACCGAGCATTTCCATGTTCACCTTTAACTGACCGCGAGAAAGCATCCTAAAGGTCTCTCCCGAATACTCCGCCGCCTTCATGAGGCTTCGCGCAGATGTATCAAGCGAAAGCGCCAGGTTCTTGATACGCTTCTCGAACTCCTGCTGAGTATCTTTCGAGCGCATCAGATGCCCTTCGATGATTCCAATGATATTGGCATGGGCCAAGCAATCGATCAGGGATCCCTCTATGGTCACAATACCGCGTGAAACCGCAGTAACCGACGCGGGAAGCGTCACCTTGCACTGTCGCGTGAGTGCCATAATGTCATTTAGCAGCGCACCGATATCGATATCGACCACATCGGTAGTACTGTAGCTCTCAAGTACATTGTCGAGCTCCGCCAGAAGACGAGCATGATCGATCGCGCCCAGGTCATGATCGACCGAAAACGAAATGAGCGCATCTTTCAGATCGCTCGAGCTCTGTGATCCGACCGCTTCGATGATCTTTCCGAACGCAAGGCGCTCATTTGCCGACAAGCGACCCATGATCCCTAGGTCAAGGTAGACTATCTTGCCATCCCTAATGAACATATTGCCCGGATGCGGATCGGCGTGGAAGAACCCGTGTTCAAGGATCTGAGTGGCATAGTTATCCATCACCTTGAGGCCGATCTCATCCAGATCATAGCCCAGCTCCTGCAGCTTTTCCGTATTGCGAATGGACGTGCCTTCCATGTATTCCATGACAAGCACCGACTCGGTACAGTATTCCAAGTACGGTTCAGGACACGCGATATACACTACATCCTTGTTCAGTTCAGCGAATTCTTTCAAATTGTTCGCTTCTTTAGTGAAGTCAGTTTCCTCAAGGAACGTCACCCACAGCTCCTCGACCACATCGCGCAGGTCGAGCATCTGATTGTCTTTCATGAAGCGAGAAGCATGCTTGACAATAGAGCGCATGACATCGATATCCTGCGCCATCGTCGCCCGCACGCCAGGGCGCTGGACCTTGACCGCGACCACATCGCCTGTCACCAGTTCGGCCTTATGGACCTGAGCAAGTGATGCACTACCCAAAGGTTTTGGATCAATGGTGCGGAATATGGTATCAAACCGACTTCCGTAGACACCTTTGAGCGTGGCCAACGTATCTTCGAACGACATCGGATCGCAATCCATTTGAAGATCCGCAAGCGCATCGCAATACGCTTGCGGCAAGATCTCCGAGCGTAAGGAAAGGATCTGGCCGATCTTAATGAAGCTCGGACCCAGATCGATCAGAAAATTGCGCAACTGAATAGGGCTTACGCCTTCATATACATGATGTTTGCGCACGAGTCCCATGATCTGACTCAGGCGATTCATGCGCGACTTGCGGCTTAAGCCAAATTGCTGATCCGGATCAACTTCGGCGCGATCCTTAAAAAAGTGCTTAAGGAGCGTGTTTTCTTCCATGTCTACACGTAGAACCTATTACTCGGCAGCTTTTTCTTCGTCCGATTCAACCGTTCGCTTCAGTTCTTCGTCAGTGGCTTCTTCTTCAGAAGGGGCCTTCGACTCGGCCACCAGGCGGGCAACCGTAGCCGCGAACTCATCGCGTTCTCCAGGGCTCATCGCCTTGATGGCCTGAGAAACAGTTTCCTCACGCATTTTCGAAATGGTCTCACTCGCCTTGTGCTGGAGCTCCTGGTTAATATCTTTACCTTGTTCGACGGTTATGTTCCCTTTTTCGATAAGGGTATCAACGACTTCCTTCGCTTTTTCCCCGGTAATAGCAAGCGCCCCTACACCCGCAAGGAAAATGTCCTTAAAGCCATCTTCGAAATTCTTAGCCATGATGACCCCTCCTATCTGATCATTCGATCGTATGTATTCATTATAGAGGTTTGTGGAAAGAAGCCTGGTAACACCTGGACAACTCTTTTAATTAAACACGGTGTTTAGTAAAATCGTCCTCGTAAAATTCCTTTCCCAGAAAGAGCCTGCAGCAACCGTGAATCGTTTTCTCGACACCGACAACAAGAGCATATCCCTTGCCGATGGTCGAACCCTTCTCGTAGGGGTCGATGTCGGGTCGACCACAAGCAAGATAGCCGTATTCGATCCGATATCACGCGCAGTCATGATGCGTCGCTATGTTCGCCATCATGCACGTCAAGTAGAGTGCGTGAAGAACCTTTTCGTAAAGATCCGAGAGCGATTCGCCCATAATCCCCTGCGTGCAGCCTTCTGTGGGTCAGGCGGTGCAACGATCGCAAAGTCCCTCGGACTTCCTTACGTGCAAGAAGTCGTCGCGAACGCCCTTGCCGTAAGCGCGTTCTACCCCACCGCCCGTACCGCCATTGAGCTGGGCGGACAAGACGCCAAGATGGTCTTCTTCGACTACGACGCCACCCAGAAACGACTCACTGTTGCCGATATGCGCATGAACGGCAGTTGCGCGGGAGGCACCGGCGCTTTCATTGACGAAATCGCAACGTTGCTCAAGATACCGACCGAAAAGTTCAACGACCTGGCCTCTCGCGGCAGCGCGGTCCATAATGTGTCCGGTCGCTGCGGGGTATATGCGAAAACCGATATTCAACCTCTTTTGAACCAGGGTGTCTCAAAAGAAGAGATAGCCCTTTCATCATTTCATGCCATAGCAAAGCAGACCATCGGCGGCCTTGCCCAAGGACTCGACATCCATCCACCCGTCGTGTTCGAAGGCGGCCCCCTCACCTTCAATCCTCGCTTGATCAAGGTGTTCGCCGAGCGACTGGGCCTGCAAAGGGAAGATGTCATCATCCCCGAGCACCCCGAAACGATCGTCGCCGTCGGTGCTGCGCTGTCACTGACTGACCTGTTCGCCGATGCTCCCGCAACGCTCGACCTGGACGCCGCCATCGAAACGCTTTCCACCCAGAACATCGTGGTCATTGATGGCGCGAGCGATCTTTGCTCTTGTGACGTCGACGATGCGAGTACCGCACCACAGGCGACCGAACCGGCACGACCCTTGTTCAAAGATGAGGCTGAACGGGAAGCGTTCCTCAAGCGCCATGCTCTCAAAGCACCCCTGTCCTCTGAAGCATCTTGTCTTTGCACCGAACATACGGAAGAAGGACTCATAGCGCTGCCGGTATATCTTGGCATCGACTCCGGATCGACCACGACCAAGCTGGTGCTCCTCAGCGAAGACGGCTCGGTCATCGATTCGTTCTACGCCTCCAACGAAGGAGAACCCCTCGATGTCGCCAAAGCAGCCCTCGTCACGCTCCGCGACCGCTATCGGGAAAAAGGCTATGTACTGAACGTGCAGGGCGTTGGCACCACAGGATACGGCGAGCTCATGTTCGCCCAGGCCTTCAACGCTGATTGCCATACCGTGGAAACAGTCGCCCATGCCGAAGCCGCACAGTACTACGTCCCCGACGTGACTTTCATCCTAGATATCGGCGGTCAGGACATGAAAGCCCTCTGGGTCGATGAAGGCATCATCACCAATGTGGTCGTGAACGAAGCCTGCTCAAGCGGGTGCGGATCGTTCCTCGAGAACTTCGCCTCCACATTGAAGATCACCACTGAAGACATTGCCTCATCGGCATTTCGCTCCTCTTCCCCCGCAGAGCTCGGCAGTCGTTGCACGGTCTTCATGAACAGCAGCATCGTTACTGAGCAGAAGAACGGTAAAACACCCGACGACATCATGGCGGGTCTGTGCCGATCCATTATTGAAAATGTATTCACCAAGGTCATTCGCGTTTCGAACCTTGAGAGCCTCGGTCCACGCATCGTCGTACAAGGCGGCACGTTCTTGAACGATGCGGTGCTGCGCGCCTTCGAGCAATACGTTGGCCGTGAGGTGGTGCGCGCCCCTTACCCGGGCTTAATGGGAGCCATCGGCGCTGCCCTTATCGCGCGGAAGAACATGCTCGCCGCACCCCGTACCTCGTCTTTCATAGGATGGGATGCTCTTCATGACTTCGCCTACGAGCAAGAGACCAACCTGATCTGCCCCTTCTGTGCAAATCACTGCAATCGCACACGCATCACGTTTTCGAACGGATCATCATGGATCACAGGAAACCGCTGCCCCCGCGGCGAAGTAGTAGGCGACCTTAGCGATGCTAACGTGCAAGAGCAGGTTCGCAGCGCGAAGAAGGCCATGGATAGCGTCCCTAACCTATATGCCGAACGTGAAAAGCTCCTTTTCCGAGACTGGCCCCACACATCCGTATTACCCGACCAGCACACAACGATCGGACTTCCCCGCGTGCTGTCATTCTGGGATATCATGCCGTTCTGGAAAACGCTGCTACAAGCGCTCGGTTTCAACGTGAAGATATCCCACTTAAGCACCCGCGCTATCTACGAAGATGGCCTGTCCGCTGTGGCATCCGATACCGTATGCTTCCCCGCAAAACTCGTCCACGGGCACTTGCGCGATCTGCACGACCAAGGGGTCGATCGCATTTTCATGCCCATTGTCACCACCGTCCCATCAGAGAACACAGCCGACACGAGTCAATCGATGTGCGCTGTGGTCAAGGGGTATCCCCTGGTCATCAAGAACTCAGATGACCCAGAGAAACACTGGGACACTCCCTTTGACAGCCCCTATTTCCACTGGTTCTCGAACCGCGATCGCGATACGCAGCTCGTCGCCTATTTCAAAGACACCTTCAACATACCCGAACACGCCGTACGCACCGCCTTACAGCAAGCGGATGCCGCTCAGAACAGTTTTCGCGAAACGCTCCAACAGCGTGGAGCGGAGATCCTCGCCCGCATACGCGCCGAGAATCGCTATGCCGTCGTTCTGGCGGGGCGCCCCTATCATAACGACATGCTGGTGAACCACGAGCTCCCTAGCTTCTTCACCGACATGGGCATACCGGTCATTACCGCCGATGCCGTACCGGGCACCGCCGACGTACAACTTGACAACAGCCTCATCGACATCGCAAATAATTTCCACGCCCGCATGCTTTCCTCTGCGGTCATCGCCGCGCAAAGCCCCCATATGGAATACGTGCAGATCGTCAGCTTCGGCTGCGGTCACGACGCCTATCTGTCAGACGAGATCATCCGCCTCATGAAAGAAGTCGGACCTAAGACCCCTCTCATACTGAAAGTGGATGAAAGCGACATTCGCGGCCCACTAAGCATCCGCACCCGCTCATTCATCGAAACCGTCGACCGTCGACGCGCGCAAGCGCACAGCGACCAGGCCAACACACAAGCCGCTCTGTCAGAGCCTTCTGCTCTCATGTTCTCCGCCAGCGACGAACGTATAGCCGATAAATGCGTAGCGCAAGCAAGTGGCAAAAAGCTCTCCGATCCCTATCCGCAGAAGTTCGAAGTAGCCGATAGAAAAGAACGGGTCGTATTGGTCCCCAACACCTCGCATGCGTTCTGCCGCTTGATGAGCGCAGCGTTCGTGGGTCAAGGCCTACGCGCAGAACCGCTTCCCGTCGGACATGAACGTGCGATCTATTTGGGCAAACGCTATACTCACAATGACATCTGCTTCCCGGCGCAGATCGTTATCGGCGAAGCGCTCGAGGCACTCGAGAGCGGTAAATATGATCTTGACCACGTTGCCGTTGCCACCGGTAAGTACATCGGCGACTGTCGCCTGACCCACTATGCCGCGCTCTTGCGCAAAGCGCTCGATGATGCGGGCTATACACAGGTGCCCATTGTCACCAATGATGATGTGGACTTCCACAATATTCATCCCGGCTTCAAGATGAACCTCATAACGGCCATTCGCATTGCCTCTACATTGCCTATGATCGATGCCCTAGAAGAACTGCTGCGCAAGATCCGTCCGTACGAACTCGAACCCGGAAGCGCCAATGAGGCGTTCGAACGCGGCATCGACTTCGTCATGAATGGACTCGAAACATCCGGCATACACGGAGCGAAGAAGGGCTTCGCTCGTGCTATCGAAGAAATGAAACGCATTGAATACGACCGCAGCGATCCCCGCCCTAGGGTACTTATCGTGGGCGAATACCTGCTCAACTTCCATTCGGGTGCCAACCACGACATCGAAGCATACCTCGAGAACAACGGTCTCGAAGTCATCGAGGCGCGCATGACTGATGTCATCCGTAAAACATACTTCTACCAAACGGCCCAGATCAAAGAATTCCATGTAGACAGGCCACTGTCATACAAAACCATGATGGCAGTATCGAATAAGGTATTCGACTTCACCCACAATGCCGCCGACCACATCGCGAAAGCACATCCCCTCTACGAGGCTCCTTGTCGCATGCCAGAACTGGTGCAAGCAAGCGACCCCATCATCCATCACACGTTCGATGCGGGCGAAGGGGTGCTCATCTCAGCGGAGATCATTCATCATGCCGAGCATGGCTGCCGTGCCTTCGTCATCTTGCAACCCTTTGGCTGCCTTCCCAACCACGTAGTAGGACGAGGCATCACGAAACGATTAAAGGAGCTCTATCCCGATGCTCAGATCCTGCCACTCGATTTCGATCCCGATGCGAGCTTCGCCAATATCGAAAATCGTTTACAAATGCTCATCATGAACGTACGCAAGGCCCATTTGGAATAGATGTTTGATACCCTGAACCTAACCCGACCCAAGGAGAACTTATGGCGCGCCCCCGTAAAGACCAAGCAGACCCCGCCGAACGTCGCCTTAAGGATGCGTTCTGGATGCCACTCAAAGAGCACGATCTGCACGACATCACGGTGAGCATGATCACCAAGCAGGCTCAATGCAATCGCGGTACGTTCTACTATCACTACGATTCCCTGGCAATGCTACTCGATGCGCTCATTGAGGAAGAGCTCCTCGCAAAAAGCAAGCTACCCCACACCTTGTTCTGCCTCATGTGTCAGGACAATACCCCGAACCTGAACGATGCCTTCTACGAGAACGAACTGTTCTCCCAACACGTCAGGCGCTTCGGACTCATGATGGAACGCGCAGGCCAAGAATACATCGACGCAAAAGTGAAAGAGACCATCACCGAGACCTGGGAAGGTATTCTGTGCACCAAGGGCGAATCACTTTCACTGGACTCACGCCTTCTCATCGAATACTCCGCCAGTGGAATAATCGGCATCATCGGATTTCTCTATCGTGAGGGTCTGTTCAACCAAGAACACTTACCCGCACGATCGCTCTCTATTTTAAGAGAGAACACACGATACCTTATCACCCGCATCAGCCAAGCGCAGAACATCTCCCTCGAGGAACTTCGCTACCGCATCTATTCACATATAAAAGAAGCCGCATCAGTTGATCTGCCCTTACCGCCGCGTGCCTGAGAACGATCGGACCGGAACGCCTAGCACTCGCTCATCCATTGTTCGAATTCATCAAGATACGATGATTCCTGAGCTGCAAGGGCCTCTCGCGCCAGATCGAACACGAGCGCTTTCCATTCTTGAAGCGACGAGCCGTACATGTTAGCTTGCAGACCCTGTTCACGAATAGCCTGGGCTACTCGGTCGGTACTACCATCATCAAGAGGCCACACATCACCCACCACGCCCAAAGCGCGCTCAATGCGATCGAGTGCTTTCGGAGAATAGAAAATACCTTTTATCAGCGCCGCATATCCTGCCATCGCGCAGACGGGAAGCGCATCGGCAGGGCGGATCTCAACAAAGCGCTTGAGTCGCACATCGGGCCAGAACATCGAAAGAAGATGCTCGATATCATCTTGGGACACCGGCGCATCAGCATAAGCGCTTGCAGCCGTTCGGCCTGCCACCTCACGAAGCGCCGTCCCATCAGGATCGTCAGCCGATGCACGGGTCACGAAAATAGGGCACGTCCGCAGCAGCCAATCGGCATACGCACCGAATCTGAACCCCTCATCGAAAATACCCGGCACCGATCCGCATCGGTCATTATCGACATCGCGCCACATTACAAGACGAGAAAGGGGTTGCTTCGGCACTTCCCCTTCAAAACGCATCACGTTATCGGTCATATAGGCGAATAGGGGCGTAAGAGCCTGAGCTATGCGCATTTTACGAACCGCATCAGCTTCATCAGCGTAGTCGACCGATATCTGGGTCGACGCAGACGCGCGCATCATGCGCTCCCCATGGGTTCCCTTGTTGCGAAAATAAGCGTTCATGAAGCGATAGCGCTGTTTGGGAATAAGCGGCAGATCAAGAGCCCGCTCGAACGGATGATACCCTTGTGTTACCAGCATACAGCCATGCGCGTCGAGAAAAGGATCGACCTGAGCACGGAACTCGCAATATACCGACACGATAGTCTCGATCGAAGAGAACGGTGCAATGCTTATTTCCAGTTGCGCAGCCGGTTCAAGCGTCAATGACGCTTGAGGAGAAGAAAGTCCGATCAGGTCGCCTTCAATGCCGTACATTTTCTGCGGGTAGAACTGAGACAGATACAGCAGAACATCTCGCACGCCGCCCCCAGCAGAACCTGCATCATAGGGAACCGCCCGAAGCGTATCCTTATACACGACGAAATGCTCGACCTCGACCCCTAACAACGGTCGAAGCGCACTACCTTTTGAGCCTTGCTCAAAATAAGAGATCACCGCCTGACGATTTTCCCTTTCATATGACATTGCATCCGCCTCGATCCTGTTAGCCCGATCTTCAAAGCACTGAACTTAAGAATAGCGCGTTATCCCCACGCGTGGCTCACCGCGCCAGCGCTTACACGAGTTCTATCTAAATGAACGCATTTCGTTACTCGAACGAAAACAAAGCCGAAGACAAATATCGCTCACCCGTATCAGGCAGAACGACCACGATCGTCTTACCCGCGTATTCAGGGCGCTGGGCCACCTTCGCCGCTGCAGCCACGGCAGCGCCAGACGAAATACCCACGAGCAAGCCATCCTTTGCAGCTAATTCACGTGCAGCAGCGAACGCCTCGTCTTCCGTTATCGTCATCACCTCATCGTAAGCGGCGGTATCAAGCGTTTCTGGAACGAACCCTGCCCCTATGCCCTGTAGACCATGGGGACCCGCACTCCCCCCAGAGAGAACAGGTGATCCTGCAGGCTCGACCGCGATCACCTTGACCTGGGGTTTCTGCTCCTTCAGATAAGCTCCTGCACCCGATAAGGTACCGCCCGTACCTACACCAGCAACGAAAACATCAACTTCTCCTTCAGTGGCCCGCCAGATCTCCGGACCGGTCGTCGCCCTATGAGCAGCCGGGTTAGCAGGGTTCGAGAACTGCCCTGGGATGAGGGAATTCGGGATCTCTCGCGTCAGCTCTTCGGCCTTCGCAATGGCCCCCGCCATCCCCTTCGTTCCATCGGTCAGAACCACTTCTGCACCATAGGCACGCATAAGGTTACGACGCTCGATGCTCATCGTATCGGGCATGACGATGATCGCCCTGTTCCCGCGCGTGGCGGCAAGCGCCGCGAGTGCTATGCCGGTATTGCCCGAAGTCGGTTCGATGATGACCGTTTCATCGTCTAGTAGACCCTCACGCTCCGCCTGTTCGAGCATGATCTTCGCAATGCGATCTTTCGCCGAACCAGCCGGATTGAACGATTCTACTTTCGCCACGAGCCTTGCGGCAAGGCCATGGGATCGCTCGTAGTTCGTCAATTCGACCAAAGGGGTATTACCGATAAGTTCTGAAATATTCTGATACACCGTCATGCGAACACCTTCCCGCAGCGCGTTTGCTTTGACCTGAAGGCCATTGATAATGAGACTACTTTAGTGCCAAAACCGCTCTTATGAGCTATATATGCAATTTATCACCACTTTTTTTGCACTTTAGTTCATCTTTTTTTGAGAGTTCGTTCTCCACAATCAAGAAATACCTCGAAGTATTCCGAAAAGGAGAACCCATGAACGTTCGCACTGGCCTACTAGAACGAATCGCCCGGTCGTTCCCTTCGCGTTGCGCACAACGCCACCGTACGCACCCTGCCACCCCGTCCTGTCCCACTCGGGCACACGCCCTACAGAACAGCACGGCGCCGAGCCCATCGCGCCGACGCATGTACCCCTCATGGGTGCACCTCGCGATCACCCTCGGGCTCATGGCGGCAACGATCGCCTTCAGCCCACCGAATACCCCTCTCACCTCGGCATTCGCTGAAGAGCCCGAAGCCATCACAAGCATCACCATACAGGTCGAGGGCTTCGATGGAGAACTGCCCGTACTCTACGCAGGAAGCGATTTCACCCAAGGGCAAGCCGTGCGATCAGATCCCCGTTTCATGATCGACGAACAAGGTAACCAGATACTCGCTTCGCTCATTGAGGAAAAGGAAGCCCAGGGATACAAGCTCTTATGGCGCACTGGAACTGGCGAGGAATTCGATTGGTTCACCACGCCTGTCAATCAGAGCCTCACCGTTATCGGCACCTTCCAGGAAGCAGACTATTGCGTACGAGTATCCTTCGACGACGGCAAAAGCGAAGACCTAGAGGTCATGGTCCCAAAGGGAAGCTCATTCGAAGAAGCCTACGGCAGTGCTCTTAAAGCTCCCTCCAAAGAAGGCTTCGCGTTCGTTGATTGGGTCGATGCTTGCACCGAACGCTCCTTTGACTTCACGGCTGCTGTGACTGCATCGACGAGCGTGTACGCGCGCTATCGCATCGACGAGCCCGATCGCGTGGTAGTCGTGGATCCCGACATTGATGTCGCCCAGACCCTGACCGGACGCTGCTATATTGGCGCCACATGGAGCGTCCATCCCGCCCAGTTCAGCGTTTCGAGCTTCACCGGCGGACTCGAGGGTTGCTCGGGAACGGGATCCTGTTCGCTTCCTAGCGCCGCGGCTCCTTCGTATACCTGGGCGAACTATACCGCCACCCTCGCATACGTTGACATCGAAGCGGGCATCGTGGCATACGATGTGACGATCACGCCTCCTGGCGCGGCGCATCCTGGTGGCCCCAGCAACAGCCTTGGGCTTATCGGATACCAAACCGTCTATTTCCGAGCAAAAGTGCAGAAGAACTTCGGCGGGTACGTCGAGATCCAGAAAACGTCAGCCAATCCTACTTTGAGCAACAACGACACGTACTCGCTCGCAGATGCCGTGTTCGGCATATACGATCAGAACGACCAGCGGGTAGGAGAGCTCATAACCGACGAATCGGGCAAGACAGGCCGTAGCGATCTTCTACCCAAAGGAACGTACACCATCAAGGAAGAGCATGCTCCCCGGGGCTATGCCACTACTAACGATAAGAGCATATCCATAGAATCGGGTTCGCTCACGCAGACCACCATTGCGGACATCCCGCAAAGTTCCCTCGTCAATATCCTGCTGCAAAAGCAAGACAAAGAGACCCAGCTTCCCCATCCCCTCAGTGCAGCCAGCCTTGAACACGCCCAATTCAGGGTCGATTATTATGATGTATCTCCTTCGGTTCCCAGACTAGTGCAGGTCGCCGCGCACCAGCTCGGGTTGGACGACAACGCAAAAGCAGCGCTACCCGAAGCTTGGGGAGAACCCGAACGAAGCTGGATCTTTGAAACCGACGGAACGGGAACGATCGCATTCGACGAAGATCACCTGGTCAGTGGCGACGCGTTCTACTACGACCATGAAGGAGCTATTGCGCTCCCCCTGGGAATCATCGTGATAGAAGAGGTGAAGGCCCCCGAAGGATACCTTCTTTGGGAAGAGCCCTTTATCGTCACAATCCTTGAGCAAGGAAACGATGTTCACGTTGACGCATGGCAGTGCCTATCCGTTCCCGAACAGGTAAAACGCGGGGATATCAGCTTTACGAAAACACGTGCGGGGTCCATGGAGCACCTCGCATCCGTCCCCTTCCGTATTACATCAAGAACCACGGGCGAATCGCACGTTATCGTTACCGACGATAACGGTATGGCGAACACCCATACGAGCTGGGTACCTCATTCCCAGAACACTAACCAGGGCACCTCATGGCAAGACGGCATCTGGTTCGGTACAGACAGCAATGGAACCATCGCGCCAACGAACGATGGCCTCGGAGCGCTTCCCTACGACACTTACACCATTGAAGAGATTCGCTGCGATGCGAATGCCGACATGGCGCTTTCAGCATTCGAAGTGACTATTTCCCGCGACAACACCACACTTGATCTGGGGACCATCGACAACGAACCCTTCACGCCCGAAATAACAGGAGAGGTGGATAAGCGCCAAACGCTCATCGACGACGATGGCGCGTTCGCCTACACCATTGATTACCGATCGACCTCATCAACATGGGTGGACGAATTCACCACCATCGACCACATTGCATGCGCAGCAGAAGATCAGGCACGCTTGGTAAGCCTTGCGACGCCCGTTTCTTTCGAGGATCACGATGGACTGATGAACATCTGGTATCGCACCAACATCACACTCGCAGAAGATGACCCCTCGGGGGATGCGGCATCCGAGGGAGAACGCGGCGAGACGCCCGACAAAGAAAGCAACGAGGCCTCTGGCTCCAACAAAACCGCCAACAATGACCGACCTTCAAACGAAGACGCTCCAACGACCAACAGCTCGACCGCGAACGCCTGTGCGACCAACCCCTACAATCCGGACAACCCTCACAACGAACGTCAGCATTCGTTCGAAGGATGGTGCCTCTGGAAAGCAGAAGTATCCACTCTCAAAGCACAAACACTTTCAGTGGATGAGCTGTCTCTAGGCGAAGAAGAATGGGTAACCGACATCGCCTTCGAGCACGGCCGCGTCGAAGAAGGATTCGGCACCATGCCAAGCGATGCCGCCGAGTGGCAACGCCGCGATCGCTACGCCGAAACCGATTCGATAGATGCGCTTGGCGATCGCGAGTATTCGTTCGACACCATCCAGGCAAGCGGCAGAACGCACACGACCGAACCAACGCAACATACCTATGCACCGGCCATATTACATATGCAGGCGACTTCGGAAACGCTAACGGGAGATGCGGTCACCCTTTACAACGATGCTCGCGTTGAGCTATACCGCAACATCGATCTTCATGATACTGACGAAGATACCGTAAAACAGACTTTACCTCGTCCATCGAGTCCCTTAGAAGAACTCATCGGCTATCTTCCTAAAACACAAGATATTCTTCCAGGGGCACTTGGCGCACTCATCGTTCTCATTGCACTCGTAAGCGCGGCAACAGCGATCAAGTTACACAGAGCGTCTTCGCATTAATGAGCGAAGAGCACGGGCAAAAGCGGCTTGCACCGCAGCGATCGAACGATAGGAGCTACGCACGTGCACCTATCCGGTGATGCCTCGTTTAACGCTACGACGTTTGCGCTTTGGTGCCGGGGCGGGTTCGCGAAAATCGAGCATCATCTGCTCGACCGGCCTATCTGCCCCTTCGCGATCGGACACCTTCTCAACGTCTTTAACGTTCCACGCAAGTGCTTCGGAGCCATGCAACTCTAACATCTTATACCGCGCATCCTGAAGGTTCTGCTTCGAGCCAGCACGATGTTCGCTCTCGAACTCGATCACGCTCGATTTAGGAGCAGCACCTTTAGGTGAAACAATGGTTGCACGATAGCGAGTCATGGAACTCCTTCGGTAGGCTTCAATACCTTTTCAGCATAGCGCAAGATGGAATCCCCATGGATACCATTCAGAAAAAGACAAAAGAGGAGGAAGATAGACAGGTTATCTTTCAAGGAGAATTATGCGCCGTTTCGACCTATCCCAAAAACAGGACCATCGCGATATCAAGACGATCGGCATTCCACGTGCCCTACTGTATTACCGCTACTCCGTATTGTGGCGGACCTTCTTTGAGAAGGTCGGCTGTACGGTCGTTGTAAGCGAGCCCTCCGACCGTGCCTTGCTTTCAGAAGGAGAACGCCTTTCGATCGATGAATGCTGCCTTGCCTCGAAGCTCTATATGGGGCACGTTGCCAGCCTCATTGATTCGTGCGATGCGCTGTTCGTTCCCAGCATAGATAATCTGAGCCGTTATCGGAACTTCTGCAGTAAGTTCCAAGCACTGCCCGATCTGGTACGCAACACATTCAGTGATCGTTCCGTTCGTATCGTTTCGTGCGAAATAGACAAGATCGATACGGGCATATCCATGGAAGAGGGATTCATCGACATCGCCCTGAGTTTCGGGCTATCGAAAAAACGCGCAAGGGCCTGCTTCGAAGACGCGCTCCACGCTCAGAAAAAACACGATGATGCGCTCGCACATGAACAGAACGCGCTTCTCAAACACGCTTCGAAGCTGTCTAAGAAAGAACGTCCCCTGCGCATTCTCATCGCAGCGCATCCGTATGTCATACACGACCCCTTCATTGGCGCTCCGGTCGTCGACATGCTCAACGACCTTGGGGTATGCACGCTCTATTCCGATCGGTTCGATCGCAAGCGCGCTCTCGAAAAGAGCTTTGAGTTCTCGGATACGATGCCCTGGGCCGTCAATCGAGAAATGATAGGCGCCATACTTCATCTCTATGATCATCTTGATGGCATCGTGCTGATAAGCGCATTTCCTTGCGGGCCCGATTCAATGACCAACGATTCATTGGTCCGCTGCATCAAAGGCAAACCGATCCTTTCGCTCACGATCGATGCGCAGAGCGGAACCGCCGGCCTCGAAACGCGCCTCGAGAGCTTTGTCGATATCCTGCAATACCAAAAGAAGGGAGGATACCTTCATGACTGACATCAAGACACCTTACGACCGCATATCCGATACCTTAAAACGCCGCTATTCCGAAGATGCGCCATCGGGTTTCTCCTTCCTTCCCGGTAAACCGCAGGCCTTACGCAATCGCAAAAAGAAGAAGTCGAAGAAGGACCGCCATTCCCGCAAGAAGGTCGCGTTCCTGCGGTACTCCTATTACGATGTCGCCTTTCGGTTCTTCGTCGAAGAAGTGCTTGATGCCGATTTCATCGCCCTGCCCCAAGCAACGCGCAAGACCCTCGAGGTAGGCACGCTCTACAGCAACGATTTCGTGTGCGCCCCGTTCAAGCATATCCTGGGCGACTACATCGAAGCCCTCGAAATGGGTGCTGATGTCCTCGTTCAATTCACGGGTCCCTGCCGTTTGAGCTACTACGGCGAACTACAGGAATCCATCCTGCGCGATATGGGCTACGAATTCGAAATGCTCAATTTCGCCGCAGTAAGCGGAAGCTCCCTAAAGGAATACATCAAGATCTGCCAAGACAAGGTGAATCCCGATCTATCCATCTCGAAGGCCATCAAGAACTTCGTCGTGGTCCTGCGCATGCTCGAGCTGCTCGACGCATACAACGACCGCTATCTTGAACTTGCGGGATTTGAAAAAGAGCCTGGCTCGTTCGTTCGTGCACGCAAGGATTTCCTCGCCGAAATGAACACGGTCACCAACGCGACCCAGATGGCGGCCACATATCGCCGCGGCATGCATGCGCTCGAAGAGATCCCTCTGGAAAAGCCGATCGATCCCATTCGCGTCGGACTGATCGGCGAGTTCTTCACTGCCGCAGACGCCCGCTCGAACCTATTCATCGAAGACAAGCTCTCCGCCATGGGCGTATCGCTCGCCCGCACCATGAACATGACGAATCGCACCCTGCGCTACAACGAAGAGAACCTCCGCCGCAGCATACCCGAATATGTAAGCTATGACATGGGACCCACCTCGACCATGACCATCGCAGCGGCGAAACGCTACGCCGAAGAAGGGTTCGATGGCATCATCCATTTGAAATCATCAGGATGCACGCCCGAGATCGACTGCATGCCCGTTCTGCAGCGATTAAGCAACGACCACCACGTGCCCATTTTGTATCTCAGCTACGATTCACAGACCAGCGATACGGGTCTCGATACCCGCCTTGAAGCATTTTACGACATGATCGCTATGAGAAAGGCCCGCTAATGACCTCCGCATTTCTTGGCATAGACACCGGCTCTATTTCCACTAAAGGCGTCATCATCGACGACAAGGGCACGATTATCGCCCGTTCGTACCTTTGGACCGAAGGTAATCCGACCCAAGCAGCACGTCGCGTGGTAGATGACCTCTCCCAGCAGATAGACCATAACACCATACGGATCGAAGCAGTGGGCACCACCGGCAGTGCCCGCCGTTTGGTAGGCGCTATCCTGAACGCCACCGTGGTGAAGAACGAGATCACCGCCCATGCAGTGGGGACTACCCATCTGCATCCCGACGTACGCACCATTCTCGAGATCGGAGGGCAGGATTCCAAGATCATCTGCGTCGAGAACGGCATCGCGACCGACTACGCCATGAACACCCTCTGTGCCGCCGGAACGGGTTCGTTCCTTTCCAGCCAGGCGCATCGTCTTGGCGTCGAGGTGGAGGAATTCGGTCCCATTGCCCTTACCTCTAAGAAACCGGCGAACATCGCTGCCCGCTGCACCGTATTCGCCGAAAGCGATCTGGTGCACAAGATCCAGGTAGGCTATGCGCGCGAAGACGTCATTGCCGGGCTCTGCAAGGCGGTCGCCACGAACTACCTTAACAACGTGGGAAAGGGAAAGCGCATCGCGGCTCCCATCGTGTTCCAAGGCGGCGTAAGCAAGAACGTCGGCGTGGTGCACTTCTTCGAGGAGACCTTAGAACAGGACATCATCGTCGATTCCGACGGGCACCTGATGGGCGCGTTCGGTGCCGCTCTACTTGCAGCCGATGCCCCCATCTCCAAGCGCAAGCCCTTCTCGTTCGACATCGATGATATCGAATTCACGACACGCGAAGTGGTATGTCAGAAATGCGCCAACCATTGCGAGATCGTATGCGTCTACCGCGATGACGATCTGATCGACGCATGGGGTAACCGCTGCGACAAGGGCGCCATCCGTCCTCGCCAGTGATACCACAGGCCGCCGTGATGCGGGAAAGGTTTCGGGATGACCTTCGCTTCACCGCCTTTTTAAGAAGACGGATGAGCGCAGCGGTATAACGCGGTCCTGTCGGCTCCGTCCCGATATTGTTTGACCGCGAATCGGGGGCTGCGCTTTTTAAAGTCTTCTTAAAAAGGCGCGCTACGGAAACATCCCGAAACCTTTCCCGCATCACAGCGGTCAAAATAGATACATTGCAGAAGCACATCACCTACAGAAAGGAACGTTCTATGGGTCTTACCCGCAAGCAGATCATCATCGTCGTCATACTGCTCTCCGGTACGGTTATTGCAGTATTGAACCAAACCCTACTATCTCCTGCCCTTCCCGCCATCATGGCCGACATGCAAGTCGATGCCCCCACCGTACAGTGGCTTACGAGCGCTTACTCTTTGGTGGAAGCTATCATCATTCCCCTTTCGGCGTACCTTATCGGTCGCTTCCCCACCCGTAAGCTGTTCATCATCGGCATATCGCTCTTCGCTATCGGATCGCTCTTGGCGGCGATCGCGCCCGTATTCGCCGTATTGCTACTAGGCCGCATGTTCCAAGCAGCCGCAACCGGCATTGTCATGCCTATGGTCTTCACGGTCATCCTGCTCATCTTCCCTCGCGAAAAGCGCGGCAGCGCTATGGGTATCGTATCGCTGGTCATAGGGTTCGCCCCCGCCGTCGGTCCTTCGGTTTCCGGCCTTTTGGTCGATAGCGTTGGCTGGCGCGCCCTGTTCGTAGTGGTCTTCGCACTGTCGCTCATCATCATCGTGCTCGCAGCGTGGCACCTTGAAAGCTACGGCGAGTTCGAAGCGACATCCTTCGATAAGCCGTCGGTCGCATTATGCTCACTGGGCTTATTGAGCCTGCTCTATGGCCTTTCATCCATCACATCCACTTCTACCGTAGCGGCATCCATCGCCCTTATCGTGGTGGGCCTTCTGCTGCTTGCTTTCTTCGTTCGCAGACAGCTCAAGCTGGAGGTCCCCCTGCTCAAAGTGAATACCCTGAAAACGCGCAACTATCGCATTACCGTTATCGTGGTCGCCTGCCTGCAGGCGGCGCTGGTAGGCACAGGCGTGCTGCTTCCTATCTACCTACAGAACCTACTGGGCATTTCCGCCCTCGAAACCGGCTTCATCATGCTGCCTGGCGCTATCATCGGCGCCCTGGTCGGATACTTCTCCGGTCGTTGGTTCGACAAATTCGGAGTACGAAAGGTCCTCATCCCCAGCGCGTTCGTGTTCTTGCTTGGCGGCATCGGACTGGTAGCTTTCGATCTTGATACCTCCATCATATTCATCATCGCGGTATACACCGCTCTTTCCGTTGGCATGATGGGCACTATTACCCCCATCAATACCTGGGGCATTAATTCGCTCGACAACAAAGTCATCCAGCATGCGAACGCCCTTTCGAACACGCTGAACCAAGTAGGCGCTTCATTAGGTACCGCCATCCTGGTATCGCTCTCTGCAACGTCCACCTTCCTGTTCCCTAATTTACCCGCACTGCAGCAGACCATGATGGGCGATCGCATTGCCTTTTGCTTCACTGCGACGCTGATGATCATCATCTTCCTGGTCATCGTCATTGCCGTACGCGACAAGAAGAAGCGCTCCTTCAACATTGCCAACGCCGCCGAAGCGGTGCGCATGCCCACTAAGGCGGACGACCATATCGCTGTCGATCTAGCCATGAATACCGAGCCCTACTTCGTTCGCGATACCGATTCCATTCGCGAAGTGGCGCAGATCCTCGCCGCCAATAAAACATCAGGCGTGCCGGTAGTCGACGAAAGCAAGAAGGTCGTCGGGTTCATTTCCGATGGCGACATCATGAAGTACATCGGCACAAGCGACGGCTCCGTACTGGATGCCACCCGTATGCTGTACCGCATTCCCGACACCGAGAATTTCATGCAGCGCGTGACCGACCTCATCGACCTGAATGTCATGCGCATTGCCACCAAGGGAACCATTTCCGTTCCCAGCGGATCATCGCTTGATGACGCATGTCGCCTCCTGGCGGAAAAACGCATCAAGAAAGTACCCGTCACCAATGCAGAAGGCGTACTGGTAGGCTCGCTTTCCCGCTCCGACATCATCCGCTCCACTATGGCGAACCTCGCCTCCATCGAAACGATCGTGGCAGCAGGAAAAGAACAGGCATAACCCCTCTCAACGAACCGCGCCCCGAACCCTCTACAAAGGGAACGGGGCGCGAACAAAAACGAATACCAACAGCGCTAGCGATCGCTATGGATGACGCTGCGCGCCTGGAAGTACGTCAAGATGAAGTAAGCCAGATACACCACCAAGAACGAACCCGCCGCAATAGTCGCAACTTCCCCGATCTCGACATGGCCGAATACATTTACCAGATCGATCACCACCATCAGAGCGCAAACAGAATGCGCCACCGCGAGGACCATCGGGAAGATGAACGCAATGGCGATCTGCTTAAAGAGGGCCCCGTTTATCATGCGGCTCGAAGCACCCAGCTTATGGAGAAGCTGGTAGCGACGACGGTTGTCGGCAGCAGCCGTAAGCTGTTGGATGGCTAGAATAGCCGCACATACCACCACTAGGACAAAACCGATATAGATGGCAAGATAGCTCACGATAGTGGTCATGCCAACGCCCTGGTCATACACTCCCTGGCGCGTCTGGTACATGGCAACGGGCCATGTTGAGGGATCAGCGCTTTGAGAGATCTTATCGAGCGTTTCATTAAATGGTTTCAATGCTCCCCCATCGACGAAATTCACATTCAGAAGAGATGCAGACAATAGATCATTCGCCTCTTCGGGGAACTCGTCGTCATTAATGACAAATGAACCGGTATTCAGCGCAGTCGAAGTGGTTTCAACGCACGTGGTATCCACCCTATCGACCAGTTTGAATTCCTTGCCGAACAATTCGATCGAACCGCCCTTTGCGACAATATCGTTAAAGTAGCCCGACAGCGCATTGAAATCGCACTGGATGAGCACCTCTCCTGCATCGAGGGAAACGGGCTCCTTGCCCGCCATAACGAGCGCATGGTTAAATTGAGAGAGCTTAACGAGGGACATCGGCTGCTCTTCATAGCCGACATTCACCGCCGTGTTATAGGAAGAAAGCGGCTTACCCAAAAGCTCGTCCATATCGCCGTACGTCACATCGCTCAAGTAATAATCCACCTGACCCGTTTCACGCACCATGGAATCCCACTGAACAGCTCCCACTGTTCGGGCACTTCCCTTAAGCCCCGCATTCATGTCGGTACCGTACGTATCCAGCGCCTTGGCGAAATAGCTTTCCTCGCTATCATCCAACCCAACGCTGTAGTAAGTACGGACCGTCGCATCATACGAGGTCTGACCAGCATATGACCCTTGCAGGGCATTGCAGATGCCAATGCCACCGCACACGCTCGTAATGGCGAAGAACAGCGTCATGCAAATGATGCCCATGGACACGAACGACGAGTTGATACGCGATGCGACCTGGCGCAACACGAACATATTGAGCCCGCGAAAATACACACCCTTAATGCTCTGAACAACACGCAGCAGAAAGCCCGAGAGCGAATAGAAGAACAGTAGGGTACCCACGCACACCAGAGCCGTGGCGAGCTGAAAGCTCCCGTTGGTCGCCGCAAGCCCGTTGTCGGTCAGGATCTTATACGATGCTCCGATTATCACGACCGAAATGATGAACAAGACGAACGCAACGGGAATGCTCCTCAAGGTAAGCACTTCGTTCTTCTTGTCCGCATTGATAAGGTCGATGAGCTTCGCCCGCATCAGATAGCCAATATTGAGCAGAAGTGACAACACGAAGATAGCGAGAAAGACCGCTACCGTACGCAATGCGATATCGACCGAAAAGAAGAACGTAAAGCCCTGTGACATATCGGCGACGAACATCATGGCGGTGACCCATACCAGCAGCTGGGAAATAGCGAACCCGATAATCAGACCGACCGCCAACGACAGCAATCCTACCATCAAGGTCTCCGCCGCCGTCAGGCCCAGCAATTTCGTGCGAGGCATGCCCAGCAACAAATACAAACCGAACTCTTTGTTCCTTCGCTTAATAAGGAACCGGCTGGCGTAGACGACCAAGAACGCCAGGATGATCACGATGAGCACCGACACGTAGTCGATGAGCATGCCCAGCAGCTCGATCATATTGCCGCTCGATTCATCTAGCGCCAAAACCGCCTTCTGCTCCCCTACTGAATTGAAGGCATAGAACACCGCAACGCCGATCATCAGGGTGAAAAAGTAGATAGCGAAGTCCTTATACGAGCGCTGGACGTTCGCCCACGCAAGCTTAAGCGTCACAAGAATCACCTTCTTCAAGCTGGGAAGTCGCTGCGATGATGCGGGCCAGGAACTGCTTGCGATCATCATCTCCGCGGCTCATTTGCCCCCATAGTTTGCCGTCACGAATAAACACAATGCGATCGCAGTGACTTGCCACTCCCGGATCGTGCGTGACCATCAGAATAGTGGTACCCAAGGTATGCAAGAAGCCCAGGGTCTCCAGCAGATCGCGCGCTGATTTAGTGTCGAGAGCGCCTGTCGGCTCGTCAGCCAGAACCAGATGGGGCTTGGTAATGACCGCACGAGCCGCAGCCGCGCGCTGCTTCTGCCCACCTGATACCTCATAGGGATAGCGATCGAGCGTTTCTTCGATGCCCAAACGCCTTCCTAATTCATTCACCCGCTCCGTCACTTCACGCGCTGGTGCATGGGTAAGCGTGAGCGCGAGAGCGATGTTCTCCCGTATGGTGAGCGTATCTAGCAAGTTAGAATCCTGAAAGACGAAACCTAGATCCTCGCGGCGGAACCGCGCCAATTCGCGCGATGATAGCCCCACGACATCCTTCCCACCGATCGTGATGCGTCCATTAGTGGGCGCATCGATAGTGGCCAGGCAATTAAGCAGAGTCGATTTACCCGAACCGCTCGGCCCCATGATGGCAATGAATTCGCCTGTCTCAACGAAAAAGCTTACATGATCCAACGCACGCGTCATGCTCTCTGCATGACCGCGGCGTCCCTTCGCCTTACCGCCATAGCATTTGGAGACATCTCGTACCTCCACGATCTTATCTGCCATGTCGTTTCCTTTCTCTCCTTCGAATGTCGCTTATGCAGCGCTTCGTCGAACGTGTGAATTTCTACGCAAAACACCGCTTTTACGAATAAAACGGCTAGAACGCTAATAACAGGCTACGAAGCGCACCTTGAGAGCACCTGGCACGCACCTTACGTTTTCCTGACTTTTGGGAACTCGCCTGTTTGCCAGGCGAGCGAGCACCTACAATCTAGACATGGCAAAAGATTCACTACATAGCAAAATGATCCTGCTCGTTGACGACGAGCCGGAACTGCTCCATCTTCTTGAAACCGTACTGCGGGCCGATGGGTTCGACCGCATTGTGTGCGCAAGCGATGTTGCGGGCGGATTGACCGCCTACGAACAGCATCGCCCCGATCTGGCGATCCTCGATGTTGCCCTCCCTGATGGAGATGGGTTCACGCTGTGCACGTACCTCCGCTCGCTTTCGAAGAGCCATCCGCTGCCTGTCATCTTCTTGACCGCAAAAGACGAAACATCTGATCGTCTTACCGGTCTGCGATCAGGGGCCGACGATTACCTGACCAAGCCATTTTCCGCACAGGAGCTTATCTTGCGTATGCAGGCGGTCCTGCGCCGATGCTACCCCGATGATGACCCGATGTTGCGCTTAGCACACTGCACCATCGACCTCGATAACGTCGAGGTCCACAAACAGGACAGCGAGCCCACTTTCCTTACCGCGAAGGAAAGCGAGCTGTTACGTATTCTGGCCAACAACGCCAACCGCATCGTGACCACCGATCACCTCTGTGAGGAATGCTGGGGATCCTCATTCGGCTACGAACAGAGCCTCATGACCCACATTCGCCGCATTCGCGAAAAGATCGAGCTCGATCCTTCTAAACCCGAATCGCTCATCACCATGAAAGGCCTTGGTTACAAATTACTGGTCGATAAGGATGCTTAAATGAGCACCTCCTCGAACAACGCTCAGCCAAAAGGGCGCTTCTTCGTATTGAAGCACCTTGCCATGTTCGCGGGTATCGCGTTCCTTATTCTAGCAGTTGACCTGGTGCTTTATATTGGTATCGCACTCTTTGAATCCCAGAGTTCTTACCACTCGAACAATAGCTCCGAATTACAGCAAAGCGAAGCGCCCATTCCCATCCCTGATGTCGCCTACAGCCTACAACAGGACGAATCAGGGGCCTGGACCTTCACCGATCAGGGACTGCTCGATGCCATGGATGCACGTTCTTGCTGGACAGTGCTTATCGATGAGAGCGGCGTGGTCGTTTGGTCATACAACACCCCCGAAGATCTCCCCGCAACGTTCACCCGCAATGACATCGCCGTTATGGCGCACGAGCGCTCATATGGCACCAGCACCACCTTTATTTGGACCAAAGATGCCAACCTCGTCGTCATGGGCTACCCAAGAACGGAATACCTGGCGTTCGGATTCACTCTTTCTGCGCAAGCATTCAGCCGCATGCCCCTCTATTTCATGCTCATCTTCACCATCGACCTACTGCTCATCTTCTTGCTGTACGTCTTTTCTCAGCGCACTCTTCTGAAGAGCACCAATTCGATGCTCGACGCCCTAGATAACCTTGGGGAAGGAAAGCCTGCACGAGTATCGTTCTCTGGCAGCCTGCGCGTTGTAGGCAACCGCATCAATCGCGTATCGGACACGCTCATTCATAAGGAAACGGCCCGCAAGAACTGGATCGCCGGCATCTCGCATGACGCGAGGACCCCGCTCGCCATAGCCATGGGACACGCCGAACGCATCGAACACGACAATGCCCTGCCTGAGGCGACCCGCGAAAGCGCGGCTACCATTTCTCGTCAAGGTATCCGCATCCGCGACCTGATCGAGGACCTGAACATCGCCACTCAGCTCGAATACGATATGCAGCCCATTAAAAGCGATTCCATCGTAATGGCACGCATTATGCGCGGCGTTGTGGCCGATTACCTTAATCAGAACCTTCTCGGGGATGCTGATATCGAACTCGACATCGACCAACGAGCAGCACAGCTCTCCTTCGATGGGGACGAGCGTCTTTTAAAGCGCGCATTGCGCAACGCCATCGATAACGCGCTTAAACATAACGCCTACCGCTGCCACATCACGCTATCCCTCGAAGCAGCGCCATCCGGCATTACGCTTTCCATCAGCGACGACGGACGCGGCATGAACGAGAACCAACTCGCCAAGCTCGCCATCTTGCTCGAACAGGATTATCTAGGTGCCGGATCGATCAGCTCCCGTAGCGCGCACAGCATCACGTTCTCTTCGGCGCAGATCTACCTGACAGAACAACATAACGACGGAAGCCCTCAGCCTCCCCAGATCAGCACCTCGAAGAGCTACTCGATGGGCGCACCCATCATCTCTTCCCAAAAGCCCCCCGTTGGCACCACCGAGTCGCCCTCGTCATCGAAGCGCCCTCCGAAACCTCCGTACTACGAATCTGTCCAGGCGATGATCGATGCCAACACATCAGCATCCGAAAAACCCGTAGCCTCGGCTACCTCACGAGGACCGATCGCGCCCCCAGAGCTCGAAGCGCAGGCAACACCAAGCACCCCACGCGGCGGTTCCATCGGGCAGCACGGACTGGGCTTGCCTTTGATCGCCCGTATTGTATTGGTTCATAAGGGCTCATTCACGCTTGCTAGTCATGAAGGTGAAGGTTTTAGTATTATCATGACGTTCCCGCACGCGTACCTAAGGAGCTAATCCGATCATGTCCAAGCATGCCTCCCCTCGCCCTGCTGCTCCAGCAGACGCTCTCTCTTGCCCTGTGCAGAAACAATGCGGAGCCTGCCAGCTTCTTGCCACACCCTATGCAGAACAACTTGCGCACAAAACCGAAGAAATGATCATACTCTTCGAACCGTACGCACACAAAGAAACGCGCTTTCATCCCATCTCGGGCATGGATGACCCGTTCTACTACCGAAACAAGGTAACGTCACCCTTTGTGCCCGGAAAGAAACTCCGCTCAACCGCTGCGGAAAAACCACCTCGCAAACGTGCTGACAACACATCCCGTAAGCGACCGCGTATCGATGCACCACGCGAGATCCTTTGCGGCATGTACGCCGCCGGCACCCATCGCGTTATCGCGACCGATGCCTGCTTGCTTGAGAACCGCACCGCGAAGCGCATCGTACTAGCCATCAAATCGATCATGCAGCGCTATCATATGGACCCCTACAACGAAGACACCGGACAAGGCTTCATTCGTCACGCCATCGTCCGTGTCGGGCATTCGTCCCAAGAAGTGTTGGTGACCATCGTCACGAATGGAAGCAAGTTCCCCGCATCACGTAATTTCTGCAAAGAGCTCGTGAAGCGCGTGCCTGAGATCACTACCATTGTCCAGAACGTGAATACTCGTCAGACCAATGTCATCCTAGGTCAGGAAGAACGGACCCTCTACGGCCCCGGATTCATCTTGGATGAGCTATGCGGATTGAGCTTCCGTATCTCATCGCAGTCGTTCTATCAGGTGAATGCCACCCAAACCGAAGCTCTATATCGCCATGCGATCGAAATGGCCCATCTGACCGGTACCGAAACCGTGCTTGATGCCTACTGCGGCACAGGAACCATCGGTCTCGTAGCCGCAAAGGGGCTCTCCTCGGTGAACGCTCCAGCCGAACATCCCGATCATGCCGCGCAGGTCATCGGTGTCGACAACGTTACATCTGCCATTAAAGACGCCCGCAATAATGCTCGTCACAACGGCATCGAGAACGCCACGTTCGTCACCGCCGATGCCGGCACATTCATGAAAGAGCAGGCCCAGCAAGGCGGATCCATCGATGTGGTGCTTATGGATCCGCCTCGTGCTGGCGCGAGTATTGATTTCCTTGAGGCAACCTGCACGCTGCATCCGCAGCGCATCGTATACATATCATGCAATCCCAAGACCCAGCAACGCGATGTAGCCTTCCTGACCGAACATGGCTATCGCCTTGACGAAGTGCAGCCGGTCGACATGTTTCCCCACACGACCCACGTGGAGAACATTGTCACGCTCATAAAAGACTGACCGCTTACGACTTAAAGATCCTCACGAAAGCGTTGCCGAACGCGTTCGTGAGGATCTATCGCACCCGTCTCACACGGGCGGCCTGACCTTTAACACACGCCGGCTACTCATGCTGATCCCCTGAAATCATTCAAAAAATAGTTGACTCTCGTACGCACATCTCTTTAAGCGCATATACACGAGTATCATTTTTGAGAACCACGGAAAAAGAGAGCTACGACCCCCCCCCGCATCAGGTAATTACAGCATGAATATAAATCAGATCAAATACTTCGTCTCAACATTCGAATTGGGAAGCTTTTCCGCTGCTGCACGCAGTCAATACGTAACCGTGCAAGCAGTGTCAAAAGCGATCGCCGACCTTGAACGTGAGCTCGACAAAGATCTGTTCGTCCGCAAGAACCGATCGGTGCATCCTACCGAATTCGGGGAGCGATTCTACTCGAAGGCCCTGCCCGCCCTGCGTGCATTCGAAGAGCTGGAAAAGATATCCCAGGAGCAAGACGACGATTCGAGCAATGGCCAAATACTGCGCATCCTTCTTTGCACACCGCCTTTCCACGGGCATGAGCAGTTCATCAAAAAACTCTCTCGCATCCTAAGCAACTACTTGGGAATCACCGTGCAAGTGAATCTTTCGCTCATCTCCGACGGACTGGATAAGCTCATCGAAAAGCGTGCCGACGCCCTTGTAACCGTCGGCGCCCTTGAGCAATCCTTTATCGCATGCAGCGTACTGGGAACAATAGAGCCGGGAGTGGTCATGGCGCCAGATCATCCACTCGCTGCCGCACCCACAGTCCGCATAAGCGACATGGCTCCCTATCCCGTTGCCTCGTCAAAAGAATTCGATAGCCTCAATGATTCTATTCTGTCGGTTTTCCAGCGTAATGGCCTCCAGTCGCCTCTTGCACCAGTCAACCGCAAAGGCTTTGACCTTCGCACGTTCCTGCACAAGGAACAAGGACTCATATTTAATGTGGGAATAGCTGCCCTCACTCGAGATGTTCCGAACATGACCATGCGTTTAGTCGACCCGCTTGATACAAAGCCCATCCCTGTCTGCTTAAGCACACTCAAGAACCGCAATGACGCCATTACTGAGGCGCTCCTAAAGTTTACGAAGGTTCCCTTTAATCCTCTAGGTATTGCTGACCTACGCTAACCTTCCGCTCTTATAAGCCGTCATCCTTGAACCAAAGCAAGTTCTCAGTTCAGCTGGAATGCTTTTCTGAATAGCCGTTATTCATGCGCTAGATTTCTTGCATGCGTTCTTTTCGCTATGCCTGATCAAGCATGATATTTATCTGTTCGCAGACTCTTCACACGCACTTGACAGATAGGTTTTATATCCCTATATTAGAATTATTCTAATTTTAGTTAGGAACGCCAATGAGGGAAAATGCGAAACTGATTCTTGAGGTGATAAACAACTCGCCGGATGAGCATCTGACCGCCGAGCAAATATACCTGCGCCTTAAAGATCAGAACTCCAAGGTGGTTCTCGCAACGGTATACAACAACCTCTCCTCCCTCTACCAAAAGGGGCTCATCCGCAAAGTCGCTGTTGCGGGTTTTCCGGATCGTTACGACAACGTAACGATCCGGCA
This sequence comes from Eggerthellaceae bacterium, assembly GCA_036553105.1. Taxonomy (GTDB): domain Bacteria; phylum Actinomycetota; class Coriobacteriia; order Coriobacteriales; family Eggerthellaceae; genus Anaerotardibacter. The sequence continues at coordinate 120,947 of JAXKBI010000035.1, forward strand.
CGATCATTTGGTGTGCAAACGGTGCGGCGCCCTTACTGACGTTACACTAGAGGATATGACGAAGAAATTAGAACGGGAGATCGGGGTACCCATTTTGTCGTATGATCTGAACATCGACTACCTTTGCCCCGCATGTGCAGAAGCAAGCGAACCAGCATCCGCTGAACGCTCTTCATAGAGAAGAAGGACAAGACGAGCTAAATACTCACGAAAGGAGTCCGAAATGAGCAACCAGTACGCAGGAACTCAGACCGAAAAGAACCTTGAGGCAGCTTTCGCCGGCGAATCCCAGGCACGTAACAAGTACACCTACTTCGCTTCCGTCGCAAAGAAGGAAGGCTATGAGCAGATCGCAGCACTCTTCCTTAAGACCGCCGAGAACGAGAAGGAGCACGCAAAGCTGTGGTTCAAGGAACTCGACGGCCTTGGTGATACCGCTGCGAACCTCGAGGCTGCCGCAGATGGTGAGAACTACGAGTGGACCGACATGTACGACGACTTCGCAAAGACCGCAGAAGAAGAAGGCTTCCCTGCTCTCGCTGCTAAGTTCCGCATGGTCGCCGAAATCGAAAAGCATCACGAGGAGCGCTATCGCGCACTGCTCAAGAACGTTGAGACCGCTGCTGTTTTCGAGAAGAGCGAAGTTAAGGTATGGGAATGCCGTAACTGCGGCCACATCGTCGTAGGCACCAAGGCTCCCGGCGTTTGCCCCGTTTGCCTGCATCCTCAGAGCTTCTTCGAAGTACACGCAGAGAACTACTAAGCCGATACAGGGCCCATGCTCGTTTAACGACGCGCATGCATCGCCACTGAATTTATCGCTTACCAAAAGAAGGTCGGAATATTCCGACCTTCTTTTATGCCGCAAAGGATAATTGCGTCCGCGACGCCATTTTCCTGAATCGCTTGGTCAAAAATAACCGTTTAGGATGCCTCTATTCACCTTTCTCGACACCCTTGGTCAAAGATCAAAGTTTCGCACGTCCCAATGAGTGCGTTATAGTATTTTAGAGCCAATTTACTATACATATCTATATGCTTTGTCGGATTATTAGTCAATAATAGCTGTTCTAGAATGATGCCGACGGTTGAACCCTCTTTCTTTGACCACGGCACTCCGAAAAACCGCAAAAAAAAAGAAATCCAGCCCAAAGAAACTTGGCACCTGCCAAAAAGCCTGGCTTAGATATTAGATCTAGGCCAGGCTAGCGCCTTTGTGCCTTTTCTTTTCGAAAGACGTCATCATGAACGTTGCACTAGAAGAAAAGATGCTCGATCACGCTCATCAGGCCCCAGACAAAGCAGAAGGCCACGAAAGCAACCAGCACGGTAAACACCACGCGCTTAAGCACCCACATCTTTCCTGCGCGCTGATTGGACAGGCTATCCACGTCAGGGGTCTTCCCATCCATGAAATCTTTGATGACACCATACGTGAACAGCTTATTGTCATGTTTGATCTTTTCGATCATCGCCGCAGCTACCAAAGCAGGTACGAACATAGCCGCAGCGGGAAGCGCCATGAACAACATATCGAACCTCACCAGACCTACCATATCCATGATCGCGGTCGCGAATACCCACGCAAGGGTCAAGCCCGCACTCACCAGCATTACTACCGACAGGTTATTCATCTTCTTTGCTTGATCGCTCAGTACTGCTTTCATTTCTTCCACATCTCCTTTTATCAGTGAATCAATACTCACGCCGAAGAGATTACTTAGAAGAAGCAAGCTTTGCACATCTGGATACGTCTTATCGGTTTCCCAATTTGAAATGGTCTGGCGTGATACGAAAATTCGCTCAGCCAGATCTTCTTGGGAAAGCCCCAGTAAGGCGCGTTGCTCTTTGATGCGAGAAGCAAGTTCCATGCCGATCCCTTCTGTCAGGAAATGTCTCAAACCGGCAAGAACTTTACCACCTAATAGCTTTGACAGGGCTCTTTTTTGCCGGCTTTCCCTTGCAAAAAGTATTTTGCAGCGCTTTTGACCTGCTGTTTTATTAGTAGCGATTGATGCGGCATTTCTTTTTAATGCGAGCGATAGCTTCAGGAAGCTCATCAATAGACATATTGCGCGGGGTGTCGCAGGTGCCTGATTCTACAGCCACGTCATAGAACCAGCATTTATATTCAATGAAATCCCGAGCCAAGATAAGATCCGCGATCTGCTCCTCAAGGGCAGCTCGTCGCTCGTACACAATGCGGCGGCGCTCTTCTATGGTCTCATCTCCCTGCCGATACAGGTCAATGTATGATTTTATTTCAGCAATAGGCATACCACTCGCTTTTAACCTCTCGATAAAACGAGCCCACTCCAGATCGTCTTCGGTATACATACGCATACCACCCTGACTACGCGCCACATCAGGGAACAGCCCTTTGCCGTCATAGTAACGCAGCGTACTTGCCGGCATCCCGAGTTCCTTAGCCGCTTCTCCAATGGTATACAAGTTCTCCATGCCATCTTTCCTTCCCAAGCCATCAAAATACTTCAAGAAACATTATTGACTTAAACCATAGTTTAAGGGGAAAAATCATCTTTAACAGGGTAAAGGAACTTTCAACACCACAAAACGATCTGAGCTATGTCTGTCATCGCAAACACAAGTTATCCCAGATTCTCGCGGGATCAAATGATTTTATAAAACGCGATAGGAGGAACAGCTATGCCGAAAGAAAAGAGGGACCACTGATTAGGAAAAGGGATCGATGCCTTAATGGAAGGAGATGCCCATATGAAAACACCCGAAGTTTCCGAGAAAACCGAACCCGCCAACACAACGATATACGCTATTAACTCACAAAACACCGGCCAGCACGACATATTGAAAGCCTGTTTTGCTGGGGCAGGCATTCTCGCTATCGGAGTTTTCGTCGCAATAGCAGCTGGTACTTCAGCATCCGCTGGCTCTCATGCACTTACTCGAACTTTAATCTCTCGACCCAAGCGCTAAACATACCAACATCATGACACTCGACCCAAAGAAAGGAGCTCGCCATGAGACGAAAGATGACCCTCTTCGGCCTCGCGTCGTTGCTGGCGCTTTTAACCTGTACGTTATGCGCATGCGCTAATCAAAATCAGATCGCCAACGCCCCCACGCAAGATAACCCTCAAGCAACAAACACCACTCTCGTGGTTTACTTTTCAAATACAGGCAACACCCGCACCGTCGCCGAAAAAATCGCCACCACAACGGACGCTGATATATTCGAAATAGAACCCGTTGTTCCCTATACTGCCGACGATCTTGATTACAACAATGATAATGCACGTAGCATGATAGAGTTGAGCGACCCCACATCACGCCCAGAGATCGCAAATACCGTCGCAAATTGGGATGGCTACACTACTATTTTCATCGGATACCCCATCTGGTGGAGCCGTACGCCACCGATCATGCAAACGTTCGTCGAAACGCACGATTGGAATAATAAAACCTCAATCCCATTCTGCACGTCTAGCTCAAGTCCTATAGGGTCGAGCGCGAACATCCTCCGAGAAGCAACAACCGGTGCAACATGGCTTGAAGGGCAGCGGTTCGAAACTAATGCGAGCGACGAAGATATCGCGGCATGGCTGGATAGCCTGCAGGGGATTTCCTAACCATACCGATATCTATTTTGCCAACGTTCGCCCCCTCTTCAAAATGAAGAATCAAGAACGGCTTGGGTCCGCCCCCGGACAAAACGTGTGTCCGCTAAGCCTCAAGAACTGATTCACGAACTCGAAAACCAATCTCAGCATAAAAAGAAGACAGGGTGATCTCTGCTTTCTTCGTGCGATGAGCTAGATGCACCCGCTGGTTTAAATGCGTATGCTGATTTAGATGCGTCTGTTTAGACCAAGCGAACGAACTTGCGCTTGCCCACCTGAACGACCGCGCCCGCAAGAGTATCGGGCGCAACGTTATATTCCTTGGCAGGTACCGCTTCGCCATTCACCTTGACGCCACCCTGGTCGATCATGCGGCGCGCATCGCCAACGGAATTGGTGAGTCCCGCATCGGAGATCAACTTCGCCAGATACACCTTGCCTTCGTCGTTAGGGGTAAGGTCAGCAGCGAATTCCGGAATATCCTCAGGCACTTCGTGCTGCTTGAACTGACGGTCGAACGCTGCCTCGGCTTCCTGAGCGGCCGCCTCGTCATAGTATGCTGCAACGATGTTCTGAGCCAGATCGCGCTTGCAACGATTCGGGTGGATGTCACCCGCTGCAAGACCCGCTTCGATAGCATCGATCTGGTCGACCGCGATCGTAGAAGACAGGCGATAGTACTTCACCATGAGCTCGTCAGGGATGGACATAACCTTGCCGAACATATCGTTAGGCGCATCGGTCAGACCAATGTAGTTGCCATAGCTCTTGGACATCTTCTTAACACCATCGGTGCCTTCCAGAAGCGGCAAGGTCAAGCATACCTGCGGCTCCATGCCCATCTTTTCCATCAGCTCGCGCCCCGCGAGCAAGTTGAACAACTGGTCGGTGCCGCCCAGTTCCACGTCGGCTTCGATGACCACTGAGTCATATGCCTGCATGATGGGATAGAGGAACTCGTGAAGACTGATGGACTGGTTGCTGGTATAGCGGTTATGGAAGTCATCGCGTTCAAGAATACGTGCGACCGTAAAGTTGGAAGCGATCTTGAGTAGATCCTCCATACCGAGCTTTAAGATCCACTCGGAGTTGTAGCGCAACGTCGTCTTTTCAGGATCGAGGATCTTGAATGCCTGATCGACATACGTTTTTGCATTGATCTCGATCTGCTCACGCGTCAACTGAGGGCGCGTGGTATTGCGTCCTGATGGGTCACCGATCAGCGCCGTACCATCACCGATGATCAGCGTTACATGGTGTCCCAGATCCTGGAACGCACGCAACTTACGCAGTGGTACTGCGTGGCCTAAGTGAATATCGGGAGCAGTCGGGTCAACGCCCAACTTGATGTTCAGCGGCTTGCCGCGCTTCAGTTTTTCCATCAATGCGGATTCCGGCACGATCTGAGCGGTACCGGATTGAATAATATGAAACTGCTCTTCGGGTGAAATCATTTTTCCTCTTTCTTGGATAGTGCAAAAATTCTAGCACAGCCACAACTAATACTACGGAACGCACCGCGATGCGTCTTCAAGCGAGCGAGAACAACGCGCGCGATCACTGCGCATGTGCTGCATCACCCAAGCATTGCCAGCCATCGAGACAGATCATGCCGATCGAGCGTTCCGTGAATGCACTCACCCATTTATGATACCCCGCGGAACAGATGGCCCGAAGTCGCCCCTTCGGCTTTCGAAACCTTGTCACCGCTTTTGAGGACAATATCACGCGCACGAACCGCGCGCTGGACCTTCTTTGTAGTTTCCGCAACGTTCATCAATGTCGTATCAACCATGAATGCCGATACGCCCGCACGGATCAACTCAGGTGCCAGGTGAGCGATATCAAGAGAAACCGCGTTATAGAGATGACTACGCCCCATCGCATCAGTGATGACCGTCATCTCGTAGCCCTTGCGGTCCTTCAGATGGTGCGGGCTCTTACGACGGGCGCATGCTGCACAGTTCTGATTACACGGCCCCTGGCTCATAAGCAAGCAATGCTCGGTCACCATCAGCTCCGTCGAACCCATAATGGTCACGCCCAATGGAACGGGAGAAACGTCACCCAGCTCCTCTATCTGAACCAATGAGAGTTCCGGAGAAAGCCAGATGCGCTGCGCCCCCATATCGGCCATTGCCTGCAGATCGAAACGGTTCGTCACTGGAATATGCGGGCCCACTTCAGGTAGGGCGCCCTTTTCAAGAGCGCGGAACAACTGGCCGAAGTTCTCAACGACGACCGGCTTGTCTTCACGTACGCGATTCCAAATATCGAAGCCGTCGCGACGCTCTTCGTCGAACATATGAGATACGGCCGGCAAAATAGGAACGCACTGCTTGGGGTACCCCGCCTGCTCGGCAGTCGGCGAGAGCTGACCTGCAATGACTGCTTCACCACGGCGATAGTTGATAGCGGGCACATAAACGAAATCGGCCCCTGCTCGTTTCGCTGCGCGAGCGCATGCGGGATTGGTGGCTAGAACGCCCACCTTGCACGACCCCTTGCGAACGGGTGCGGAGAATACCCGCGCAGGCGTGCGCTCGAGCGCACGCGCATGATAGGAGGAGAGCATGATCTCCTGCAGTTCTTTCGCTGCCTGGGCGCGCAGCTTATGCAACGTGGAAAAGCCCATTCCCACACCTTCATCGAGCGTGATATCCAACGACTTAAGCTCGAACGGCGTAGTGCCCATGCGATCGATATGATCATGTACTTCCTCGGCAGTAATGGCCTTAGTGCGAGCCGCTTCCACCGGAGCGCCTTCGACCGTTACGCTCTGCCCCTGTTCAGTAGTGAAGGTGAGCCATGCGGGCTGCCCGATCCGAAGAACGATCGAACCCTCGACCGGTACTGCCGGCATGCGTGCATCATCAACAAAGGCAGCCTGAGCGTTGCGAACGCGGAAAACGCGGTCACCCTTGCCCACCGCGCGATCCACGCGCAACACCACCTTACCTGATTTGTCGTAACGCAGTTCATCGATGGTGTAAACAAAATGCCCGCGGTTCGTCCAGAACTCAATAGCATCCTGCTCGTGAAGATCCTGCTCGGGATCGATGGTCACCAAACCATCTTTTACACGGCTCACCCGCCCAACGAACACGCCACGATTATTGGGGCGCCCGTAACTCATGATTTCGTTACCGCGATCGCCCGTTAAATACGCTGTCGTGAAGCCACGCGAGAACGCTTCAGAAAGCACCTGGTGCTCTTCTTCGGTCGCGCGGGGATCGATCGGATCGCCCTGCAATTCGACCGAACCGCAATCAAGCTCAGCACGACGCTTTTCAGCTTCCCAAGCAAGCGCACGATCGAGCACGGCACGATATACGCCCACTACGCTCTTCACGTACTCAGGAGATTTCATGCGCCCTTCGATCTTGAGCGACGCAACGCCCGTTTCGATCAGTTCAGGGAGCAAGTCGATCGTGCAAAGGTCCTTAGGCGAAAGCAAATGTTCACCAGGAGCATCAAGGCTCTTGCGCAAAGCGACATTATGCAGCGTATAGGGTAAACGGCACGCCTGGGCGCAACGACCACGGTTCGCGGACCTGCCGCCGATCATAGATGACAAGAAGCACTGTCCGGAATAGCAAATACACAACGCGCCATGAGCGAACACCTCGACTTCCATGCCGTGGCTCTTCGCCGCTTCAACAAGACGAGATATCTCCTCAAGCGAAAGCTCACGCGCCAAGGTCACCCGAGAAGCCCCCAGAGCGGCAGCGGCCGCAATGCCATCTTCATCGTGGGTGTTCATCTGCGTTGAGGTATGTATTTCGACCTCAGGAACAACGCGACGCAGTTCGAGCGCCATGCCGATATCCTGCACGATAAATGCATCCACCCCGCAACGATATGCCTGGCGAGCCAGCTCCATCGCATCTTCAACTTCAGAAGGAAGCACGATGGTATTCAGGGTCAGATAGATCTTTACCCCACGCATGTGAGCATAGTCGCACGCCTCTGCCAGTTCTTCAAAAGAAAAGTTATCCGCGCCGCGACGCGCATTGAAATGCCCTGCTCCCAAATACACTGCATCAGCGCCCGCCTGAACTGCTGCATGCAAGCATGCCATGCTTCCCGCCGGTGCCAACAATTCAACTTGAGGGGGCTCTTTCAAGGTGCCGGGCAAATTCGTCTGTTCGGTTGTCATTTCCATCCTCTGCGATCGTATGGGTCCTCATGGACGAAAACGGCCATCGGAAATGATGGCCGTTCATATTTCATTTCTATGACGTGCGTGCTTCCTATGCGGATTGGGCCTTGCTGTCTGCATCTTGAAGAGCCGCGATACCCGCATCGTAATGAGCCTGGATATCGGCTAGACGCGAATCATAGGTACCGTAATCGAACGAGCCGCTCTGGGGCGCCTTCACATCCTCATACAGCTGCACATACGAAGTGAGCGCGGTCTGCATTTCCGTCGCACCCGTCACGTAAGCAGAATGAATATCCTTCATAGCATCAGGCACAGTCAACGCGTTCAGATCGTTCACGCACTGATTCACCGCCTCGAGCTGAGCATCTAGAGAAATGACTTCGCCATCTTTCACCGCCGTAGCGAATTCACCCATATTGGTGTCCAGGGTCTCCATGATGGTGTTCACTGACGACATATACTGGCGATTTTGCGTCTGCGCATCAGCTTCCGGGTCAGAGGAAGAGCAGCCTACCAGGCAGGCCAGGCATGCAACGCACAGCATTGCCGCAAAAACGATACGTGCTTTCGCTTTCATATAATCCTTTCGATCGAACAGCTTGAGTGTATCGGTAGTTCATCGCCACGAACGCCACATTGGCGAAAACAAGACAGAATGCAGGCACAATTCACAATCATGCCATCATTCAAATCGGAACCACACTATGTCGTGGTTCCCCCTCCTCCGCCTCCGGGATCAGTGGGATCTGTCGGTCCAGTTGGATCAGTGGGATCCGTCGGGTCAGTAGGATCAGTGGGATCCGTCGGGTCTGTTGGATCGGTGGGGTCTGTTGGATCCGTAGGTGTCACAGGATCAGTTGGCGTCGTAGGATCCGTTGGGGTCGTAGGCTCAGTGGTGGCCGAAGGATCGATCACCGTATCACCCTCATGCTCAGGCGCTTCACCCGTAGTACCGCTACCATTGCCGAAGTCGGTAGTAGTGTAATCGAGCTTATCATCCGACGTGGGGAACTGCTCGATCGGCTGACCAGCCAATACTGCGCTCATAAAATCGCCGAACACACCGTCAGCGGCAACGCTCGAAGGCATCTGCACCTCTTCACGTCCGCCGATCCAAATAGCGGTAGAGAGCTGCGGCGTAATACCGCAGAACCACTTGTCGCGCCAGTTCTCGGACGTACCCGTCTTGCCTGCAACGGGCTGGCCGTTATCGATAGCCGCGCCACGGCCCGTGCCGTTCGTTACCACGCCCTTCATAACGTCGGTCGCCGCTTCGGTCAAAGCGGTATCGAGCACTTTTTCGCCCGTGGTGTCAGCAGTGAAGATGGTCGTGCCAGACGAATCCTTGATCGACTGGATGCATACCGATTCATGCTTCGTGCCACCCGATGCAATAGTGGCATACGCCTGCGCCATTTCGCGGACGGTCACTTCTTCAGAGCCCAACGTGATAGAAGGGAACGCATCAAGGGGCGATTCAATACCGCACGTAGTAGCCATATTCGCTACCTTATCGGCACCGATCTCGGTGCACAATTCAGCGAAACCAGTGTTAGAGGACACCGCAAAGGCACTTGCCACGGAACGAACGCCATAGTTGGAGCCGCCGTAATTTTCAACGCTCCATCCATTAAGGTCAACGCGTGATGTGCAGTTAAGGTTCGTCTGAGGCGATACCCCTTCGTTCAGGGCAGCCAGCAAAGTAAATGTTTTAAAAGAAGAACCCGGCTGGCGCTTTGCCTGCGTTGCCAAGTTGAATTCGTTCGTATCATAATCGCGACCGCCGATCATAGCCTTAATGAAGCCTGTGTCAGGGTCGACCGATACCAACGCCAGTTCCAGATTGTCGGAAAGCGTTGCGAGCTTCTTATCCGCCGCTTCTTCAGCCGCCTGCTGAGTCGGCACGTCAAGCGTGGTGATAACGGTCATGCCGCCCTTGAATACCTCATCGGCCGAATAGTCTTCCAGAAGCGTCTGGCGCACATAGCTCGTGAAGTACTTGTACTGATACAGACCATCATTCGAATCGCTCATGGTTACATTGAGCGAAATGGGTTCAGCCTGCGCAGAATCGTGCTGTTCCTGCGTAATAACGCCATTGGTCAACATGCGATCGAGGACCAGATTACGACGATCCAGACAGTTCTGAGGATTGTCGATAGGATTGTTGTAAGTAGGAGCCTGCGGAATGCCGATCAATGCCGCCGCTTCGGCAATAGTCAGATCCTTGGCATCCTTCGAGAAATACAGCTCCGCTGCCGCCTGAATACCATAGGCACCTTGGCCGTAATTAATGGTATTCAAATACATCTGAAGGATCTCTTCTTTTGAATACATGGTTTCAAGCTGAATGGCAATGTAGGCTTCGCGCACTTTACGCTTGAGCGAAGATTCCGTCGCCTCGTCGGCGAGGATAGTGTTTCGTACGAACTGCTGCGTAATGGTAGAGGCGCCTTCACGACCAGTGTTCGTTAGATTCACCCATACCGCACGAGCAATACCCCATATGTCAACACCATTGTGCTGGTAAAAACGCTCGTCTTCGGTAGCGACCGTTCCCTTGGTAACATAGTCGCCCATCTGATCAAGGTCGACAGGATCGCGGTTCTCCAAATAGAACTCAGCCAAAAGCGTTGTGCCATCATTGGCATACACTTTCGTTTTCTCAGCCACGTTATACGCCGATGCATCCGTATAATCAGGAAGATCCTGTAACCACACCGCGCATACCGCGACCGTGGACAAACAGCCCAGGCCTATGATAGCCGCTATTACGATGCCGACGATTCCTAAGCGGAATCCGGCGCGCTCTTTACGTGCGCCATGTCGAGACCGCCTTGCTCGTGAAGCCATATTACCTCCAAACTACAGTTCAAAGTATTTTAACACTCATCACTCTTTACGAATTGATCCGCACAAGAGATAGAGGTGCTCGTAGCAGAGCATGCACAATTTATCGTTAATTCGTGCATGGTTTCACCACATTTATCCACGAAGGAAGCTCTTTACCAAAAAGGGCCATCCGCTAGAACGCGAACGGCCCCTCCCTTCTTCGTTATGTTCCATGAATAAGGTCGCGATACCTATCTGCGCTTTATTCACTTTGCACTACGCCTGGGCGGATTCCTTATCTTCTGCCAACTTCGCAGCACCTAGCTTGATCTGCTCAGCGACTACCTCGTTACCCGTTCCGCCATAGGTGGTACGGGCCGCCACGATCGATTCAAGGTCAAGCGCTTCAGTAATGTCTGCCTCGAACAGATCGGATGCATTCTTGAAGTCCTCCAGACTCAGGTCATCCAGATCACATGCGCGCTTATCGCACAGCAGCACTAAGTTACCGACGATCTCGTGCGCCTTACGGAAGGGTAGGCCCTTCTTTGCCAGATAGTCAGCCACGTCGGTCGCGGCGAGATAGCCCTTCTTCGACTGCGCACGCATAACATCGGCATGTACCTGCATGGTAGAGATCATGCCCTCCATACATACCAGACAATCGTGCAGGGTCTTGCACGCATCAATAACGCCTTCTTTGTCTTCCTGCAGGTCCTTGTTATACGCCAAAGGCAAGCTCTTCATAGTGGTGAGCAGGGCCATCAGATCACCCACAACACGGCCCGATTTGCCGCGGATCAGTTCAGCGAAGTCGGGGTTCTTCTTCTGCGGCATGATAGATGAACCGGTGGAGTATTCGTCAGCCAGCGTGATGAAGCCGAATTCGGACGTGGACCACAAGATGATCTCCTCAGACAAGCGAGACAGATGGATCATAGCCACCGAACAAGCGTAATCAAGATCGAGCAGGAAATCGCGATCCGACACCGCATCAAGAGAATTAGGCGTCATAGAAGCAAATTGCAGCTCTTCAGTGGTCTTGCTGCGATCAAGCGGGTAAGTAGTGCCCGCAAGAGCAGCCGAACCCAGCGGATTCACGTTCGCGGCATCATAAGCCTGACGCAAACGCCGGAAATCGCGCGTGAACATCCAAAAGTAAGCCATGAAATGATGCGACAGCAACACGGGCTGAGCATGCTGCATGTGAGTATAGCCTGGCAGAATAACGCCCATGTGCTTTTCTGCCGCTTCGATCAGCGTAGTGCGCAATGTATTCACGTCGATCATGAGACTATGAGCGAGCTCTTTGGCATACAGGCGCGTATCGGTGATGACCTGATCGTTACGAGAACGACCGGTATGCAGGCGTGCACCTGCATCGCCGATGTTCTGCGTTAGCACCTTTTCGATGGACATATGAATGTCTTCATCGTTGATATCGAACTTGAATTCACCTGCATCGATGCTCTTCTCGATATCCGCCAGACCGGCGACGATCGCATCGGCATCTTCCTGCGAGATCACTTCCTGGGCAGCCAACATACGAGCATGCGCACGCGAACCGGCGATATCTTGGTGATACATCGCCTTGTCAACCGGCAGAGATGCACCAAACTCCTGAGTAAATTCACTTACGCCTTTTTCAAATCGCCCAGACCATAAAGCCATTAAATGCTCCCTTCAATATATACAAGCATGTAGCAGATCTATTCCGCGAACAACTTTACTGCTCTTCCTTCGTGGACACCAGCAGCAAAATACCCGAAATGATATTCACGAAAAGAAGCGTGCACACGCCAAAAGCGACCGTATTGACCTTTTCGCCCTTGTACAACTTCCAGCAATGGACCGTCATAGGGATCATCCAAGCCAGAGGAATGATCGCCCAACATACCGATACTGCCGAAAGGATACACAGGATGAATGCGATCAGGCGCAGGGTCTGATCGGTCGAATTGACCGTTTGCGTTTGCGTGTACTGGGTCTGCGCATACGTGGGCTGTGCAGAAGGATCCTGATATGGCGTCTGCTGATAAGGCTGCTGAGCGGCTGGTTGCGAAACGGGCTGAGCATCTGCATAATTATCGGTCCACTGAGCACCATCCCACCAACGAAGCTTCGTAGGGTCTCCCGAAGGATCTTGGTACCAGCCAGCAACAGGATTTGCCATAGCGTGTTCTCCTCAAACTATAGATGGAATCGATGCACTTCAGTGTAGCAAACTTTCCTTACAGCTTCCTAAAGCTTCCCTTACTGAATAGAAACGTTCTGGCCTTCCTTTGGAGCTCTTGAACGCGCTTCAATGCACATGGACGCACTCCTCCTTATCGAAACAGCAGTTTCAAGTAAGTCCGCAACACACCCGAGTGTCCGGTCGTGACGCACCATCAAAACGATATTCAGTTACGGTATCGTCAATGAAGCGCTGGGGATTATTTGGTACGCTAGAATGAACTTTTAGGATCTTCATCGACGGAGGGCGTTCATGCCGACCTTGCACGATATATCAAAACGAATCGATTCGGTCGCCTCCACCCGCAAGATCACCTCCACCATGGAAATGGTGGCGCGGACGAAGATCCATCGAGCTCAAGAGCGCGTTCACCGCGCAAGGCCCTATGCACGGTTCATGCGCGAAATGCTCAGCAATATGGCTGACAAATATGCCGAACCAGTCGCGCTGGCAACTCCACACGATGAAGTCAGAACATCCGTCATCATCGTCATCACGTCGGACCGTGGGTTATGCGGCCACTTCAACCACGACGTCATCAAACTCGCCGATAAGCAGATCGCCCTATGCAAAGATGCGGGCAAAAAGGTCGAGTTGATCCTTTGCGGCAAGGTGGCCATGAAATACTACGCCCACCGTGGGCATACTGCCGTCCAATCGTTCTGGAACCAATCCGCCAGCCCCACCGTTGAACAGGCGAATGCTATGGCGGATTACCTGGTAGAGAGCTACCTTGCCGGCACTATCGACGAAGCATTCGCCCTCTATAACCACCACCGCGGATCATTGGTGCAAATTCCCGTTCAGTGGCGCTTGATGCCCATCGACATGGCGGCGTTCGATCCCCACCACATCCGCTTCGATCAAGGCGGTATCTCGGATAAGGACCCCCGCCTGAAGGACATGATGGCCCGCATTGAATACGAACCGAATCGCGAATACGTGCTCGAGCGCCTGTTGCCCGAATATTTGTCGGGTTATCTGTTCTACATGCTCATCAATTCAGCAGCGGGCGAACAAGTTGCGCGCCAGCTTGCCATGAGCACCGCGACCGACAACGCCGATGATCTGTTAGGCACCCTCAAATCGCTTTACAACCACATCCGTCAAGAAGCTATCACCACCGAACTGAACGAGATCGTAGGCGGAGCGGAAAATCTCGAGAGCGGGCACGGTCCTCGAACGAGAAGACGAAGCCTTTAGTCGATCGTCCGTATATACGCAAAATGACCTACCTACAAAAAAATGCACCGGGTACCCGGTGCATTTTTGCAAGTCATGATGATCGCAATAGTTGCGAACAGCTTTGAGCAGCGGCTTTATTCGCCGTCGGTCACGCCCTGTTCACGACGGTTCTTCGACCATACCTTAGTAGAAAGTCCGTACAGATCGATGAAGCCCTTAGCTGCCGCATGATTGAAGGTGTCAGCCGCATCATAAGTAGCCAGACCGTAATCATACAAGGAGAAATCGCTCTTGCGACCGGTGATGGTGCAGTTACCCTTGTAGAACTTCAGGCGCACAAGACCCGTTACACACTGCTGAGTGGTCTTCAGGAACGAATCCATCGCATGCTTCAGAGGTGAGAACCACTGGCCGTTGTATACCAGCGTTGCCCAGTCGTGCTCCATGTGCAGCTTGTAGCGCAGCACTTCGCGCTCGAGGCACATATCTTCCAGACCACGATGAGCTACAATGAGAGCCAAAGCACCAGGAACTTCGTAGCATTCACGGCTCTTAACGCCGATCATGCGGTTCTCGATCATGTCAATACGACCGAAGCCATGAGCGCCAGCGATCTCGTTCATCTTCGCGATGATATCAAGATAGCCCATCTGCTCACCATCGATAGCGACCGGCAGACCTGCCTTGAACTCGACTTCGATCTCGAGCGCTTCGTCAGGAGCCTTCTCGGGATCAGTGGTCATCGTGTAGATATCCAGAGGAGGACGGTTCATTGGATCTTCCAGAACGCCGCACTCGATAGCGCGACCCCACAGATTGTCGTCGATAGAGTATGGCTTGGACTTAGTGGTGGGAACCGGCACGCCGTGTGCTTCGGCCCAGTCCATTTCCTCGTCACGGGTGTGCATATCCCACTCGCGAACGGGAGCGATGATCTCGAGGCTGGGATCGAGCGCCTGGATGGAGGTCTCGAAACGAACCTGGTCATTACCCTTGCCGGTGCAGCCGTGAGCAACGTACTTTGCGCCGTACTTGTGAGCCGTATCGACCAAATACTTGGAGATCAGCGGACGGGACAGCGCCGAAACCAAAGGATACTTGTTCTCAAAATGAGCGTTCGCATACAGAGCCTTAGACAGGTAATCTGCAGCGAAATCTTCACGCATGTCAGCGATGATGCAGTCGATAGCACCCGTTGCCAACGCGCGCTCCTTTACCTGCTCCAAGCCCTCATGCTCCTGACCCACTTCGCCTACAACAGCGATGACGTCCAGGTCCTTTTCGTCCTGAAGCCACTTGATGCATACGCTGGTATCAAGACCGCCCGAGTAGGCAAGTACGCATTTTTCCTTTGCCATTATTAAACCCTTTCCTTAGGTGTGATCATTACGAAACGATTAGTCAAGTTCTATGCGCGTGCTGCGCTGATCAGATCAGGCAGAGCTGCTACCAGCTGATCGATCTCTTTCTTGGTGATGATGAGCGGCGGCAAGAAACGCAGGGTATGATCACCCGTTGCGTTCAGCAAGAAGCCCTCTTCCAGACCCTTGTTCACCACGTCATGAGCATTGATGCCCTCTTCAAGATCGGCGCCGATCATCAGACCCATGCCACGCACCTCGGTGATGCCTTCGATGTTATCCAGAGCTTCACCGAAGTAATCGCCCAGCTCTTCCACATCTTCAGCGAAGTTGCCGCGCGAAAGCGTTGCCAATGTCGCATGAGCGGCCGCCATCGCCAGATTGCTGCCGCCGAACGTAGAACCATGATCACCCGGCTCGAAGACATCGGCGACTTCGATACGAGCTGCGCATGCCCCCATAGGAAAGCCCGATGCGATACCCTTTGCCATGGTGATGATGTCAGGCGTAATACCCATGTTCTGGAACGCGAAGGGGAATTCGCCGCAGCGATAGAAGCCCGTCTGAACTTCATCGACGATGAGCAACATACCGTTCTGGCGAGCGAACTTCGCTACCTCGAACAGCGTATCAGCATCCCAGGGATGAACACCCGCTTCGCCCTGAACGCATTCGATCATCAATGCGCATACGCTTCCCACGTTCTCGAAGAACGCCTGATGAACGGCATTCAAGTCATTCATGGGTACGTGAATGAAGCCATCGGGCAGCGGCGCGAACGCTTCCTGCTTAGCAGGCTGAGCCGTTGCGGCGAGCGTTGCCAGCGTACGGCCATGGAAGCTATTATCCAGCGTAATGATGTTCTGTCCGCCCGTGCCTTCCTTCTTGGAATACAGGCGTGCGAGCTTGATCGCGCACTCGTTCGCTTCGGCGCCAGAGTTAGCGAAGAACACCGGCCAAGGCGCACGGAAGAACTTCGGCACGCACGTATTCAGCATGTCGGAGATGATCTTCGCGACCTCACCGCGGTTCTCAATATGGTAATAATTGCTCACATGGATGAGCTTAGCGGCCTGATCGGCAATGGCCTGGGTGACCGCAGGATGGCAATGTCCCAGACTGTCTGCACCGATACCAGAAATGAAATCAAGATACGTTTTGCCGGTGTCGTCTTTGACCTCCATGCCGGAACCTTCGACCAGCATGACCGGCTTACGCTTGAACGTATGCATCACAAAATGGTCGTCGAGCTTTTTCGCTTCTTCAAAACTCATTGTTTTCCTTTCCATCGCAAACGCCGCAGCGCTTTTGCGGCTGTAGCGCGCTGCACCGCGCACTACGAAGCGCATCGTATAGCCCTATAATTCTAACGGGTTATACGGAAATGCGCTCCCTTGTGTTCGCTGTTTCTTATCAAGTCCTTTTTTAGTACACACTCGGACTTATAGGTTTTCATTCAAACGTGATGCCAAAATGCCCAACGGACGCATCTCTTCCTTGGTAACGATGGCCTTATCGTCGTAGATCAGCGTACCGGAACCGCTCGAAGTGAGCAGTTCGACCAGGATCGAATGAGGCTTGGTTCCGTTGACGATATGCGCACGCGGCACACCGCCTTCGAGCGCACTTACACACGATTGGAGCTTGGGGATCATGCCGCTGCTTACTGCGCCCGATGCCAGCATGTCGCGCGTTTCATCCAAGGTCATCTGCGAAACCAACGTATCCTTGTTGCTGAAATCCTCATAGAACCCATCAACATCGGTCAAGAACACGATCTTGTGCGCGCCGATAGCTGAAGCGATCGCGCACGCTGCGGCATCAGCGTTGATGTTGTATGACCCGTTGTCCTCGCCTTTGCCGACCGATGCGATGATAGGCACATAATCAGCCGCGATGAGCGCATTGATGTAGGCGGGGTTCACTTCCATCACGCGACCCACACGACCCAGCGCCGGATCTTTCTGTTCGGCGATGATAGTCCCCGCATCAGTGCCATTCACCCCTACGGCCAGATTGCCGTGCTCGTTCATGGCAAGCACCAGTTCTTCGTTGACCTTGCCGACGAGCGTCATCTTCACGACATCCATAGCCTCATCGGTGGTAACGCGCTGGCCTTCTTTGAATTCAACATCAATGCCGAAACGATTCATATTTTCTGTAATAGCCGCACCGCCACCATGCACGATAACCGGATTGACTCCCATGATCTTGAGCATGACGATATCGCTCATCACCGCATTGCGCAGTTCAGGATCGACCATGGCCGCCCCACCGTACTTGATGAGGACCGTTTTACCCGTTGCGGTCTTGATCCACGGAAATGCCTCGATCAGCACCTCTGCGGTATGGCTTGACGTTACTTTTCTATCTTTTGCGTACTTCATGAACGGTAATCTCCATTTATTGAAACGTATTCGTGCGAAAAATCGCAGGTCCACATCGTCGTTTGCGCGTCGCCTGCACCCAGATCGGCCTCGAGAAGGATCTCAGAGGCCTGGAATCGTCGCAGGGCCTCCTCTTCATCGAAAGGAACGGGCAGGCCGCTTCGCAGGACCGGCATGCCCATGATGTCGATAGATACGTTCTCTTGACTGAACGCCGCACCCGATCGACCGAGCGCTCCAGCGATCCTACCCCAATTGGCATCACGACCGTAAATAGCCGTTTTGACCAGCGGGGAATTGGCCACGGTACGTGCCGCCTTATCGGCGTCTTCGCCTGTTGCCGCACCGCGAACGCATACGGTAACGAGCTTCGTGGCGCCTTCACCGTCGCGCGCCATTGCGCGAGCAAGACGCTGTGTCACCTCATGCAGGGCCTGCGTGAATTCCGCAAGTGCGATAGAGCCCTCCGCGAATGCTGGCTTACCCGATGCGGCAGCACCCGAAGCCATCAGCACGCAGGTATCGTTCGTGGAGGTATCGCCATCGACGGTCACTTTATTGAAGCTTGCGTTCACTGCTTCAGAAAGGCAGCGATAAAGCGTCTGCGATGCCAGGGGCGCATCGGTCGTAATGACCGAGATCATGGTCGCCATGTTCGGCATGATCATGCCCGAGCCCTTCGCCATGCCACCTACTGTAAAGACGCAGCCCTCATAATCCGGATCGTTCGACTGGTAACGAACGGCCTCTTCTTTGGAAACCGTGTCGGTCGTCATAATTGCGCGCGCCGCCCTGTGCCCCCACTCATCAGTGGCACCCTGAGCAACGCCAGCCTCATTGCAGGCGATCAGTTCCTGATGAAGCGCCGGCACTCCCGTTTCGAATGGAGCCGTATCCAACAACTGCCCGATGACGCCCGTAGAAGCCACCAGCACATCTTCTTCAGCACAGCCTACCGTATTCGACACAATGGCCGCGGTCCTACGCGCCGCTTCAAGCCCGAGCGCGCCCGTGGCCGCGTTCGCGATACCCGAATTCACCACCATGGCACGAGCGAATCCGTAACCGCGATCATCCAAATGCTCGCGCGAAACCGTTACCGGAGCTGCACAGAACACGTTCTGAGTGAACACGCCAGCTGCCGCGCAAAGCTCATCAGCTTCCACGAGAGCCATATCAAGGCGCTCGGGATCATCGCGAAAGCCCGCATGTATACCGCCGGCCTTAAAACCACATGCGGAAGCAACGCCCCCGTTGTCGATGGTGCTCAAATTCAATTCAGCCATATTTGTTCTCACTCCTAAGAGGGATTAGCAACAGAAGAAAGTGCAGTAGCTTCATCGAAGCCACAAACGATGTTCGCGCACTGAATCGCCTGACCAGCGGCACCTTTAACGATGTTATCGATGGCGCAGGTAGCGATGACCGATCCAGTAGTTGCGCTATAGGCAACGCCTACGTGAGCGCGGTTCGTTCCAACGACCGACGAGGTCTTCGGCTGCTGAGCGTAAGGCAGAACCGAAACGAACGGCGAACCCTCGTACGCGTCGCAATATCGTCGGTAGATCGACTCAGGAGTTTCAACTGCGCGAGCTTCATCGCTCAGTTGAATGGTGACGGTGGACAGAAGACCGCGCGAAGCCGGTGCAAGATGAGGCGTGAATACCAGGCGGTCCTGGATACCTAAGATCTGTTCGATCTCGGGGGTATGACGATGGCTAGTAACGCCATAGGCTTCGAAGTTCTCGTTAGCGGAAACAAAGTGCGTACGCGCAGTGGCGCTACGTCCTGCACCCGATACGCCCGAAATAGCATCAGCTACGACGATGCCTTGAGACGCCTCGATAATAGGCGCCGCAGCTAAGGATGTTGCCGTCGGGTAGCATCCTGCACAGGCGACCAGGATGGCCGCGCCTTCCGCATGCTGCTGAGCGGCTTGGCTGAAGGCTTCGCGATTGAGCTCGGGAAGTCCGAACGTTGCCGTTTGAAGCAATTCGGGAGAGGTGTGCTCGACCTTGTACCATTTCTCGTACGTTGCCTGGTCGCGCAAACGATAATCAGCGGAAAGGTCGATGACCGTAACGCCCGCCTCGAGCAAGCCCGGGGCCGATTTCATGGCGACCGTATGAGGAGTAGCGAGGAACACCACATCACACGAGAACAATGCAGGATCATCGTGGGTGGTATACGCAAGATCGGTCACGCCGGTGAAGACCGGATATACGCTTGAAAGCGGTGTGCCTGCATCAGAGTTGGAGGTAGCTACTGCTAATTCGAATTCAGGATGTCGCAGGATGATGCGAACCAGTTCTGCTCCTGCATATCCAGCTGCGCCTACGATACCTGCCTTCAACATCATGATGCCCTTCTTATCTTCGCGTTCGAGTAAATCCGCCTGTGTATACAAGTGTTCTCAGATTACTCCAAATTACCCATGGCGATAACCCTCAACTTGCAACAAATAATAGGATAGGCAGAGTTTATCCATGTACGGAAGGCGTTTCTTGCCCACAGGGAAGATCGTTCTCCTAAGAAGGAGCCGTCTTTCCCGCAGGCAAGAGCAAAGGCCGGTGCAGCTCTCCGCGCTTGCGCAACCTCAAAAGCAGAGAGCTTTGCACCGTATATCAGAAGGGTGCTACTTCACGTACGTGCGAATATAACGTTCGATGCCCGTTACGCATGCAACGAGCGTTTCGTTAACTGGCGTCGGCACGCCATACTTCTTGCCTTGAGCGACCACGGCACCGTTAATAACTCCCACTTCGGTCGGACGGTTCTTCTCGAGGCTTTGCAGCATTGATGGTTTGAAGCTATCGGGAAGTCCTTTGCGAGCGAGCTCAAGTGAGTACTGGGGATCTTCGCTCGACAGCGCTACCCCCGCCGCCTGAGCGACCTGAATACCCTCTTGTACCGCCGCCGCCGCAACAGCGGTCAGCTTTTCCTCTTGATACATATCGCCGTACGGCAGGCGCGTGATGCCACAGACCGCACCCGTTGCCACATTGACCAGGAGCTTATCCCAGATGACGCCCATTATATTGTCGGACACAATGCAGTGCATGCCCGCCTCTTCGAACGCCTTGCCAATAGCTTCCACGCGCGGCGTGATGGAGCCGTCCAATTCCCCGATCAGCGTATCTTTCCCCGGTATGGTCGCTTGCACGCGACCGGGCTCGAGCAGCATGCCCCCAATGTAGGTCTTTCCGCCGATAACATGATCGGCTCCTACGATGCCGCTCAACACATCTTCGGCACCAAGGCCGTTCTGCAAAGACATCACGGCCGTATCGGGACCGATCAGCTCCTTGCCCTCTTCCATGGTCTTGGCGGTATCGAATGCCTTACACAACACGATGACCAGATCGCACGGACCGATGCCATCGGGCGTGGTGTGTCCGATGGGATGAGCCACCTCTTCCCCTGTAGGTGTCACCATGACCAGACCGTGATCATTGATAGCTTTCATGTGGGCTTCGCGCCCCACGAAATGCACTTCATTACCCGTTCGAGCAAGCGCACCGCCGATGGTGCTCCCCAACGAGCCTGCTCCCAAAACGCAAACTTTCATAGTTGCTCCCTCACTCGTTCATTCCCTTGCCAACAGTTCGATCGTGATGCCATTGGGCAGAACGAACCAGTTGCGATCTTTGCCTGGTGCTTGGTGAATGCCGTCAAGGGCATACACCTTATCCAAGAGCTCTTGGACGTTATCGGCCGCGATGCCGATATGGGTCATGCTCGGCGCGGGACCCGCACTGACATCGGGGCGATCTGTGGCGGACGTGGTCGCGCTAACGTTCGCGCCGCTTGCATTCGGCGCATTCACAGCATCAGCACAACTCGCACTTGCTCCTGCATCCGCGCCATCCATTCGCTGCAGCTGGATACCACCGACCCAAGCCTGCTTCCACGGCTTTTCCCCTGAAGCCGGATCAACGAGCGTCACTTCCATGCCCAGAACCGACGTGAAGAAATCCAGGCATCGATCGAAGTCCGGCACTTGCACCGCCACATGATCGATGAAAGGAGCACTCATGGCTATTCCTCCACTTCGAAGAACTTCAAGATATGCGTTGCTACGCACACCACCACGTCATCCTGGTTGGTGATGATAACGTCGGCATAGGTCTTCATGGCATCGACATCGACTTCCTTGACCGTATAGGTCGCCGTCAGCGTGTCGCCGAAATACACCGGTGCCGTGAAGCGCAAGTGATCGTATCCATACGATGCGCTCGGAATAGGAGACTCGTACTTCTGCTGGATCAGCGTCGATGCGGTACTGCCGAACGCGAACGTCAATACTCCATGAACTATGCGGGTGCCGTACTTGGTGGTCTTCATGAATGATTCGTTGAAATGCATCTGGCTATAGTCGCCCGTGATGCCGCCGAACAAATAAACATCCGATTCGCTGACCGTCTTGGTAAATGAATAGTTGTCCCCTACCTTCAATGGCAATTCCGTCATAACATCCCCCTTTGTGAATTGTGCATGCGCCGCAAACCATCGATGTCGCATGTATTAATACCGCTACAACCCAGATTCCCAAACAGGCTTCTCGCATGAGTGCAGACTACGAGTTTCACCTGATCAGATACTCGACATAAACGCATCATCGATGCTTTGCGGCCTAGATAAACACTACCTCAACTCCCGCATCGCGTCTTGCGCAAAATGTTGATCGAATCACTTCGGATCCATGAGGAAAATCGCTCGATCGCGACGCTCATCCGATCACAGAAGGCCCTCGTCCATGAGCAGCTTGTATTCATGGATGGCCAATTTGTAACTGGCCTTACCGAATCCCGCGATCTGCCCAAGGCACTCGCGCGCCGTTACCGATACATGACGAAATTCTTCGCGCTTGTGGATGTTCGACATATGGCACTCGATCGCCGGAACGCGCTCGTGCACCGATTCCAAAGCATCCATCAACGCATAGCTGTAATGCGTATATGCTCCCGGATTCAAGATCACAGGGATCTTGACATCCGCCTCTTCCGCTGCGCGATACAGTTCTTGCAAATGGTCGATGAGCACCCCTTCGCTGTTCGACTGGAACGCGTGGACCTCAAAACCTAACTGCACCCCATATTCGATCAGTTCTTCGATCAATTCGTCATACGTCTGCGTGCCGTACTGACCCTTGTTCCTGATTCCGTAGAAGTTATTGTTCGGCCCATTGACAATATCAAGCCTACGCATAATGCCCTCCTCGTTGTGATTCTCGAGCCGCACGTTCTCTTTGCACGCTTCCTTTGTGTACTCAGTTCGCACGAACGACCCGCGCTTTGTGTGCTGCCTCTTTGTTCTTTAGCGCACCCGAGGTCTCTTCGCGCGACCCTTTGCGCGCTTTTCCCGCACGCCTCCTT
Organism: Eggerthellaceae bacterium; assembly: GCA_036553105.1. Lineage (GTDB taxonomy): Bacteria > Actinomycetota > Coriobacteriia > Coriobacteriales > Eggerthellaceae > Anaerotardibacter. Next base: position 144,087 of record JAXKBI010000035.1, read on the forward strand.
CTTCGCGCCCTTCGCGCGTCTTTCGCATGTTCTTCCGTGTACCCCCTCGTGCGCCTCTTGGATGCTCCTCCGCATGCCTTCCTTCCCCATGCGGCGCCTCTTTTGTTTCTAGAATAAATCCCCTTCTGATAGCGCTCCAATATCGAATGGGTCCGGTTTTCAGAGAAAATTTCTATAGGATGAACGCTGTTCATGCGTGACGAAATAATTGGTGATAATCTATGAAAATCTTGCACTAATAGCACGAAGACTACCTATTCGGCCCCGAAGAAAGAGCGGTCATGAACCTCGCACAGCTTTCATATTTCAGCCACGTGGCGAAGACCCAGCACTTCACTCGTTCGGCCGAAGAGCTTCATATTTCCCAGTCGGCGCTCTCCCATTCCATCGCATCTCTCGAAGATGAACTGGGCTGCAAGCTGTTCTTCAAAGAGGGCCGCAACGTGCACTTGAGCGAAGACGGTCAGGCGTTCTTGAGGTACGTAGAAGATGGTCTTTCCTCTATCGAGCAGGGCATTGCCGAATTGCAACGACGCCGAGGCATGCTCACCGGGTCCATCGAGCTCGGCGCGATCGCCACGGTACGATCAGGATATCTGCCAGCGGCGATGAAGGCATTTCGCGACCAGTACGGCTCCTTGGTTGAGTTCCACATTGCCCAGGGCGAAACAGCACCCCTGAACCAACGCATGGAAGAGGGCGAATACGACCTGGTCATTGCCGGCCCGCAAGATCGCTCGGGAATCACTTGCAGAACGCTGTTTCATCAGCAACTCGTAGTAGCGCTCAATAGAACTCACCCGCTTGCATCGCTTAAGGCAGCTCGCTATGAGAACTTGATCGGGCACGAGGTCATAACGTATCGCCGCGGTATCGCATGTGGCGAAACCCTAGAAGCGTTCTTGCAGAGTACCAATGCTCCCCTCGAAAAACTTAACCTCATTCGCAACTACGAAGACGAGGTCATCCTGGGTGCCTTGGCGGTTCACGAATCAACAGTGGCGCTCACCATGCTCACGTCGAACCTGCTCGCGAATCCCGACATGGTCATTCTGCCGCTCGACGTTCCCGGTGCCGAAACGTTCTATCCCATTTCACTCACCTATCGCACCAAGGCACTTCGGACATCCGCCGCTCAAGCGTTCATTGGTTTTCTGCTCGACTTCGAAGCGCCCGCATATGAGCGCGATGACTTTCAGCCGCTCGCGTAAACACCGAACCTTGCCAGAGCGCCCGCCAACGCATAGTTCAACAACGTGGCACCCGCCCGAATCCGAACAATGCGATACCGGTTTAGCAATGCAACGCCAACACAAGCACAACCAATACAACGCCGCCATAAAGACCAGTAATGCAGCACTGACCGAGCGCGAGCCGCGCAGTGCTGGTCGAATGCGAGCCGCGCAGCGCTGGCGCGAAAACCAGCAATGCAGCGCCGACCGAGCACAAGTCATTCGGTACTGGTCCGAACGCAAGCCACAAATCGCTCTAAAATGTATGCGTTGCGCACGAAATGTCGAATCCGTGCCACAAATCGCTTTGAAATGTATGACGATCGTCTGCGAAGGGTCCTCAAAACGGCCGCAAGTCACCCCAAAACGCGTAAAATGCTGTTCGGAGCCGCGTTTTCGAAAAGAGCGCGCGAATAATTCTGCGCAACACATACATTTCAAAGCGAAATGTGGCAGTCAGACCCCTCCTCGACGAGCGAGCTTCGTTCTTGACAAGCGACCCCCAACGAGCGAGCTCCCCCTCTTGACGAGGTACCCCCCCCCGACGAGCTAGCCCTCTCGATGAGCGAGCTCCCTCTTAGCGGTCAGACTCCCGTTCCTAGCGGGCGTCAAGCTCTCTTTCGGGTTCCTTCTTGGCAGTCAGATTCTTCTTAGCGATCAGCTTCTTCTAGCCGATCGATCTCCTCGAGCCAGGTGCGCGCGCTCGCATCGGAGGGCATACGCAGATCCCCTCGTGGCGACACCGCAACACTGCCGACTTTCGGCCCGTCAGGCAAACATGAGCGCTTGAATTGCTGCGCGAAGAAACGGCGATAGAACGTACGCAGCCACTTCAATATCGTGTGGCGATCATGACGCCCCTCGAATGCCAAAAGTGCGATACGAAAGATCTTCGCAGGCGAAAAACCAAAGCGCAGCAGGTAATACAAGAAGAAATCGTGCAGCTCATACGGACCGACCAGATCTTCGGTTTTCTGAGAGATCTTCCCCTCTTCTGGCGGAAGCAATTCGGGACTTACCGGAGTATCCAGCACATCGAAAAGCACTTGAGCAAGTGCTTCGTCTTCACACGTGTCAGCGTAATAGCGCACCAAATGACGTACGAGCGTTTTAGGCACCGACGAATTAACAGCATACATCGACATATGGTCGCCGTTGTAAGTCGCCCAGCCCAGCGCCAGCTCGGACAGATCGCCTGTGCCGACCACCAAGCCGCCGCACTGGTTCGCCACATCCATCAGGACCTGCGTTCGCTCGCGAGCCTGCGCGTTCTCATACGTCACATCATGAACGCTCGGGTCGTGCTCAATATCGGCGAAGTGCTGCTCTACCGCACGAGCGATGGGGATCTCTTTCAGCGTGGCCCCAAGAGAGCGCACCATAGTAAGCGCATTGCGATAAGTGCGATCGGTCGTGCCGAAACCCGGCATCGTTATCGCAATGATACCTTCACGAGGAAGACCCAGTGCATCGAAGGCGCGCACCATCACAAGCAACGCGAGCGTCGAGTCGAGCCCGCCCGAAATACCGACCACCGCTGTCCGCGCATGCGTATGCGCAAGGCGCTTCTTCAGACCCAGCGCCTGAATGGACAAGATCTCATCGCAACGGCACGCCAACTGATCAGCATCAACGGGAACGAACGGATCGGCATCGAAGACCCGCGTCAGAGCAGCCTCTTCGCACGAAAGCGCGAACGAAACGATCCGGTACGAATCAGCACACGCAGCAGGATACGTGCTCATGCGTCGACGCTCGGCCGCCAAACGGTCAACGTCGATCTCGCTCATAATGCATTCGTTGGCGAACGTGGTCGACTCGGCGAGCACGGTGCCGTTTTCCGCAATGAGGTTCTGTCCACCGAACACCAGGTCGGTCGTGGATTCGCCTTCACCCGCCGTGGCATAAATATAACCGCACACCAAACGTGCCGATTGGTTCGCCACCAAACTGCGTCGATAGGCGTTCTTCCCCACCATATCATCGCTTGCCGAAAGGTTGACCACTACCGTCGCTCCCGCAAGCGCATGGGAAACGCTCGGCGGATCGGGCACCCAAAGATCCTCGCAGATCTCTGCCGCGACCACCAGATCGGGCATGGTCTCGCACGCGAACAACAGATCAGTGCCCACGGGAACATCCACGCCCGCAAAGTGCACGGTGCCCATATCGGCACCGCCGGAAGTGAAGTGACGCGTCTCATAGAACTCGTTATAGGCAGGCAGATGCTTCTTGGGAACAAATCCCAGCACTTGTCCGCGATTCAGCACCGCTGCAACATTGAACAACTTACCCTGCACGCGCAACGGCAGACCTACACAAATGAGAGCATCTACCGAAGTCGTAACGTCAGCGATGGAACGAAGTGCCTGTTCCGCCTGATCGAGCAAGTGGCCCTGCCAGAATAGATCGCTACAGGTATACCCAGTAATGCATAGTTCAGGGAACACGATGACCTTCGCATGCACGTTCACCGCCTCGTTGATCCCCGCGATGATCGCCTGCGTATTCGCAACACAATCGGCAACTTCGACTGCGGGGGTCACCGCCGCAACTGGTATGAATCCATCCCTCATAGCCACTCCTTGTTCAAGTTCGCTTGGTAGCATTATGGCACGTTACCGGCGATTCGACGCAAAGAGGGCAGAGGCGACTCATTTCACCTCTGCCCTCTATTCATGCCTCGGACAAGGATTCGGCATCATTCAAACGCAGCCGAACAACGTATTCCAGCCCATAAAGAAGCGCGGGGACGACACGCAGATACCGAACGCTGCATCACCGATTCCGTAAAAGCACGAACGGTATGCAAGCGCCGAACGTCACCGAACAGCAGACACCTATCCCGCAGGCGTGCGAGCATAGGCGTGATAAGCGCCCTTTGGAAATCAAATCGCACTTAATGCCCATCCCCCGACCACGCGAACACAGGAATCGCACCCCTGCATCACCTCAAACTAGAGGATCTCGTAGCGACCATCCTTGCGCTTGATCGGACGAGCCTCCATAGCGGGATGACCCAAAATGATGCCACCGATCAACTTGCCATGATCAGGCGCGAAACGCTCCTGCAGCGCATCGCCCGCACGGCACACCGCTTCGACCCAGCAGGACCCCAAGCCTTCAGCGTACGCCATCAAGCACACGTTCTGCATAGCAGCAGAAACGCTTTCAATGCAACTCGGGAGCATTTCCTCGCTGTAATTAGGCTTATTCAGGAACGCCAACATGATGGTCCGCGCACCGCCCATGGCCTTCATGAACTCCATGGTCTCTTCAATGATCTCGGGATTGTTCTTGAAGCGCTCTTCCAAACGCTTGCGCTCGGAAAACGCCGTAGTCCCCAGCTCGGAGAACAGATACGCCAGGTCTTCTTCCTTGGTAAGCACCACGAAATACCATGGCTGCAAGTTCTGCCCTGATGGGGCCCACATAGCCGCCTCGACCAACTTATCGATCGTTTCTGGCGCAATAGGCTCGTCCGTGAACTTCCTAATGCTTCGACGACCTTTGATTGCCTCCATTAATTCCATACGTTGCTCCCCTTTCTTTCTGCATCATCGTGCATCAACTCAACGTATTAAAGCCGCTAAAGAAACGTACGCAGCTCTTTCAATAACGCATCGGGGGCTTCCTCGGGAATGAAGTGCCCGCAATCAAGCGCACATCCGCAAGCATCCACGCAGAACCTGCTCCAGCTGAGCAGCGGATCGAAGAACTTTTCCACAAGCCCGTTCGCTCCCCACAGCAGCAATGTTGGTGCCGTGATCTTCTTGCCCTGCGCCAAGTCAAGCGCATCATGGATGCGATCGATCGATTCCCCCGCTCGATACTCTTCGCAAATAGCATGGATACAAGCCACATCGTAGTGACGCAAATACTCTTCATACACTTCGGACGGGAACGCCTCGGCGTCCGTATCGTTCTCCGATTCATAGCGCCCGATATGCAGCGCATTACGGAAATACATTTTGCGGCTCGACACGATCAGGTCTTCCGGGAACGGCGCTGGCTGCGTAAGCAAATACCAGTGGAACAGCGCCTTCGCGAATTCGGCTGAACTCAGATCATACATATCGAACGTGGATACAATATCGAGCAGAACCAGCTTATCTACCACATGCGGATGATCGAGCGCCATGCGATACGCGACCCGCGCACCGCGGTCATGTCCCATAACGGAGAATCGATCGAACCCTAATGCGCTCATCACCGCGATCATATCCTGTGCCATCACGCGCTTGGAGTAATTACTGTGATCAGGTAGCCCTTCGGGCTTATCGCTGTCGCCATATCCACGCAGATCGCACGCTACAACGGTAAAGCGCTGTGCGAGTTCGTCAGCGATCTTGTGCCACATCAGGTATGTTTCCGGGTGACCATGCAACAACAAAAGCGGTTGGCCTGAACCCATGATGACCGCATGAATAGTGACCCCATCGGCACCTTCAATGAATCGATGCTCTGCTGAATCGAACATGTGCAACTCCCCCTTTTGCCCCATCACGACACAGTGAACCACGGTTTCAATAATACCCTTCCCTTGCATGCGCGTCTTGCTCTAAAAAGTAATCGAATTCACAAGAACCTATGCACAAAATAGCTCGATTCCCAAATCTGTTCCCGCGTATAATGGTGAGAACAACATCGTACGCGGAAGGGGTCACATGGAGTACCGCGTATCATGTCCGGCATGTGACATTTGGGGAGAGGTCATTTCGTCGGGCGATGATTGCACCATTGTTATCAAAGGGGGAAGCGCGCCGCATATCGGCAGCGTCTGCTTGGCCGTCCCACGCCCATCGCTCACCGGTTCTGGCACGAGTGCCACTGTTTCTGTTCTGAATCGCACGGGGCACATGGATGACTCCATCGCCTGCGCGGTCGCAAAGCACGTTGCCGCTACCCGCAACTGTGCGGTCGCCTGCGCCTGCGGCATCCACATCGACAACGCTTCCGCCGAAGCGATCGCGCAGATCCAGCAAGCCCAGGCGGATATCATCGCCTGCGTGCTCGATCTTCTTGAGGTGACGAAAACCCAAGATCCTGAGGGGCAATGCGGTGCGGAACACCAGAGCCTCACGACACAATATGATGCAGAACGACAGACCACCTGCTGCAACAATGGCCGAAGCACCGAAACCAAGTGAGCAAAGTTGCGGCGAACCAATGACCAACACGACCGAACTGGCTTAACCAACCAAAGGAGGAGGACCTTTATGAACGAAATTCACGACTTACGCACTGCCTTAGATTTCTTGCGAGAGATTCCCGGCCAACTGGTCGAAACCGATGTTGAGGTGGATCCCGAAGCTGAACTGTGCGGCGTTTATCGATACGTAGGAGCCGGTGGAACCGTACCCCGCCCCACACAAGAGGGCCCCGTCATGATCTTCAACAATATCAAGGGGCATCCTGATGCACGTGTGGTCATCGGCCTTCTTGCCAGCCGCGATCGCGTGGCGCGTCTACTTGATGCCGACCCGCGCCGTTTGGGCTTTTTACTCAATGATGCGGTACTGAATCCAGTTCCCCCCGTTGAGGTTCCCGCAAAAGAAGCACAGTGCCAAGAGGTCGTTCATCTGGCGACCGAAGAAGGCTTCGACATTCGCAAGCTGGTACCTGCACCTACGAACACACCCGAAGATGCAGGTCCCTACATCACGCTCGGCATGGCATATGCCTCCGATCCCGAAACAGGCGAATCCGACGTGACCATCCATCGCCTGTGCCTGCAAAGCGAAGATGAGATCTCCATCTACATGGTACCTGGATCGCGCCATATCGGCGCTTTCTACGAAAAGGCCGAAAAGCTCGGAAAGCCTCTGCCTATTTCAATCAGCATTGGCGTCGATCCCGCCATCGAATTGGCGACCTGCTTCGAACCGCCCACGACCCCACTGGGTTATGACGAACTTAACGTAGCGGGCGCACTGCGCGGCAAACCAGTGCGTTTGGCGAAATGCCTCACCATCGACGAACGTTGCATCGCTCATGCTGAATACGTTATCGAAGGCGAACTACTGCCCGGCAAGCGTGTCGCCGAAGATCAGAACACCGGTTCTGGCAAAGCAATGCCCGAGTTCCCTGGATACACGGGGCCAGCGAATCCGTCGCTTCCCATCATTAAGGTCAAAGCCGTCACCACGCGCACGAACCCCATTATGCAGACCTGCATCGGGCCTTCGGAAGAACACGTGAGCATGGCAGGCATCCCCACCGAAGCGAGCATCATCCAAATGATCGAAAAGGCCGTACCAGGCCGTCTGCAGAACGTCTATTGCTCGACTTCCGGTGGCGGCAAATATCTCGCGGTTCTCCAGATAAAGAAAAGCGCACCCGCCGATGAAGGCCGCCAGCGCCAGATGGCCCTTCTCGCATTTTCCGCATTCAGCGAACTGAAGCATATCTTCCTCGTTGACGAAGACGTCGATCCGTTCGATATGAACGATGTGCTGTGGGCCATGAACACGCGCTTCCAAGGCGATGCCGACATCATTACCATCCCCGGCGTGCGCTGTCATCCGCTCGATCCATCGAACGATCCTGCAATGGATCCCAGCATCCGCGACCACGGCATTGCATGCAAGACGATCTTCGACTGCACGGTACCGTTCGATCTGAAGGACCAGTTCCAGCGCTGCCAATTCAAAGAAGTCGACCCCAGGCATTGGCTGCCTGATTTCGAATAGGAGCTCGTAGTGAATCGACTCATCGTCGGAATCACTGGCGCAAGCGGCACGCCCCTCGCGTGTCGCTTCGTGCGTCAGCTTAAAGAATTCACCGATTGTCAAGTGCATCTGGTTGTTACCGATAGCGCACGCTTGACCGCACGCTATGAAGCGCCTGTCGAATTTGAAGAGATGCTTTCACTCGCCGACCAAGTACACGATAACGCCAGCCTGGGCGAGTCCATCGCGAGCGGCACGTTCAAAACGAACGGTATGGTCATTGTCCCCTGCAGCATGAAGACCGTGGCGGGAATCGCAAGCGGATACAGCGATAATTTGGTGCTACGCGCAGCGGATGTGACTATCAAGGAGCAACGCCGCTTGGTGCTGGTCGCGCGCGAAACACCTTTCAGCCCGATCCATCTACGCAATCTGGCCACGCTTTCCGAACTTTCCTGCGTGAACATCCTGCCGCCCATGATGACTTACTATCACAAGCCGGAATCCATCGAAGACATGGAAGACCAGATCATTGGGAAGATCTTCGATCGCTTCGGGTTCGATTACCCTCCTTTTAACCGCTGGGAAGGATAGATCGCGGTCGCCGCAAGAGGCCACTGAGCGCAGGACCACGGATGCTGCAAGGGGTGCGGAGTGCGGGACCCCGGATGCTGTAAGGACCAACAGGGGCGCAAGACCAAGAACGCCCCAGATCAGCGCGGAACGGGCGCTCAACACGGTAACCTTCCGACTGCCACAAAGTGGCTTTAAATGTATCTGTTACGCAATTTATTCCGCGTAATCTCGGAGCACAACCAGCGTGAACAGGAGAAAGTAGCCACATAATGCCTTGAAATGTACTGAAGCGCGCGCATTTCGGAACTATCCCCCCGTCAAGGAGATACATTTAAGAGCATTATGTGGCACACTTTCCCGTTTCAATGCGTAACGGATACATTTTAAGACGTTTTGTGGCTCGACCCTCGAGAGAAGATTCAAAGCTCTGCGACCATACCCACGAGGAAGATTTCGGTGTTTGGGGCATTGTCGACACGGAAGCCCGAAGCTCCATGCGACGTCAACAAGAACGAGGCTCGAGATCCTGTGCGCTATCAGCAAGAAAGCGGCTCGGAGCTCTGGGGCATCACAGCTGAAGGGTGATGGTCCCTTGCATCTCCGAACCGTCTAGCGCGCCTGATCCGTTTCGTCCCCAATGGGCCCAAGATTGACGGCTACCCCTTGATTAGCTTCGCTGTCTTGCACGAACCAATCGAGGCCCGCGATATCTTCCGCGTTTTCGACGAGCGCTCCACCCATCCAAACGCTTCCTCGGTCGATCTTGAGCTGACCTGCGGCTGGGTCAAAACCAGAAATAACAAAGGCGATCCCCATGAGCACCAACCCGAGTGCAGCAACACCCGCAATCGCCATATAAAAGAACTTCGTAGCTTTCATATCGTGCTCCCTCTATGCGTTCTTGGACACGACGGCGAATGCTGGCTTCTTGCCAGGTCCACCCGCTCCACTTGACGAAGAGTCATCCTTTGACCTCTTGTACGTATCAATAAATAGCGACAACGCCCTTTGTAGCCACTTGCGCGACAGAAGCGCCAACTGCCTGCTTGCCGCAAAAGCGCCACGCGCACACAATGCGCCCAGTGCCGAACCGACCAAACCACCGCCGAAGGACCATAGCGCGAAGGCGACATTTCCCGCTTCGACACCCCAGAACGCAAGTAGAGCTCCCAAGGGCAAGCAGAGGATCCCTCCTATCGCGATCACCCAAACACAGACCGCAATCAACCAAATGCAGAGATAGATCCCCAGTACGGTCGCCGCAAAAGCAAGTGCTAACGCCACCCACAAGGGCGATCCAACGATCGCCGCGCCCCAGAGAAGCGCCCGGCTCTTTCGACGGGTTTTCACTACTGCACGAGGAACCGCCGGAAGATCATCAAGGATCTTTTCGGCAGCAACGCCTGGAGCATCGAGAGCAGCAACGGCTTGCTCTTCCGTCATGCCATCTTCCATGCGATCGTCGATCATTTCTTCGTAAAAGGAAATGGACTCCAGTCTATGATCGGCCGGCAAGCAAGCGAGTAATTCGTTCAACCTGTTTATGTATTCCTGCTTATTCATGCTAATCCCCCATCGAAGGCAACATTACCGTGAACCGCATTTACACGTTTTGGATCATGGCTGACAGAGTCCTTGGCATCGAAGCGAATATGCCCATCATTCGATTCGGACCCAACCGTATTTATAGTCTCCTCCGCGCACTTTTGCGACTGATCCGCTGCTTGCATCACGTAGGAATATAATCCCTCGACCACTTCGCGTTCAGAGATGAATTCCTCTATGCGATCAATACCTACCTGAGTGATTCGGTAGTACTTGCGCAATCTGCCTCTATGTTCGACCGAACGAACGGAAATGCACTGCGCTGCTTCAAGGCGCTTCAATAAGGGATAGAGCGTAGATTCTGTTAGATCGAGACTCGCGGGTATGTCTTTGATGATCTGATAGCCATATGATTCGCCCTTACAAAGCGTGGCCAATACGCACGCTTCAAGAAAGCCACGCTTCATCTGAGCATCCATGATACCTCCCTTCGCATATTACTATGTGTCGCATAGTATAACAGGCGGCATGGCGCAAAGCAAAAGAAAAAAGGAGCCGGAAGAAGGAGCTTAGGCGAACGATCTAAATAAAGAGCTTGGATCTCTGACCGATTAACCCGATACAGGAAGGCGAAAAAGGAAACCGTGCGGCAAGCAAAGAGACGGTCGCTGCCCCGCCATTCATGCGCCCGCTGCCTGCCTGCAAGGCCGCCATTCATGCGCCCGCTGCCTGCCTGCAAGGCCGCCATTCATGATCCCGCTGAGCAGCATGGCTCTGCATGACCCCGTTGCCCCTGAACGCAAGAAACCCCGCGAGACGTGCACTCGCGGGGTTTCGTTTTTTGAAGAGTCAATCTTCGGATATCGATCGGCTTTCGATCATACCCTCTGGTTCAAGCAAGAGGTTTACTTTTCTTCCTCCAGCGTACCAGCCTTCATTGCTTCGAGGCGAACACGGAGTGCCTCAAGCTGCCTATTGGTCTCTTCGTCTTCAATACGCTGCTGTTCCTTGTTGTAAGCGTAGTCTTCGCGGATCTTCTCACCGTCAGCCATGAGCAGGTAGAAGATAACGCCAATTGCGAAGCCAACACCGCCGCCACGGGCCAGGATGAAGCCGGCGATCATGCCTGCAATACCCTTGTCCATGTCGTCGCGAACGAGGTCGAAGGCGATCTGAGCGCAGAGCCAACCCTGGATACAAAGTACAACTACGAGCAGTGCTGCGGAAGCTGCAAGGGATGCCTCATACAGAGGATAAACGAACAGACCGAGAACGGTGAAGATCAGGTTGGTACCAGAACCATCGTAGATGGAGTCCATGCCCTGGCGACCGGACTGCTTATAGCGAGCATACGTTGCAACGCAGTAAGGAGCAGACAGAGGACCAGCGAGAGCAGGATAAGGTGCGAAGAACGCCAGGAGCAGGTTACGAATACCGCAGATAACGTTGGTACGGTTAGGATCGAATTCGATGTATTCGTCGTCACGAACAGCCTTAAGACCGAGCTGCTGAACGGTTACGAAGTCGCCATAGGCGATGATCCATGCCATTGCCGCATAAGGCAGAGCCTGTACCCAAACCATAGGATCGGATGCGAAACCAATGAACAGAGGCGATACTGCATAGAACAGACCCATGAAGTCAGGAACGCGGATGATCTCACCAGAGAAGTTGAACTGGAATTCACCAGCTGCACCACCGAGAACGAGCAGTGCGAGAACAGCCCAGAGGAAGCTGTAGTTACCAAGGATGGCAACAAAACGGTTGGTGTCCATGTACTTACGAACACGACGCGAGAACATGAGCATGAATACGATCACAAGACCGCCAACGCAACCGATGGTAACGGTGTCAACAGCGCCGCCAGAACCAAGGCGAACGAAAATAGCATTAACACCAGCACCGAGTACGATACCTGCTTTTACAGCAGGAGGAATCATTGTGTTCAGCTTCTTCGACAGACCCGTGAAGCCTAAGATGATGAACATTATTGCCAATTCCAATTCGATTGCGGTCAACATCTGCAATCGAGCAACTCCTGGATCTAGCGATTCCAGGAACACGACGATAATTGACATAGCCGGTGTGATCCAACCACAAATGGAAGGCTCACCAAGTACCCAGTTAAGGGTATACATAGCAGTTTCGAATACGACTAGAGCCCATGCAACCTGCGGGTCAAGGCCTAGAGTAGCAATCAGAACAGCCAGTGCGCCGTAGGACGTACAAGCGTTCATCAAGCCGGTTACGACTTCGGGAGGCGAAATCTTAAAGTGGATGAATGGTAGACGAATTCGGAACAGGCCGACCTTCCAACAGGGCTGGATGCCGCCAAACTCGCGTTTCAGCATAGCCATTGCTTAGCCCCTCTCTCTCCTCGCATACAGCAAACACGCTGCATTCAAATGATTAACCATCTTTTCCTCCTTTTTCGAATCGCACCAGATGAAGACGTGTGCACGTTTGTCTTTTTTCCGATGCCTTCGCGGATAACTGAAGTGGTTAGAAGAGTTCTGCTTCATTTAGCTTTCACTGTTAAAAACAGAAAGGAAAACCAAACGGAAATCCCCTATAACTCCCTTTATCCGTTGAAGATGGTTCCTACAAACAAGCTTTTTGCAATGCCGCCTGATTCCCCCTTTGGACAGACGACGCGAATACACAAAAGGCTCACAAAGCATTATGTGACAGGGTTCAGGCGCTGACTAATTCACAATGAACCTGTTATAAATAGTTAAAAGAAATGATATTTCTGCAATCTATTAATTTTTGTAATTCTGATAGCTCACACTTCTGATTCAAGATCACGTACACCGAAGAGCACATTGCGTTCGCCTTGAAAAGCCATGTGTTTTCCCTTATTCCATAGACAGCAAGAATGAAAACACCCATTTCCCCACGTTTATCGCTTACCGAAGCTTTTGCGAGCTTTCTTGACGAAAAGATTTTCCTCCCGTACTTTTTTCAATGTTATGTGTGGGAGCATTTTCTATTTTTCCGAATCGCCAATTGATCTAGCGCAGTATTCGTTCAATTAATGCAATCTCTGAAAAGCCAGAACGCTTACACGCAAGACGAGAAATCGCATCTGTCCACTCATTATTAGAAAGGGAGCAGTACGACATGATCGCCTTAACCACAGCGCAGATCATCTCGATCGTCATCTTCGTCGTTGTAATGTCCTTGATCATTTCCGAAAAGGTCCATCGCACGACAGCGGCGCTCGCAGGTGCTGTCACACTCATCCTCGCTGGAATCATTACTTTTGATACCGGCGTGGAACACATCGACTTCGGTACACTCGGAGTCCTGGTCGGCATGATGATCTTCGTTGCCGTTGTAAAGAACTCTGGCATATTTGAATATCTTGCCATCCGAGCCGCCAAGATAGCGAAGGGTAACCCTTGGTTGATCATGGTGCTGTTCACACTGATCACCGCTGTTCTTTCGGCGTTCCTGGACAACGTGACCACCGTTCTGCTGATCGGCCCGGTTACCTATACCGTCTGCAAAATGCTGGAGATCAACCCGATCCCCTTCTTTATCACTGAGATCATCGCATCGAACGTCGGTGGTACCGCGACCCTGATCGGCGACCCACCGAACATCATGATCGGTTCCGCCACGGGCCTTACCTTCTTTGACTTCCTAGCCTATGACGGCCCGGCCGTCATAGTCATCTTGGTCGTCTCCACCATCATGTACTACTTCTTGTACGGCAAGAAAATGGGTGTTTCCGCCGAAAAGCAAGCATCCATCATGCAGCTCCATGCGCATGAGGCCATCAAGAGCAAGTCACTCTTCACTAAGAGCGTCGTCATGATCGTCTTGGTTGCGATCGCCTTCGTTATGCATGGCGCCGTCCATGTTGAACCCAGCGTCGTTGCACTCGCCGCTGCTGCTATCATGCTCATCATCAGCCGCGCCGAAGTTGAAGAGACCCTCATGGATGTCGAATGGTCGACCATCGGCTTCTTCGCAGGCCTGTTCGTCGTCGTTGGCGGCTTGGCTGAAACGGGCGTCATTGAAATGATGGCGTACGCGCTGATCGACCTTACCGGCGGCGATATGATGATCACCATCATCGTGTTGGTATGGGCATCGGCTATTATTTCCTCCTTCCTGGACAACATTCCTCTGGTCGCCACCCTTATCCCGATCATTCAGACCATGGAAACCACTGGCATCGACGTCATGCCTTTATGGTGGGCCGTTTCGCTGGGCGCTTGCATCGGCGGTATCGGTACGCTCATCGGCGCATCCGCTAACGTGGTACTGGCGGGCATTTCGGGCAAGTACGGTCACCCCATTTCCTTTATGGAATACACCAAGGTCGGTTTCCCGATGATGATCGTCTTCACCGCCATTGCTTGCGTATACCTGGTCCTGCGTTTCTGCATCTTGGTATAGCGTCGCTCAAAAAGCGATCGCGATCTACTTAGATCGAACAACTGACCCCATCTTCGTTGTACTCACGCATGAAGATGGGGTCTTTTCATGCACGACGCGCCCTTCACTGCCGCTCAGGAAAATCTATAACGCGTTCTCTATATATAACGCGCTGAACATCAATCGGAATAACCCCCTCTCACCTGAATGCGTTCTTTACAGGGAAAGGCGGGATTCTTATTATTTTATTGGAGGGAAGTTCGATGCGTTACCGAAGGCCACGGGCCTTCTTTTCTTTTGTATCGAACTTGGGGGAGACCCAAAGCAGAAAAATCCACTACGAGTAAGGAGGGATGTGTATGCCAGAATTTACTACACCGCAGATCATTTCTATCGTGATCTTCATCGTAGTGTTCGCGCTGATCATCTCGGAGAAAATCCACCGCACCACCGCCGCGCTTGCGGGTGCCGTTGTGCTTATTCTCACCGGCATCGTTACCTTCGATGTTGGCATGGAGCACATCGACTTCGGCACGCTGGGCGTTCTGGTCGGCATGATGATCTTCGTTGCGGTCGTCAAGCAGTCGGGTATTTTCGAATACCTTGCTATCAAGACAGCCAAAGCGGCAAAGGGCAATCCTTGGATGATCATGGTGCTATTCACCCTGATCACGGCCGTTCTTTCGGCGTTCCTAGACAACGTAACCACCGTTCTACTGATCGGCCCGGTTACTTTCACGGTATGCAAGATGTTGGAAATGAGCCCGGTTCCGTTCTTCATCACTGAGATCATCGCATCGAACGTCGGTGGTACCGCGACCCTGATCGGTGATCCGCCGAACATCATGATCGGCTCTTCAGCGAACATTCCGTTCATCGACTTCATCATCTACAACGGTCCTGCAGTTCTGATCATCATGGTCGTTGCGATCGGCATGTTCTATGCGCTCTACGGCAAGAACATGTCAGCTTCTACCGAAAAGCAAGCTTCCGTTATGACGCTTCATGCTCATGAAGCCATTCATAACAAGTCTCTGTTCCACAAGAGCGTTGTCATGACGCTTCTGGTCGCACTCGCTTTTGTGATGCATAGCGTTATCGGCGTTGAGCCGAGCGTAGTGGCCCTTACTGCTGCTGCCGTTATGCTTATCATCAGCGCTGTCGACATCGAAAAGGTGCTCCTTGATGTCGAATGGGCAACGATCGGCTTCTTCGCGGGCCTATTCATCGTCGTTGGCGGCCTGGTCGAGACCGGCGTTATCGACATGATGGCGAACGCTCTGATCGATGTGACCGGCGGCAATATGATGATCACCATTATCGTGCTGGTATGGGCATCGGCCATTATCTCGTCCTTCTTGGACAACATTCCCATGGTCGCAACGCTCATCCCCATCATCTTATCGATGGAAGCTTCCGGCATGGATGTTATGCCATACTGGTGGGCCATTTCACTGGGTGCTTGCATTGGTGGTATCGGTACACTCATCGGCGCTTCGGCGAACGTGGTGCTTTCGGGTATGTCGGGTCGCTACGGCTACCCCATCACCTTCATGCAGTACACCAAGGTCGCCTTCCCTATGATGATCGTGTTCACTGCCATTTCGTGCGTATATCTGGTCGTTCGCTTCTGCGTATTATAAGAACGGCAAAACAGATACCTGCCACAACAAGGGCGACCTTCAGGTCGCCCTTTTGACGTATTGAGATCCTTTGCGTTGCAGGCATTCACCCGCGCTGCGACCACTTCCCTCCCCACATCCCCTTCGTGTCCACTCGCCTGCACCCTCCGGTCTTTTTGTTAGCAGCAACGGTTTCTCCTTTGCGTGCATTTCGCAAGACGCTACACTAACGTCATTACTCACATTTGAAAGGACAACTATGAGCAACGAGGGCAAGCGCGTACGCGCCCACTACACTGGCACCTTTGACGACGGCACCGTATTCGACTCATCCGTCGAGCGCGGCGAACCACTGGAGTTCGTATGCATGGCAGGCCAGATGATCCCCGGCTTTGACGCCGCCGTTAACACTATGGAAGTCGGCGAAACGAAGAAGATCCACCTTCCCGCGTCCGAGGCATATGGCGAACGCAACGAAGAACTGGTTCAGACCATTCCCACGGCAAACGTGCCCGGCGCCGAAGAACTTCCCGTAGGCCAGACGATCTATCTGCAGGGCCCTGGCGGACAGCCCCTCCCCGCTCAGGTCGTTGAAGTTACCAATGAGCACGTGACATTCGATTTGAACCACGAAATGGCCGGCAAGGATCTCAACTTCGAAATCACCCTCGTAGAGGTCGTTGAGTAGGTTTTCCTACCGTAAAAGAAACAACTGTCAGCTGCGCGCAATGAAGCGTCGCATATGCTGACAATAGTGCGACCCGTCAATTGCACATGATGGGTCGCACATGTTTATGGTAGCGCAGCAAAACTAATCGCACCGAAGCAACATCCTGCAAAATCAACTGCGCCGAAGCGGTGCCTAACAGGTTTCGAGCACTAGTGAGCCTTCTTGCCATACATGGTCATCTGTGACACATTGAACAACTCGCCATCGGAAAGACGGAACTGCTCGATCTTCCACTGCGAGATACGTCCGCCAGCGCGAATAGGTGTTGCGACCGTTTCCACCGTGTCGCCCGCCTTGACCGGCAGCAAATGAGTGCTACTTACTTCAACACCCAAGAAGAACATTTTGTCGTTGTCGTAATGATCGGTGCAGCACTGACTTGCTGCATTTTCCGCCAATGCAGCACTAATACCGCCATGCAATACCCCATGAGGCTGCAGCATATCTTCGGTGACCAACATCCGTGTCACGTACTTATCTGGAGCGGATTCCACTAACTCGATACCAAGAATATCAGAGAGAGCCATAGCGTTTCCTTTCTTCGCTTTGCTCCCATTATTACAGAAATACCCGCATCACACGATACGGGTATACGGATACCGCACTCACTGAATCAGAAGCGGGCATCGCCAGAACGCATCAAGATCGCACTCCCTGTATAGAACAACGTGATCCAAGTCATCACGCCGTGCGATCCGACCCATTATGCTAACAGCAATATTGCGCACAAGGACAGCACACTCAATGCGGCCATGCAATAACAAAGGCAAGAAGCCGCACTCGGCCTGCAGGGGTGCATCACGGCTCGGCGACCCCGTGCTCCCCGAGGCCGCACACCCCTAGCCGATGAGCTTCTTTTCAACCTCTTCGATCTCCTCCGAGACCTTTTCGGCTGCTTCGCGCACCATGCGCACATCTTTTTCAATAGGTATCTCATCCCCATCGCCAGGATGAGGATGATTGTCAAAATAACCTGTCTGGCCGCGCACGTTCCACGCACAGACCGCGAACGCCATCGCGATGGCGAACAGAACCAGCGTAGATAGATCAAGCATCCCCTGCGACCACATGCTCGCCGTAAGCCACGCCGCCAACAAGGCAACCAAGAACGTCACCCAGAAGAACACGGTGATCCGTCGAGGATTATGCGCTCCCCACAATCCGGAAAGCGCCGTCAGGAACGTAATCGCACCCTCGATGATCATGGGGCCAGGTCCAACTGGAACAAAATCCTGCAGATGGAAGGCTCCAATTATCGACGCACTGAAGAAACCCAAACCGATGCCAGCTTCGAGCACACCCCACGCCGCAAGTGCAATACATAGAACGCGCGTACGCGTTTGCCATACGGTATAGGGCGTACCATCAGCCGAAAGGCGAAGTTTCTTTTGCTTCGTTTTACGCACTAACCGCGAACCTCCGCTCCCGTTGCGCCGCACACCTTCTTAATAAGGCGCGCATGCTGCTTGTCCACTTCTTCGGTAGTCAGTGTGCGATCGGCAGCGCGATATTCAAGCGCGTAAGCCATGGACTTCTTGCCAGTTCCTACGCGTTCTTCGTCGCGATACACGTCGAACAATTGCACCGTATCCAACAGCTTACCGCCCGCTGACGCGATGCAGCGCATGAGCTGCTCGTGAGTTACCGATTCGTCAACCACGAAGGCAACATCCATCGTCACTGCTGGGAACACGGGCACGTCAACATAATCGCGCGCAGGACGAGCGCATTTGATGAGTGCATCCAGGTCGAGCTCGAACGCCACCACAGGAGCCTGCGCCTCAAAGGCCTCACAGGCAAGCGGATGAATCTCGCCCAGCCAACCAAGCACTGTACCACCAGAAAGAACCTGAGCCGCACGACCGGGCTGCAGATGGGGGGCATCCTCAGGCGAAAGCGCCGTGAAGCGCGGCTTGGCAATGGCCAATTCGCGCATGAGGCTTTCGACGACGCCTTTGCCATCGAAGAAGTCGAACGGCGCGGGCTTATTGTTCCAAGCCGGATCATCCATCGCACCCGCCATGACGACCGCAAGGCGCTGGCGCTCCTTGGGACTCTTCTTGCCCTCAGCGCCGAAGAACACGATGCCGGTTTCATAGAGCTGTACGTTATGTACGCCACGGTTCTGGTTGTACGAAACACTACGCATCAGGCCAGGAATGATCGACTGACGCATGATCGACTGCTCAGCGTTCAGAGGATTAAGCAGTTCAACGGGAACACCCAAACCCTCCGTAGGCATACGCAGCTGCTCGAGCTCATGAGGATCGGCGAACGAATACGTCATGGTCTCGTTCAAACCTGCTGCACGCAGGGTGTTATTGATCTTGTCCATAATGCGCTGAGCAGGGCTTTTAACGCCCAGACGGCCGCTTCCCGAAGGCAGTGTAGAAGGAATGCGATCCATACCGTACAAACGCAGCACTTCTTCATACAGATCGATCTCGCGCTCAAGATCGGGACGGAACGTTGGAGCGATGACCTTAAGGGTCTCGTCGCTCTCGGTAGAAACCGTACAGCCCAAACGCTCGAGCGTTTCCACGATGAAGTCGCGAGGAATAGCTTCACCCATCATGGCATGGAAGCGCGGAATACGGAAAGTCAGCTCGACAAGGTCGGTCTTCGTGTTGTACACATCAAGCACACCGGGGACCACGACGCCGCCCGAAACATCGGCGAGCAACTGTGCCGCAGCAGCAGAAATTCGATCGATACCGTTGTCATCAACGCGACGCTCATAGCGCATCGAAGACTCCGAGATGAGGCCTAGGTTGCGCGAGGTACGCGAAGTGTGACCCGAGTCGAAGGTCGCCGTCTCAAGCAAGATCGTAGTGGTCTCTTCCGTGACCTCCGAATCAAGGCCTCCCATAACGCCCGCAAGCGCAACGGCAGAGCTCGGCGTTGCGATGACCGACATATCGGACGTGAGCACGCGCTTTTCGCCGTCGAGCGTGGTCAGTTCTTCGCCTTCTTCGGCAGCACGCACGATAATGTGGGCTTTGCCGGAATCGTCGAGCAGCTTGTCATAGTCGAAAGCGTGAAGCGGCTGACCGAACAAGAACAGAATATAGTTCGTCACGTCGACCACATTGTTGATGGAGCGAGCACCGGTAGCCGTTACGCGCTCCGCCAGCCAATCGGGACTCGGGCCTACCTTAACGTTCTTGATGACGCGTGCTGCGTAGCGGCCGCAACGCTGCGTATCGGCGACTTCGATATCCACCAAATCGGAAACAGCAGGCTGCGACGCGTCCTCTTTCAGCGCCGCTTCCATTTCATCGAGCGGGTTCTTGGCGTCAACGCCATACATAGCACCCACTTCGCGTGCCATACCCACCATGGAAAGGCAGTCGGGGCGATTCGGAGTGATCTCCAGATCGAGGATCGTATCGGAGAGCTTCAGGTAATCTGCCAGAGGCATGCCGATTGGGGCATCCTCAGGCAGGATCATGATGCCGTCGTGATCGGCGCCCAAGCCCAATTCGCGCGACGAACAATTCATGCCGCAGCTTACCACGCCACGCAGCTTCGACTTCTTGATCTTAAAGTCGCCCGGCAGTACCGCGCCGATGGTCGCCACTACAACATGGTCGCCCTGGTTGAAGTTCTGAGCGCCGCATACGATCTGGAGCGGCTCAGGATTGCCAGCCTTGTCAACGTTGGCCGACCCCACATCAACCTTGGTGACCCACATGTGGTCGGAATCGGGATGGGGCTGCTTTTCCAGGATCTGACCCGTTACCACGTGCTCGAACGCATCGCCACTACGCTCGACGCCTTCGACGCCCGTGCCGGTCAAATCGAGCTGATCACAGAACTCCTTGAGGTCAGAAGGAACCTCAACATATTCAGAAAGCCATTTAAGAGAAACTTTCATTTTCTTCTCTTTCTATTAAAAGCACCGCTGAACAACTTTGAATGCCTCGCGCAGAACAGCTCTTGCGCGAACATCCGTGCCAGCGGTCATTCGGACACGACTTAGAACTGACGCAAGAAACGCATATCGCCTTCGAGAAGCATACGCAGATCGGGAACGTCGTACTTCAAGCAGGCAACGCGCTCAACGCCCACACCGAAGGCAAAACCGGAATACACTTCCGGGTCGATACCCGACATGCGAAGCACGTTCGGATCGACCATGCCGCAACCCAGGATCTCGAGCCAGCCAGTGCCCTTGCACATACGGCAACCTTCGCCGTGGCAAATACCGCACGACACGTCCACTTCCGCAGAAGGCTCGGTGAAGGGGAAGAAGTGCGCACGGAAGCGCGTCTTGCGATCGGGGCCGAACATCTGCTTGCAGAAGTATTCAAGTGTGCCCTTCAAATCGCTGAACGTAATGTTCTTGTCGACCGCCAAGCCTTCGCACTGGGTGAACTGGGGCAAGTGGGACGGATCGGCCACATCGCGACGATATACCTTGCCCGGCGCGATAACGTAGATCGGAAGATCCTGATCTTCCATTGCATGAACCTGCACACCAGAGGTCTGAGTTCGCAAAAGCACGTCCGATTCGCCGCGAACCGACGACGTTTCGCCAGAAAAGTCGCGCACATAGAACGTATCTTGCATCGAGCGGCTAGGATGGTCGGCCGGAGCGTTCAGCGCCGTGAAGTTATACCAGTCGGTTTCCACCTCGGGACCCGTTGCAACGGAATAGCCCAGCCCCAAGAAGATCTCCGAGATCTCGTCGGAGATAGCATTGATCAGATGACGGGTGCCCATCTGCTGGACGCGACCCGGCAACGTAACGTCAACCGCATCGGCTTCCATGCGTGCCTCAAGTTCGCTATGGGACAGTTCTTTTTTCTTGCCCTCGAGTGCCGCTTCAATTTCATTGCGGGCCGCATTCACGCTCTTGCCTACTTCAGCACGATGTTCTTTGTCGATCTGACCCATCGAACGCAAATAACCGGTAAGAGTACCGGATTTGCCTACCACTTCAACGCGGATCTTCTCCAGCGCTTCAGTGTCAGAAGCCTGACCAATAGCCGACAAGGTGTCGGCGTGCAGGGATTTGATTTCGTCAACTACTGACATTCCTCGCAACCAGCCTTTCAATTCCAAATAAAAGAGCCCTTCTCATCCTCTTGATCCAAGGACGAGAAGGGCTCTCGCGGTACCACCCTGGTTGATGCGCTGGCCTTCTGTAGGCGATTTCGCCTTCCGGAGCCCACCGTCACGATCAGCATCGCCAAAACGTACGCTCATCGCGTCGTTGGCCATGTGTCATCACGTATCTGCACATCCACTCTAGTTGCTCTATTACGGGAGCACCCGTCAAGGCTAAGACATCCATGAGCTACTGCCAGCTGCCGCGCTGTCACGCCACTGTCACCAGAAGCGCCGTTGACCACTGCGTCGTCGCGTTACCGCCAGCTGCTGCGTCGTCGCTGCAGCCAGAAGCACTGCCGACCATTACGTCGTCGCGCCACTGCCGACAAAAGCGCCATTCAGCGGTTGCGAATGCGAGCTCATCCTGCGTTCACCTTGATGCTCGGAAGGGAACCATGCTGATATTCAGCGTCGCCCTTTCAGCCTAGGGGCGATTCTCTGGGGCTGAACCCGTTTCAGCATGCCGTCTTCGTCATCGCATACATGAATGGAAGTATAGCGCAAAAAAATCGTCCCATTTTGGCAATTTTTTTCGGTTTTCGACGACTAGCAAAAGAAAATGCTCGAAGATATTCCTCAATATGAAGAATATTGAGGAATATCTCAGGGAAAACCGCCTGTATGACTGTGCTCGTCAGAACAAAATCGTCAAAAAACGCAAAAAATTGCCAAACACAACGCAAAATCGTGCACGAGTGCGAATTTAACGAAAATGCGCATCAAAAATCGCTGCGAACAGCTCATCGGGCGGTGCTATTGCACCGCCGCCCCGTAGCGTCATTCACCGCGATCTACAGCCAACCCATGCAGTGCTACTGCGAATCGCCTTACAGACGGCGCCATCGCGCGATAACCCCGCGGCGCCTGACCACACAGGCCCGCCTATTGCACCCCGCCCTGCGTGTCACCCTGCGGACCACCAGCCAGTTCGCGAATGCGTGCGCTCGAACGATCGAGCCGCTCTGCTGCGATCACGATAGCGCGCGCTTCCTCTTCGGGATTCGCGCGCTCTTTCTTACTGGGACGTTTCGCCAAAATGCGCGTAAGCTCATTCGTATCGGCCTTGATCTGACGCTTCTCGCTCTTGTCGATCTGCTTTCCAACTGCAGCCAACGCCTTATTGACCTCATCCAACAGCCCCTGAGCCTGCAGGCGCACTTCCATCGTCGCCCGACGGAACTCGTCCTCTTCGGCGTAATCCTTCGCATCCTGAATAGCGCGCTCGACCTCTTCGTCAGACATGCGATCCGAATCATCGATGACGATCGACTGCTCGCGCCCCGTACCCAGGTCCTTTGCCGACACGGTCAGAATGCCGTTCGCATCAATATCGAACGTCACCTCGATCTGAGGCACTCCCGCCGGCGCACGCTTAATGCCCTTCAAACGGAACGTGCCAATGGCCTTGTTGTCGGCCGCCATGGGACGCTCGCCCTGCAGGACCTTGATCTCGACACTCGTCTGAAACGGAGCCGCCGTACTGAATATTTGCGAATAGCGAGCAGGAAGCGTGGTGTTGCGCTCTATCAAACGCGTCGCTACTCCACCCACCGTTGCGATGGACAGCGAAAGCGGCGTAACATCCAGCAGAAGCAAACTATCCGCACGCACAATGCCCGAAGACGATGCCGACAAGGTGGCACCCTGGATGGCCGCACCCGTCGCCACGCATTCATCGGGATTAATGGAAGCAGAAGGCTCCTTACCCGTCAGAGCTCGGACCTGATCCTGGACCGCCGGAATGCGGGTCGAACCACCCACCAAAAGCACGCAATCCAATTCCGATGCCGCAATGCCCGCATCGTTCAGGGCCGATTGAACTGGTCCAGTAGTGCGCTCCACCAAATGGCGGGTCAGCCGATCGAATTCAGCGCGCGTGAACGTTATATCCATGTGAAGCGGGCCTGCCAGGCCTTGCGAGATGAAGGGCAGGTTGATCTGCGTTGAAGCAGCCGCCGATAGCTCTTTTTTCGCCTGTTCAGCCGCTTCACGCACACGTTGCAGCGCCATCGCATCACGCTGCAGCTTCACGCCCGTTTCACCCTCGAACACACCCATCAGGTGCTCAGCGATGCACTCATCGAAATCGTCGCCACCCAGATGATTGTCGCCCGATGTTGCCAGGACCTCGATGACGTCATCGCCGATCTCAATGATCGAAACATCGAACGTACCTCCACCCAGGTCATACACCATGACCTTTTGCGCGGTTCCATTATCCAGCCCATAGGCAAGAGCCGCACTCGTCGGCTCGTTGATAATGCGCAGCACGTTCAAGCCAGCGATGCGTCCTGCATCTTTAGTGGCCTGACGCTGCGAATCGTCAAAATACGCCGGCACCGTAATGACCGCATCAGTTACTTCCTGACCCAAGAACGCTTCAGCATCGCGGCGAAGCTTGGTCAAGATCATGGCGGAAAGCTCTTGCGACGTGTACGCTTTTCCATCGATTTTCGTCTGCCACGACGTACCCATATGACGCTTGACCGAAGAAATGGTCCTACCCGGGTTGATGGCCGCCTGCCTGCAAGCAACACTGCCCACCAGGCGCTCACCTTCTTTAGTAAATGAGATCACGCTTGGCGTAGTGCGCTCACCTTCAGAATTAGGAACGATCGTCGCGCGACCGCCCTCCATAGTCGCCACGCAGCTGTTGGTCGTTCCCAGATCGATACCGATCGTTGCTCCCATATACGTTCCTCTCTTCGAACAAGACCAGCGCCCTCGCGGCGCGCACCAGCGTTACCTGCTCCTTTAACCTAAGGCAACACCGCTGCGTTCCGCGTTCGCCGACCCTCTTTCACCTCGTCAATTACGAACAAGAGGCGCACGAAGCACCCCTTTTGCATTTAGAAATATGTCCCGCGCCCCAACGTTGCGCACGCATACTGAGCAAGGCACAAACCACAGCAGATCATCGCCGGATCGACCTTGCCGATCGAAAAGCCCCGAGCCTTTCCTTCTTCCTGATAAGCCTGACCGGCCATTTGGAACTGCTGCTGCGCTCTCTGATAATCGCGGTTATGCGGGTCCATCTTAAGAGCACGGCGAATCTGCTCATGCGCCATGAGCGAATTGCCCGCACCATGATGCGCCAACGCGCTCAGGTAATACCAACGCGCGTTGCGCCCGCCGCTTGTGACCGCGTTGAGAACATTGAGCGCCTGCTGATATCTTTTAGCATTGATGGCATCAATAGCAGAGCGCATTTCAGCCGTATCATCCACCGAAGCCTCAGGGTGAATGGGCCCGTAGCCACCCATGCCGCCGAAACCGAAAATGTCATCGAAATCGATCGTCGTCCATCCATAAGGACCGCTCTGACCAGCGCCGCCCGGACCTTGCCCTTGCTGGCCCTGTCCGTACCCATACGGGCCGAACGGACCATATCCATAACCGCCCTGCCCCGTCGGACCAGCACCGGAAGCACCGGCACCGTTCGGATTACTCGCCTGCTGAGCACGACGGTCGCTTGCGGCATATTTTTCCGGGTTGGTGATACGGTCGTACGCTTCGTTGATCTCGTTCATGCGCTCGGCAGCTTTAGCATCACCGGGGTTAAGGTCGGGATGGTTCTCGCGCGCCTTCTTACGGTACGCTTTCTTCACTTCATCAGCCGACGCATCGCGGCTTACGCCTAAAACCTCATACGGGTCTTTAACCATCGTGTGTCTTGCTCTCCTTCGCTTCGAAACGCTGCCACACGCCCGCATACAGAACGCTGCGCATTACTTGAACATCCCGCTCAAGAGGCAGCCGCTCGAACGCATCGGTCATGCCTGCTGCAAGGAACTCCAAGTTCTCCCGCAGTGCTTCTTTCGTGCTTTCCATATCTGCAAATGGATTATACGAACCTGTTCGAGAATCATCCTCTATATCCATCGCAGCATCCATGACATACACAAACTTTCCCAATCGTGCACCAAAACGACGCAGATCTGATACCCAAAAGTCGTCTTCATGCGCGAAAAGATCCCCAAGCATCATGCCGAAACGGTTCGCCGCCTCATCCGGCAAAGGCGAATCGATGGCGGGCACGCCCTGACTCCGCGCCTGAAGCGCGCGCTGTTCGATCGTGCGAATATCCGCCATAGCGGTCTCGATCGCTTCGCACTCTTGAGGAACGCGTTTTTTCGCCCGACGATAAGCCCCCGCTAAAGCGAACGCGCCTCCCCGTGCTCGCAACGTATGATCATCATGCCAATCATCCAGCATCTTGTGATACGCCAAAGTAACGCTCAGATCGGCCGCATAGTCAGTGTACTTCGAACGCACGAACGACTGCGGCTGCATCGGATGCACTGGGCAGCGCGCTTCGCCGCACGTTTCCTCGGGCTCGTAAAGCGAACCCAGTACCAGCGCGAGAAAGGTCATGTCGTACGAAACCGTCAAACGGCACGCTTGCCCATAACGGTCCTTTAGTGAACGACACACGCCGCAATACACGCTGCGATACCGCTGCCGCTGCGCCTCTTCAAGGCTCTCTAAATTAGGAAGAACAAAGCCGAACAATGATCACACACCCGCCCGAAGAACGGTTCAGAACACTCAGTCCTGGCCGAATGAGCGGTAGAAGCAAGTTCGCTCGCCCGTGTGGCACGCGGGCCCAGCCGGATGAACCAGCGCGAGAAGCGTGTCTTCATCGCAGTCGTAGCGCAATTCAACCAGTTCTTGCGTGTTACCTGATTCTTCGCCCTTATGCCAGAAGGCCTGACGGCTGCGCGACCAGAACCATGTCGTGCGCTGTTCAAGGGTACGGCGCAGCGACTCCTCGTTCATCCATGCCATCATGAGCACATCGCGCGTATCAGCATCCTGCACGATGCAGGGAATGAGCCCGTCAGCGTTATAGTTCAATGCGGAAAGATCCATGTAAGCGCTCCTTTGCAGCGCATCAGAAGAGGCGCTCCGATAAGGCGATACCTCGCAATCCTCTAGAGAGCGCCCACCTGAATACTCTTATTCATGCAACTCGCCTGAAGAGCCGAAGCATCATTCAGGACCACTGAAGAATACTACGAATGCATCCTACAGACGCACGGGGATACCCTGAGAACGCATATATTCCTTTACTTCGCGAATAGTCAGCTCGCCGAAATGGAACACACTTGCGGCCAGCACCGCATCCGCTTCGCCTTCGATGATGCCCTCGGCGAAATGCTCCAGCTTGCCCACCCCGCCCGATGCGATGACGGGAATGTTCACCGCGCGCGACACCGCGCGCGTAAGCGCCAGGTCGAAACCGTCTTTGCTGCCATCGCGATCCATGCTCGTAAGGAGGATCTCTCCCGCTCCGCGCTTCGCCGCTTCTGCCGCCCACTCAACGGCGTCAATGCCCGTGTTCTTTCGGCCCCCATGCACATACACTTCCCATTTGTTGGGGTTACCGGGAACGCTTTTGGCATCGATCGCACACAGAATGGCCTGCGTACCGAATGCCGCTGCTGCTTGCGTGATGAGCGCAGGATCAGCCAAGGCCGCCGAATTGACCGAGACCTTATCGGCCCCGGCAGCGATCATCGTGCGAATATCCGCAACGCTGCGAAAACCACCACCCACGCAATACGGCAAGTGAAGCTCTTCGCTGGCGCGGCTCGCCATTTCGACCGTGGTCGCGCGTCCTTCGTGCGTCGCCGTGATATCGAGGAAGATGACTTCGTCGGCGCGCTGTTCGTCATAGCGCTGTGCCAATTCGATAGGATCCCCCGCGTCGCGCAGGTTCACGAAGTTGACGCCCTTCACCACGCGTCCATCTTTCACATCCATGCACGGTATGACTCGCTTTGTCAGCATACGTACGACCTCCCGTTGAATTCTTCCGTGTTACGCCTGCGTAGCCGCACAGCACCCAAGCGCCGCAACCACATCAAGACTTCCTTCATACACCGCTCTACCTGCGATGACGCCTTCGATGGACTCGGCGACCGCCGCCAAGTTCTCAATGTCGGAAAGGTTCGCAACACCACCCGAAGCGATGACCGGGTTCCCGAACACGCGCGCAACCTCCACGTAGCGCTGCGCATCAATGCCGGTCTGCATGCCATCGCGTGAAATATCGGTGTACACCAGATGCTTGAAGCCAAGCTGCCCTACTTCTGCGATGAGCTCTTCGGCGGGGACGCCGGCTCCTTCGCGCCAGCCAGCCACGGCCACTTCGCCGTTCTTGGCATCGATGCCGGCCGTGAGCATATCGGGGTACTGAGTGAGCGCCCGACGAGCGAAATCTTGGTCGGTAACGAGCGTCGTACCCAATACCACGCGCGATACACCCGCATCAGCAAGACGCGCAATGGTGTCAAGGCTGCGCACACCGCCGCCCACTTCGATCTTCAGACCGGTTTCGCGAATGATGCGCTCAATGATCGCAATGTTCTCGGGAACACCGCTGCGCGCACCGTTCAGGTCCACCACATGGATCCAGCGCGCACCCTGTTCTTTGAACTGGGCCGCCTGCGCAACGGGACTGTCGTTATATACCGTTACGGCGTTGTAATCGCCCTTAGCAAGACGAACTGCTTTGCCATCCAAAATATCAATTGCGGGAAGCAGATCCATCGCTTCTCTCCTTCACTGGCTCGTTGCCACATAATCTCTCACTGATCGCCGAGCCGCATGGCGAATCGGCTCATTCCTTCGTCCGCCTTTTTCGGCACGCAGACGGCCTACTCTGCGTCTTCTTCACTACGCTTGGCGTGCGTTCACCAAGTCCACGAAGTTCTTCAGAACGCGCGCACCCGCATCGGATGATTTCTCCGGATGGAACTGTACGCCGAATATCGAATCGCCCTTCTGAACCACACAAGGGAACGTCACCGAATGTGTGGTGGTCGCGACCGCATCTTCGCACGCAGGAGCAAGGTAGCTGTGGGTGAAATAGAAGTATTCACCAGGAGCGATGCCCCCCAGAAGAGGGCAGGTCGTATCGGCGCTGAATTCGATGGAGTTCCACCCAACATGGGGGATCTTGTAGCGCGTTTCATCCGCATCGTATTCCGGAATGCGATCGACCACGCCCGACAACGCACCCAATCCTTCGGGATAGTCTTGCTGTGAAGCAGCTGCCTCATCAGCACCTTCAGTGCCTGCTTCGAACAGCAGATGCTCGCCCAGGCAGATACCCAAGAACGGAACTCCCACAGAAAGCGCTTCCTTGATGGCAGCCATCTGACCGGTTTCTTTCATGGTGTTCGATGCATCAGCGAACGCACCCACACCCGGCAATACAATGGCATCCGCATTGCGAATTTCGCGCGGATCATCGGTAATATGAGCGTCGCCTCCCGCATCGATCAAGCCGCGCTCGACGCTACGCAAGTTCCCTTTGCAATAATCAACAACTGCGATCATTCGTACCTCAATATACTTTATGTTCCTACAGGGCGCCCTTTGTGGAAGGCAGCTCATTCAGCGCACGGGCGTCAAGTTCCAGCGCATAGCGCAGAGCGCGCCCTACTGCCTTGAAGCAGGCCTCCACAATATGATGGGCGTTCTCACCTGCCAACATCTTCACATGCAGGGTGACCTGCGCATTCGATGCGAAGGCAATGAAGAACTCCTTGGCCAGCGAAGTATCGAACGACCCTAGCATGCATAGCGGAACATCCACGTCCCAATGCAGCTGACCGCGGCCCGAAATATCAACGGCACCCAGAACCAGCGTTTCATCCATGACCATCATCTGCGAACCGAAACGCGTGATTCCGCGCTTGTCACCCATGGCCTGCGCGAACGCTTTGCCGAGTACGATGCCCACATCTTCGACCGTGTGGTGTGAATCAACTTGAAGATCGCCCTGTGCACGAACCACTACATCGAACAGTCCATGACGCCCGAGTGCATCCAGCATATGGTCGAAGAAGCCGACCCCGGTTTCAATATCCGTTTTTCCCGTACCGTCGATATCAAGCGAAAGCGTGATATCGGTTTCCTTTGTCGTGCGCGTAAGTTCTGCGCACCGTGTTCCTTGCGTCATACGTTTCACGCTCCTCGTGCTTGCAGTATGTCTTCCAACGCCGCCACTAATGCTTGGTTCTCTTCAGGCAGGCCGATCGAGAAGCGCAAGCAGTTCTCCAATCGAGGCGCGCGAGAGAAATCACGCACGAGGATCCCCCGGTCATAGAGCTGCTGCCATGCCTCATCTGCCTGCGGCAAACGGACCAAGACGTAATTCGAATCCGAATCGAACGCCTCTACCCCCGGCAACGCACGCAACCGATCGATGAGCTTACCGCGCTCTGCGATGATCTGA
The DNA here is from genome assembly GCA_036553105.1 of Eggerthellaceae bacterium. GTDB lineage: Bacteria > Actinomycetota > Coriobacteriia > Coriobacteriales > Eggerthellaceae > Anaerotardibacter. The sequence goes on from JAXKBI010000035.1 coordinate 174,215, forward strand.
TCGATGCCCGGCACGAACAGATCGCGATTACGATACACCGCGCATCCTATCGCCTGCGACACCGCGTCCACCGAATAGGGCTGGCGCACCTTAATGTATTCACGAATGACCGCCGGATTCGCCAACAAGTATCCCAAGCGCACACCCGCCAAGCTATATGCCTTGGAGAACGTTCTCAGGATAACCAAGTTCTCATGCTTTTCCAAAAGCGGAAGTACGGTCACACGGGCGAACTCAAAGTACGCTTCGTCCACCATAACGAGCGCATCGGTCGAATCGAGCAGCTCTTCGATGAACTGGGTGCGGACCAGTTCTCCCGTGGGATTATTGGGACTCGTAATGATGATGAAGTCGATATCGCCCTGCGTTGCGCGTGCCAATATTGCCTCTTCATCAAGAGCGAAGGTATCGGTACGCGACACATCGACCACGGTCGTTCCCAGAATACGCGCATTAGCTTCGTACACCGAAAACGTTGGGGGCACGTTCAGGAACGTCCTTCCGGGACCGCCCCACGCGAGCGCCGTATTGAAAAGCAGTTCGTCTCCGCCGTTGCCGACCAGTACGTTCTCACGCATAAGGCCGTTCGCTTGCGCGATCAGGTCGCGCAGTTCGTTAGCAAGCGGATCGGGATAACGGTTGAACGAAAGCTCCTTGAGCGCTTCGCATATTTCAGCCTGCACTTTATCAGGTACGTTGCTGGGGTTCTCGTTCGCGGACAGCAGGTGATCAGCCGGCAGGTACTTCGGATCATACGGAACGACGTTCGCCAAATTCGACTGCGATGAGCGAACACGCTGCATACCTACTTCGCCTCCACTGATCGAGATGCGCCATCTGCAACGCCGCCCTGATCTGCTGCCATACCCTCGACCGCCTGCTCAATGATCTGACAGCGCAAACGAACGCTTTGAGCATGCGCCCAAAGACCCTCGTGATCTGCCAGGGAAATGATTGCCTGCGAATCGCGAGCCAAAGCCGCTGGCGAATACTGAATTACGCTCGACTTCTTCACGAATTCATCTACCGAAAGCGGGCTCGAGAAGCGTGCCGTACCTCCGGTAGGGAGAGTGTGGTTGGGCCCAGCGACATAATCGCCCGCCGCCTCAGGGGTCCACTCGCCCAAGAAGATAGCACCCGCGTGGCGAATGCCGCCCAACAGATCCATCGCATCGGGGAGGTGGAGCTCCAGGTGCTCCGGCGCGATGATATTTACCGTTTCGATTGCGGTATTCATATTGGAGCAAATAATGATCAGACCCTTGTCGGCAAGAGATGCCGTCGTGATCTCAGCACGTGTTGAGCCTTCCATGTGACACGCGATGGCCGCCTCGACCCGGTCTGCATAATCAGCCGAGAACGTGACCAGATAGCAGCTCGCCAGCGGATCGTGCTCTGCCTGCGCCATCAGATCGATGGCGACCAATTCGGGAAGTGATATTTCATCAGCCACGACACATACCTCGGACGGACCAGCGATCATGTCAATGCCTACGTCACCCGACACGACCTTCTTCGCCGCCGCAACGAACGCATTGCCCGGGCCGGTGATCTTATCGACCGACGCGATGCTCTGGGTACCGTACGCCAATGCGGCGATGGCCTGCGCGCCACCCACAGAATAGATCTCCGTTACTCCAGCAACCCGGCACGCCTCCAGAATAGCGGGGTCAAGCGAACCGTCCTTGGTCGGCGGAGTCACACATACGATGCGTTCGACCCCTGCGACCGACGCGGGAATGGCGTTCATCAATACTGACGAGGGGTACAGAGCACGGCCGCCCGGCACATAGATGCCTACCGAATCGAGTGGTTGGACCTTAGCTCCCACCAAGGCGCCGTCCTCGCGCAAGGTGAACCATCCTTGCTGCTTTTGGCGCTCGTGGAAATCGCGGATCTGGACCGCTGCCTGCTCAATAGCCGCAGCAACGTTCGCATCAACGCGCGTGAGCGCTTCGTCGATAGCTTCTTGAGGAACGCGGAACGATTCTATATCGACACCATCGAAACGGCTGGTGTATTCACGCAACGCTTCGTCGCCACGCGTACGCACGTCTTCGACGATGGATGTTGCTGCGATGAGCGCTTCGGCATTGAACGCACCCGTACGCTCGAGCATTTTTTCTTCGAAGCGCTGACCCGCTGCTAGTTCGATTCTTCTCATTGGTTAGTTCTCCTTCGCTTGCGCGTACAGCGTATCAGCGAGTTGGCCGACACGAGGATTGGTCCTAAAGGAACTGGGATTTGCGAAAAAGCGCGCCGTTGACGCCAGCACGTCATCAACGACCACCAGGTTATTTTCCCTCAAAGTCGTTCCCGTTGCCGTGATGTCTACGATGCGCTCCGCCATCCCGGTAATCGGCGCCAGTTCGATGTTGCCATGCAGCTTCACGATCTCGACCGGCATACCGATCTTGGCGTAGTAAGAGCGAGTGATGTTGGGATATTTGGTAGCCACGCGGATCGAACCCAGTTTGCGGTAGCGCTCTTCCACCGCCTCTGTAGTGCCCGCCGATTCAGCGACCACGAATCGACAACCGCCGAATTTGAGGTCAACCAATTCGACCACATCAGGCGCTGCCTCCAGAAGCGAGTCTTCACCGCAGATGCCGCAATCGGCCGCGCCCAACGCGACGAACACCGGCGCATCCGTCGGACGCACGATGAGGTATTCCACGTCATCGTTGCGCAACATGAGCGTGCGCCCCGAATCAAGCAGATTGTCGACGTTAAGCCCCGCCTGCTCCAATACGGCCACCGATCCCTCTTTGAGCGATCCTTTGGGAACCGCAATGCGCAGAGGACGTGTTGCCGAGGCGGTTTCGCCCGATGTGGCGCCTGCGCCTGCATCCACGTTCGTTGCCGCCGCGCTGGCGCTCGCGTTCGCTGCCGCGACACCCGCCGCAGAAGATGCCGCCTCGCGCGCGGCCATCACCTGTTCCAAATAGAACGCAAATCCAGCCGCCGGGATCTTCGATGCGCCATATGATGCCAGCAGGTTATCGTAGCGGCCACCTGAACCGAGGGGCGAGCCCAACCCAGGCGCATATGCCTCGAACACCAAGCCGGTGTAATAATCGAACGAACTCATGACCGAAAAATCAATCAGGAGACTATCGCTCAGGCCCGCTTCGACCAGAGCGTCATATATTGCTTCAAGCTCCGCGATACCCGCCGCGCATTCAACAGGCTCAAGCAAGGAGCGAACCTCGTCAAGCGCCTGCTTGCCACCACGCAAACGAGACAGAGAAAATATCGCCTGTGCGATCACGGGATTCACATCACCCGGGTTCTCCAGCGCGGGATCGGCCAGCTTGAACGCCGGGGAGGATCCAGAGGCACCGTTGCCGGCACCCGACTGCTCGCCTGCTGCGTTCGCCGCCGCTGCACCAACCGCTTCGGCCGTATTCGCCGCGCCAACCGCACTCGCCGCCGCTGCCCGCTCGCCCATCGCGTCCGCCTTAGCCTGAGCCGCCTGGACCAATTCGCCCAGATACACGAAGTTTGACGTGTGATATGCCTGCAGAACCGCCGATTGCCATTCGTCTGAAGCATTGCTCTTCTCAAGAAGATCGCGCAGTACACCCGCGGATCCGAGCGCGATCGTAAAGCGCTGCAATCCGCATTCTCGAAGCGCACGAGCGAACATGCTTATCAGTTCAACGTCGGCCTCCTTGCTGGCAACGCCCAAGCATTCGACACCGCACTGAGTAAGTTCGCGCGCTGCGGCTTCGGCCGTTTTCTCACGGAAGACACGCTGGGTATAGCGCAGGCGCACTGGACCGAAAACCTCATCGGCACGCGTAGCGCACATGCGCGCGATCTGCATAGTCACGTCAGGGCGCATTGCCAAGAGGTCACCATGAGAATCGAAGAACTTGAACGGGGCCGCCGGTACATGGCCGCCTGCCTCCATGACATCGAGAACTTCTAACGTGGGCGTTTCAACCGGCAGATATCCCTGCTCGGCAAAACAGGCGCGCACGCGAGCAGTCAGCTCTTCGCGTACCAAGGCCTCTTCACTTACCACATCGCGAAAGCCTACGGGGGTCACGTAATTCATAGCTCTTCTTTCTTCTCTTCTTCTATCGAAGTCGCTCCGACGCGTTCGAATTCAAACTTCTCTAGAATAGTACGACTTTCTTCATAATTACTGCTCTATTTGCATCTTTCCTCTACGTCAAGCGCATGAACCATGGTCCTGTGCGCCGATCGCGAGGATCATCACCCTTGCCACTTTATCACAGTAGAGTAATAAAGTACCGATCCTTCACAAAGTTCTTACGTTCAGTTCGGCCACACCACTATTTCACCCTATGACACTACTGTGAATGAACGGTATTCGCCTCGCGGCACCAACTGGAAAGCAGGAGTATAATGGCAGTATATCTAGGGGATTTGAGGGGGGCGATTCACGATGAGTTTCAAAAACATCCTCGTGCCGTACGATAATTCAGAACATGCGAAGAACGCACTCAAAGAAGCAATCGATCTCGCGAAGAACATTGAAGGTTCTTCTGTTCACGTAGTGGAAGTTGCTGCTCCACCGCAGGATCTGGTGTATAGCAGCATCAATCAAACTGGCTTTGGAATGGGCGTATCGGTAGCATCTCAAGGCGATTTTGCACAGGTGGTCGAACAGCGCAATGAAGAGAGCGACCGCAAACTGCAAGAGAACATCACTTCACTCGTCGAAGATTACGAAGGCGAATTAACGGCCGAAGTGGTATTCGGCATCTACACCATCGAGACCATCAACGATGCTGCAAAACATTACGACTGCGATCTGATCGTTATGGGATCGCGCGGTTTGGGAGCCATTCGCGGCGCCATCGGTTCGGTGAGCTACGGCATCCTGCGCTCGGTCGATATTCCGGTTCTGGTAGTCAAATAAATTCGCTTTGCGACTCGACGGATCCAGACCCACTTGGCTGAGCGGCATCAGCGAAGGCCGAATACCTCAGAGATCGAAACCGTTAGCATCCAGACCCACTTGAGCGAATCTCGACAAGCGAAGGTCAGGTGTGCAGAGATCGAGACTTGCGTGATTCGGTGCGCAGAAACGAATGATGCAAAAATTGGGACCCGCCTGGTCAAACACCAACGTTTCGGGCGTCTCCCCCGCCAAAAACCTGCACTAAACATGCTCAAAACACAAAGATACACCCCAAAATCGCATGATTTGGGGTGTATCTCGTTGAAGAGGTCGCATGGGACGCAAGAAGCATCGATGTTTGACCACGCGACCCCTGAAATCTGCATTTTTCCGAGCAGGCACCCTACGAAAGGGGCTCAAACGGCCTCGCAAGGGGGCGCCTCGCAAGGATCGGCTCCTACGGGGCACCCGCTCCGTGCACGAGCGTCCGCCCCTGGAAGCTATCTACTCCGCATCGGCTACCAGCTGAGGCTTTGGCACCTTCCAGTCGGCCGAATCATCAGCACGAGGCTCCATCTTGTCCTCGTCGCCATTAGCGGCCTTCAGACGCCTGAAATAATCGCGCGTTTCCTTTGCGACCAAGCCCGAAAGTGCGATCAACGCGATCATATTCGGAATAGCCATGCAGGCGTTGAAGATGTCAGCAATGGTCCATACCGCAGAAACCGTCATGTAAGGGCCAATGAAAACGCAGGCGATGTACAGCCAACGATATGCCTTGACCGCACGCATGCTGCCATTGGAGAAGTACTCCAAGCAGCGCTCGCCGTAATAGTCCCAACCAAGAATAGTAGTGAAGCCGAAGAGCGCCAAGCACACCATAAGCACGAACGAAATTACCTCGCCTGGTACGAAGGGCAATCCCTGCTGGAAGGCGACCGTCGTAACGGCAGCGCCCTCAAGGCCGGTCTGATACGCCCCGGTAAGAACGATCGCAAGACCAGTCATGGAACAGACGATGATCGTGTCGAGGAAGGTACCGGTCATGGAAACCAGACCCTGACGCACAGGTTCTTTGGTCTGTGCAGCTGCAGCAGCGATAGGCGCAGAACCCAAACCAGCCTCGTTGGAGAAGATACCGCGTGCGATACCCATCTGCATAGCAATGATGATGGCACCCAGCATGCCGCCACCGAATGCCTGCAGACCAAAGGCGCTCTCAACGATGGTCACGAACGCAGCGGGAATAGCGTTCGCATTGAAGACCACCAGGACAAGCGAGAAGGTTACATAAATAACCACCATTGCCGGAATGACCTTCTCAGATACGCTCGCGATACGACGCAAGCCACCAATGAGGACCAGACCGACTACGAGAGCCAACAGCAAAGAGCCAACTACCGTAGCAATGGAGTATTCCATGCCCAGAATGCTCACCGTGTTAGCCGCATTGGGATCGAAGAATCCGGTAATAGCACCAGAAATAGAATTGACCTGAGTGAACGTACCGATACCGAACAAGCCTACGCACATTCCGAAGAAGGCGAAGATCTTAGCGAGCCAGCGCCAATTGCGTCCCATGCCGCGCTCGATGTAGTAGAACGGACCGCCAAGAACGTGACCCTTCTTATCGATAGAACGGAACTTTACCGCAAGCAAGCCCTCGGAGAACTTAGTCGCCATACCCAGCAGAGCAGCGACCCACATCCAGAACATCGCACCAGGACCGCCCGTAACGATAGCGGTCGCAACACCAACGATGTTACCCGTACCAATAGTGGCAGAAAGAGCCGTACATAGCGCGCCGAAGCTGCTTACTTCGCCCTTGCCATCCTTTTCGCTCTTAGTGATATAGCCAAGCGCGCGAGGCAAATGCCTGAACTGAAGACCGCGCAAACGAAACGTCAGAATCGCACCGCCGACCAAAATCAGGATCATCAGCGGCGGACCCCACATGAAACTATCAATTGCCGATAGGATTTCGTTGAATGCTTCCAAGATCTACGTTCCTTTCTTTTTCTTCGCATCCTCATAGATACTGAAACAATGAAGAATCCGCAAAAAGAAAGAACGTCACAACGCATATGCGTAAAGTCCACTCTGTCCTTTTGCCTGAGAGTTTCGGCTCGCTTGGTGCGCATTGCGCTGTCCATTCACAGAACCTTGCCCCTTCGGCACCCGTCTCATTCGGGATTCTCCAGAGGTCCCATCCGCATCCAGTTTCGATTCGATGTACCCCGACAAATAGCGGGCGAAACGATTCAGGATGTTTCAATGGGGAAACAGTATGTAATTTGTTACAACCCCTAAGTATCTACGCAACAGAAAAATGTGCAAGACATGCCGCTTATCGGTAGGTTATGAGCGGTAAAGTGCACAAGTGGTCGAATAAACCCGCGAAAAGCCTGTTCGCATCCGTGACCACGGGCGCTCGCAGTAGCAGCGAGCCTACATATTAAGCCAGTACATGACCTTCGGGACCCAACCTGCCACGAACACCACGATGATCAGCAGCGGCACACCATAGCGGGTCCAGCCATACAGGAACTTGGGGTATTTCATGCCCACTCCCTTGTCGGCTTCGGCGATAAAGCCCTTCCAGCCCCAGCCCGCCTTGCGCGTACAGAACAGAACGAACACCAGCGAACCCAAGACCAGGAAGTTATTCGACACCAGAAAGTCCTCAATACCCTGAATATCGCCGATACCGGGGATCTGCACGCCCGACCAAAGGGAAAAGCCCAGCACGCACGGCATCGAAAGAAGCGCCAGCAGAGGCGCGTTGATGGCCACGGCGCGTTTGCGGGTGATATCCCATTGATCCATCGAAAAGCGCAAGATGTTCTCGAACACCGCGATGACCGTCGAAAGCGCCGCGAAGGCCATGCACAAGAAGAACAGCGTTCCCCATAACTGCCCCAACGGCATCTGCTCGAATACATGAGGAAGCGTCAAGAACACCAGGTTGGGACCGGAATCAGGGCTGATTCCATAAGCAAAGCAAGCAGGGAAGATGATCAGACCAGCCATGATGGCGACCAGCGTATCCAGACCCGCAATGCGCACCGCTTCGCCCATCAGACGACGATCACGCGTCATATAGCTACCGAAAATGGACATGGATCCGATACCGATCGAAAGCATGAACACCGCCTGACTCATTGCGGCGTACACGATCTCGGCAAAATTGGCCGACGGGTTGTTGAACAGTTTGTCGAAGTCGGGCATCAGATAGAACGCCAAGCCCGCTTCACCACCCTCAAGCAAGCACGAGCGCACGCACAGTATCGCCATAAAGATGAACAGCGCCGCCATCATATATTTCGTGATGCGTTCGACGCCTTTCTGCACACCCATTGCGCAAATGGCGAATCCAAGCACGGTGACCAGCAGCATCCAACCCGTCATTTCCAAGGGGTCGCCCACCATGGAAGTAAAAACGGCCGGGATGTCTTCGGTGCCGTTGAATGTACCTATTCCCATCTTGAACAGGTACGCCACCATCCAACCGCACACCGAGGTGTAGAACATCATGAGCAGGTAATTGCCCGCGATGGTCGCCCACTTGAAGTGGTGCCATTTGGTACCGCGCGGCTCGAGCGCATTAAAGCTTCGTGCTGTAGAACGATAGCTGGCACGACCGACCGCGAACTCCATTACGAGAATCGGCAGACCTAGCACCAGTAGGAACACAATGATGAGCAGCACGAACGCTGCGCCGCCATATTCGCCCGTAATGTAGGGAAAGCGCCAAATGTTGCCAAGGCCGATAGCGCATCCAGCGCTGATCAAAAGAAAGCCCAGACGGTTAGAGAACCCTTCGCGCTCCCCCTTAGTGATTTCAGATTCATTGGCCACAGCGCACGTTCCTCCTTGCGCAGATAAATACTATTACGTGCGCCTTTGATATCTTTCGGGACTTGCAGGAACCTGATCATGGCAAAAGCGACGACCCGTTCGCGCATTCATCGCCCCGATCGCACGCAGCGTACTACGTACATTCCTAAGCGCAACCTGTTCAGTATACGCCTATGCCCTCAAAGCCCAAAACCACACAGAAAGACGGATGACTGCGGTTTCAAAGAGAGCCCAGCCACGGTGATTTATATATCGAATAGCTTTCAGTTATACGAATAGCCAGCTCCCGCTTGCCCCTCAAGCACCCAGCGCATTTATTTCGGCAAGGAACTGAGCGCCATAGCGCTCTAGCTTGGTAGCGCCGACGCCTGAAACTTCCAAAAGCTGCTCGGGCGTTCTGGGGCGCGCGAGGCACATGGCACGCAGCGTCGCATCGGAGAACACCACGTAGGGCGGTATGACCTCTTCGGATGCAATGCGCTTTCGCAAGGCGCGCAAGCGCTCGAACAAATCAGCATCGGCCGCATTGAGCCCCACGGCTCCCTTGGGCTTTTTCACACCCGCGCCTCCACCGACAGCATCACGTGCGCCAGGCAAACGCACTACCTTTGGTGCGGGGCGCTTCATGAGCAGCTTGAAATCATCCGCCGCCGCTTCGCGGTAACGCAGCCCGAACCCCACCAACGGATAACTACCTTCGCTGATATCCAAGTACCCCTCGGAAGCCAGGATCTCCACGATCTCTTTGATGCACGGCATGGATTCGTTCTCCAGAACCCCATACGAGCGCATGCCCTGCAACCCAAAGTCGATCACCTTACGCGAGCGCGACCCGCTGAGCACTTCCGCCACCGTCGTTTTGCCGTATCGTCCGCGCATCTCCTGCACGCACCGCATAACCGCACGCGCCTGCTTCGTCACTTCTATCGCCTCGAACGCGCCTTCGCAATTCGAGCAGTTGTCACACGAACCTTCGGCCACCTCGCCGAAGTAATGCAGGATATGTTCCCGCAAACAATGGGTCGTCAGGCAATACCCCGTCATCGCCGCGAGCAGACGACGCTGCCGCGCACGCACCCCTTCACGCTCTTCATCGCTCAGCGTTTCGTTCTCAAGATCCCGCTCAATAAAGAAGCGGCACGTCGCAATATCGCCATCGTTCCACAACAGCAAGCACTCCGCCGGTTCGCCATCGCGCCCCGCACGACCCGCTTCCTGGTAATACGCCTCGAGCGACGAAGGCATGTTGTAGTGAATGACATAGCGCACGTTGGATTTGTCGATGCCCATGCCAAAGGCGTTAGTGGCCACCAGCACCAGCGTGTCATCATTGACGAACGCGGCCTGCGCTTGCTGACGAACCGCATACGTGAGGCCCGCATGGTAATACCCCACCGATACACCCGCTTCCACCAGCGTTTCATGCACCTTTTCGACATCCTTGCGCGTCGAGCAATACACGATTCCCGATTCGCCCTTATGCTCGCCTATGTGGGCCATAAGCCGCGCGAGCTTGCGATTAGTGCTCAGCTGCTCCGCCGCAAAATGCAGGTTCGGCCGATCGAACCCAGTTGTAATGCGAAAAGGATCCTGAAGGCCCAGCAGATCGACAATATCGGTTCGCACGCGTTCGGTCGCTGTTGCAGTGAGCGCTGCTACGACTGGCCGTTCGGGCAACTGCGCGATGAACGAGCCGATCATCAAATACGATGGGCGAAAATCCTGACCCCACTGCGACACGCAATGAGCTTCATCGATTGCAATAAGCGGGATGGAAGCCTGCTCGGCGAATTCGATAAACCGCGGGTCAGTCAAGCGCTCGGGTGCCACGTACATGATGTCGTAACTTCCCGCCAACGCCCGCTGTAGCACCGTCGCCTGTTGCGCTGGAGTGAGCGAAGAATTCAAGTAAGAGCCGCGCACCCCTGCCGCCAGCAACGCACGCACCTGGTCCTCCATCAACGACACCAAAGGAGACACCACCACCGTGAGCCCCGTCATGACCACGGCAGGAATTTGGTAGCAGAGCGATTTTCCTGCGCCCGTTGGCATGACGGCCAAGCAGTCGCGCCCCGCGAGCAGCTGCTCGATGATATGCGCCTGCCCCGTGCGAAAAACCTCGTAACCGAATCGCTCCCGCAAAACAGCACGAGCGGCCTCCATCGTGAAGACCGCCGCGTCATTATCGTTATATGTTGTAGGACTATCCATCAAGCTACCAGACATATTGCCTTATAGGGCCTGCCTTATGAGGCGGGTCCCATTACTCATCAACGCGCTAGGAGAGCTTTTCAGCAAGAAGCTGATTGATGACCTTCGGGTTACCCTGGCCCTTCATTTCCTTCATACACTGACCCACGAAGAAGCCCAAAAGACCGGTCTTGCCGCCCTTGTACTGCTCGACCTTATCAGGGAACGCCGCTAGCACACCGTCTACGACCGACTCGATCGCGCCCGTATCGGAGACCTGCTTCATGCCGCGCTCTTCCACGACGACGGAAGGATCCTTGTCCTCATCCAGCACCGCCGCGAACACTTCCTTTGCCTGCTTGGACGAAATAGTATCGTCCGCCAGCAATTTCACCAGTTCGACCGCGCGTTCGGGAGAAAGCGCCGTTTCGGCCATATCGGAAACATCGTTGGCGTTCGCATAAGCCGCTACGTCGTTGATGATCAAGTTCGCCAAAGGCTTCGCCAACTTGCCCGCATCACTTCCTGCGGCATCCATGCATGCCTCGAAGAAATTCGACGTAGAACGATGCTCCACCAAATGACGTGCATCGTACGCTGACAGCGCGAAATCAGCCTCGAAACGCTTCGCCTTCTGATCAGGCAGTTCGGGAAGTTTCGCCCGTACGCTCGCAATAAATTCGTCCGACAAGTCATACGGCGCCAGATCGGGCTCCGGGAACAAACGATAGTCGTCAGCCGTTTCCTTCACGCGCATGACAATGGTGCGCTTAGCGCTGGGATCCCAATGGCGTGTTTCCTGATAGATGATGCCGCCTTCTTCCAGCACCTCGGCCTGACGGCAGATCTCGTATGCCAATCCGTCATGCAAGTTCTTGAAGGAGTTCATGTTCTTGAGCTCGGTCTTAGTGCCCAGGCCAGTCGAACCGCGACGACGCAACGACACGTTACCGTCACAGCGCAGGCTGCCTTCTTCCATCGAGCAGTCCGAAATACCAATAGCCAGATAGATCTGACGGAGCTTCTGCATGAACAAGCGCGCCTCTTCGGGCGTGCGCAGATCGGGCTGGGTCACAAGTTCGATGAGTGGCGTGCCCGCACGATTGTAATCAACCAGCGAATGGGTCGCACCTGCGATACGACCTTCGCCACCGCCAACGTGGATCATCTTGCCCGCATCTTCTTCCATATGGATGCGTTCAATGCCCACGTGGGCAACGTATCCGTCTTCAGTGCGCGTGACGTTAGCCGCCGTCGCTCCTTCTTCGCCCGATTCGCCCGGTTTCAGATCACCCAGGTCAATGCGCTCTTTCGCGGCAGCGCCATCGACATCCAGGTCAAGATGGCCGCGCATGCAAAACGCCACCGGACCCTGAGTGGTCTGGAAGTTCTTAGCCATATCGGGATACATATAGTTCTTGCGATAGAACATCGAGCGCTTTTCAATGTCACAGTTCGTTGCCAAACCGGCAAGGCAAATGGATTCGATCGCCGCTTTATTGGGAACCGGCAACGCGCCAGGCAGACCCAAGCATACCGGGCAGGTGTGCGTGTTGGGGTCGGCGCCGAATTCCAGCTTGCAGTTGCAGAACATCTTGGTTTCGAGCGTGGTCAGTTCGGCGTGAACCTCAAGGCCGATGACCGCTTCCCAATCTTGCAGTACTTCTTCGAGCTTCTTCACGCTACTCACCCACCTTTCCATCAGCGAAGGCAGGCGCAACGGGCGCCGCTCCGTATACCGTTTCGAGCGCCGAAGCGACGCGGAACATATTTTCATCCTTGAATGCAGGAGTGACCAGCTGAACGCCAACGGGCATTCCCGAATCAGCACCAAGGCCGACCGGCATGCTCATGCCGCCGTTACCTGCGATGTTGATCGAAATGGTGAACATATCGGACAGATACATTGACGTCGGATCACTGATCTCGCCGAATTTGAATGCCGTGCGCGGGCTTACCGGCGCCACGATGCAGTCGACCTTTTCGTAGGCCTTCGCGTAATCCTGCGTGATGAGCGTGCGTACCTGCTGTGCGGGATAGTAATACTTCTCGTACACGCCCGACGACAGCAAATAGCTGCCCAGCATGATGCGTCGACGCGCCTCGGTGCCAAAGCCCTTCGCGCGACTTGCTTCGTACTGACTACCCAGGTCCTTGTGGTCCGGGTCGCAATAGCCATAGCGCACCGAATCGAAGCGCGCCAGGTTGGAGAACGCCTCGCAGGGGCCCAGCACGTAATACGCACTCATGGCCGCCTGAGCGTTCGGCAGTTCGACCTCGACTATTTCCGCACCCATCTGGCGCAGATGGTCGATCGATTCTTCCACCTTGGCACGAACCTCGGGCTCTAGGCCCTCTGCCTCCAAGAACGCTGGCACTACGCCGATGCGCATGCCTGCGACACCCTGCTCAAGGTTGGCGGTGAAGTCGGTCGACACCGGCTGGCTGGTGCAATCGAGGGGATCGTGACCCGCCAGCGCGTTCATGGCCAACGCAGCATCTTCAACATTGCGCGCGAACGGTCCTACCTGGTCAAGCGACGAACCGAACGCCACCACGCCATAGCGAGAGACCACACCATAAGTCGGCTTCACGGCAACTACGCCACAGAAGCTGCCTGGCTGACGGATAGAGCCACCGGTATCAGAACCGAGCGTTATGCACGCGGTGCCCGCAGCAACCGCCGCTGCCGACCCACCCGACGAACCACCGGGAACACGGGCAGTGTCCCACGGATTGAACGTACGGCCGAACGCCGATGTTTCCGTGGAAGAACCGAAGGCGAATTCGTCCATATTAAGTTTACCCAGCGGGATGCCGCCTGCTTCGATGATCCGCGAAACACAGGTAGCCGTATAGGGCGATACGTAGCTTTCCAGCATATGGGACGAGCACGTGGTGTGCGTGCCTTTCAAGTTCATGTTGTCCTTGAATGCCACTGGCACGCCCGCCAGAGGACCTACCTGGGTCAAGTCGCCATCGACGATCGCCGCATCGATGCGCGCAGCCGCCTCAAGCGCCGCCGCTTCGGTTACTTCCAAGTACGCATGGATCGCCTTGTCTGCCGCCGTAACGCGCTCAAGCGACGCTTTTGCGATCTCGGTCGCGCTGAATTCGCCCGCGGCCAAACCGGCCTGGATCTCAGCGACGGAAAATTCTGCGAATGATTTAGCCATTACTGGTCACCTCCACCCAAAATCGCCGGGATCAAGAAGCTGCCATCCTGCTGTTTCGGCGCGTTGGCGAGCGCTTCTTCCTGAGTGAAGCTCTCACCCTCCACGTCGTCGCGCATGACGTTCGACAGGCTTCCGATGGGATGGAACGTGGGTTCGACGCCCTCCAGATCATATTCGGTAATGGGTTTCAGGCTTTCGATGATGCTATTAAGGTCTTCCGTCATGGAAACGACCTCTTCATCGGTCAGCCCGATGCGCGCGTACGTTGCAATATCGCGCACGTCCCTTTCGCTAAGATGTTGAGTCATGATGGTCCTTAGTCTTGTGTTGTTCGCTCCCGATCATCGGGACGACGATAGAACCTCCCCATAATAACAAACCACGCTCGCAACTGGTGCGTGCGTGGCTTCAGTTCATGCCATGTTCATGTGAGGGGCTCGCGCGGTGCGCACGGACAGCGGGGGCCCACCGATGCACGCTCGCACCAAGATTCGCAGTGGGGGCTCGCGCGGTGCGCACGGGACCCCCCTATCCGAATGTCGTCCAATGCTAAAAGACAAGATCCGTACGGGATACCCAGACAACGGTCGATTCAGACGAGCGCGCTGACCGCTTTGAGCGAACGGGTCAACCAATTACCCATGCAAGCCGAATGAGGCCAATTGGCACCCAAGCCCACTGGATCGCGGCCGATCGAACAAAAGATCCGTGCACGACTATTGCTCGAACCCCACATCTTCTATCTTGCCGGGGCCATCAGCGGCTGCGGTCGCCAGTTCGTCGCATCGCTCGTTTTCAGGATGTCCCGCATGACCGCGCACCCAATGGAACGTTACTGCGTGCGGTTCCTTCGCCTTGAGCAGGCGCAACCATAGGTCCTTGTTCTTCACCGGTTCTTTCTTGGCGTTCTTCCAACCGCGCTTGAGCCACCCTTCGACCCAGTGCTGATTGAAAGCGTTCACCACATACTGCGAATCGGAATGAACCTCCACTTCGCAGGGCCGATTGAGCGCTTCCAACCCTGCGATGACGCCCATCAGCTCCATGCGATTATTGGTAGTGTTGGCGTATCCCTGCGAAAGCTCGCGTGCGAACAGCTTTCCTTCCGTATTGCGATACTGCAACACTGCGCCATACCCGCCGGGACCCGGATTTCCGCGCGACGACCCGTCGCTATACAGCATGACCTTCACTATTTGCATGCCTCCTCGATAAGGCGGCGCAGCTCATCAAAGCCCGTGCCTTTTTCTGAAGAACACACCACCATGGCAGTATCGGCCGGCAGGTCGAGCTGCTTTCGGATGGCTGCTTTCTGCTTGTTGGCCTGCGATTTGCTTACTTTGTCGGCCTTAGTGAGCGCGATAATGAACGGCAATTCGCATGCGCGTAGGAACTCGACCATCTGTTCATCGAGCTTGGTAGCAGGATGGCGGATGTCGATGAGCGACACCACTAACGCATAGTAACGATATTGATCGAAATACCCGTTGATCATTTCCGACCAACGCGCCTTTTCGCTCTTCGCCACCTTGGCATAGCCGTATCCCGGCAGGTCGACGAAATCTATCTCGTCGGTCGTAAAGAAGTTGATCGTCGATGTCTTGCCCGGCATGGACGACACCTTCGCCAACTTCTTGCGATTGAACAGCCTATTAATCAGGGATGATTTCCCCACATTCGAGCGACCCACGAACGAAACCTCGGGCCGCACCGAAGCGGGTATTTGAGCCGAGGTGCCATATGCCCCCTGGAATTCGACAAGATTGTAATTCATGGGTTCCCTTCGTCGCGATTTGCCAGCGCATCCAATATCGTTTTCGGAGTTCCGTGCCACCTGAGCAGCAGGACCACCGTCCCTTTGGTATGGGGAGTTTCCCTATCCCTGGGAGTCCCGTGCTGCCTTAGCAGCAGGGTCACCACCCTTTTGGCGTAAGGAGCTTCATGCCCTTAGGAGCTTCTCTGTCCTTAGGCGTTTCCCGCCCCATTGGCATTGGAAACATCCACGCCCTTTGGTGCCAGGAGCCATCATGCCCCCTTTGGGGACACGACTTTCTATGATACCGTTGAACAATCGCGCACGCATCTTCGATAATGAACCCAACAGACAAAACATGCGAACAGGACGCTCATGATAGATTTTGAACAATTCGTTACCCACATTACCGGAGGCGATTTCCTCGGTAAGATCTTGGTCGCGGCGGCTATCGTGGTCGCCATCGCCGTCATATCGCACCTGATAGTCAAATGGGTGCGTCACATCATGCAGCGCGACGACACGTCGATTCCCCAAAGTTCCATTTTCATCAATATCGTACGTGGTGTGATCTGGGGTTTAGGACTGTGCCTTGTCCTTGATGCGTGCTTCGGCGTGAATATGTCGGCCATCATCGCCGCTCTGGGCGTTGGCGGCATCGCATTGTCGTTGGGCTTCCAGGACACGCTTTCCAATCTGATCGGCGGCACTCAAATATCGTTCATGCGCATCGTGCAACCGGGAGATAATATTCAGGTCGGTGCCAATAAGGGCGTCGTACAAGATGTCACTTGGAGGCATGCCACCATCAAGAACCGCCTGGGCGAGACCGTCATCATTCCCAACTCGGTCATTTCCAAGAACGCTGTTGTGCACCTGCCTCCCCCGGAGCGCGTTGCGGTGCCGTTCATCCTGACCACCAACGACGACCTCGATTCCGTTGCAGCCAAAGTGGAAGCAGCCGCTCATGACACCGCCCTGCAATTCGCCGGTATCGTAGATGAACCCCTCGTACTGTTCAACGAGGTGACCGCCGAAGGCATTCAGGGCAAGGTCATTCTGGAAATCGACGACGCAAGTCAGGCCACACCCGTATCCGACGCCATCACGCGCGCCATTGCGCCGCTCGTGCGCTAGAGGCCACCACACCCGCGCTACCCGCTTGTGAGCAAACATCACACCGGGTCGCCCGCTCACGAGCGGGTACCACCCCGCGCCACCCGCTCGTCAGAGGTACACTCGAAGTACCCCGCCTACACTACTTCTTCGCTAGTGGCACGCTCGAAGTACCCCGCCTGCACTACCCGCTCATTTGCGGGTAGCACCCCGAGCCGTCCGCTCGCTGGCGACGCATATTTGAAACATCACTCCCGACTGCCACATTTGGCCATTATCGACGCAACTCATGCCATTTTCCCTTAAACGTAGTAGTAGCTTGCAGAACAGTGACTCGCAAAACAGCAACCACCCTTATAGAACAGTGCTTCGTAAAACAGTAGCCCCCTCATAGCAACAATGAGAGTTGTAGGAAGGTTATGGGAAGGGTTCTGGGATTATGGGAGTTATACAAGGAGCTATGAGGGCATGGGAATCACGGGGCAAAAAAACAACAATAGCCACCTTTGTAGCAAAAGTGGCTATTGCTTCATCGAAAACCCAACGCGCAAGCTGACGTCAGAGCATCGGTCGGTACAACACCGCGACCGATGCCCGACTTGCACCCAGTAAGGCGACCACTTCAGCCAGCACAATGTCCCACCTGGCCGCTAACCGGCGCAGCACTTCCGCCCGATCGCTAGCCGACATGACATCCCGCTTGGTCGCTCCGACCGGCTAGTCGGTGTAGATCATACGCACACGGCGCACGCCATCGATAGCGCGCATCTTTTCCATGGCCTCATCGGATGCGGGCTGATTCAAGTCGACCAGCGTATATGCATGGTCGCCGCGAGCCTTGTTCATCAGGTTGGCAATGTTCACGTTGTCGTCACCCAGCACCGTCGTAATATGCGCGATCATATTGGGAACGTTGCGATGCAACATCGCCAAACGCGTCATGCCCTTAGGACATACGCCCATGTCACACGCAGGATAATTCACCGAATTGGTGATGTTGCCGTTCTCGAAATAGTCGACCATTTCGCGCACTGCCATAATGGCGCAGTTATCTTCAGCCTCCGCCGTCGATGCGCCGAGATGAGGTAGCACGACTGCGTTCTTCATCTTCATGACCTCTGGCGTTGCGAAGTCGGTGATGTACTTCTTCACACGACCGGAATCAAGCACGATCGAAAGAGCCGCATTATCCACCAGCGTATCGCGCGAGAAGTTCAGTAACACGACACCTTCCTTCATCATGGAGCACGCATGAGCATCGATCATGCCGATGGTGTCCTTCACTGCAGGAACGTGGATCGTAATGTAATCACACGTGCGGAAAATATCCTGCAAGTCAGTGATGTGATGTACGGGGCTCGAGATCTTCCATGCAGCACTTACCGAAACGAAGGGGTCGTAACCATAGACATCCATACCCAGGTCAACTGCGGCATTTGCTACCTCAGCACCAATGGCACCCAGACCGATAACGCCGAGTTTCTTGCCCTTGATCTCGTGACCGACGAACTGCTTCTTCGCCTTTTCCGCTGCCTTGGCGAGGTTCTCGTCGTCAGCGTTCTCGTTACACCAATCGATACCCTCGAGGATGCCGCGACTGCCCAACAGCAACGAGCAAAGAACGATCTCTTTCACCGCATTGGCATTCGCGCCTGGTGTATTGAACACCACGATGCCCTCTTCGGCGCAACGATCGAGCGGAATGTTATTCACTCCGGCACCCGCGCGGGCGATCGCGCGCAATCCTGCCGGAAATTCCATATCATGCATCGCAGCACTGCGAACGAGAATGCCCTCTGCCTCTTCCAAGGAATCGCATACCGCGTACTTTTCCGGATCGAGCAGATCGGTACCATGCGAGGAAATGTTGTTCAAACAATGGATATACCTCATGGGGGAGCTCCTTAAAACACCGAAGTTCTATCGCCTATTCATATTCATCATGCGAGCATAATACAAAAAAGCGCCCCGTAGGGCGCCAACATAGTAAATGGTGCGGGTGAAAGGACTTGAACCTTCATGAGCCGAAGCTCATACGGACCTGAACCGTACGCGTCTGCCAATTCCGCCACACCCGCATGTGCAACAAAAGTGCGTGAGATAGGTTATCCCAGTTTTAGCTTTGAAGCAAGCATCTTTATTCCGATTTGGGATATTTTTCCTTAAATCGTCCGCAAATCGTTCTGAAAAGACCCGTAAGTGAACAATTATTACAAAATTATCGTGACAATGGGGTGGAAAAAGTTTCTTAATCATCCATATTATGGCATGATTGATCGTTGGAATATCGTGCGACTACACTATCGTGAGGAGAGCAAACATGGGGTTATTCTCTAAATTCGAGCGCCGCGTCGAAGATGGCTTCGATGAGATGGGTGATAAGTTTTTCGATGCCCCCATCAGCCCCGTCCAAATAGCCAAAAAAGCCGAGAAGCAAATGCGCCGCGAAAAAATGGTGGGCGCTGGTAAAGAGTTCGCTCCGACGCTCTATACCGTGCTGGTGAACCCCGAAGACGACGAACGTCTTTTCGGATACTACCCCACGCTCGCGGGCGAAACGGAAACCTACCTTCGCGGCAAGGCCCAGGAGCTTGGCTTAGCAATGGATGGCGCTCCTCTCGTTCGCTTCATCATCGACGACGAACTCAAGCGCGGCAAGTTCGACGTGGTAGCAGAACTGGTTTCCGCTCCCATCGTCTCGCAGTTGCGCGCTGAAGAAATGCAGCGCTATGGCCTTGAAGGCCAGCCCGTGCCCCAGCAGGCAGCACCTCAGCAGGCACCCCGCCAGAACATGGCTTCTGCAGCAGGGCAATACGCAAGCAGCGGCATCGATGTCATGGCTGATGAGCCAGCGTCCTATGCGGATATGAATATGCCCGCCGCACCGATAGCGGCACCGGTCGCCGCACCCCAGCCCGCAATGGCTCCGCAGCCTGCAGACGTCAATCAGACCAGGCGCTTCGATGACGAATATGCAGCGCAACCGGTCGGACGTCACGTCCCCCAGCAGCCTCGCCTGATCGATCTCACCACCAACCGTTCGTTCCCCCTAACGAAGGACCGCATCCTCATGGGACGTGCGCTTTCGAGCGACATCGCCATTGAAGATCTCAACGTAAGCCGCACCCACGCAGAGATCCGCCACGAAGCGGCGACCGCCTGGAGCATCGCCGATCTGGGATCGACCAACGGGACCCTCGTGAACGGACGTCACATCGCTTCGGTCATGCTGCAAGAAGGCGACCGCGTGACCGTCGGAACGACCACGTTCCTGTTCACCTTCCAGTAAGAAGTACGCAAACGGGCTGCCTGCGCAGTCCGTTTCTGCACTATCAGCAATGATCCTTATTCTCACTCAACGATAGGTACTTTTTGTGATTGACATCATCCTCCTCATAGGCAGACTGCTTTTCGTAGCGTTGCTCTACCTGTTCCTTTTCGCCATCATGAAAACGGGTATTGGGCTAGTGCGTGGCCAACGTAAGCAAGAGCAGGTCTGGACCGTCGCTATCGAAAAAGGACCGAAGGAGCTACGCGGGGTGCAGATCGCCGTACGCGGCCCCATTATCGTGGGTCGCAGTCCTGGATCCGATATCGTCATCGGCGCCGATTATGTTTCTTCTCGCCACGCGCGATTCGTGCTTATGGGTCAGAACCTCTTCGTTGAAGACCTTGGCTCCACTAATGGCACTGCAGTAAATGGTAACTACATTTCCGATCCCGCCGCGCTGCACAACGGAGACCGTGTCACGGTTGGCGATGTAACGATGCGAGTGAGGTTCGCGTAAATGACAGAACACACACACCATACTGAATCAGGCCAGTTCCAAGCGCCGATAGCAGGAGCGCCTTCGTTCTTCGGAAGTCGCACTGAAATTGGCCACGTCCGCGAACACAACGAAGACAGTCTTGCCGTGCTGCCTCCTCTCTTCGCGGTCGCCGACGGCATGGGCGGACACGAAGCGGGCGAAGTTGCTTCCGAACTAGCTATCAATACCTTGACCGACCTGGCTCCGCGAACTGCCGATGCGGACGAACTTGCGCGTGCGGTCGAAGCCGCGAACTTAAGCGTCATCAAAGCTCCTCGACAAGGCATCGGACGCGAGGGCATGGGAACGACCCTCACTGCCGCCATCCTGGAAAACGAACGCCTGGTCATTGCGCAAGTAGGCGATTCGCGCGCTTATCTGCTGCACCAAGGCGTGCTCCAGCAGATCACCCGCGATCACAGCCTTATGGCGGACATGATCGAAGCAGGCCAACTCACCGAAGAAGAAGCGCGCATTCATCCCAACCGATCGGTCATCACGCGTGCCATCGGATCCGACCCCCATATGCAGCCCGACATCTACGAGCTCAATGTGGAAACAGGCGATCGTCTGCTGCTTTGCTCTGATGGCATTTGCACCATGATCGAGGATCCCACTATCGAGAACATTATGCGCCAGGCGCCCACCCCGCAACAATGCGCCGACGACCTGGTCGAAGCAGCGCTCAACGCGGGTGGCTTCGATAACGCCACCGCAGTGGTGGTGGATGTCGAGGGCTTTAAAACCGCTCGAGAGAAAAAACAGGAGCGCAAATCGAAGCGTCTGGCCGTAGGCGTCGTCATCTGTGTCATTCTGATCTTCGCCGCTGCCATCTTCGCAGCGTTCCAATACGTTAGCAATTCCGCCTATCTGGCCGAACAGGACGGTAAGGTCGCGGTGTATCGCGGTATCGACGAAGAACTGCTCGGCATATCGCTTTCAAGTATGGATCGGGTCACTAATGTCGAAGTAGACAAGCTCAACCCCGGCGTTGCCAACCGCATCAAGGACGGCATGGCAGTCGGCAGCATTGACGAGGCGAATTCGCTCATTTCCGAATATGAGGAAGAAATCGCCCGCCAGAACGCCACTTCGACCACAACAGGAACAGAGGGAACAGCGAGCGCGACCCCCTCTTCCGCTAACACCACTAACGCGAATAAAGCGGAGAGTGGTGAATAGCCTATGACAAGAAGAAACACGGAACTGCTTCTTCTCTGTGTAGCAGCGCCTCTTGTCATACTGTTGTTCGCCATGGTCGCTCTCAGCCAGGAGAGCTCTCTAACGCTTGATAACTTTACCGTGCCTTTGGGCATGTTCGCTACGTTCGTAGTGGCCCATCTTGCCATTAGAAAGCTCGCACCGGGAGCAGATCCCGCTATTCTGCCGCTTTCATTTGCGCTTTCAGGCATTGGCATCGCCTTCATCACACGCCTCGCCCCCGACCTGGCCATGCGCCAGGTGGGCTGGCTGTTCCTGGGCGTCGTCTTCATGATCTTGGTGCTGGTCATCATCAAGAACCTCGACCGATTGGGTAGCTATAAATACACCATCATGGTCGCCGGCATCCTGCTGCTCTTGTCGCCTCTTCTGCCTTTCGTGGGCAACGAAATATACGGCAGCCGCATCTGGCTTTCCATTGGCGGCTTTTCGTTCCAGCCGGGTGAACTGGCGAAGATCTGCATCGTCATTTTCCTGGCAGCCTACCTCGCACAGAACCGCGAAATGCTCTCGGTGTTCACTCACCGCCTTGGGCCATTCAAAGTGCCCGATCTGCGTGCACTCACGCCCGTTCTCATCATGTGGGTCATTGCCCTCTTGATCGTCGTTTTTGAAAAGGACCTGGGCTCAGCGCTCGTTCTGTTCTTCGTGTTCTTGACCATGTTATATGTCGCAACGGGCAAGAAGCCCTACATCGCCATCAGCCTCATCCTGATCACGCTGGGCTTCATTGCGGCCTACTTCCTGTTCTCTCACGTGCAGATCCGCGTCGAAACATGGCTGAATCCCTTCGCTGACCCCACGAACACCGGATACCAGCTGGTGCAATCCATCTTCTCCATTGCTGATGGCGGCATGTTCGGCGTCGGCATTGGCAATGGTCTAGCAGATCAGATCCCCATTGTTGAATCCGACTTCATCTTCTCGGCCATCGCCGAAGAAACGGGTCTTCTGGGTGCGGCAGGGCTTTTACTGCTGTACCTCTGCTTCGCTATCCGCGGCATTCTTATTTCCGCCCGCGCGAAATCAGACATCAGTTCTTTCATGGCACTGGGCTTCACCGCCATCATCGTGCTTCAAGCATTCATCATCGTTGGCGGCGTTACGCGCTTCATTCCCCTGACTGGCCTGACCCTGCCTTTTGTAAGCCAGGGTGGTTCTTCGCTGCTTGCGAGTTTCATCATCATCGGTTTCCTGATGCGCGCGAGCGATCAAGGCACGGGTATTGGCACCGAAATCGCTTCGGGTACCGGCGCCATCAACCTGAACGGTGCGCTCGGCCGCGTTTCACTGGGCAAGCGCCTTACCGGCACCATGATCGTGTTCTCAGTCATGTTCGCGCTTCTGGTGGCGAACCTGACGCTGATCATGGTCATTCAGGCCGATTACTACCAGAGCATGTCCATCAATAATCACACTCTGGCAAAGGAATCGAAGACCGAACGCGGCACCATTTCGACATATGATAACGTCGTCCTAGCGCAATCGGTCCTGCAAGAAGATGGCACCTACGAACGCGAATACCCTGCTGGCACCCTTGCCTCGCATGTCGTTGGCTATGCGTCCGAAAAGTACGGCACCTCCGGCATCGAAGCATCGCAGAACGACGCCCTCAAAGGTCAGAGCAACTACGCTTCCTGGATCGACGTGCTGAATTCCTACACCGGGTCCGGCGTCGCAGGAAACGATGCGAAGCTCACCATCAATTCCACCATCCAGCAAGCGGCACAAGACGCATTGGAAGGCTATTCGGGCGCCTGCGTGGCCATCGATCCTAAGACCGGTGCGGTACTAGCACTCGCTTCGTCACCCACCTACGATGCCGCCGATGTAGAGAGCATTCTCTCAAGCGGTTCAGAATCTTCGGCGCTCTATAACCGCGCAACGCAGGCGCTCTATTCGCCCGGTTCGACCTTCAAGATCGTATCTTTGACAACCGCTCTCGAGAACAATATCGCTACCGAGTCAAGCATCCTCTCATCCCCCGCTTCCTTGGATATCGGCGGCGGTAAAGTGACCAACTTCAACGACCGCGGTTATGGCGATATCACCCTTGCGCGCGCAACGGAGCTCTCTGCGAACACCGCGTTCGCCCAGCTTGGCACCAAGATCGGCTCTGATCTGCTTGTCTCATCGTCCGGCAAGTTCGGCTTCAACCAGGACATCACGTTCGACCTGCCCTTAGTGAAGTCGCTCATGCCCGACCCTAACGAAATGACCGAATGGGAAACCGCTTGGGCGGCAGCAGGTGAACCGGTTGGCGAACACGCGAGCCCTGCTGGTCCGCAGGCAAGCGTTCTTGAAATGGCTATGGTCGGCTGCGCGATCGCCAATAACGGCACCGTCATGCAGCCTTATCTGGTGGACAGCATCTATAACGCTGAAGGCAAGAACAGCTTCCGCCAGAGCCCCAAAACGCTCATGACCGCCTGCTCGAGCACAACCGCGAACCGCGTTAAAGAGGTGCTCGAAGGCGTTGTTAATAACGGAACCGGCACCGCTGCCGCAATAAGCGGCGTGCAGATCGCCGGCAAGACCGGCACCGCCGAAACCGGCAAGGAAAAGGACGATCGCTGGTTCGTGGGCATGGGCCCCTCTGATGATTGCTCTATCGTCGTCGCTATCGTTCTGGAAGAAGCGGGCGAAACCGTGAGCGGCGGCGCCGCAGGACGCGCACAAGGCGTCCTGAGTGCGGCACTCGAAGTGCAGGGAGAGCTCTAAGTTTTGAAAAATTGCAAAGGCTTAGTTGAACATATGAAATATGAGCTAGGAATGCGATATGCTTAGAAATTGGTTGTTAAGCATGGATCCAAAGGGAGAATAAACGTGGCTGGAAGCATGATTGGCAGAACCTTCAATAACCGCTACAAGCTGACCGAACGGGTCGGCCTTGGAGGCATGGCAGAGGTATACCGCGCCGAAGACAACGTCTTGGGCAGAACGGTCGCCGTCAAGGTCATGCTGCCCCAATATGCAGCGGATCCCACATTTACGAAGCGTTTCCGTCAGGAAGCCGCATCAGCGGCTAACCTGCAGAGTCCCTATATCGTGAGCATTTACGACTGGGGCCTTGACGGAGAAACGTACTACATTGTCATGGAGTTCCTTCGTGGTACCGATCTTAAAACGGCCATCAAGGAACGCGGCGCCATTAATCAGCGTAAGGCAGCAGAGATCGGCTCACAGGTAGCCCAGGCGCTTTCCGTTGCTCATGAGGGCGGCATCATTCATCGTGACATTAAACCGCAGAACATCATGATCCAACCCGATGGCAACATCAAGGTCATGGACTTCGGCATTGCCCGCGCAGGAGATGCGGGTCTTTCCCAGACCGCGACCGTATTGGGTACCGCTCATTACGTATCTCCCGAACAAGCCCAGGGCAAAGAACTGACCGGCGCAAGCGATATCTATTCGCTTGGCGTTGTTCTGTATGAGGCCGCGACGGGGCAGCTTCCCTTCGACGGACAGGATGCAGTAAGCGTTGCGGTGAAGCAGGTTAACGAAACCCCCGCTCTGCCCAGCACCATCAACCCTAATATCGACCCCAACCTCGAAGCTATCATCATGAAGGCGCTCGAGAAGGATCCAGCGCGTCGTTTCAAAGATGCGTCCGAGATGCGTCATATCCTGAATGACTTCTTGGCAGGGCGCCCCGTTAATCTAGGCGAAGATATCAGCGGCCTGAAGACGCAGGTCATGGGCGGCGTCGCCCCCATGAATGGCACCGCGGTCATGGATCCCATCAAGAACACCACTGATCCGAACTACGCAGGGGTCACCAGGAAATTCACTACCGACGATGAACCTAATGAGCCCAAAAAGAGCAACAGCAAAGTTATCATCGGCGTCATAGTGGCAGTACTCGCCGTTATCGGCATCGTTGCAGCGGCCATGGCGTTCGGTAACAACGGAGAAACCGCAACAGTGCCCGACGTCACCAACAAACCCATCGCGGAAGCACGCGCCGAGATCCAGTCAGCCGGATTCAAGGTGGGCACCGAAACCGAAGTGTATAACTCCGATATTCCCACGGGTAGCGTCGTAAGCACCAACCCCGCCGCCGGCGAGCAGGCGAAAAAGGGATCGACCATTAACATCAATGTCTCCAAGGGCACTGAACAAGTGACCGTGCCTGACCTGAAGGGCAAAACCGCTGATGAAGCCCAGAAAGCACTGGCTGCAGCGGGCCTGAATAGCCAGCAAGGCGACACCGTGTTCTCGGATGACATCGAAGAAGGAAAGGTCGCTTCGCAAGATACTGCCTCAGGTGCAACCGCCTACAAGGGCGACACCATCGTGTTCCACCTGTCCAAGGGTCCTGAGAAGATCAGCATTCCTAACGTTGTAGGCATGACGCAATCTCAAGCGGTATCCCGCCTTGAGAACACAGGCTTCTCGGTAAGCGTCGAGACCAAGACGAGCAGCAGCACCGAAAAGGGCAGTGTTATTTCACAGAGTCAGACCGGATCGGCAACTAAGGGAACCACTATTACTATCACCGTTTCGAGCGGCCTTGGCAGCGCGCCTAATGTGGTAGGCATGACTGAATCCACCGCTATCCAAGCGATCGAGGATGCTGGCTATAAGTATGACGTCCGCGAAGAAAGCAGCCAGGATGTAACCGCAGGAAAGGTGATTCGTCAGAGCACTAACGGTTCGACCGTTACTATCTACGTCTCTACCGGTCCGTCGAGTTCCGGAGGCTCCGACTCGGAATAATTCCGGGTCACGATCGAGCGTGAACGTCGAGCCACATGTTGGCTCCGAAGCGCACCTAGTCATTCATAGCCCTCATTACGAGGTATTCACAGGCCCTCATTACGAGGGCCTGTTTCGTTTTGATTGGCTTCAGACCTCAGGTCGCGCGGTGGACCCCGCTCGTACAATGACGTACCTGTGCCGCCTGCGCTCCTGAGCCGCACTGAACCTCACATTCGCGAGACGCATGTTCTTACAGGGTCTTGCGGGGGCATTTCCGTCATTCGGTCGCTGCTCGTGCTACAATAGCCTGCACGCCCCCGTAGCTCAGTGGATAGAGCGTCGGTTTCCTAAACCGTGCGTCGGAGGTTCGAGTCCTCTCGGGGGCGCCATCATCGCGCCATACAGATTCGCCTCGCGCCACTGCTTTATCGCACTCTCCATCACAGCTCCGCTTCGTCGCCACACGCCACTGCGCCGACCCCCAACGCAGCACAGCACGATCCATCCGACTGCCACATTTCGCCTTGAAATGTATCTCCTGCCCCAAGCGCAAATGACAATACGCCACAAAACGCGCTGAAATGTATGTGCCACACGCAGCACAAAACGCAATCAAGCCACAAACGACCCCGAAATGTATAGATCTTTAGACGAATGAGGGTTTTCTCTTTGACCCCTAGATACATTTCAAAGCACTTTGTGGCACACATTGGCGTTTTCCTGTGCAACACATACATTTCAGAGCAAAATGTGGCATTATCAGAGCGGCAACAACACCCAAGAAAACACGCAGGCCAGAGTCCCAAGGGACTCTGACCTTATGCTGCTTAGCTTAGCTCGCCGCAGGGTGCTCTCCTGTCTGGCTTGGCTCGCCGCGGGACGGTTCTGACTCGCCGCGAGGCGCTTTCCTGTGACCTACAGAACGACCTCTCGTTCGCTGCCGTCAATATCGGCGATCTTGGCAGTTCCTTCCACAAGAGAGAAGAACGTCAGACGAGGATCATCGCAATCCTCATAGGTCTCGCCCAATGCGGTCATATGCTCATAGCCCGCCTTACGAACCTCATCACCCGCGGTGTCCACCATGCTCGCTTTGCCGGTCAAAATAACCCAGCCGAACCCAGGCTTCCATGCGGAAAGCTCGAATTTGGGATTATCGACCAGCTGACGGTAGACGTCTTTATTCGTTGCGGTACAGAACCACAATTTGTCATCTTCGCGCATAACGAAGCTGAACGGCCTCACACGAGGCTGGTCCCCTTCACACGTTGCAAGATACCACGCAGGAACGGAAGTAAGATATTCGATGATTTCGTCCATTAGCTTTCTCCTTGTCATGGCCGCAGCCATCATTGATGCTCCTTGATGCCTTTGCGTACCTACAGGAAAACCCGCAGCGCCATATCGGTGGCCAGCACCGCGACCGTACCCACTAGCAAATACACCAAACCACCGAGGTCGCGCTTCTCGAACGCGTTCTCCTTCAAACGCGTCCGGTTCTCGCCGCCGTGATAGCACCGCGCGTCCATCGCAAGCGACAAGGTTTCCGCATGACGAAACGCACTGGTGAACAACGGAACGATAAGCGATGTCATCAACTGAAGCGAGCTTTTTGTGCTCGTACTGAAATTCGCGCCACGACTCAACTGCGCCCGATAGATAGTGCGCAGCTCAATGGCGAACTGCGGCAAAAAACGCAGTGCAATACCCATGATCATCGACAGTTCGTGAGCGGGCAAGCCGATTCTAGTGAAGGGCTTCAGCAACCGCTCGAACGCATCGGTCAGATCAAGCGTCGTCGTTGCCAAAGTAAGCAAGCTCACACCCAACAACAGCATGGTCAGACGAATAGCAATGAACAGTGCCTGCTCAAGGCCCTTTTGGCTAATACAGATGATCCCCAGCTGGAAATACACCTCGCCACCCTGTACGAAGAAAACATTCAACAGCGCCGTGAACACTACCAGAATGGCCAGCGGCGCGATCGATATGAATGCGCGAC
Source organism: Eggerthellaceae bacterium (assembly GCA_036553105.1). Taxonomy (GTDB): domain Bacteria; phylum Actinomycetota; class Coriobacteriia; order Coriobacteriales; family Eggerthellaceae; genus Anaerotardibacter. Next base: position 202,920 of record JAXKBI010000035.1, read on the forward strand.
GCAAAGATATCTTCGCGAAGGCGAACATGCCCGCGGTGAACACCGCCGCGACCGCAAGCGCCACATACGACCCCGCTGCGAACACCATCACCATGAACAACAGTGACAGCAGTAACTTCGCACGAGGATCCATGCGATGCACGATCGAATCTTGGGAGATGTACCGCCCGAATACGGTTTGAATATCGAACACGCCTATCGCCCCGCATTCAAGAGCGCCGCTATTTCATCGGCGAGCGTTTCGGGCTGATAGAGCTTTTCTGGAAGCGGCATGCCCTGTTCGCGCAGTTCATTCGCAAGGCGCTGTGCATGCGGTATGCCCAAGCCTATTTCGCGCAACTCTGAAGCATGTTGGGTGAATATCTCCTCCGGCGTACCAATGAACGCGACTTCGCCTTCGTGCATCACAAGTACACGATCGGCCAAACGCGCGATATCGTTCATATTGTGCGAAACCATGACCACGGTCATGTTGCGCGTGGCATGCAGATCGCCGATCAATTCAAGGAAATCGTTGCGCGATGCCGGATCAAGGCCCGCAACCGGTTCATCAAGCACGAGCGTCGTAGGGCGCATGGCCAATACGCCTGCGAACGCAACGCGGCGCTGCTGACCACCCGACAACTCGAAAGGCGAACGATCGCACAGTTCGTCGTAATCCAGATGGACCACCTCGAGCGCCTCGCGCACGCGCGCATCCACTTCGTCAGCAGAAAGCCCCAGGTTGCGCGGACCGAATGCCACGTCTTCCGCCACACTGGCAGCGAATAGCTGATGCTCGGGATACTGAAACACCACCCCGATATCGCCGCGCGCCTGCGTCGCAACACGCTTATCGGCCAGATCCTGACCGTTCCACAGCACGCGCCCCTCGGTCGGGTTAGCAAGCCCGTTCAAATGCTGCACCAAGGTCGACTTGCCCGATCCGGTGTGCCCGGCGATTGCCAAGAACTCACCTTCACGCAGTTCGAACGACACGTTGCGCAGCGCATAACGCTGCTGCTCCCCCGCTTTTTTCTGTCGCTTCGAAAGCGGAACATAGCTGAAGCTTACTTGCTCGAATACAAGCGACATAGTTCCTCCTTCAGTGAAGCGGTTTCGATATGAGTAGAAAGGTCAATGCCGCGGTCCTGCAAAAGACGCGACATCTGAGCGGAGAAAGGAACATCCAGATTGAACCTGCGAAGCACTTCGTCTTGAGTGAGAACCTCATCGGGCGTGCCATCCAGCACGCATCGACCGTTCTCCATGACAATGACCCTATCGGCTTCGGCTGCTTCCTCCATGAAGTGAGTGATCATCACGATGGTGAGCCCCTGCGCATGCAGCTCCTTGCATACCCGCATAAGGCCGCGTCGACCGCGCGGATCCAGCATGGCGGATGCTTCGTCGAACACCAGAATAGATGGCTCCATGGCAAGCACGCCAGCAATGGCGATGCGCTGCTTCTGTCCGCCGGAAAGAGCTGTGGTTTCGCGTTTAGCCGACGCACCGAGTCCCACTCGATCCAAGGCCGCCTCTACCCGCTGACAAAGCTCAGGGTTGGCGATACCCAAGTTCTCGGGACCGAACGCCACATCGTTCTCGACCAGGCTGGCAACGATCTGATCATCAGGGTTCTGGAACACCATTCCCGCAGTGCTGCGAATGGGGAACGTATTGGCTGGATCACTGGTTTCCATGCCGTCAACACTTACCGAGCCCTTATCGGGAACGAGCAGCGCATTGATCAGCTTTGAGAACGTGGATTTACCTGATCCATTGGCACCCAAAACGCATACAAACTGACCTTTCTCTATCGTGAGAGAAAGGTCAGAAAGAACGTACTCGTTGCCGGTATAGGTAAAGGAAGCATCCGAAAAGGATATCATTAGCGCCCCTTTGTCTGATCCTTTTTAGGGGTGATGATATTGGAGATCGACTTGTAGATGATAAGCGTCAATACCGCATTGAGAATACCCTTGAGCAGGTTGAATGGCAGCAGAATGGGAAGGATCATCGCCACGACGGCATCAAAGGGAACGCCTAGCCATGCCGGCGTCACGATCAGGTTGCCCACGATGGCCGCCAAAGTCGCCGCAATAACACTGAGTACCAAACCGGCGATCGCAGCAGGATACGTGCGCTTCTTCTTGTAGATCAAAGCAGCAGGCAGCACGAAACAAACGACCGTGAGAACATTCATCAATGCGCCCGTAAAGTCAGCCATGAGCAGGCCGTGAATAATGGCCGTTACAACGCCGACCGCGACACCTGCACCAGGACCATAGGCGAAGCCTGCGACCATGGCGGGCATGTTCGAAGCATCGAACTTCAACCAGGTAACACCGGGAAGCAAAGGGAACTCAATAAAAGAAAGCAGCACGCCGATCGCGCACATAAGCGCCATGGTAACCAGTTGTTTCGTGGACCAAACGTTAGTGTTCGTCTGGGGAGTTTTGTTCTGGGAAGGATGAGATGCCACTCGAATTCTCCTATTCATGCCAATTCGGACCCAATATGACCCTGCGTCACGCGATAAGCCGAAGTTGCGCTCCGTCTATGCGAAGCACTTACTCGAGCATCTTCGTGATCGCAGGGTAGAACCTACGCGCAAGAACGCGCGCACTACATCAAAGAAAGCTGATCGACCAAACGACGAGCCGCGTCGCGCACCGACAAGCCATCGATATCAATAGTCACATCGGCGTACTTTTCGTACAGCGGCAAGCGCTCCTCATATAGATCGTGCAGGCTCATGCCCATGCCGTTCTTCATGACGACACCGCGTTCATGCAGACCGCCCAAGCGATTCTCCAGCTCTTCGTACGAGACCTTCAGGTATACCACGGTGCCGATCGTCTTCAGGTGATTCATGGCTTCGTCGGAATACACCGCGGAACCACCCGTCGCAACGATGGCGCGCTTTGCGTCAAGCGTGCACAGGACCTCGTTCTCGACTTCAATAAATCCATCGGGGCCGCACGCATCAATGATCTTCTGCAGGGTCTTATCCAGCTTGCTCTGAATGAGCAGGTCGGCATCGATGAATTCATAACCTAGGATCTTAGCCAGAACAACTCCAAGAGTCGACTTTCCCGCGCCTGGCATTCCGATCAGGACGACGTTGTCTAGTGTGTTAGACATGCGGTTCGTCCTCCTTCCATTTTTTACGTTTCGTTAAGACTATAGCACGTTTGGCTTCTAGCCTCGGAGCAAGCAGTTCGTTTACCAGGATGGCGCCGAAAATCAGGGTGAAACCGAGCAGTAAGCGCAGCGTTACGACCTCACCGTAGAACAGTATCGAGAACACGACCCCGAACACTGATTCTAAACTCAAGAACAACGATGCCTGTGCGGGAGGCACATATGCCAGCGATACGTTCTGAATGCCGAAGGCCACTACCGATGCGAATACAATCAAGAACACCATCGATCCGACGATTTCGGGCGTGATAGCCGAAAGAACAGGCGGCGTTTCCGTCAATCCCCCCATAATGCAGCCGAAAATGCCTTCGAAGATGAATTGGAACACCGTAAGGACCAGCACATCGCGATTGCGCGCAAAACGCGAAACGAGCACGATATGGATCGCGAACAGAAGCGCGCAACCGAGCGTAAGACCTTCGCCGAGTCCCAACGTGAGTGTTTCTCCTGCGGTCGTTACAGAGACCAACCAAATACCAATGATCGCGATGATCGCCGCTCCAACATTGCACAAGGAAGGCCGCTTACGCGCGATGACCCACCACGCGAACGGCACGATAACGCAATACGTTGCGGTCAAAAACGCATTAATGCCCGGTGTCGTATATTGCAGGCCTATCGTCTGAAGCCAAAAGGCCAAGAAATCGAACAGGCCCAACAGGGCGCCAATACCAACGACTTTCCAGGAGCATTCACGGCGCACCCTTTTGAACAAAATAACTAGCAGCAAAAGCCCGGCGCACGTGAATCGAACGCCCAGAAGCGTCGCAGGTGGCAGCACTTCGATCACGTTCTTCATCACGACGAAACTGAAACCCCAGATGATGGTCGCGAAGATAATAAGTGCCTTATAAACGGCAGTCGGTATGTTAGAAAGCGCTATCACAGCGGCCTATTATAGCCAAGCACACGACTCTCTAAACAGAGGAAGATGCGAGCGTTACCCTAGCGAGCGCCACCGCCACCGGTTGCCCTAGCGAGCGCCACCGCCCCGCCGCCGAAGCCGCCCCTCGCCGCCAGCAGAGAACCCGCCGCCAGAACCGTCATCTGAAGATGATCTTCCCTAAAGGGCCGATGCCGTCGTCGAAATCGAATTCGACACCGCCTGATCGAAGGCGGAGCACACCGACAGAACGTTTGAGTCGTATGCCGAGGAATACCATATCCACCACGGAACATTGGAATACCAGATGCTCGCCGAAAGCACAGGGTCGAGCAGCTCCGGTGCCGCCTTACGTAGCTCTCTCAGCGCTTCGTCGGCCACTCCGAAGATCATGGCATACACCATTAATTCGCCCCACACTTTCACATCGCTCGGTGGGCGCTCATTCAGGGAGGAGAATTCGATCAGCCACTTCTTCAGGGCCTCGCAACGCGCATATGCATCGGTACCCTTCTGGGTCCGGCGATCCATGAAGGTAGACGCCGCCACGAGCGCAATACCCACAACAAGTCCCGGGATGAAGACGAACGGATTCGAGAACACGATGCCTAATATCGCGCAAGCCACGATCAAGATGATCGCGATCGCGGACATTCGCGTTCGCTTGGTCTTTGAATAGCTCTCGAAATATTCGCCCACTACCGTATGAGAAGACACGCGCCCCTGCCAGCGATCCATAGCATCATGGAATTCCCGCGGATTGGACCGCACGAACGACTCGATAGTCCCCAGCCACAGCAAGGACTCGCCTTCGGCAATGGTATCGAACAGCACATGCATGGCCTGCCGATCGATCTCACTGTTCAGGGTCAGTTCGACCTCAGGCACGCGCGTAAGACAATAGTCATCGATCGTCTTCGACCCCGAGTCCCCCTCAGTTTCGTACGACCCTTTACTAATGAGAAGAGCACCCTTGTTCGCCAGATGCATGATGGTTACCGTAAAGTCGCTCGAGCTTTCCTTGCCGAAACGACACAACCGACCGACGACGGCGGGATGCTCACCCGCGACCGGCACATCACGCCAATATTCGTCAGTGAAGGTGGGTTCGAGTTCCTTGCCGTAACGCACGAACGAGCGCAGCCCCCATATGAGCAAAGCAAGGCAAGCCAGAACGACCACGATCACCAGGCCCAACGTGGCTGCTCGCTCGGCGTTCGCCCGATCGGCCCAGGTCTGTTCTTCGTTGAGCGCATTATCGAGACGCACCGTAGAGGGATGGGCATTATCGTCTTGCGCGGAAACACCTACCAGCCAATCAGTCGGAAACAGCACTCGCGCCTCCGCATAGGATCCGGAGCTGATCGACGGCACCTGATACACTACCGTTCCGTCATCCTTGATGGCCACGGTCGAATCCAGCGGCCCATGGCCCCATGCCCGCACGTTCTCGCCCGGTGTCACACTGGCGCCCGAAGGCAGCGGCAACGAAACCGTCAGCGCGATATTGCTGGCATCCTCCTGCCATTCGCTGCCGATAAATTTCCAATACAGCTCACCCACATCGGAATAGGCCTGCACCGCGTCCTTGATCACGTAGGTCAATTCGACCATAATGCGCGAATCGCTTTCGTCGAAGAACACGTACACAGTGTTCTTGGGTTCGTCGAAGGAATAGGCCTGCGTATCCGGGCCGCCCTCTTCACGCCACTTTAGCTGAAACGGCGTGCTCGACAGCTTCGTCCAGCCTTCCTGCAGGTTCCCCTCGTCATCAGTGTGCGCCATGCGGACGCCCTCTACCGAAAGGGTCGAACCTGACGGTATGTTGCCGTAGTCCCACCACGCCGCCGTGAAGTCGCCGTTAAAATCGAATGCGCGTTGTTCGGTCACGCGCAGATCGCCATCAGGCTCAACGACCGCATCAATGGTCACTTCGGGCATATCGTAGCTTTTCGCATGCGCCGTAGTCGGCTGCGAAAAAAGCAAGGTGAACCCTATTGCCGCAGTTAGCGCAACGAGAAGAACGACAAGGCGTCCCTTTTCGGAGCCGTCTTTAGTGAGTAATTCATTTTTTTCGTAAAAAGCATGTTTTTGCACTGCTCTTCTCCTTGCAAGAAAGGGGTTGGCAGGTTATCATTTCAAGTCGCACCCTATATGGGTACTTCATACGGAGAGCTGACCGAGAGGCCGAAGGTGCTCGCCTGCTAAGCGAGTATACGCCAAAAGCGTATCTGGGGTTCGAATCCCCAGCTCTCCGCCACTTTAAATATCGAAAGTCCTAACCGTTACTGGTTGGGACTTTTTTATGACTGGCCTACCATACCCCTCGCAATCAAACGACCAGTACATACACCCAACACACATACGACGACCGAACCCAATGCGTAGACACCCGCCATGGCATAGCGCGATTCCTCGAGTAAACCGAACGTTTCCAGACTGAATGTCGAGAACGTGGTGAACCCACCCAGGACGCCCGTAGTAGCGAACAACAGCGGCATCTTGTTGTCGGGGAACAACGCAGGCAACGCGATCGACCCTACCCCGATCAAGAACGACCCCACAAAGTTGATCGCAAAGGTCGCCAATGGAAATGCTCCTGTTGAAAATACCGAGAGCAGCTCCGCGCAAACGTAGCGAAGCGCCGCACCGATGAACCCGCCGCAGCCAACGATAAGCGCATTCAGCAACATGAACATTTCCCCTTCCGCCTTTTGGACATCTTACTTCGACATTATCCACTGTCAAACGATTCGTTGTCTCGCTCAGGTGATCCGTCGTCACGCCCGGAGGGTCGTCGTCGCACCCAGACGACCCACCGCCACCTCTATCTCATCGTCAGACGACCCACTATCGAATCGTCCTTGCCACCTGACGATCCAACGCCAAATCGGATTCACTGCCTCGCAGGACCCATCACTGTTTCAGCCTTGCCGCCTAGCAACCTGCCGTCCTTCAGCCTTGCCCCTCGAACAGCCCAACGGGCTCCAACCTTGCCACCTGAACAGCTCTCGCCTAGCTACCCAAACGACCCAACGGCATTCCCGCTCTGCTGGCACTTTACCCCCACAGAGCACACTCGGGATTCAAGCTGCTTTTTGCAGGGTTTTGGGGGTGCTTGGTCAAAAAAAGAAGTTTCGACGGAGACCCCCGAATGATTTCGGGCCAAAATCCGCTCAAAACTTGCATTTCTGACCACATGTAGGGCATTTGAACGTCATTTCGCACCAGCTCAACCTCGCGACACGGTCGAAACATGCATTTCTGACCAAGGGACCCCCCGAAAATGCGAAATTGCAGCTTAGGGCTGAACGCGGCCGAACACCGCAACCTGCAGCTGAACCTTCAATCAATATGCGTTGACCACCGCAGCGCCCACGGGAGAGAACGATGTGATCCGCGCCCACCAATCGCGCTTGGTGGCTTCGAGCGAACATGCCTGCGCGTCATCATACGAATCGCATGTTATACACACCGCCGATCCACTGCCGCACAAAAACACCTGCTGCGCTTGTGGCATATTGCGCGCCCAAGAAAGCACTTCGGCCACCTCGGGGGTCACTTTGCATGCCGCATCGGTCAAATTGTTCCATGGCTCAAGATCGGCAGCATCGGTGCACTGAGCGAGTTTTGCCACGTATTCCGCGGAGGGAACTTGCGGATCCCTATCGAACGCCGCATATGCCTCAGCAGTCGAGACCCCCACCTGAGGGCGAACGAGCATCGCAAAACCCTTGCGAGGCACAAGCGCCGATTCGAACACATCACCCTTGCCCGACAAGTAAGAACAGCCACCCTTCAAGAAAAAGGCCACATCGGCACCAAGGCGCGAAGCAACCGCCTCGAGGCGCTCGTCGTCAGCCTCGATCCCCCAAAGCGTCGCAGCGCCCAAAAGCGCCGCCGCCGCATCTGAAGAACCGCCGCCTAAACCCGCCTGTGCGGGAACGACCTTCGAAAGCATCATGTGAATGGTCTCGTTGGCATCGCGCCCTAGCTCCTGTGCCAGTTCGCGCACCGCACGATACGCGATGTTCTCTTCGGTCGGAACATCTATCTCGTCGATATCGCCCGACGTTTCGCACTTGAGCACTATCTCAAGCCCTTGGTCGCCATCCTCTTCTTCAAAACGGCGCATGGTGAGAACATCATGCAAGGCAAGCGCCTGCATGACCGTATGCACTTCATGAAACCCATCTTCACGCACGCCGCCCACCGCGAGCACCAAATTCACCTTCGCTGGAGCAACGAGCTTCACCAAATTTTTCACAAGGATCCCTTCCATCCAGAACACAGAACAGCGAACCGTTCATTTGCAATTCTTATACTGCTTCCTTTGATTTGCGCGCTTTGTTACGGGTTCGTTTTTCGCGAAAAAAACTTCGAAGCATATCCGCCGATTCTTCAGCGCGAACCCCTTCAGTAACCTCGAATACGTGGTTCAAGCGTTCATCACTATGGACCTGATACAACGAACCCACCGCACCTGCTTTAGGATCTTTTGCGCCGTACACGCAACGATCAATACGCGCCTGATACATGAGCCCCGCGCACATAAGGCACGGCTCGAGCGTAACGTACACCGTACACCCCGAAAGGCGCCACACACCCAGCACCTCCGCCGCTTGTTTGAGCGCGATGAATTCTGCATGACCCGCCGGATCGTTATCGGTCTCTCGGCGATTGCAACCCCGCGCGATCACTCGTCCCTCATATACCACTACCGCCCCTATGGGAACTTCATCAAGCGACGCGGCGATGCGCGCCTGCTCGAGCGCTTCATCCATGAACGCATCATCCGCTGCACTAAGGTCAGTCTCATCCCGCTCGACACAACCGCCTGTGGGGTCTGTGCAATATCTGTTGGTCATATATATCGATCTCACTAACTTCGCACACGAACCGTGTCGAAATATGCTATCCTTGTCCGTGCCGAAATGGAGGAATGGCAGAGCGGTTGAATGCGGCGGTCTTGAAAACCGTTGTACCGAGAGGTACCGTGGGTTCGAATCCTACTTCCTCCGCCACTTATATATCTCAAAGCCGTTGTCATAGCAGTATGGCAACGGCTTTGTTTTTCTTACGCGAAGAACCGATCGTGAATGTATTCGAGAGGCATTTCACGGCCTACCCACAGACGCTCACCTATAGCGGCCTGCTGCAGGAAGACCCCCACTCCATCAAGCGTCTTATTACCGTTCGCCTTCGCACGCGCGAGCATTTCAGTTTCGCGTGGCGCATATACCATGTCCGCCACGATCAGATCGGGCGTCATCATGGATTCATCCACCAAGCATCCCGGCACTTCAGGGGATCCCACGTACGTGGCGTTCAACAACAGAACCGATTCGCGAATAGAAGCCTTCAGCTGCTCTTCGTCAGCCAGATCATACAACGTCACTTCACAGGACGAATGCTCACCCAAACGTTCGATGAGCTCTTTTCCGCCTGCTGCATATGAGTCATCACGATTGAATACGTCGATCTGCGCAACACCATCCAACGCCGCGCGCACGATGACTGCAGACGCAGCTCCACCCACGCCGAGCACCGTGATCTTCTTCCCTAGGATATTGATGCCGTTCATGACCAGTTCGCGCATGAACGCAGCACCATCGGCGTTATCGCCCAGCGAGCGCCCATCTTGAATAACGACGGTGTTCACCGCACCCATAATGTCCGCTACCTGAGACACCTCATCGAGATACGGCGCGATGCGCTTCTTATGAGGAGCCGCGACGTTATACCCCAAAAAGCCCAGCGCCTCTAAACCGCGTACGGCCTTCTCGAGATCGTTCTCATCCACATCAAGAGGAACGTAGGCGAAATCACAGCCAAGCTTTTCGAACGATGCGTTGTGGATCTCCGGCGAGCTCGAATATTCTAGAGTCGATCCGATCACGCCAATTAGCCTTGTCGCTCCCGAGATACGTGTATTGGTCTCCATGGTGCCCTTTCTGGATACATGGACGACATCGCGCACGACGCGGCGTCCTTTACCGCATTCCCCGCATGCAATGATCATCCATTTCCTCGCATAGCTCACAACTTTACTGCATGCCACTCCAATAAGAAAGAGAACGTCACCGTAAAGCGGATTTCTTTATGCCGAATATGCCACGCTACCCTTCGAGAAGCGCCGCGGTTTCGAGCCATTCCTCTTCAAGTTCCGCCAAGCGCTCCTGAGCCTCCTGCACCTGAGCCTGCGCTTCGCCGAGCGCTTGATAGTCGTAAGGATCCACTTCAAGCAAAGCCCCTTGCGCTTTTTCCACCTTACCTTGCGCCGTATGCATTTTGCGCTCAAGGGATTGCACCTTTTTGCGAATATCGCGCGCTTCAGCCGCCGAAAGAGCCGGGTTAGCCGAATCACGACCGGACTCTGAAGCGTGCGCACCAGCCGCAGACGCCTTACCCGATGCACTACCAATACCCTTGCTCCCCTGCCCTGAAGCAGCGCCACCCGATGCGCCCAACAGCTCCAGGTATTCTTCGACACCGCGAGGCACATGGGTCACCTTGCCATCAATGAGCGCGAACTGATCGTCCGTCACTCGCTCCATAAGATAGCGGTCGTGGCTCACCAGGATAAGCGTGCCCGGCCACGTGTCGAGCAGGTTCTCGACCGCGACCAGCATATCGGTATCAAGGTCGTTGCTCGGTTCGTCCAAGATAAGCACATTGGGCGAATCAAGCAGAATGAGCATCAGTTGCAAACGGCGCTTTTGGCCACCCGAAAGCGTATTGACCGGCATGGACAGATGGGCCGAAGTGAATCCCAGCGATTCAAGCAGCTGCGCTGGGCTCACCTCCTTGCCATCGATCACGTAGCGTGTTTTGTAGCGAGACAGCACTTCGCGCACACGATCCGAACCCAGCTTGTTCAGCTCTTCCAGCTTCTGGGAGAGGTAGGCGAACTTGACCGTCTTTCCTATCTTGACGCGTCCTGTCTGAGGCAGCAGCTTTCCCTGTACGATATCGAGAAGGGTGGATTTGCCCGCCCCGTTCACACCGAGCAGACCGTAGCGATCACCAGGACCAATGAGCCAGGTGGCATCATCGATGATCATGCGATCCCCGTACGAGAAACTCACATCTTCAACGTTGACGCATTGTTTTCCCAATCGGGAAATAGCCGCACGCTTCAATTCGACCGAATTACGCAGAGGCGGCTCTTCAGCAATAAGCGCACGGGCCGTCTCCACATGAAAACGCGGCTTGCTCGATCGCGCCCGCGCCCCACGCGAAAGCCACGCAAGTTCACGGCGCATGAGGTTCTGTCGCTTCTGCTCTGCCAGTTCGGCCTGACGCTGACGCTCGACGCGCTGCAAGATGTACGCCGAATACCCTCCCTCGAAGGATTCGACCAGGCCATCATGCACTTCCCACATATGCTCGCACACTTCATCCAGGAACCAACGATCATGAGTCACCACAACGAGTGCCCCGTCTTTACGCGAAAAACGCTTGCGTAAGTGTTTCGCCAGCCAATCGATCGCAGCAACGTCTAAATGGTTCGTCGGCTCGTCAAGCAAAAGTACATCAGCATCGGTGACCAGGACCCGCGCCAAATCAACACGACGGCGCTGACCGCCCGAAAGCGTACTCACGGGCGCATCCCACGCCAGATCGCCGATCAGTCCTTCAATAACCTGACGAATACGCGCGTCTGATGCCCATTCATATTCGGGCGTATCGCCCACCACGCTCCAACCGATGGTCTTCTCATCTTGCAACGAATCCGTTTGGCCCAACGAAACGAATCGCACACCGCTCGTGCGCACCACGCGTCCCTCATCTGGCTCGATAGTGCCTTCGAACAAACCCAACAGCGATGTTTTCCCATCTCCGTTGCGACCAACTATTCCAATGCAGTCGCCATCGCTTACGCCAAGCGACACCGATTCGAAGATGGTTTTCGTCGGGTACTCAAGATGAACATTTTCGCAGCCGAACAGAAAGGCCATTAGCAAGACTCCTTATGTGTTTTACGTTGCCTCTGAGTATATCGAGATTCCCGTCTTCCGAAAAGTTAGTGCTCTCTAACGTTCCGGACAGATCTTTCGCTATAGTCGCTTATATGAAGTTAACAACGAACAAGACCGGCATCGTGCTCATGAACACAGGGGTCCCCGCTTCTCCCGATCCCCGCGACATTCGTCCGTACCTTGTCGAATTCCTTTCTGACAAGAACATCGTACGGGTTCCGCATGCCATCTGGCTTCCTATCCTGCACGGGATCATAGCCCGAACGCGCCCCAAGAAGACCGCGCCACGCTATCGTTCCATTTGGACCGAAGAGGGAGCCCCTCTCCTTGTGGAAACCTACAAACAGCGCGATGCGCTTAATGCGCGCTTCGCTGAAGAGGACCTTCCTTTCACTGCCGAAGTCGGCATGCGATACGGCAAGCCCTCTATCGAAGATGCGCTGCGAAGCCTTCATGAAGCAGGATGCGACCGCGTTGTTGCCTTTCCCCTGTTCCCCCAAACGGCCACCTGCACGGTCGGCAGCTGCAAAGAGCGCTTTCTCACCGTGCTTTCTCAGCCCGAGTTCCGCACCTTATTCGCTTCGCCGGAGCTAGAAGAGCCTTCCGCTCGCGTAATAGAGGGCTATTCGGACAACCCTCTGTACTGGACGGCCATCGCCCACTCTATTTCCGATATCTGGGAATGGCAACCAGGAAGCAAGTTACTGTTTTCGTTGCATTCGATCCCGCTCAACGATGTTGAAGCCGGAGATACGTATATCGAAGAGGCGCAGCACGCTCTTTCGCAAGTTGCCGCGCTCCTTGATGTTCCCGCCGACGATTGGACCATCGCCTATCATTCCCGCTTCGAAGACTCCCGCGCCTGGGCGGCCCCTCACCCCAAAACCGTACTTTCCCAATGGGCCGACGAAGGTGTTCAACGCGTTGCACTAATAACTCCTGGCTTTGCTTCCGATTGCCTTGAGTCGCTCTACGACATCGACTATGTGATGAAATCCTACTTCGAACAGCTCTGCCAGAACCGGGGAACCGAAGCTGACGTCACCTATGTCCCAGCTCTCAATTCCCGTGCCGACCACATCGACCTGCTTCTCGATATCACCAAAAAGCACTGCGCCCTCCTATAAAAACCCAGGCACAGCATAAACCGCCTTATCAATGCCTAAAATCCCCACACGGCGTGATACGATGAATCCGTACCATACTGAGAGGGGAATTCCATGGAGTACAAAAACATCTTGGTTCCATATGACGGATCAGAACATGCGATCCAAGCTCTTGAGGCCGCTAAAAAACTCGTAATGGGCAGCGACAGCACCGTTACCGTCCTTAATGTGGTACCTATGAGCGTCGCACCCACTATTTCCGAAAGCGATCCCGTGTTGGGATCGATACCCACCTTCATTGATTATCAGGATTACGAAGCGCTCTACGATGATTCCCTCAAGCGCTTGCGTGAAACCATAATCAGTGATGTGCAGGGCCTATTCGCCGACCTTCCCGAAGGACAGGTAAGCTACAACACTATCGCGCACCCCTCCCCGGTTCAGGGCATCGTCGAATACAGCTCCGCAAACGATTGCGACTTGATCGTTATGGGGCGCCGTGGGCTTGGCGCCATTCGCGGGATCCTCGGCAGCGTAAGCTCTGGCGTTCTTCGCTCGGTCGATATCCCTGTGCTCACCGTTAAATAAGCACCTAGAATATGCGTCCCCGATCGCGAGGACCTGCTACAAAGCAAAAAATGCGCCGGTCATTTGACCGGCGCATTCCATTAGAACGATTCGTTCCGTTCAGTAAAGAACGAACGTCTTTACTTGATAACGAGAACTGGCATGGGAGCTTCACGCAAAACCGCATAGCTGACGCTGCCCAGTACGCCACGGATGGCGCCCAAGCCACGAGAACCCATTACGATAAGATCTGCTCCTACCTTATCGGCGAACGAAAGGATATCCGCAGCTGGAGTGTAGCCAGGAATGACTTCGATAGCTGCGCGATCGCCCAATTCATCGATAGCAGAACCGATGCCTTCCTTGACCTTTTCGGTTTCTTCTTCGATGGTCTTGTTGTACAGATCCATAATGTCTTCGACCGAGAGCAGATACTGCTGAGGATCGAACGAAGCGCTGTTGAAGTTCGCGGGCAACTGAGCATTCGGATGCGTGGTAACGAACACAACACTAAGCTTAGCATCCGCATCATCCTTAACTACTTCCGTTGCCTTCTTTACTGCAGCGAGTGCATGATCGGATCCGTCATAAGCAACAACAACATTCTTGAATACCATGATTACCCCTCCTTGACTGAAGCGACGAGCGCTTTAAGCGCCTTCCCAAATAAGCGCTTACTTATAGATATACCATATCACTATATTGCGCTAACGACCAGGTTTTTCGCGCTCACAGAACGGCATTTTCACCCGCTCCCGATAACGCTAGAGAACCCTTCGTTAAAGGCGAGCTATGAAAGGAACGCACCCTTCGATTCAAGTGGTTCGAGTCCAATGACCGTTTCCGGATCGACCGCGATCGAACGCAGATAACCCTCAATGGCGTCATTCACTTCATAGTCAACGTCGATCTTGCCGTCGAATACGCACCAGTAGAACAAAAGCCCCGTCGATGCCGCCGCAATGCGCAGCAATACTTCATCGGTTTCAACATTTTCACGGATCAAGCCGAGCTCTTTCGCTTCTTCAATATAGACGCGCACCGTAGCGATAATGAAATCGTCCTGCGTGTCACGATGCATGAAATCGAAGAACGGATTATGGTTCGACGAATACAGGCCGGATACGAATTCGATTCCCATGTCCTTACAGTATCGAACATAAGCCCGATAGATAACCAGGCAACGCTCGACCGGATTGTACTTTTCGCTTTCCTCAAGCGCCTTTTCACGATACGGGGTGAAGGCGTACTTCAAGTAATACGAGATCAGATCCTCTTTACCACTGAACAGGTTGTAAAAACTACCCGTTGAAAGACCCGCCTCATCGCAAATATTACGCACCGTGAGCTGCTTCATGCCATCGCGGTTGACCAGCTTGATTGCAGCCTTGAGAAGCTTTTCACGGGTGACCTGTGCTCGCGTATCATGGACAGATACATATTCATTTCGCCTGATCATTCGCGATCTCCTCCTTGTTTTGGCATACGAGAACACCCCTCTTGGAACGTTCCCTTGAAAGCAAAGAATAGCAGATGCACCCCACCAGATCTGCAGGGAATGAACATGTTCTGCTATTCATTCATTTTTTATCTGTATATGGCATTCACACGATTCAGTCGCACTGAGTTACACGCGACTTACACGAGCGCCCTGCGGCGTGTCCTCAATGACAAAGCCCAAATCAGCCAGGCTATCACGCACCTGATCCGCCAGCGCGAAGTCCTTTTCCTTGCGCGCCTGTGCACGACGATCCAAAAGCGCCTGAACGGCCTCTTCACCATTATCGCCATCATACCCCGCCAAAGAAGACGCCAGGGCGGTGATCGCAGCTGCGCAATCATCCCCGTTATCGCAGGAGGCGGCATTCAGATCGATACCCAGCACCGACAACAGCTCGGCAACCGCCCGAGCACCCGCGGCTACCGCTTCAGCGTTACGGCAGCACACGCACGTATCAGCAAGGCAGGAATTCGCTTCGGTTACGAATGCGAAGATCGCACCCAGGGCACCAGCGGTATTGAAATCGTCATCCATGGCTTCAGCGAATGCGCTGCGCATAGACCCAATGGCCGCAGCGTATTGTTCGGCATCGAACGGGGACGGCTCATCGGCTGGATTAGCGCACAGCCACTCGGTGTTCTTCACGAAATTCGACAAACGCGTCAGCGCCGCTTCGGATTCATGCAGGCGCTCGTCGGAAAAATCAAGCGGGCTGCGATAATGCGTTTGCAGCATGAGCATGCGCAGTACGCGAGGATCGGTCGTCTTCAGCACATCACGCAGCAACAGGAAGTTGCCCAATGATTTGGACATCTTCTCGGAATTGATCTGCAGCATGCCGCCATGGATCCAATAGTTCGCGAACGTGCATCCGCACGCAGCTTCAGATTGCGCACGTTCGTTCTCGTGATGCGGGAACGCTAGATCCGCCCCGCCACCATGAATATCGAACGGTAGCCCCAGGTACTTCTCAGACATAGCGGAGCACTCGATATGCCAACCGGGACGCCCTTTGCCCCAAGGTGAATCCCATGAGGGCTCACCAGGCTTGGCGGCCTTCCACAGCGCGAAATCAAGTGGGTCGCGCTTGCGATCTTCAAGACCCTGACCGTCAGCGCGCAATTCACGATGCCCCGATTCCATTTCATCAATATTGCGATTCGATAGCTGTCCGTACTTCTCATACGAACGTACCGCAAAATACACATCGCCTTCTACGGCATAGGCATGTCCGCCTTCAATGAGCTTTTCCACCAGCGCGATCATGGCATCGATCTCCTCGGTCGCACGGGGGCGAATATCGGGATCGAGCACGCCGGCCGCACGCATGTCATCAATGAAGGCCTGCGCATATTCGGCAGCCACTTCCGATGCCGAACGCTCTTCTTCAAGCGATTTGGCGATGATCTTATCGTCGACGTCGGTGATGTTCTGAACGAAAGTCACCTCGAAGCCACGCCACAGCAAATAACGGCGAATAGTATCGAAGGAAATGAACGTGCGCGCATTGCCGATATGGATATAGTTGTACACCGTTGGTCCACACACATACATGCTCACTTTGCCGTCTTCGCGTGGTACGAATTCACGCTTTTCGCGAGCCATAGTGTCATAGATTCGGATCATGGTATCTCCTTCAAAACAGGCGAGCGCAACATATCCCGCCTTCGATCACCTTATATACATAACAGAAAATGGGCTTCACCGCCGAGTCGCACCCATCACGGATCGGCTTCTTCATCGGTCAGTTCCGTCACCTGACCAGCGCAACTTCGAAGAAAGCTCTGCGCCTACGAACAACATCGACGTACGAGCGCTACCGCCTGGGCCGAAATACCCTCTTCACGCCCTTCGAAGCCAAGGTGTTCTGTAGTGGTGGCTTTGACCCCGATGCTCTCTAACGCGATGCCGCACGCGGCAGCCAAGTTGGCCCGCATTTCATCGCGATACGGAGAGAGCTTGGGGGCTTGCGCTGCGATAACACAATCGATATCAACGATATCGAACCCTGAAGAGCGCACCAACTTCGCCACTTCGGCTAAAAGCCTCAAAGAATCCGCGCCTTTATAAACCGGATCGGTATCGGGGAACAATTTGCCGATATCGCCACCGCGAATAGCGCCCAACAGCGCATCGGAGACCGCATGGGCGAGCACATCCGCATCGGAATGCCCCGCAAGCCCCTGGTGGTGAGGAACGTCGACCCCACCTAAGATGAGCTTCCGATCAGGTGCGAACGCATGAACGTCGTAGCCTAATCCGACCCGCATCATGAATGCAGGATCGTTCGCAGCGGCCTCTGGTCGGGTTGTTTGAACTTCCATGAATACTAGTCCTCTCGGCGTTCTTCGAACGCAGCACGGACGGCGGCGGACATCAACAGGAAATCCTCCGGAACAGTGAGCTTAATGTTGTCGCGCTTACCTTCGACCACCAATACGCGACCACCTAAACGCTCTATAAGCGAAGAATCATCCGTACCCACGAAGCCATCGGATAGCGCCGAAGCGTGCGCACGACGATAAATACCCGCACGGAAGATCTGCGGGGTCTGAGCGTTCCAGAAAACGGAGCGATCGGGCGTACCTACGATGACTCCGTTCTCGACCACTTTGAGCGTATCGATGGAAGGATGCCCCACTACCGCTCCATCGCAATCGATATTGCCCTTCACGGTATTGATGATGTGTTCGATAAGCTCCTTGGTCACCAAGGGGCGCGCGCCATCATGCAACATGACGAACTCGTAGTTCTCTGGCACGAGCTCCAAACCCGAAAATGCCGATTCCTGACGGATGGAGCCTGCGGGCGCCATCACGATAGGAGTCACGAACGGAAAAGGATCGATGGCCTTCTCCAGATACTCCCGCTGGCGCTCTTCCGGGCACACGATAACGATCAAGCCCACGTCGCCTACCGCATCGAACACTTCGGCAGAACGAGTGAGAATGGGCTTTCCCGCGATCTCGACCAGCTGCTTACCGCCCTCACGACCAAAGCGCTCGCCACTGCCGCCAGCCAAGATGATGGCAGCCGTTTTGGGATTCTTATCAACAACACCCTCAAGGCGGGGTTCCGCCTTGAGGGCATCGAAATTCACGTCATCTATCATTGCCATCGCATGCCTGAGCGCCGATGGAACATATACGGGATCGATTGTCTTGTCATTCATACAGAAACTCCTGTACACCGCGCGCGCAAAGCGTTCCTGCATAGCGCGCCTACCGCCTAGTCAGCTGCTTGACCTCCCGAAGACGATCCCCCGCGAGACGAAAGTCCCGCATGTCCTAAATCGTACCCCGCAAGAAGTAACTCTGCCTCCGCAGCTATGGTATCACGCTTGCGCGGTGCTGGTATAGAACCAGTTCCCGGCGTAAAGACCAAATGGTCGTCTTCGAGATCCGCCTCAATGACCGAGCCGCTGGTCCATTTACCTTCCAGGATCTCTTCCGACAGAGGATCCTCGATAAGGCGCTGAATAGCACGACGCAACGGACGAGCACCGAACGACAGATCCGTGCCTTCCTTGGCGATGAAGCGACTTGCTTCCGGTGTCAGGTTGATGGTCATGTTCTGTTCGATCAAACGATCGCGCAACTCGGCGACCATCAGATCGACGATGCGGACGATCTCGTCTTCGGTGAGCGACTTGAACACGATGATCTCATCGATACGATTCAGGAACTCAGGACGGAAGAGCTTCTTGACTTCGCTCATAACGCGCGACTTGATTTCCTTATCATCCATGCCGCCGTTCTGCGCCGACGAGAAGCCGAGCGGCGCGCTGGTGGTGATCTCACGCGCACCGACGTTCGAGGTCATGATGATGACCGTGTTGCGGAAATCGACAACGCGACCCTGTGAATCGGTCAGGCGACCCTCTTCCAGGATCTGAAGCAGGATATTGAAGACATCAGGATGCGCCTTTTCGATCTCATCGAACAGCACTACCGAATAGGGGCGCTGGCGCACTGCCTTGGTCAACTGACCGCCCTCATCGTAGCCCACGTATCCCGGAGGCGAACCGACCAAACGCGACACCGAATGCTTTTCCATGTATTCCGACATATCGAAGGACAAAAGCGCATCTTCCGAATTGAACAGGAACTCCGCCAGCGTCTTCGAAAGCTCGGTCTTGCCCACGCCCGAGGGACCCAGGAAGATGAACGAGCCTGCCGGACGCTTGGGGTCTTTCAGACCCGAACGACTGCGGCGAATGGCCTTCGACAACGCCGTAACCGCTTCATCCTGGCCGATAACGCGCTCATGCAATACCGACTCCATACGCAGCAGCTTTTCGGTTTCCGCCTCGGTCAGATTGGATACCGGCACACCCGTGGTCATGGATACGATATCGGCCACATCTTCGACCGACACCTCGTTCATGACCTTGGCTGATTTTTCCTCCCAGTCCTTCTGAGCTTCGCCGCGCTTCTTCTGGAGCTTTTCCTCTTCATCGCGCACCGATGCCGCGCGCTCGAAATCCTGGTTGGCGATAGCCGATTCCTTCGCCGCACGGAGCTTGCGAAGATCGTCATCGATCTCCTGGATCTCCTCAGGCAGCACCATATTGCGAATGCGCATGCGAGCACCTGCTTCATCCAGTACGTCGATGGCCTTATCGGGCAAGAAACGATCCTGGATGTAGCGATCGGACAAGCTTACCGCCGCGGACAGCGCCTCGTCGGTGAAGTGCACGTGGTGGTGATCTTCATAGCGATCGCGCAGACCTTCCAGAATGCGCACCGCCTGTTCTTCGTTGGGCTCTTTTACGACAACGGTCTGGAAGCGGCGATCGAACGCCGAATCTTTTTCGATGTGCTTGCGGTATTCATCGAGTGTGGTCGCACCGATGATCTGAATTTCACCGCGGGACAGCGGGGGCTTAAGGATGGCCGCCGCATCGATGGAGCCCTCCGCGGCACCTGCACCGATAAGCGTATGAAGCTCGTCGATGAACAGGATGATATCACCCGCCTGCTCGACTTCCTTAATGCATTTCTTCAAGCGCTCTTCGAATTCGCCGCGATACTTGGAGCCCGCCACAAGCGCGGAAACGTCCAATGTCACGATGCGAATATTGCGCAGAATATCAGGTACCTGATTCGCTACGATGAGCTGCGCCAAGCCTTCGACGACCGCCGTCTTGCCGACTCCCGGCTCACCGATGAGCAGCGGGTTGTTCTTCTGACGGCGCGACAGGATCTGCATCACGCGTTCTATCTCACCCGCACGGCCAATGACCGGATCGAGCTTCTTGTCGCTGGCCTTCTTGGTCAGATCGGTGCCGAATTCCTTGAGCATGCTATCAGACGTATTGACCGTCGGATCGAAGTTGGTGCCCGCATATACGGCCGACTGCCCCACTAGATCGTTGAGAGACGAACGAATAGCATCACCCGTGACGCCCAAGCGCGCCAATACATCAATAGCGGTACCTTCGTTCTCGCGCACGATGCCAAGCAATAGATGCTCGGTGGAGATATAGCTCTTGCCCATCTGCATAGCTTCACGCAGGGAATTCTCAAGCACGCGCTTCACGCGAGGCGTAAAGCTCAAATGCCCGGAAACATCCGTTGAATCATCTATGGTCACGACCTGGCGCACCGCTTCAACAGCGGAATCGTACTTTACGCCCAAATGCTCGAGCGCCTGAGCGGCCAAGCCATCTTCTTCCTTCATAAGTGCAAGCAGCACATGTTCGGTGCCCACATAAGGCTGGTGCAGCGCACGTGCCTCCTCCTGGGCCAGAACAAGGACCTTTCGCGCCTTGTCAGTAAGCTTATCAAACGACATGTTGCCTCATTTCATTACTCGCTACACAAGTAAATAGGTTTCTTTAAATGTATCCGATTAGCCCCTGATTCCCATTCACTATGGATGATTCCATAATATCCGTCAGATCGTCTGCAGGCTTTCGCGGATCTATGATCCCATCGGATGCCACCAAGATAAATGGTATCTTAGCACTCGCAATAAAAGAGTGCTAATTTGACACATTTTCGTAACGTTCCCCGCACAAGTAAATTATTCGACTTCGAGTACCGCGAAGCGGAAACGCAGAAGGCACTTTCTTTCCGCCCGAGAGGGCGGGTGCTGCTGTTCCCGCTCTAAATAAGTAAGGCACCCATTACCGGATGCCTTACGATCAAGTTATTTTGCTTCTGGACGCATGTGCGGGAACAGCAGCACATCCCTGATGCTCGCCTGATTAGTGAGCAGCATGACCACGCGGTCGATGCCGATGCCGATGCCGCCTGCAGGAGGCATGCCGTACTCAAGAGCACGTACGTAATCGGTATCGTATTCCATCGCCTCGTCGTCACCCGATGCCTTTTCCTCCATCTGAGCCTGGAAGCGCTGCGCCTGATCGACCGGGTCGTTCAGTTCAGAGAACGCATTGGCGTATTCATGGCCCGCGATGACCAATTCGAAACGATGAGTCAAACGAGGATCATCCTCGAAACGCTTTGCCAGCGGGCTTACCTCAACGGGATAATCACACACGAACGTGGGGTTCACAATGGTGGGTTCGCCGATTTCGTCATACAGTTCTGCGATGAGCTTACCGGCGGTCCATTCGGGCTTCACTTCAATGCCGTTCTTCTTGGCCAATTCAGTCAAATGCTCGACCGGCGTATCAAGCGATACTTCTTCGCCTAGCGCGTCAGACACGATCTTAGTCATAGGAACGGAAGGCCACGAACCGGACAGGTCGATCGTCATACCCTGGTATTCGATCTGCTCGGAATCGTTCACTACCGCATTTGCCGCCTTGATGACCCCTTCGGCCAGTTCTTTCATGCCTTCAAGATCACTGAAAGCACGATAGGCTTCCATGGTGGTGAATTCGGGATTGTGCGTTGGGTCCATGCCCTCATTGCGGAAGATACGGCCGATTTCGAACACGCGCTCGAATCCGCCAACCAGCAGACGCTTCAGGTGAAGCTCGGTCGCAATGCGCAGGTAGCATTCCTGATCGAGCACATTGAAGTGCGTGATGAACGGCTTCGCCGTCGCGCCACCCTGGATGGTCTGCAGGATGGGCGTTTCGACCTCGTAGTAGCCATCGCCCTCCATGTAACGGCGGAAGGCGGAGATTATCTTGAAGCGCTTTTCGAATGCGCTACGCACATCATCGTTAACGATAAGGTCAACATAACGCTGGCGATAACGCAGTTCCTTGTCAGAGAGTCCATGGAACTTCTCGGGTAACGGACGCAAAGATTTCGACAGCAGCTCGAACGAGTCGACCGCAACGGACAGCTGACCACGGCGAGTGCGCATCATAAGGCCGCTCACGCCGATCCAGTCGCCCATGTCGAGATCCTTCATTTCAGCGAACACATCTTCGCCAAGGGCATTAATGCGACAGAACAACTGAATACGACCCGTTGAATCAAGCAGTTCGAAGAAGATGATCTTACCCTGAACGCGCTTTGCCATGATACGGCCCGCTACTGCAACGCGATCTTCAGTGTTCTCGCCATCAGCAAGGTCTTTGTAGTGCTCGTCCAGATCGGCAATGTGATGGGAGTAGGCGAATGCCTGACCGTATGGGTCTTTACCCGATGCCATCAGTGCTTCACGCTTAGCACGACGCACTTCGATAGGATCGTCTTCGATAATCTGTTCAGTCGAATCTTGTGCCATAGTGTTCACCTTAGTGTTCGATCTTCAGAATCTTCATCTTGATAACGCGACCCGTTGGGCCCTGAGCTTCCACTTCTTCGTCCTTCTTGCGGCCCAGAAGCGCAGCACCCACAGGAGACTCATTGGAGATCTTGCCTGCAGCGGAATCGCTTTCTGCCCCACCGACGATAGTGAACTCGCGCTCGCGGCCACCCATGTCGACTGTTACGCGGCTGCCGATGTTCACCTTATTGGAGCGCTTTGGCGTAGTGACGACCGTTGCCACGCCCAGAATGCGCGTGATCTCCGCAATGCGGGCTTCCATCATGCCCTGTTCGTTCTTCGCATCGTCGTACTCGGAGTTCTCGGAAATATCACCGAATTCACGAGCAACGCGAATGCGCTCGCCGATCTCAGCGCGCTTTTCCGTTTCCAGATAGTGCAGCTCTTCTTCGAGCTTCGCCTTACCCTCTTCGGTCAAAATATAGTTGTTATCCATGGTTCGTTACCCCTCGGCCGAATACGCGTTCGGCCTTTCGTCCTTTCTCTGTACCTGCGAAAGGGGCGCGCCCTTACTTTGGTAAGAGCGTGCCCCTCTTTTTACTTACGTGTTTATACTTGATTACTAGGCGTTTTCTACTTCAGCTTCCTGACTTTTCGGAGAAGGCTTCTTTCCCGGTTCAGGCTTATCGATGACCTCAACTTCGATCTCGTTTGCCTTTGCCGCCTTAGCAGAAGCCTCGGGAGTCTCTTCGGCTTCCTCGACCTTCTTCTTGCCCCCAAGACCTTCGCGCAAGTTCTTCACTGCTTTACCGATCGCAGTGCCTAATTTGGGAAGATTTTTGGGACCGAAAATGATGAGAATCACAATGAGGATAATGGCAATTTCGAAAATGCCGAAAGGTCCTATTTTCATGCAAGTACCTCCGCACCCTGAGTTAGTTCTTTCGCAGGACCGCTCAGATCGCTTTCCTAAATGAACGAACCATACTCTAACAAAAAAGAGCGGCACCCCTTACGGGACGCCCCCCTAGCGGTTGAAATGGTCGGGATGACAGGATTCGAACCTGCGACCTCTGCGTCCCGAACGCAGCGCTCTACCAAGCTGAGCCACATCCCGCTGTGTAAATAGCGGATGTTATGTTAGCACAACTCGCCAAAAATGAAAGTGCCTGTCTAACCGCTTCGATAAGTCACCATAAAAGAGCAGCCGAAACGTTTCACGACCGCTCTCTTCGTAGCACCACAGACACAACTTCGCACTACTTCGAAACGGCCCCCAGCCATAGCAAAGACCCGCCGAAGCGGGTCCTTGAGCTTGCTTTATGAGCGCCTGGGGCTACGCACTATTGTTTAGTAGCGCACGTACCACATATCGGAGTGAACGGCACTGATCTTAACTACATCACCCGTACGAGGCGCATGGATCATCTGGCCATTGCCGATATATACACCCGTATGATGGCTATTCAGGCAGAAGTCGCCCGGCTGCGGGTTAGAAACACGCTGCCAGCTTGCCATGGTATAAGTGGTGCACCAATGATTGCCATACGTACCTGTGATGCAATAGCCTACCAAACCGGAGCAGTCGAATGAGTTAGGGCCCGCAGCACCCCATACATACGGCTTACCCAACTGAGCATAGGCACGATCGACTACGGTGTTGCCCGTTACTGTCTGAACCTTGGAATCATCAGTTGAACCGCCGCCGTTGTTGTTATTCGCTGCTGCAGCCGCGGCAGCCTGACGAGCAGCCTCAGCCGCTTCCTCTTCCTTCTGCAACAATTCTGCCGCCTCGGCGGAAAGCGTGTCATAAGTTTGCTGCATTTCAGCGGTGGTGGCTTCAGCTTCATCCTTTACCGCTTTAGCCTCAGCAGCCTTATCCGCTGCTACCTGAGCCTGTTCTTCGGCCTCTTGCTGTGCGGCTTCAAGTTCAGCACGTGCATCCTTGGTCTGCTGGACCAATTCAGCATCGTCTTCATTGAGCATTTCAAGGGTGTTCCACGTCGTCGCGAATTCTTCGAACGAAGACGCCCCCAAAATAACATCGAGGAAGCTCACATCGCCCGAACGATACATGCTTCGCGCACGATCGCCCAGCTGCTTTTGGTAGCCTTCGATCTCGGTGGTTTTCTCCTCAACCTTCGCCTGAGCCTCGTCCACCTTCTTTTCGGCAGCTTCCTGCTCCTGGATCGCAGCGAAGTAGTTATTGGACGCCTCGTCCAACTTCTGCTGCATATCATTCAGCTGATTGAGAACCTGTTGCGCCTCTGCCTGCTTTTCTGCAGCAGTAGGCTCTGCGTGAGCGGATACCGCAGGAACAGAAAGCCCTACGGCCAAAATAGCAGCCATGAACGCTGCCAAGATCGCCCGCTTGTGTGTTGCGATTTTCGTGCTCATCGGGGGATGTCCTTCCTCTGAATCGAGCAAATAGTAGATATAA
Source organism: Eggerthellaceae bacterium (assembly GCA_036553105.1). Lineage (GTDB taxonomy): Bacteria > Actinomycetota > Coriobacteriia > Coriobacteriales > Eggerthellaceae > Anaerotardibacter. Next base: position 228,220 of record JAXKBI010000035.1, read on the forward strand.
GCGATAGCTGGATAATCGTAGCAGACCCCCCTTGAACACCACAAGAAAATTCACAGCTTCACCATGGTAAGCGGCGTTAACTTTTCGGCAAAACCCCAGGTCAGATTTATGCTTCCAAGCTCTTTTTAATGTTTTCCCACACAATACTACGTGGTGCAGAAGGCACCCGAACTCTACATTTTGTGGTTTCTGACGGTATTCACTGAATATCTCAGATCCCAAGATGAGAGCATAGTGCAAATCATCGCTCCAGAACACAAAAGGAGCCCGCAATGCAGGCTCCTTTTTGAATGTATGTAAGTTGGCCAAGCAACTAATAGCGTACGTACCACATGTTGCCAGGAACCGGCGCGATCTTTACCACAGCGCCCGTATGAGGTGCATGGATCATCTGACCACCACCAATATACACACCCGTATGTCCATTACGAATACAGATGTCACCTGGCCGAGGATTGGTTACCTTGGTCCAACCCATGATGGTACCCGTAGTGCACCAATGATTGCCGTAGTTACCCGTAAGGCAGTAGCCCACCAAGCCGGAACAGTCGAACGAACTAGGACCCGAAGCTCCCCACTTGTAGGGCTTGCCCAACTGAGCATAGGCGCGGTCGACGACCACATTACCCGTTACGGTCTGGTCCTTATCGTTATTGGAAGAACTATTGTTATTATTATTGTTGTTGTTGCTGTTGTTGCTGTTGTTATTATTGCTGTTATTTCCGTTGTCGATGTTACCAGCGTTGCCGTTTTCAATTCGATCGACTGCGGCATCCGTCTGAGCCTGCTCTTCAGCAGCGCGCTGCTGCTCAACTAATGCAGCAGCTTCAGCGGACAGGCTGTCATAAACCGACTGCATTTCAGCAGCCTTGGCATCCGCAGCATCGGCAACAGCCTTCGCTTCAGCGGCCTTGTCGGATGCGACCTTCGCCTGCTCTTCAGCCTGAGTCTTAGCGGCCTCAAGCTCTTCGCGAGCGGTCTTGGTTTCCTGAACGAGCTCCGCGTCGTTCTGGTTCAGATCCTCAAGAATGGTCCATGTAGTGGCGAACTGCTCAAAGGAAGAAGCACCCAGGATGACATCAAGGAAGGACGTGTCACCCGAGCGATACATATCGCGAGCGCGCTCGCCGAGCTGCTTCTGGCACTGCTCAATCTCAGTGGTCTTCTCTTCGATCTGGGTCTGAGCTTCAGCTACCTTAGCTTCTGCATCCATCTGCTCTTGAAGAGCAGCCTGGTAATTAATGCTCGCGGTATCAAGCTCTGCCTGATACGCGTTTAGTTGAGCAAGAGCGGCATTGGCTTCCGCCTGCTTACTATCTGCCGGATCAGCAAATGCGCTTGATGTTGGAATTGCCAAGCCAACTGCCAGAATGACAGCAAAAAAAGCACTTAAAACGGTCTTTGCATTTAATGCGCGTACCTTTTCAGCCATAAATAAAGCCTCCTTATGCCTTCGCTCCACTTTGCCAAAGTTATGGTGCAATTCAGGTTCCGCAAAGCGTGCGAGCTTCGACCATGGTAACAAAAGGGCAACACCCGATGCAAAGTAATGTGGAGATTGACTTCATAACTCCCGATCAATGTGGTTTTCGTCGTGATCATGATCGCGCTCATACCTTCTTTGCGCTTCATGGGCGCCGTGGGTCTGCAGATTATCAGGCGAAGGTAGTTCCATTTCATAGGTCACGCCCTTACGCGAAGCGGCCCTCGCCTGCATGAACAGGAACAGGAAGCCAGCAACCCCTGCCACCAAAGACGCAGCCAAAATAGCCACTTTCGCCACCATGATGTCGGCAGGATCAACGAACGCCAGATTCGCAACGAAAATAGCCATTGTGAAACCAACGCCACCCAGAAGAGCTGCGCCCAACATATGTGCCCAGTTGACGTTCTCGGGCAAAGATGAGAGCTTCGTCTTTACAATAATGAAGCTCATAAGCATAATGCCTAGCGGCTTACCCACAATCAAGCCGAAGAACACGCCCAAGAAAACAGAGCTTCCCGCAATATCTGATGGAGAGGCGGTCATAAAAGCCACATCGGCATTAGTGAGTGCGAACAGAGGCAAAATGGCGAAGTACACCCATGGATACAACCTGCGCTCAAGACGCGTTGCTGGTGGCACCACCTGCCGCGCCACGCGTTCAAGGCGCGTCACGCTTGCCAGATAGTCACGTTGACCAATGATCGGCTCATTCGGTACAAGCGCTTCATGCGCCTCTTTAACGCGTTCACCCGACCAATTCGTGAAGCTCTTCAGCTTAACGCGCGAGCCCGAAGGAATAACGAACGCAAGCAAGACACCTGCGATAGTGGAATGTACGCCCGACATGAAAATGCAGTACCACAGCATCGCGCCTACCAACAAATAAGGAATAAGCGCATACATATGCGAGCGATTCATCAAGATAAGTATTACAAGCACCACCAACGCCGCACCGAGCCACATGAGCGAGGGGCTCTGACCATAGAAAATAGCGATGACCAGGATAGCCACAATATCGTCGGCGACGGCAAGTGTACTCAAGAAAACACGCACCCCTGCCGGAACACGGGACCCTAAAAGAGACAGGATACCCAGCGCAAAGGCGATGTCTGTCGCGGTCGGCACGCCCCAGCCCATTATGGTCTCGGGAGTGGCCGCATTGAACGCCATGTATACCGCGATGGGAACCACCACGCCACCCAATGCCGCGCCTACAGGCAGGATCGCCTGGCGAATATTGGTGAGTTCCCCCACCGTCATTTCATATTTGATCTCCAAGCCCACCAATAAGAAGAACACGGCCATCAAAATATCATTGATGATATGCGCCAGGGACATTTCGACATGCGCGTCCCCAAAACCGAGTACAACCTCGGTGTGCCAGAACTCATAGAAGCCCTCATGGAAGGCAGTGTTCGCCACAATAAGCGCAATGATGGCGCCCAGAAGCATGACGCCTGCCGCCTTCGTGGTCGAATGCGTAAGCTCCAGAACCTTATAGTAGCGACGTTGATGCCTCTCGGCCTCTTCGATGAAGATCCCTGATTCTTTATGAGGATGATGAGCCATCGTGCGACCCTTTCGAACAACGTGCGAGTTATTTCACAACAGTACAGCCAGACCACAATACCAGAAAGCAACTGCGCTTTTTATGGAGCGCAGCGCTCGCGCCACGCAGCTGTTACCGTTTTTCCTATTTGTCACTATATCTGCTGTACACGTTCATAATTCTGCTCACAATCGGCCAAAATGCGTTAGACTGATAGATGAAAACGGTAGACGAGGGGATCGGGAAAGCCGTTTCCACCTGGAAAGACCTTGCAACAACGGTCGTATATAGCATTCGAATCGCTCATGCGGGCGGTGCTCTTCCAACCCTTCAGTCGAATCGTATTGTAAGTCCCAATATGAGAGGTGAAGTCATGGAAATCACCATCACTGGCCGCAAGATGCCCGTCACCGAAGCCCTGCACTCTTACGCAGAAGAAAAAATCGGCAACTCCATGAAGGTCATGGACATCGATCCGCTTACTGCTGAAGTCGTTCTTCAGGTTGAAAAGAACCCAGCTAACCCCACCCCCGCAACGTGCGAAGTCACCATGCGCGCACGCGGTCACATCATCCGCGTAGAAGAACGCGATGAGAACATGTATGCCGCTATCGATGTTGCCGCCGCAAAGGCCCTGCGCCAGCTGCGCAAGTACAAGACGCGCGTTATTGACAAGAAGATCGCAAGCGCTCCTGTCGTCGATAAGGCCGCTCCTGCTGCTGAACTCGATCTCGACAGCTTGATGAACGAGCTTTCCCAGGATGACGAAGTAGTACGCGTCAAGGAAGTAGTACTCGAGCCCCTGACGCAAGAAGAAGCCCTTATTCAGATCGACCTGTTGGGTCACGACTTCTTCGTCTACATCGACCGCGACACCAATGCAGTGAACACCCTGTATCGTCGCTCGCATGGCGGATACGGCTTGCTGAAGCAGGTCGAAGCATAAGGCCTAACCCTTATCGAACACAAAAGCCCTTGCCACAACGGCAAGGGCTTTTTTCTTGCCACGAATACGTTCCCGCAGCAAAACAGAATTATCAGGGTTGTGCGCTAGTTGGCATCCTCGGCAAAACGAGCCAGAAACGTTCTGGTACGTTCATGCCTGGGGTTATTGATCACTTCATCAGCCGGACCCTCTTCAACGATAACGCCATCGCTCATGAAGATGATGCGGTCGGCCACATCGCGCGCGAAAGCCATTTCATGCGTAACAATGACCATGGTCATATGCTCATCAGCCAATTCGCGAATAACGCGCAGGACATCTTGCGTCAATTCAGGATCGAGCGCTGATGTGGGCTCATCGAAGAACAATACATCCGGATCAAGCGCCAGTGCGCGAGCAATGGCAACGCGCTGCTGCTGACCACCTGACAATTCGCAAGGAACCATTCCCTCCTTGCCGGAAAGACCCATCTTTGCCAACAATTCGCGCCCTTTTGCAAGCGCCTCTTCCTTCGGCATCTTCTGGACGCTGATAAGCGCATCGGTCACATTGCGCAATACGGTGAAATGCGGGAACAGGTTGAAGTTCTGGAACACCAACCCGAAGCGCTTCTTCGCCTGCGCAACAGTGTTCTTGTTGCCGTATACTGCAGTTCCACCCGCCTCGGCGGTCGTCACCACTTCAATATCGCCATACGACAGCGATCCCGCGTCAAGCGTTTCAAGCAACGTAAGGCAACGCAACAACGTGGATTTGCCACCACCAGAAGGTCCGATGATGGACAGCACATCGCCCTTTTCGACCGTAAGTGAAATATCTTTCAGAACCTCGTTACTACCGAACGCCTTCTTCGCGTGCTTTAGGCTTACAACTGGTTCATTTGCCATTTTGGAAAACCTCTCTCCTTAGACCTCGCGCACCAGAACTACCCGTGGTAGTAGGACAGCTTCTTTTCCACACGACCAATGATGAATTCGATGAACAGGCAACAAACCCAATAGATAAGCGCAGCGAGCGCATACGGCACCATGGAGATCTCGCTTGCCGCGATCGCTTTCGCGACCGAGAACATTTCCATGATACCCAGTACGAACGCCAAGGACGTATCTTTGACCAGGGTGATGATCTCGTTACCCATGGCCGGCGTGATCACCTTAATGACCTGAGGAAGAACGATCTTCGTAAAGGTCTGCGCGCGGGAATAGCCCAGCACCATAGCTGCTTCGTACTGGCCCTTGGGAATCGACTGAATGCCCGAACGATAGATCTCGGCGAAGTAGGCCGAATAGTTCAAGATAAAGCCGATAGCACATGCGCCATACTTCCATTCACTACTCAAGCTGATCCCGAACAGGGCATACGGACCGAACATGATGGCCATAAGCTGCAACATTAAAGGCGTGCCACGCAAAATGGAAATGTAGAAACGCGCGATCAGCGCGAGAGGTGCGAACCTGCTCATGCGGCAAAGCGCCACCACAATACCTAGTGGAAGCGATCCCACCAGAGTGACCACGAAGATCCATGCGGTCAAACCTAAGCCCTCGAACAGGGCGCCTATCATTACGCTCAGTTCCACTATCTTCCTCCTTCATGCAGGTCTACAATGACCACCTGACGGAACACCGATTCGAACGAGGGCGAAAAGCGCTGCTCTCCTACCATCCATCAACGTCCGTCGCCTCTGCGTTGCGCTCCTCGCAAACGCAACAAAGGGCGGAGAGGATATCTCCGCCCAAAAGGTGGTACGAGAAAGCATGTGCTTTTCATCGTACCACCGCCTATTCAGCCTTACACGGCTCGTATGTTCTGGCATATCTGCCGGATCATGCGCTTACTTGAGCACCCAGTTCTCGAGGCTCATGCCGTAATCAGCGTACTTGTTGATCAGCTCCTCAACCGTGCCGTCTTCATACATGGCCTTCAGGGTATCGGTCACCTTCTGAGCCAGTGCCTCGTCACCCTTCTTGAAGCCTACTGCGTAGTGTTCGGAGCTCAGAGCATCGAGCTTCTCGAACATGTCAGTCTTAGCGGCCATCTGATACTGAGCGATGGAAAGGTCACACGCTACTGCATCGACCGCGCCAGATTCCAGCTGCAAGAACGCATTGTTGTAGTCAGGCAAGGTCTGCAGTTCTTTAAAGGTATCTGCCAATGCCTTCTGATCGCCCTCCAAGACATCCAGAGCAGCAGAATCAGCCTGAGTTACCACCGTCTTATCGGCTAGACCTTCAAGGTTGGTAATGCCGGAATCCTTCTTCACGACAACAACCTGCTCGTTGAGCATATAGGGCTCAGAGAAGGTGTAGCCATCTTCACGGCCTTCCATGGTGAAGCCGTTCCAGATGCAGTTGATGGAGCCCTGACCAAGGAGTGCATCCTTGGAATCCCAGTTGATAGGCTCGAGCTGGAGCTCCCAACCGTTGCGCTTAGCAACTTCAGCGGCAAGATCAAGATCGAAACCAGTAGGCTCATTATTCTCATCCATGAAGCCATAGGGTGGATAGCTGTTGTCAAAACCAACGATCAAGGTCGAAATATCAGCAGACGTATCTTCTGACTTAGCTTCCTCCTTATTGGAAGAGCAGCCGACCAAGAGAGCGGCAGACAAGCACGCCACACAGGCAATGCTCAACAACGCAAGTAATTTCTTTTTCATAAATACCTCGCTCCATGTTCTCGAGTCCCACTCATCAAAGTTGCCCGTGCTGCGAATGCATCGCGACTCAATAGCGCCGTCGCAACGGACGGCGTTGTGCCACCTCTTCAATGATGCGTGACTTTATCATACTAAAGCGATTGCGAGTATACCACAGCTTTCCTGCCGTTATGACAAGCAGTACCGAACGGCGCGGTTCGCAAAATGAAAGGCTTTCGTAAACACTCGAAATTTAGTCTATTCAACGGCGAAAGACGCGTCTAAAATAGCCCACTATGAACGATCTACCTATCATACGAATAGCTACTGTTGCCGATGCAGCGGCCCTTAGGGATATCTATATTCCCTACGTACGTACCACTGCAGTGACCTTCGAATTGGGAGACCCTTCCCTTGAAGATTTCACGCAACGAGTAAGCCGCACACTGGAGAACTACCCCTACCTTGTTGCAGAGCAAGAAGGCGAGCTCGTCGGGTTCGCTTACGCTTCGGCGTTCCGCCCCCGTGCAGCCTATCGCCACTCCATCGAGACCTCGATCTACGTTCGTATGGATTACAAAGGGCGTGGCCTAGGGCGCCGTATGTATGAGACGCTCGCGAAGCTGCTCATGCTGCAGAACGTATACAACATGGAAGCATGTATCGCTCACTGCGACCCTGCGGATGAATACGTCCCTGCCACCAGCCGATTGTTCCACGAGCGTCTGGGCTTCAAATTGGTAGGCTCTTTCAAGAAATGCGCTTATAAGTTCGGACGTTGGTACGACATGATCTGGATGGAGCGCATCTTGGCGGATCACCCAGCAGATCCCGAACCGTTCATCCCTTTTCCGCACGTAGATTCCACTCGTGTTGAAGAGATATTAAGTCGCGCTTAAAGCCTAAGCACTATCGCACTCGGACCACCGCGATAGCCAGCACCACGAGCGCGCATGCCGCTGAAAAACCAAATCCCACGTGATACCCCATAGCGACCGAACCCATCAAGGGCCCTGCCACGATGGCATACACCATCAACGCGGTTCCCAAAGATGCGCATGCTTGACGAACGGCAGTACCGAATGACGAAGCATCCGTCATAAGGCTCGGGGGCAGCTCCCCCATGCCCCACGAGTTCAATGGCCCAATGAGACCCGATACGCCCACCGCGCGGATTCCCTGCATGAGAAAAATGACCCAGAACGGCGTTGTTTCATCGACGAACACCATAAGCGTCGCGCCCAACGCCAAGCAGACCGAAGAAACTATTATGACCGGGCGAGCGCCGATTCTATCCGTCAGAACGCCCGCCAACGGATTCGCCACGAACGCCGCGATCGTACCAGGTAGCAGAGCAAGGCCAGCCTGCAGCGCAGTTCCACCCCACAGGTTCTCAATATAGAGCGGGATGACCAGCGTGATACCCATAAAGCTGGCATACAGGAAATTCATCGTCCAGAAACTGATGCGATAGTTCCTAGAATCGAAGATCGCCAGATCGATGAGCGGCATTTCAACACGGCGCTGTCGTCTAAGGAACAGCACCAAGAACAAGGTACCCACCGCGACAGGGACCCAGATAAGGGGACTTACGATGTCGTAGCTCGATGCGTTCGAAAAGCCTAAGAGCAATCCGCCGAACCCGAGCGCCGACTGAAGAAGCGAAATAAAATCGAGGCGATATCCTTTATCGCCAGAAGACGAATCCCGCACGAGGATCATCGAAAGCAGCACAAGCACGAGCGAGCACACCGTCAGTGCGATGAAGAAGCTTCTCCACCCCGCGGTTTCCAGCATCCACCCACCAATGGTGGGGCCAATATTGGGAGCGAAGCCCATGGCGATACCCGCAATGCCCATTGCCGTGGCCTGCTGATTGCGAGGAACCGTCATCATGATAAGGCTCATCATCATGGGCATCGTGATGCCCGCGGAAATAGCCTGCAGAACGCGACCGACGATCAGGACCGGGAAGCTCCACGCCACCGCGTCGATCGCGCCGCCCAGCAACAGCAACACGAGCGAGCCGACGATCACGCGCTTCAGGGAAAAATGCTTCATCAAATACGTAACGACCGGTACCGTGATTCCGAGCACCAGCATATAGAGCGTGGTGACCAACTGACCAAGGCTGACGTCGACCCCGAAATCCTGCGCCATTCCAGCGAACATGGCATTAAGCGCGGTCTGCGATAGGTTGCCAAAGCAAGAGCCCAGCATCACGATGGCTATCATGACGATAACGCGCTTCGTGTGTTCCTTGCTCTCTTGCGCCATAGTCCTACGCCAAGCCCTTCCTGATAACGCTACAATAACTACTGATTCTCGCACTTTTACCATCAAGTGCCATAAGAAACTTCGGAGGTTCTACGAAAGCGGTGTTTCGTACGTGGATGGAAGATCTCGTCTTTTCACCATAGGCAGCTGGCTTGCCGTTGCGATAATGGCAGGAGTTATTTTCTGGATGTCCGCCAACACAGGCGGCGACATCAATCACGGAATGGGAATCATATCGAGCCTCAAAGCGCTCCTTTCCGATACCGCTCTGCGTCTATTCGGTCACCCTATCGACGTATCGCCTATAGGGCACTTTACGGAATACCTCATCTTCGGAGCCCTTCTCATGAACGCTACGCGTCTCCATAAGCCACACGCCATAGCGTTCGTGATCGCCATCGCCATAGGAAGTCTATACGGGATAAGCGACGAAATACACCAGATCTTCGTTCCGGATCGCAGCTGCGATCCGGCCGACTGGGTAGTGGACACCATCGCAACCGCAACCGGCGCGCTCATTGTGTTCCTTTTCTTGCGCACCAGACGCCCCGCCGGATCCGATGTGGAATGAACAGCACCCGCACCACTTCCGTTATCTTCGCAGAACAAGGAATCAGAAGCTCAGCGCCGAGCTTCTGAAATCGGACCCCCGCAAAGCAAGGAGCCTCGCTAAAAACGGAAGCACCCGCCCAAAGGACGGGTGCTTCGTCGTTCACTCTCTCGTCAAGGACAAGAGGATTCGCTCGAGGGGACTGCATCTTACGAAAAAGGACGAGACGATGGCGTCATCTCCAAAGAGCCCGAACAAGAGATGCGCCGGCGAAGAGGTGCAGAGGTTCTCGCCTTCAGCAGTTGTTCCCTCAAAGTTAACCATAGATAACTTATTACGAATCGGCCATTCTGTCAACACTTCTTTGAAAGTTTTTTTAGAACTGGCCGTCCCCTCTTTGAAAACCGCTTTGAATTAAGCGCAAAGAAACGCCGGCGCAAGAGGGGTATCACGCCGGCGCAAGCGATTAAAAAGCCGCTGCTTTTCTGAATCGCTCATGGGTTCATTGTCTCACCTGGGGTTTCAAAAATGAACCTGTTATTTCTATTTTTTTATATAGGCTGTTTCTATAGATTTTTGAAAATCTATATCATACCCTCACTTGATGCAAATCTCATCCCTTTTCGGCTTCCTCCAAACAAACGTGACATAATGAAATCATCTGATACATGATTCGGTCACGGCGCGCTTCGCCCGATTTGCCGCATATGTATCTCATCACCAAGGAGGGGTTTATGAAATACCAACGCATTCTTGTTCCCTTTGATGGGTCCGATCATGCCTGCAGCGCCTTTACGACCGCACGTTCGATCGCCATCGCTTCACCCGATACAGAGATCTTCGTCGTGAATGTCATATCCATGAACGTCGCATCTTCATTTTCTCAAGCCGGCGACCCGTCACTCGACCGAACGAGCTTTGACCAGGGATATGCTGCAATGGTCGACGATGCTCTGCGCAACATCACTCAAGAGATCGAGGAAGTAGTCGAGCCGCTCTACGACGGTCTTCCCGCCGAAAGGGTGCACATCGAAGCGATCACGTATTCTTCACCGGTGCACGGGCTGATCGAATACGCCAACGATCATTCATGCGATCTGATCGTCATGGGTCGTCGTGGCCTGAGCGCTCTGCGCGGTATGCTCGGCAGCGTGAGCTACGGCATCCTGCACAACACGGACATTCCCGTACTCACGGTGAAATAGCCTCTAGGCGATCCATCCACCCACGCTCACCCTATCCAATGTAAAAAATACGACCCATCGAGAACTGATCTCGATGGGTCGTATGCTTCAAAGGCAATGAGGCCTGTGTGCGCCTTACACGTATGACAGAGCCTGCTCCAAGTCAGCAATAAGATCCTGCGTACCTTCAATACCGCAAGAGAAGCGAATAAGGTCGGGGCTAATACCTGCCGCGGCCAGCTCTTCGTCATTCATCTGGCGATGCGTTGCATTAGCGGGATGCAACACGCACGTACGCGCATCGGCAACATGCGTTGCGATCTGGGCGAGCTTCAAGTTCTTCATGAACGATTCTGCGCCAGCGCGACCACCAGCAACGCCGAAGCTCACAACACCACAGCCACCTTGAGGCAAGTACTTCTGCGCCAATTCGTAGTTATCGTCGCCCGGCAAACCGCTGTAGCGCACCCAAGAGACCTTTGGATGAGCTGAAAGATATTCAGCAACCGCCTGTGCGTTCTTAACGTGTTGGGCCATACGTACATGCAAGCTCTCAAGACCCATGTTGAGCAAGAACGCGTTCTGGGGAGACTGGATAGCGCCGAAGTCACGCATCAGCTGCGCGGTCGCCTTAGTGATGAACGCACCAGCCAAACCAAAGCGCTCCGTATACACCACGCCGTGATAGCTCTCATCAGGAGTGGTAAGGCCCGGGAACTTATCGGCGTAAGTGTTCCAGTCGAACTTGCCCGAATCAACGATGCAGCCACCAACACCAGCACCGTGACCATCCATGTACTTGGTCGTGGAATGGGTAACAATATCGGCACCCCATTCAATGGGGCGGCAGTTAACAGGCGTCGGGAACGTGTTATCGATGATCAGTGGCACACCGTGAGCATGAGCTGCCTGAGCGAAACGCTCAATATCAAGCACGGTCAGCGCCGGATTGGCGATCGTTTCGCCGAATACTGCTTTGGTGTTGGGCTTAAATGCCGCCTCAAGTTCTTCATTAGTGCAATCAGGAGATACGAACGTGCATTCCAGACCCATGCGCGCCATGGTATGAGCGAACAGATTGTACGTACCGCCATAAATAGCCGATGATGCCACAATATGATCGCCGCAACCCGCAATGTTGAACACGCTGAAGAAGTTCGCTGCCTGGCCCGACGAGGTCAGCATAGCCGCCGTACCGCCTTCGAGCTCAGCGATCTTCGCGGCAACAAAATCGTTCGTGGGATTCTGCAAACGCGTATAGAAATAGCCCGACTCTTCCAGGTCGAACAGCTTGCCCATATGTTCACTGGTATCGTATTTCCAGGTAGTGCTTTGGTAAATCGGAACCTGTCGTGGTTCTCCATCGCCGGGACGATAGCCCCCTTGTACGCAAATTGTGCTGAGGGATTCACTCATATGATTCTCCTGTCGTTGGTTTTGCCAGAACGATTATAGTGGGCAACTGCAACATTTCCAGGTGCACTCATACTATTGGTAGAAGCACTTTCCTATAGCTAGTTATTAAGGCCCCTCGTTCGCCATGATTCACCCTCGCACTGGAGTACAATAACCAAGCAATTCATAGAAAGGATCTTCCATGCCTATTCGAATTCCCGATACTCTTCCCGCCACTGGTGTTCTGGAAAGTGAAAATATCTTCGTCATGACCGAGCATCGAGCTATCCATCAGGACATCCGCCCGCTGCATGTGCTCATCCTCAACCTGATGCCCCTCAAGATCGAAACCGAAACGCAGATCCTGCGCAAGCTTTCCAATACCCCCCTGCAGATCGAGATCGACCTTCTGCAAACGGTCACCCATCGCTCTTCCCACGTGCCCGCAGACCATTTGAAGTCGTTCTACGTCGGCCTCGAAGATATTCGCGACAAGCACTACGACGGCATGATCATTACCGGTGCGCCGGTCGAGAAAATGGTGTTCGAGGATGTAGATTATTGGCCCGAGCTGTGCGAGATCTTCGAATGGGCGAAAACCAACGTGTTCTCCACTCTGTATCTATGCTGGGGTGCCCAAGCGGGCATCTATTACCACTACGGCGTGCAGAAGCACATGCGTCCCGAAAAACTGACGGGCGTATTCGCTCATCACATCTTAAAGCCCAGTTCGCCGCTAGTACGCGGCCTTGACGACATTATCCATTCGCCGCATTCCCGCTACACTGAAGTATATGCCGAAGACATTGCCGCTAACCAGGACCTGGAACTGATCTCCGTCTCCGATGAAGCAGGTGTGTTCATCGCCAAGAGCACGAACAGTCGCCACTTCTTCGTGTTCGGCCATCCCGAATACGACACCGACACTTTGGCTAACGAATATCATCGCGATGTGAAGAAGGGACTCGATCCCAAAATGCCCAAGCATTACTTCCCTAACGATGACCCCAACAAGCAGCCCGTGTCGAACTGGCGCGCCGCCGCTCAGCTGCTCTACACCAACTGGCTGAACTACTACGTGTACCAGGCAACGCCTTACGACATCAAACAGGTCGGAACCAAATAGGAACACTGTTCCATTCCATACAACAGCAGAACGCCGCCAGTATTTGGCGGCGTTCTTATTGATTGGATGAAATGCAGCGTTGCGCTTGGTACAGCACCCGGAACTGTGCCCGGAACCGCGTTTAGCCCTGTACGCGAATGACCGAAGGTGCTCCACCGGTAACGACGCCCTCGAGCGCCATGATCCCGTCGATCGCCGCACGTACATTGCGCTCTTCAGCCGTGTGCGTCACGAACACCAGATCGACATCATCACGAGAAGCGGTGCCACGCTGCGTTACCGTACGCACCGATACATCATGCTTCGAGAAAATATCTGCCGCCGCAGCCAGCACACCCGGACGATCTGCCACCACGAAGCGAATATAGTACTTCGTCTGCAGTTCTTCGATAGAAGCAATAGGAAGACTGTCAGTACAGGTGCAGCCAACGATCGGTTTGATGCCCATCTGGATATGGCGAGCAACTTCCAGTACGTCGCCCATGACCGCGCTTGCAGCAGGACCCGCACCGGCACCTTCACCGAAGAACATGGTCTGTCCAACCGCATCGCCCTCAACGAAGATAGCGTTGAACACCCCATTAACCGTTGCGAGCTGATGCTTTTCGGAGATCATCGTAGGATGAACGCGCACATCAACACCTGCATCCGTGCGGCGTGCATGAGCAACGAGTTTAACGACATAGCCCGAATCGTGGGCCATTGCCAGATCGACAGGAGAAATGCGACGGATGCCTTCGGTGAACACCTGATCCATCGTTACGCGTGAATTGAAAGCGATCGATGCCAGGATAGCGATCTTCGCAGCTGCATCCAGACCGTCAACGTCAGCCGTAGGATCGGCCTCAGCGAAACCGCGAGCCTGCGCTTCCTTCAGTACATCATCGTAGCTCATGTTGTCTTCATCCATACGAGTGAGCATGTAGTTGGTCGTACCGTTCACAATACCCATGATCGAATCGACGCGATTGGCGATCAGGGAATGCTTGAGCGGATCGATGATGGGAATACCGCCGCCAACGCTCGCCTCGAAAGCGATTTCAAGATCGTTCTCCGCAGCGAGGTTCATGATTTCTTCGCCAGACGTTGCCATGATGGCTTTGTTGGCCGTTACGACATGCTTGCCCGCCTGAAGCGCTTCAACGATGACGTTCTTCGCAATACCCGTACCGCCAATGAGCTCAACGACGATATCGATATCAGGGTCGTTGATGATGTCGCGGTAGTTATCAGTGAAGATATCTTTCAGTCCGTGCGCTTCGGCCTGCTTGGGATCACGTGAGCAAACACGTGCCAATTCTATATCGATCCCAAAATGACGAAGAAAATCCTGTTTGTGGTCATTAATGATGTCTAAACATCCACCGCCAACCGTACCAGTACCAACCAAGCCAATCTTGACAGCCATGTACGCTTCCTTTCTTCGTCGTGCCGCCTACTGCGTATATGCACGAAACCGTTCTTCCCTTGCATTCTATAATACAAGATGCACCCCACAGTAACCCACGTCACTAAGGAGTGCATCAACTTCGCGGTTTGAGGTAGCTATCACTCGCAGAGCGGTCACACACCCGAGCCGACCGGATCTATTTAATCAATATCGCATGCCATCAGGTCATCGTAGGTTTCGCGGCGCGTCACCAAACGAGCGACTCCGTCTTTAACGAACACGATGCCAGGACGAGGCTGTCCGTTGTAATTGCTCGACATGGAATAGCAGTAAGCACCCGTACCGAACACGCATATGATATCGCCCAGATCGGGATGCTGGATAGAAGCATCGAGCGCTACCGCATCGCCGCTTTCGCAATGCTTGCCGCAAACCGTCACGATCTCGGTGCGGGGCTGGCCCGCTTTGTTAGCAATGACTGGTTCGTAATCTGCATGGTAGAGCGCCGTACGGATATTGTCGGACATGCCGCCATCGATCGCCACATACTTACGAATGCCCGGAAGCGTCTTAAGGATCCCGACGGTGTACAGCGTCACTCCAGGAACCGCCACCAAGGAACGACCCGGCTCACACAGCAAACGAGGCTCCTTGATACCGAACTTCGCACATGCCTTACGCATTTCCGAAGTGGTCGTTTCAGCGAAATCCTCAATGCTCGAAGGCTTATCGGCCGCCGTATAGGCAATACCCAAGCCGCCGCCTACGTCGATCTCGTCGATCTCATAGCCGTAGGTCTCCTTGATGCGCGCAGCGAATTCAACGATGACATCGATCGCTTCCGCGAATGAATGCAGCGCGAAGATCTGCGAACCGATATGCATATGAAGACCCGCCAGGCGCACATTGGGCGAATCAAGCACGTCACGCACGCAGGTGAAGGCGAAGTCCTCACGCATGGTGAAGCCGAACTTCGAGTCTTCACAGCCCGTGCGGATGTACTCGTGCGTATCAGCTTCAACACCAGGGGTAATGCGCATATAAATATCCTGCGTCACGCCCAGTTCCTGCGCGATGGCAGACACGCGGGAAAGCTCGATGCGAGAATCGATGACGATGCGACCGACTCCAGCTTCGATAGCCTCACGCAATTCGGCAGGGGTCTTATTGTTGCCATGCACGAACACGCGATCCATAGGGAACCCTACCGCACGTGCGATGGCAAGTTCGCCGCCACCCGAAACGTCCAGGCACATACCGTGCTGGTCAGCCAAGCGGGCGACCGCTTTGTTAAGGAACGCCTTGCTCGCGTAAATAATGTCAGAATTAGGGTAACGCGTCCTGAATGCATCACGGTACGTTTCCATACGCGATACCAGGTCGGCCTCATCGTAGACATACAGCGCAGTGCCATATTCGTGTGCGAGCTCGACCATATCAACACCACCAATATAGAGGTGATCATCCTTTACCTCAGCGGTCATAGGTAAGCATGCGCCCAGTTCCATGGTCGTAAGATTGTCCGGTTCTTTGGTAAGGTCAGCAGCAGGAAGTGACATAGGTACTATCTTTCTTCTCCGTTACGATTTTTCGTCGCTCATCATACCGTCATCATGGCCTTCTGCGCAAAGCATCAAGAGAAGAGCGCAAAGAATCGGTCGATGAGCGTTTCCTCTTGCTCTGGTTCGTCGGTCTGCTCAGGCTCGGGAACCTCGATAGCATCGGTAGTCATAACGAATTGAACCAGTGTAACATTCGTATTTTTCGAACTGGTAAAACTTGCGGGTTGGAAATCGGACTTATCATAGTCCGCCATCATGGCGTCGATCTCTTGCTGGATCCTATCAGGGATTCCCTGGGTCTCCTGCGCGAGTAGCGCGGTACCTTCCTGTAAACTCGATGCGCCTTGCGACAGATCGCCTGTGCCGCCCGCAAGTTCATCAAGCCCTTGAGCGAGCTCGGTCGTTCCCGCATCAAGCACAGTCATGCCGCCAATGAGTGATTGCGCATCCGCAGCCGAGCCGAGTCCATCGGCCGCCTGATCGAGCGCCTGCGCTGCACCCTGGGATCCTGCACTCGCCGCCATCAATTCAACAAGGGTCCGCATGGCGGCAGTCATGCTCTGTTCTGCCTGAGAACCCGATAAGTTAGCCGCCGCTTGAGCTAGTGCTTCCTCAGAAGAAAGGCCGCCCGACGCCATGAGCCTCTCATATTCCGCCGCATAGGCAGCAGCATAGACAGCCAACGCCGCCTTGTAGCTCTCTTGCGCTTGAACGATATCGTCTTGGCTCACACTTTCGCCCGCTTCATCAGCTGCCTTGCGCAATCCCTGTTGGTACTGCACAAGTCCCTGCGACATCTGCGTTGCACCCTGAGCCACTTCTGCCGCTCCTTCAGCTGCCTGGCGCGTTGCGTCCTGAACCGCATCGATACCTTGAGCAAGTTGCTGCGTTCCCAAGTTAAGTTGATCTGCACCCTCGGTAAGCGCATCGAAGTTCGACACCAAGCTCTCCGTGTTAGGCGCATCGATCGCCATGGAGAACGGGATGGCCGCCACGCTAATGCCCGGCATTTCGAAATCCGTCACCTGAGCCGTGAGCGACGCCTCGCCATCCTTGCCCGGCATGACCATGAAGTTAACCGTAGTATCGGAACCCGACAATGCGATGGAGCCCTCATCGGTCTGCACGTTCTCTACCTTGTCCATCGGAAGCGTGCAGGTTGCCTGAATGAGGTAGTTCTCAAAATAACGCGCGTCAACCGCGGTGTTCTGGGATGTATGCAGCGTTATTTCGAGCGCACCGCTCTTTCCCGCCAGATCGGCCGCCTGGACCTCCTGTCCATCAAGGCGATAGGTAAAGCTAATGCTCCACGGCAGATCAGTCGATGCCATATTGCCCTGATACGAAAAATCCTCGTCAGGCATTTCGAAAAGCACTGCGTCGGATAAGTGCGTTATCTCGGACGTATTAGTGAGGTTGGAAACTGATTCATACGCGCCGTGGTCCTGAATCAAAGCCCCTTTTGCGCCCTTCAGCACATTGACCGCATAGAGGTGCTTCACCACGCCGGAGTTTTCGAGCGTGGCGTATACCACTTCCTGCTTTTCGGCGGGGCTTTCTGCCTCAGCCAGTGAAGTCATTTCGTTAGCCGAGCGGTTCTCTTCGGCGTTCGCCCCTACGGGAACCGCAATCAGGGGCAGCATCGCCACGACGAGCGCTACCGTGATGGCGAACGCCTTCCAGGTGGATACTGCGCTCTTCGGCGATGGCATTTGCACAGAACGACCCGTCGATGCGCCGCCGGTTGCAGCGCCATCCATCAGCGTTGCGCCCAACGATTCGTTCTTCGTCCGAGCATCTTTATGAACTCTTGCTCTCCGAGTACGATCTTCCATATTCATCTACCCCTCTGACCCACCAGCATGATCAGCCATTCGATCTGCAGGCTTCGGAGCGTCGAACCGATAAAAGCCCGATCTCCACGTTGTTTTCTCAATGACTTTATCGAAGAGCATGAACAAAATAGGCAGCACCAGAAACGTATTCAGTGCGGCGATGAACGCTCCTCGACCAATAAGGGTCCCCAACCCCGCGATGACCCCATTGCTTGAAACGATACCGATAAAGGCGCCGCACAGCGTCAGGATGATCGACGACGTGAGAATAGTAATAGCCGATTCCGAAATGGCCCCGTGCATAGCAGAGCGTTTTTCCATGATCTTGCGCTTATCCAAATACGCACGTGACAAGATGATGGTGTAGTCGACCGTAGCGCCTAGCATGATGGCACTAATGATGAGGTAACCGATGTATTGGATCGATTCGCCTATGAAGTACGGAATGGCCAGGTTGATCCAAATGGAAACTTCGATGGTGAGTACCAGTAGAACGGGAATGCTGATGCTGCGGAACATGACAAGGAGCACCAGCCCAATAGCCGCGACCGATGCCACCAGAATACGCAGCGAGTCTTCATTGACGATGAGCGACATATCGTACGATGTCACCGCTGAGCCCACTAGATAATTCTCTTCTGGATAATATTCATCAGCTACTGTGCGCAGCTGCTCTACCAACGCGAACGACTCATCGCTTTCGCCTTCGACATCAGTCGAAACTACAATGCGCGAATACCCATTTGAAACTAGCTGCGACAGATCATCTGCAGGAACGAATTCGCTAGGAACACGGGAAGAGACCGCCGTCACATATGAGGTCACCGCCGACACGTGCGGCAATGATTCAATATGAGTGACCAGTTCCCTCTCGCGGCCCTGGTCGCCTGAAGGAACCATCATGACCCACTGTTCGTTCGCTCCGAACGTATCGGCGATGAGGTTCGTATCCTCGTACAGTTCACTACCCGGCTCCACAAAACCACTGGCACCGTATACGAAGTTCGGCTGCTTCTGCCCTAAATACGCCGGCACGGTAATGAGGGCAACGATAATGGTGAACGGCACCGCCAGACGAAGCGCCACTGCCGCGAACTTGTCAAACGAAGGAAGCAAGTTGCGGTGCGTCGTCTTCGCGAGCATCTTCTCGCTCGACAATACCAAAATTGGAAGCAGGAACAGCACGCTCAAGAAACTGAAGACAATGCCCTTCGCCAACACCACGCCCATGTCGGCGCCGATGAGGAACGCCATCACGCACAGAGACAAGAACCCGAAGAACGTCGTTGCCGCCGATGACGCGATGACCGCAGATGCCTTGTGCATAGCCGCCACTGCCGCCTCATACGACGATAAACCATGGGCCTTAAAGCCCCGGAACGCATGCAACATGACGATCCCATAGTCCATTGATACCGCCAGCTGCAATACCGCCGCGCACATCTGGGTGATGAACGAGATCTCGCCGAAGAGGATATTAGTGCCCAAGTTATACACGATAGACACGCCGATGACCGAAAGGAACAGAACGGGCTCGAACCAAGCCTCGCTCGTCAGGAGGAGCAATCCCAAAATAACGATGACCGCCATGACCAAGATGATCTGGATCTCTACATCGGATGACCCCTGCGCTACCGCGCTATTGATGGCATCTCCCGACATGGCAACGTTATGGGCACCCATCGCATATGCCGCCGACTCCATGCCAGCCATGGCATCGTTCGCCTGAGATGTATCGAGTGCCACCTGATAGAGGTATGCATCGTCAACGTTCCATGCCTGAACCATGGCCTCATCATAGGTGACCAAAGGCTGTGCGGTATCCACTACCGTACCCAGCCACATCAGAGAATCAACACCCACTATGCTCTCGAATTCCACGGCAAGCTCTTGGGCCTGCATCAGAGTGATACCATCCACCATAACGTTGGCATTGGGGACCGATGAATCAAAGGAATCCTTCATCACATGAAGCGAAACGGTCGATTCGGACGTTTCAGGAAGATAGTCGGAGAACTGGTAGTTGATCTTCACGAACGGGATGCATGCCACCGATACCACGAAGAGCAGCGCCATGATCGCGAGCACAATACGCCGATGACTCAATGCAGCACGATATAGTCTGTCAACTTGCTCATGCATACTTGCAACCCCTCAAGCGCCCCCGCTATGATTCATCGATAAGAAACTCGTTCCGCGAGCGTCCCGCACGAACAGTTGGAACGCTTAAGTTTCTGCAGATGAACTTATTCTACAGGAGAATCATGATCAGGATCGACGTTTTTGCCGTAGGTAAGCTAAAGGAAAAGTTCTGGAAGGATGCTTGTGCCGAATACCTCAAGCGCCTCGAAGGATACGCCAAAGTCGAAGTGCGCGAACTTGCTGATTCAACTCCGCAAAAAGAAGCAGAAGCGCTTATGGCAGCACTGCCTAAATCGGGTCCGATCGTATTGCTCGACATCAAAGGACGAGAGACCTCGAGCGAAATGCTCGCCTCTAAACTGGAAGCGTTCGCCCTTGAAGGCGATTCGCGGATAAGCTTCATCATCGGCGGAAGCGATGGGGTCACGAACGAGATCAAGGCGCGTGCCTCCGAACGCATTAGCTTCGGCCCCATCACCTTGCCCCATAATCTCGCCCGCGTCGTATTACTCGAGCAGATCTACCGCGCATTCAAGATCATCCGTAAAGAGCCCTACCATAAGTAAAGCGGGCATCCATTGAGTGCCTCATAGCATCGCCCCTTAAATGCGAGTGGGACTGGAAGCTTTTGTTTCCAGTCCCACTATCGGGGTTCAGTTCAATTTCGCATACCCGCTTTTAAATTCAATTCGCTTTTCGCCCTTAAAGCATTAGCCAGCCCAGTCAGCACCGATGACTACCAGGAAGTCTCCCGAGAAACCATACGTACCATCGTTCTGCTTGATATTGCCCACCCCGATCAAATCGGCGATCTTCTGCGCTTCATCTTTTTGCGAGGAATCGCTGTATACGATGATGGTGCTGCTGTAGTTATAGTCATCAGCGTTGCCGGTTTCCACAATGGCACCCTCTGGCGTGAGCTTCTGAGCCGCCTGGCTCGCACAGCCATTGATGCCGCTACCGTTCTTAACCGAGATCTTCACACCCGAAAGTGACGTTGAGCTCGTTGACGAGCTATCGCTCGTGCCTGACGAATCCCCGCTGCCAGCCGAAGACATCGTAGCGCCAGAGGCCTCATCGACTACGGTTTCTTCCGTAGGAGGCAGACCCTGCCTCACTCGCTCCATCATGGCTTCCCATTCCGATTCATTGAGAACTTCCCACCATAAATCGTTCTCATAGGTCGATGTCGTTGGGACCTGCGCAGTGTAGACATTATTATCAACGTCCATGCCGATCATGGATTGAGCCAAACCCACGATGCCCGCCACGCTATAGTCGGTAGTCACATATTCCGCCAAGGTGGATACCGTATTGGTAATGGTGGCCACATCGGACGTCATGACCTTCTTCATAATGGCTGAAAGGACCAGGCGCTGATTCGCTGCACGAATAGCATCACCATTGCCAATATCATCATAGTTATGACGGCTGCGGCACAAGATGAGCGCCTGCTCACCGTTAAGGGTCTGCTGACCTGCATCAACATGTCCGCCGGCCATATCGTCGTTGATTTCCATGGGAACATCGACTTCGATGCCGCCCAACGCATCAACGACCGCCTGGAAACCATCGAAATCGATCTCCGCATAGTGGTTGATGGGTACTCCCGCCAACTCAGAAACCGTTTTCACCGCAAGGGAGGGTCCACCGAAGGCATATGCTGCATTGATCTTCTGCGTTCCATGCCCCGCGAGCTCGACCTTCGTATCACGTGGCACCGAAATGAGCGTCACCGCTTTTTCTTTAGGATCGATACGCGCGAGCATCATGGAGTCAGTACGATACGAGCCGCCATACTCTCCAGAGCTATCGCGATACTCTGATTTATCAACGCCGATCAACAGCATGTAGAACGGATCGGACGGCGAATCGGTCACCGCCAAAGACTGCAGCAGATCGGCATCAAGATCGTCGCGCAGAGAATTATCCACCTGATTGATATAAGCCCATGCCGCGCCAATGCCGCCTAGGGCCAGCGCGCACACTACGGCAAGCGAAATGAAGAGAATGCGCTTGCGCTTACTTTTCTTTTTTCGCTCGTGCTGCATACGCACGAATTCGCGACTATGCGCACTTTGCGCATAACGGCGATTCGCTGCAGCAGGTGTGGCAGGAACATACCTACCCTCATCAGAGCGATGAGCAGTACGACGTGTCGAGGTGCCATAGTTACTCGCGCTATACGCATCAGCACCTGTCGCACCACGGCGCGAAGAGTGCGATGATGACGCATACGAAGAACGATCGTGTGATTCGAATTCCTGTCCGCGACCTCTTTGTGAGCGAGACGATGCCGAACGACGACCGGTTTGCGTGCGCTCTGCGTCATTGCGGGAACGACGCGAGCGTTTTGATGGCTTGTTATTTGAAGCATACATGACGTAAATAATGCCCAACAGCCAGGGCCGAATCAAATAAAATCGGCCAAAATCATATATTGCACGGAAAAACGGAGCGATTTCCCATCATTTGTTCATAAGTTTTCACTATGCAGTACCGCATATATTAGGGATACATTGAACCGAATTCGCACTCAAAACATCTCCTGACTGAAACGCGAATCGCCCGTTCGGCACCACGAAAGACGCTCTATACTTCTAGGCCACCCCTAGGCGCTGAACCATGTACTCATTCGCTTCGCGTTCGACCGAATCGTCCAAGGGCGCTAATTCCACAGGCGCACCGAGCCGCAGCTTTCGCTGAAGCGCTACTGAAATAAGATGATCGGCGATACCAGGGTTCTTACCCAAAAGAGGACCATGCAAATACGTGCCGATGCAGTTCTTATACACGGCGCCATCGTAGCCGGAATCATCATCGTTGCCGTGACCAGACGATGAAACGACCTTCCCGAATGGCTCGACCCCAGGCCCCAATTTGGTACGACCAGCATGGTTCTCGTAACCCACGACGCTCCAGTCAGTCAAGGAAGACGACAACACCACGTTATCGATCAAGCGATCGAACCCAAGACCCGCCCGCAGCGTTTCGGCATCAATGAGCGACAAGCCCTCTACCTCTTCTTCGCCCATTAGCCAGCGACGACCCAAGATCTGATATCCGCCGCAAATAGCCAAGAGCGCTCCTCCATCTTCCAGGTAGGCGCCAAGCTCGTCTTTCATTGCGAAAAGGGTCTCGCTCGCCAGTTTCTGCTCGCGATCGGGACCGCCGCCGAGCATGACGATATCAGCACGGCTCAGATCGGCTTCCTGCCCATAACGCACCGTTTCCACTTCAACCGGAATACCGCGCCATGCACAGCGCTTTTCCAGAACACGCACATTACCTCCGTCGCCATACAGGTTGAGCAGATCGGGGAACAAATGCACGATGCGTAGAGGATCGCTCTCGAGTGGTTCCATGCCCTTTTGCTGCACGCGAGCATGCTGCTTGCGCTCGGGGTCATGGGCGCCCTGCGTGGCCTGGGTCACTTCGGCCTTATCGGCGCGCGCCATCAGAGAATCGCGGACAGCGGGAAGCGAAGTATAGTTCGCAATAGCGTACATCTTCCAATCTGCCGGCATAGCAAGCGCGGCATCCACCATTTCGTCGACGCTATTGATGACCTGCGCTTCAATGCCCGCATAACGCAAGCGCACCTGCAAGTCGTTCTTGCGGATGCCACCTGCATATACGACGATATCCTTTTGATCGGCCAGCTCTTCAAAGTCGCAATCCCATATCCAGGAAATATCGCGTCCATCCGCTTCATTGTCGTTAATGAAGAATGCGGCGACCTTCTTGCCCGGAGCCTGCGTTATGAGCTTCATGTTCTGGTTGAAACCCGTCGGGTTCTTCGCCAGATTCAAAAGAACGGGGCGGCCCTCGATGGAGAGCGTCTGCAAACGCCCGTTCTGCGGGTCGAACAGATCGACTGCCTGCTGGAACACCTCATCGTTCACTCCCGCGCAATGTGAAGCCAACCATGCCGCCATCACGTTGTACACCATATAAACGCCTGCGCGCTGAGCACGAAGCGCAACGCGACTTCCCGTAGCGCGCTCTTCCACCTCGAACGAAATATCATCGCCGAATACCGCCTGCTTGGCAGCATAATCGAGCTCTGGGCGCGAGAACCCGCAGTTAGGGCACGAATAGGTACCCAGCTGACCGTACTGACGATACCCATAGGTGAACATTGCCGAGCAGCGCTGGCACATCTGGGCATCGGTGACCATGTTCTGCTGCTGGTGAAGGTCCTCGCCCACGCCGAATGCGATCGATTTGTTGGGCACCCGTTCAGCGACGATAGCGCAAAGCGGGTCATCAGCGTTATAAAGCAGCACGGTATCAGGCGATTCCTTAAGCGCCTGCACGATGGCATCCTGTACGCGATCGATCTCGCCACAACGATCCAACTGATCGCGGAACAGATTCAATAGTAGTACATATGTCGCCTGCACCTGGGGAAGCGTGTGAGCGAGCCACAGTTCATCGGATTCGAACACGGCCCATTCGACGGTGCCCTTCGTCTGCAAAAGCGTCGTAGCAACACCGTATGCCAAGTTGGCGCCCGTACGATTGCAGGCGACCGTTTTCCCCTGATGCTCAAGTGCATCGGCGATCATGTTGGTAATGGTGGTCTTGCCGTTCGTGCCCACCACCACGATAGAGCCCTGCGTGACCTTATGCATTGATTCCGCGATGATGCGCGGATCCACCTTCAAGGCGATCTTTCCAGGCAGGTTCGCCGCCGGGCGCTTCGCAAGATGGCGCAAACCCCATGTGC
The DNA here is from genome assembly GCA_036553105.1 of Eggerthellaceae bacterium. Classification (GTDB taxonomy): domain Bacteria; phylum Actinomycetota; class Coriobacteriia; order Coriobacteriales; family Eggerthellaceae; genus Anaerotardibacter. The sequence goes on from JAXKBI010000035.1 coordinate 253,032, forward strand.
TGAATGAACTCGCCGAATGTGCCAATGCGCTTCGTATACTCATGCTTTCCCTCTCTGAGATAAATCACCACGGCAATGATACGACACTCGACGCCGTCTTGACCGCCGCGCATCAAAAACCCGCAAGCTCGGCTTCGCCGACCACGCGCCCCTCGCCAGTCGCGTGCCCGCTAACCGCGCGCTCCTCCGGTGGCTACGCGCCTGTCGACCGTGCTCCTCCAACGGTTGCACGCCCATTGCCGCGCTCCCCCGGAAGTTGCGCGCCCCATCAGCCGGACACAACTTACCGACGCGAACAGCATCTATTGGTTTAAAAACTGGTTCGAACCCAACTTCTTCTCTTACTTTCTATAAGAGAACGCCCATGCAGTTCACCGATTCGCGCTATACTTTCATTGAATGCACTGATATGGGTGATTTTGGACCACCCGCATTCAGGAGGGGAATTCATTCCAAAGGTAGACAAGCGCGATTCGCGCTCTTGTCGTGTGAAACGAGGATCCATGATTACCGATCTGAAAGTCAACGAAGCGAACAAGAAGGAATACTACGAAAAAGGGTATTGGACCGAACAAACGCTCTACGATGTATGGGCGCACCGCGCGGCTCACTATCCTGATCGCGAATACGTTAGCGATGACCTGGGAGTACGCCTCACTTATGGCGAGATCGACGATATGGCGAGCCGTCTTGCCGCTTGGCTGAAGAGCGTTGGCGTCAACAACGGTGATGTTGTTTCTTTCCAGCTTCCCCCCTGGTCTGAATTCTGCATCGTGTACGTCGCCTGCTTGAAGGTCGGCGCCGTCTGCCATCCACTTCCCGTCACCTTCAATGGCGAGGATCTGGTATACGCCATGAACCTCGTGGAATCAAAGGCGTTCATCTGCCCGACCTTCCACCACAAGACCAACTTTGAAGATCAGATCCACTCCGTCGTTGACGAGATCGCCACGCTTCCTAAAGAGGCCATCTGTGTCCACGACAAGACCCTCGCCTCCAAAGGCTCACTTACCCTCAATCAGATCTACGAACAATTCGAACCTCTGACGGAAAAACCCGAAAGCACTTCCGAAGAGGTCGTTCTCATTCTGTCCACCTCGGGCACCACTGGCCGCCCCAAAGCGGTATTGATCTCCCACAATGCTCTCATCTTCTCTGAGCGCACCTTCTCGAAATCGCTTCACCTTACGAGCGACGATGTTATGTTCATGCCGGCGCCGCTCAATCATGCGACCGGCTTCAACCATGGCCTCATCACTCCACTTCTGCTGGGCGGTCGCGTAGTGCTGCAGCACGAATTCAGCCCGCGTGAATCGATCGAGATCATGAATAACGAAGGGGTCACCTGGTCCATGGGTGCTACTCCATTCATCTACGACATGCTCAACTGCGCCGATAAGCATGGCCTTGAATTCAAGACCCTGAAGCTCTATGTATGCGGAGGCGCTCCCGTACCGGGCACGATGGTTCATCGCGCCGACAAGTACGGTCTTAAGCTATGCGAATGCTACGGTTCCACCGAAAGCTGCCCTCACCTGCTCGTTCCCCCCGAGAATTGCCTGGACTGGAACGGTAGCTGGTCGGGCATCGCTTGCGAGGGCATCGAAGTGAAGGTCGTCGACGACAAGGGCAATGAAGTCCCCTACGGCACGCAAGGCGAAGAGATCTCGCGTGGTCCCCATATGTTCAGCGGTTATCTCAAGAACCCCGAAGCTACTGCAAAAGATCTGAGTGATGACGGCTGGTTCTTCTCGGGCGACTTGTGCATCCAGGACGAACAGGGTCGCGTGAAGATCAATGGCCGCAAGAAGGAGATCCTCATTCGCGGTGGCATCAATATTTCCGCCAACGAAGTGGATAACAATTTGGACGGCTGCCCTGGCGTAGGTTCCCACGCCACCATCGGCTTGCCGGACGATCGCCTAGGCGAGCGCATCTGTACGTTCATCGTTAAGAAGGACGGTATCACCCCAACGCTCGAATCCATTGCTGAATACCTTGATTCTGTGGGCGTTGCAAAGCGTCTGCGTCCTGAACACATCGAATTCATCGACGAGATCCCCATGACTGAATCAGGCAAGGTAAAGCGCCATCAGCTCGCCGATGAGCTTGACCGCCGCTTGAAAGAGCGCGCTGCGAACGCCTAAGCCATCGGTCCGTTCAACAACTTGGGGCGATTCTCGATCCGAACTACAGCAGAACGCGTACGATCCAAAATGGCTCGTATGCGTTCTCTTTTTTCGCCCCCATTCAATGACGGGGCAGACCCTTAATATATAGTAAGACGCTCTTGCTAAGGCCAGTGCATCCTGACGCCTTCATTAGCCGAGACCCTCTAAAATGCGGGCGTGAACACCGTTCACCCACAAAATCACCACACACACGAATCAAGCACAATCTATAGCTTTGTTCAGCACAAATACCGTTCTAAAATCCACAACACTTGAAAATGCGAAGGACTCAGCAATCTCAGAGAAAGATCTCTTTGAAGCAATGAAAGGATTTACGGGCACCATGTCAAAGGATTTGCGCAATGACCTGCTCTCCCGCGTACTTGCCGCCCATGAATCGTTTTACGACATCAGACGAGATTATCTCTTTGAGGGACATCGCTTTCCTGCGTTCGCCGAATTTCATACGTATGGTGAAAAGTACGTACTGACGAAGCGCGCCAAGCTCTGGGAAGTAAACACCCACGATTTTATGTTCTTTGAAATTGCCGATGAACTCGACGAGGCCCTGTTGGAAGATACGCTGCAGCTCATAACCACCAAGGCTATTCGAAAAGTCGATGCGGGCCCGAACCACATGTCCTCCGCCCTCACCTTGATCATCATCGCCAATCGATGCACCGATGAGGTTTTCAAGCGCGTAAAGTCAACTCGCTTCCGCAAGAACTATCGCTTCGGGTTGCGCGGATGGACCGACCTGCGCCTTGCCGTGGTCGACCTATCCAGAGAAGCCGATAAGGAAGTAATGACTAACGCAGCTGGCAAGCAGCTCAAGCAGTCGCTTGCCAGCAACCTAGCATTGGCTCGTAACGTGTCGGATTAGAAAGGTTCAAAAACACATGAACGCGATGCTCATTTTGCTTGGCGGTCTCATTGTGCTGGTTGCCGGCTATGTCCTCTATGGCGGCTGGCTTGCAAAACAATGGGGGGTCGATCCTAAAAGACCTACGCCTGCTCAAATGTTGGAAGATGGCGTTGACTACGTTCCTTCCAAACCATACGTCCTCTTAGGACATCACTTCTCCTCCATCGCTGGCGCTGGCCCCATCAACGGTCCTATTCAGGCTGCCGTTTTCGGTTGGGTGCCCGTACTGCTATGGGTTCTCATCGGCGGCATCTTCTTCGGTGCGGTACATGACTTCGGCGCTCTGTTCGCATCACTGCGTCACAAGGGTCAGACCATCGCATCTGTTATCGCCCAGAACATCGACGATACCGCAAAGCGCATCTTCTGCATCTTCGCTTACCTTACGCTTTTGCTCGTTGTCGCCGCATTCGCATCTATCGTCGCCAACACCTTCGCGGTCGGCTTGGCGAACTCCACCGATGCATCCAACTTGGCTAACCAGCGCACCGCAATGATCTCTATGCTCTTCATCGTAGTAGCGGTCATCTATGGCCTTGCGACCCGCGGACGAACCATTCCCGCTGCGCTCAACATCGCCACCGCTATCCTGATCATTGTGGTATTGGTTGCCATCGGCTACAACTTCCCCTTGATCTCGTTCGACTACACCACCTGGATGATCCTTCTGGGTATCTACATCATGATCGCTGCTGTTGCTCCTGTATGGATCCTGCTGCAGCCCCGTGACTACCTGAGCTCCTTCTTGTTGTACGGCATGATCATCCTTTCGGTCGTTGGCATCGTAGGCGCGAGCCTCACGGGCAACGCTTCGAATCTGGAGATCCCTGCTTTCACCGGCTTCTTCGCAAGCAACGCTGCGGTTGACGCTGCGGGCAACGCCATCATCAACCCCGAAACGGGCGCTGCTCTGGTCAACAAGTCCGCAGCTTCTGGATTCCTCTTCCCTGCCCTCTTCATCACCATCGCCTGTGGTGCGATCTCCGGCTTCCATAGCTTGGTCGCATCGGGCACCACCTCTAAGCAGCTGGAAAAAGAATCTCACGCTCAGCCCATCGCTTACGGCGGCATGCTGATCGAATGCTTGCTGGCTATCATTTCGCTGTGTGCAGTTGGTTTCGTATGGCAGGCATACTGCGCTGGCAGCTACGCATCCCCTACCGCTGTTTTCGCAGGTGGCCTTTCTCAGATGCTCGCTTGCATCCCCGGCCTGGAAAGCGTTGAGGGTATCGCGTATACCTTGCTCATTCTGGCCGTATCGGCCTTCTGCCTGACGTCGCTCGACACCGCAACTCGTCTTGCACGTTATATGTTCCAGGAACTCTGGATCCCCGTTGGCGAAAGTCTCGAGACCGTAACTGGTGTTCGTAAGTTCTTCTCCAAGTCCTACGTTGCCACTATCGTTACCGTCGTTATCGGCATTGCACTAGGCATGACCGGCTACACCCTCATCTGGCCGCTCTTCGGTGCTGCGAACCAGCTGCTCGCCGCATTGGCCCTGCTGGCTGTATGCGCTTGGTTGGGCAATGCGGGCAGGAACAACAAGATGTTCTACATCCCCATGGTGTTCATGCTCATCGTTACCTTGACCTCTTTGGCAATGACCCTGCAGGCTCAGACCCTCAAGCTCCTCGGTGGCGCCGATCCTCTGGCTCCGCTGGTGCAGGTCGTACTTGCTGCATTGTTGTTCGTCCTTGCTATCATCCTGGCAGTCAAGGGCGCTAAGACCATCTTCGGAAAGAAGAAGGCGCAAGAAGCTTAGTGCAACCGCACAACGAACGCATAGTTCACTTTCACAAAGACCCTCGCATGATGCGAGGGTCTTTTTTGTTCTAGGGGTCCCAAGATCAATGTTCAGAGCTACCCCAGATTCGCCGCTCCAGATTCAATATCCCTGGTTCGGCGGTTCGACACCCCAGGCTCGTCGGTCCGATGTCCTAGGTTCGATGCCCTAGACTCGACGTCCCAAGTTCGCCGCCTCGAATCCCGCATCCCGAAACAAGCACCCTATGGACTTCATCATATATACCCACATGCCCTTTTGACGGCCAGGAACCAATCCCCTTGCTCGACGCATGTTTTGCCTGATTGATACACGTTTCCTGAGAGGAAGATGCGATTCACGCCACAAAACAGCTTAAAATGTATGCGTTGCACAGAAAAACAGCGATCCGTGCCACAAACCGCTTTGAAATGTATCTCCCTCGCAGCATTTTGAGGCGATTCCTCTTCACCGCCTTCGGCATTCAATACACTTTGAAGCCAAATGTGGCAGTTTTTCCTCATTATCAAATAAATGTCCGCATTGCTTTGCGAATGAGTAAGGAAAAAATATGCGCAGCCTATACATTTTAAAGCGGTTTGTGGCACAGCTTCTGCTCTGACGCGGGGTCGGCGCATTCTAGACTCTTCATAGCTCGCGCAACGGCCCCGCCCCATGAATTATCCGCGTATAAAACAAGCATAAGTCCTGATTATATACATGAAAAACGATCACGCACCTTGGTTTCGCGTCCAGGGCGATGGGGGTCGTGGTCGCACCTTGGTTTCGCGCAAAAAAAACGTGCGAACCTTCCGATTCCCCACACGCGAAACAAGCGTACATCCGCTTTTCGCATGACAAGCACTCATCCTAATTTCTCGACACGCGAAACAAGCGCACGTCCTACAATACGGTAAGAGGGAAAGGGGACATACCGATGGCTTACGAAACTATTCTGACCGAAGAACGCAATGGCGTTCTCATCATCACATTCAACCGACCTAAAGCCCGCAATGCCATGAGTTCGCTCATGATGAAAGAGTTCTCTGACGAATTGGAGCGCTGGGACAATGATCCCGATCTGCGCTGCTGCATCATCACCAACACGGGAACTTGCTTCTGCGCGGGAGCCGACCTTAAAGAACTGGCCGCGGGAACCTACCACCTTCCCGAAGGCAAAGAGGACTGGGGGCTTTTGGGCATGTCGAAGCACCGCTTTAAGAAACCCCTGATCGCTGCCGTGAACGGCGTTTGCGTCGGTGGCGGCATGGGTTTGGTACTCGCGTGCGATATCGCCATTGCCAGCACTCATTCTGTCTTCGGACTACCCGAAGCACGCCATGGCCGCGCCTCCACAGGCGATGGCGCCATCTTGCGTCTGATGCAACAGCTACCCCATAAGTTCGCCGCAGAGTTGATCCTCGTAGGCGACAACATTGATGCCCAGACCGCGAATCAATGGGGGCTGGTAAGCCGCGTTGTCGAAGAACCCGATCTGATGGCCACCGCCCTGCAGCTAGCCGAAGGCATCGTAAAGAGCGCGCCGCTCGCCATCGAGTATTCCAAAGCGGCTATGAAGGAATGCGCCGCCTATGACGATGAGTTCCCTGGCGAAGGCTGGCGCATCATGGACCACTATCAGGAACTGGTGAACGCCACCGAAGATTCCCTCGAAGGTCCCAAGGCCTTCGCCGAAAAACGCGAACCCCAGTGGAAGGGTCGCTAGGCTTTCACAAGACGCCGATGTGCGCGTACCAGATAATCGACGACCTTCACAGGAGACACGCAAAGGGCCGGAGAGCTTAGCTCTCCGGCCCTTTGTCATTGGTCTTCGCGCACTTAAGCATCGAACGACGCTCTTGCACAGTAGCGCGTTAAACACTGCACCCGTGCCATTCCTTCGGCATCCGCCAGTCAGCCCCTTCAGCAGCACACATCACGCCTGTGCGCCCCTTGACAGCGAGCGCTGTTTGTCAGTCAACCCCTTCAGCAGCAGGCATCACACCTGCGCAACCTTTCAGCAGTAGGCGCTACGCCTGCGCCGCTTCTTCGGCAGCACGCCGCTGAGCCAGTTCTTTTGCCTGTTCGGCATTGGCGGGATACACCCCGTAGCTCGGCTGCAAAACGCTTTCAGGCATGGGCTCGCCCTGGTAGCAGCATACCGATCCATCGGCCAGCGCCGCATCGATCTCAGATTCGGTATACCCCAATTCGGTGAGCACCTCACGCGTGTCATACCCTACCGGACGCGAGCGATACAGCACTGGATCGCCTAAGCTCTCCAGACGAACGGGCGCGGTCGTAATGGTGTACGACTGATCTTGCCCATATCCCTGATCGTCGTAGCGTACACGACGAAGCTGATCATTATCGAAGGCCTCTTTGTCCTGCAATACATCTTCGACCGTACGGCACTTTTCGCACGCGAGCTCTTCTTCCATAAGGAACGGCTCCCACTCGGCCCACGTCTTCTGCTTGAAGATGCGCTCCATCGCAGCAACCACTTCAACGTTCTTTCCGTTTTGAGCCAATGCCTCAAGATTGTTGTACTGGTCGTCTTCCCAATACTTTGGGTCCATGCCGATAGCTTCGAATACCTTGCGATGGAACTTGTTGTAGTTACCGAAGCACATAACGAACCACACGCCATCGGACGTAACGTAGCTATTATTGGTCGGACACGGCGCTTCAGCACGGCTTTTCGGATGGGGCTGCCCCTGCTGCTGGGCGCAGATCGCACTCATCATGCCCCAGTTGGAAACATGGTACAAACTGGTGACCACCTTATCGCCCACACCGGTACGCTGCGCGTTCCATAGTGCCGCCAACACACCTACCGCAAGCGCATTGGACGAGTTCCAATCGCCGAACGCAACCGGAGAATTTCCCACTTCGAAATGCTCGCTCGCATTGGGAAAACTCATCGTAACGCCGCCACGCGCCGAATAGGTAATGGCGTCATACCCTTGTTCGTCGGCCATTTCGCCGCGCTCGCCATAGCCGCGCAACTGCGCCCACACCAAGCGAGGGAACTTCTCATGCAGCGTTTCATAATCAAGTCCCATGCGCTTCAAAGCAGGCGTACGATTACTCGTAACGAATACATCCGCTTCAGATAGAAGCTTCATCATGGCTTCCATGCCCTTTTCGGTCTTCAAGTTCAGAGAGACCCATTTACGATTGAATCCACCGCAATCGAATGCCGCATCATCGATATCGGTCTTGAACTTCATTCCCCACGACACGCCCTGCGTGCGCTGATCGTCGCCGCTTTCGCGTTCGATCTTATATACGGTCGCGCCCAGCTCCGCTAGAAGGCGCGCGCATCCCGGCGCCGCCGCGAATACCGTCAGGTCAACGACCTTCAACCCCTGCAAACCACTCATATGGTCCCCCTTCTTTCCTCCCGTGGCGCACCATTGACCCCATGAACGCCACTATGACAAAGGCCCCGCACTTCTGCAGAGCCCAGTACTACCGTTCTTCCTGCCGTAGAAAAACCAATTGCGCCTCTATACTGCGCAGCGATGCCCACCGAAGGCGCTCGTCAACCCCCACATACACAGCATCGAACAGCGCATTCGCCTCCGCGGGTACCCCTTCAGCAAGTGCCTTCTTTACCTGATCGAGCCGCTCGATCCGATGCCCGCGCGTTGCATGAAGCGCCCGCAGCGGATCATCGATCGAATATCCATGACCTGGATATAACCGCACCACACGCCCTTCCTGAACGAGCCCCTCAATCACATCAAGCGAACGGAGATAATCACCCAGATGGCCATCAGGATGGAACACTACCGTCGGTCCATGACGGAACACCACATCTCCTACGAACAGGCTCTTTTCGCCAGGAAGCAACAGTCCGATAGAATCGCTCGAATGACCTGGCAGCGCGAACACCTCAAGTACGGGCGACCCATCGAAGGGGCAGAACGTCCCTTCGCGCAATACCCGATCAGCAAGGAACGCTCCCTCGCGGCTATCCGCCCCTATCTCCTTTTTCGGAGCGAACAGCGGCGCTCCCGTAAGCGCCGAAAGCTCCTTGGCGCCCTCGGTATGATCATGATGGTCGTGCGTAACCACGATAGCGCTGATATGAAGCCCCTCTTCAGCGCACGCTTCCATGATGCGCGTGGTCTGCCCACCCGCAGGAGACGGGTCGATCACAACGCATTGAAAACTACCTGGCTCGGACACGATCCACGAATTAGTACCCACATAGGTCATAGGGCTCGGATTGTGAGCGCGCACGCATGTGACACGATCGCTTACACGTCCACCGGTCCATGGTTCTTCGTCTACGACAAAAGAAGCCATCAAAAAACTCCTTTTACGCTCTATAGATCAGTATGCAGAACGATCGTCCCATCTTCAAGACGTACCGGTTTCGACATGATCTGCTTCAGCTTGCGACGCACACTTACGAATTCGGAAGCATCTTGCGCATTTGCAATACAAGTAAGGTTATACATAGTAGGCGACAAGACCAGCCAGCGACCCTCATCGGATTCACGAATAGCGTACGCCGGCGTCACCCAATCGGCGATCTGCGCTTCGCTCGTCTCATCATCGGCCACCTGACCTTCAGGCATCAGCGCCGAGAAGAAGAACGTATCATAGCGCTTCGGTTCATGCTCGGGCGTACACCAGTTAGATATCAGCCCCAACAGATCACTACGCAGTGCCAGGTTGCGCCGCATCAACATTTCCGCGAAGGCCAGATCATGCGCTACGAGCGCCTTTCGATCTTCCGCCCACGAAGGATCGCTCAGATCAGTGACGATCGTTCCGTCTTCATGACCCGCCAGCAGCACGCCGCATTCTTCGAACACTTCGCGTGCAGCAGCGACGACCACTTTACGGGCCACTTCTTCAGAACAGTTCATATAATCAGCCCACTGCGCAGGCGTAGGACCTTCCCACTTAAGATGCGTATCAGCGTCGCGCTCATCAACACGACCGCCTGGGAACACAACGGCATCAGGCACAAAATCCATCGTCTTCACGCGACGCAACATGAACACTTCAAGCTCTTGTCCAGTAGGAAAATCATCGGGATACGCGCCATCTTCGATGCGATGTTTGGTCTGCCCAGGATGCGAATCGCGAATCAGCATTACCGTCGCAGCATAACGGGGCTGCACGGGTTGAGAATCAGGATTATCCATATGCCCCTTGATAAGTTCGAGTGCCTTCTTATTCGGAATGCTCTCGATCACGCCTCCGTCAACTCTTACGCACATGGCGCCCTCCTTGAAATGATTTTTTCTCCCTCGTCCTCATCATACCCACTCGCACCGCTTGCTCCAAGAACAATTAGCAAGCGGTGCGTCCCTCATTTTCCGCATAACCGCCCTGGCCCTGACGTTCCATTTGCATTCGATCCGCATTTCACCTCGCGTTCGATAAAAATGAAACTAATTTACTAACAATTTCCATATGAGCCCCAAACTGGGCATATTCGGTGGTAGGATGAAGCGTATAGACAAATGAAGGTTTTATGGAGCCATTTGTTTTCGCCTAGTAAAGAAGGTGCGACGAAAACAGCTGGCATCGAAAAACCGCCAGAACAAAAGGAGGTGTACGAATGGATTTCCTCACTGATCCGGTTCTGTTAGCGCGTATTCAGTTCGCCTTAACGGCCATGTATCACTTTATCTTCGTACCACTATCCATCGGTCTTGGCCTTGTAGTCGCGATCTTCGAAACGAAGTACTATCGCACGAACAAGCCCGAAGACGCCGCCGCATCACGTTTTTGGATCAAAGTGTTCACCGCGACCTTCGCCCTCGGCGTTGCAACCGGTATCACCATGGAGTTCTCGTTCGGAACCAACTGGGCGGACTACGCACGGTTCGTTGGCGATATCTTCGGCGCGCCACTTGCCGCAGAAGCGCTGCTCGCCTTCTTCCTCGAATCAGTGTTCTTGGGCGTCCTCCTATTCGGACGCGCTAAAGTCGGCCGCACGTTCTATCTCGTATCGGCCTGGCTCGTTTGGCTCGGCTCTTGTCTGTCGGCTCTGTGGATCATCATCGCTAACTCGTGGATGCAGACGCCCGCTGGCGCTCAGCTTTCCGCCGATGGAACGCAAGCGATTCTGACCGACTTCATGGCTGCCGCATTCAATGCCACCACCATCCCACGCTATCTACACACCGTCGATAGCCTGCTCATCATGGGCGCATTCATGGCGCTCGCCATCGGCGCATGGTACCTGAAGAAGGGTCGCCATACCGAATTCGCCATGCGCACCGTTCGCGTTGCATCGGGCATCGCGCTTGTCACCACCTGCTTGATGGTCGTTTTCGCGCACCAATCCGCCGTCGTCGTAGCAGAAGAGCAGCCCACTAAGTTCGCCATGATGGAAGGCGCTTACGAAACAGAAGCCATGCCCCTCTACGCGATCGGCTGGGTCGACGAAGAATCGCAGAAGGTCATTACCCCCTTCGCCATTCCAGGCGGCACCTCGTTCTTAGCTTCATGGGACTTCACCGCCGAATACCCCGGCCTCAATGATCTGGCTGAAAGCGGTGCTTACGGAAGCGACTTTACCGAAGAGACCATTGAAACACTGCCGGTCAACACCGTGTTCCAGAGCTATCACTTGATGGTAGCCATGTTCGGCCTCATTGCACTGGTAACCATCCTCGCATTCATCTTCACGTACCGAAAAGGCCGCATTAAGAACATGCGCTGGCTGCAGAACGTGGCGATCATTTCTCCGCTCTTCCCCTTCCTGGCCATTCAATCCGGCTGGGTCACCGCGGAGATCGGTCGTCAGCCCTGGTCGGTTTATCCGGCCGTCAGCAGCCCCGATGGCGTGAGTTTGCTCACTGGAGAAGCGAATTCCCTTGCGGTATCTTCCCCCGAACTCGCCATCACGCTGGTCCTATTCACCCTGATCTACGTGTTCCTGATCATCGGGTGGGCACGTATCGTCGCTCACCTCATCAAGAAGGGTCCGCGCATTGATGAAGCCGATGCTCCCTTCGTGAACTTCGGCTCGAAGGAGCCTGCCGTTTCGACCGCAGGCAATGCATCTGATGCAACTGCCGATAGCGCTTCAGCAGATCAAGCGTCTCTCCAAGGAAAGGACGGTGAATAGCCATGACTGGATTGGGAATCCTCTGGTTCATCCTCATCGCCATCCTTATTGCCGGCTATTTCATTCTTGACGGCTTCGACTTGGGCGCGGGCATCTTGTCGCCCTTCGTCGCCAAAGATGAAACCGAAGGCGCCATCATTCGTCGCGCGATCGGCCCGGTATGGGACGGCAACGAAGTATGGCTACTCACCGCGGGTGGTGCGCTGTTCGCCGCTTTCGCTCCCGCATACGCCACCACGTTCTCGGGCTTCTACCTTGCCGTCATGCTCGTACTGTTCGGCCTGATCGTTCGTGCGGTATCGCTCGAATACCGTGCTCACGATCCTAAGTGGGGACGCGTCTGGGATGCGATGTTCTTCATCGGATCGCTCCTGCCCGCCCTCCTGTTCGGCGTGGCCATCGGCAACGTATATGCCGGCATCCCACTTGATGCCAACGGCGACTACGCAGGCGTTCCCCTGCTGGGACTCATCACGCCCTTCACTTTGCTGTGCGGTCTTTTAGGCCTGTCCATCTTCCTCACACAGGGAGCGACCTGGCTGGCCCTCAAGGCTCCCAAGCCTTCCGCTTTGCAGGCACGCGTAGCATCGCTGCGTCGTCCCTTTGCGATTACGAGCCTCGTACTATTCGCGCTCGTCACCGTGTATGCATTGGTAGGCATTAAGCCCGCCATGGATCCGCTTCTCGAAGCAGTGCGCTGGGTGCTGTTCGCCGTCATGCTCGTGGCCCTTATCGCGGTCATCGTTACGGCCCGAAAGGACAGCAGCTCTGACCTTCTGCCCTTCATTCTAAGCAGCGCAACGGCCTTGGTTCTGGTTCTGCTGTTCGCCGCATCTATGTTCCCGAACCTCGTGGTCGCAACGATCGGCGAGAGCATCACCATCGCAAATGCCGCATCGTCCGACCTGGCGCTCGGCTGGATGACTGGCATCACCTGTGTGGGTCTGCCGCTCGTTCTGATCTACCACGTCATTATCTATCGCACCTTCCGCGGTAGAGTCGCCATCGAAGATACGCACGAGTACTAACGCGCCGAAAGCCGCTGCGCCCATCAGCGCAGCGGCTTTCTTTTTTTATCAGCCTCATGAGAAGTCGCCATTACATACCCACTAGCTGAGCACGAGCGCCCTCCCAGCCCAACGACCACGAACTGACTTCTAGTCAAAGTCTCGCATCATACAAACCCCGTAAGGATCCGCCCCATGATCGATCGTCTCTTATTTTCGCTTGCAAGAATACGATCAGCTCTTATGCGCTGCTCAGTGTTCTCGCTTACAGTGGGATTGCTCATCATGGGGCAGGCCCTTCTTCTGACCATTCCACTTACCGCTCTTTGGTATGGTCAAAGCCTTGGAAGCCAGCTTCCCTATCTGGCAGGATTCGCCGCCTGCTTCATCGCCCGCCAGATCATCGAGAACATTCAGAGCAATTGGTTGGACACCTACGCCACCACTCGCGCAGACGAGTTCCGCGCACGCCTGCTCGAGCTATCGTTCACAAAAGGCCGCACCCTCCTGCAGCAGCAAGGGACCGGCAACTTCGCCACCTTGCTCATCGAAGGAGTCGATCGCGTTGAAGCATATATTCGCATGGTGCTTCCCCGTATGACTCGTCTGGTCATCGTGCCCGTAATGCTGCTGGCGCTTATCTTCATCTCTGATTGGGTGTCGGGCATTATCGCCTTACTGGTGTTCCCTGCGATCATTTTGCAAATGGTTCTCATCGGGCATACCGCGAGCCTTGAAGCTGGCAAGCAGCACCGCGAATATCAACGCCTGGCGAACCATTTCATCGATTCACTGCGTGGCATCGATACGCTCAAGCTGTTCGGTCGCAGCCATAGCCAGACCGAGAACATTTACGGGTCAAGTGAGCGGTTCCGCAAGGCGACCATGAAGACCTTGCGCGTTGCTACGTTATCGGGTGCGGTGCTTGATGCGTTTTCCACTATATCTATTGCAGCTATTGCGGTCATGTTAGGATTTCGCCTGGTCGATGGCTCGCTCGCTCTTTTCCCCGCCTTGTTCGTTCTGGTGCTGATTCCTGACTATTTCAAGCCCATTCGCGAATTCGCCTCCGACTATCATGCTTCCCTTGATGGCAAGAACGCTTTGCGCTCCATCACGGAACTGCTCGAAGGGGGTCCATCCAATACCGTGCGCAGCACCAATGTCACGACCAGCACCACCCCCAACATCGGTGCCGCGCCTACCGCCGATTCCGCGCTCGATGCAGAAGTTGCACCCGCAGCCGACTCCTTGCGCGACCCCTCTCACAAGGAAGAGCCTCTTTGTGCTCCTTACCCGCAGGTGGAACTGCATGATATTTCGCTCATTTACGGTTCCCGTAAAGCCCTTCAGAGCATTTCCCTCACCTGCTCAGGAACGCAGAAAATAGCTATTGTTGGTCCTTCGGGCTCCGGCAAGAGCACACTGACCCACATCCTCGCTGGGCTCGCTTCTCCTACTTCAGGGTCCATAACCCTCAATGCTGCCTCCGCAACCTCTCTCGAGCGCGACAAATGGCGCGCTCATGTTGCCTATATCCCGCAGAACCCCCACATATTCCACGCTTCCCTGCGTGACAATCTGGCGTTTTACAACCCCAGCGCGTCGCCAGATGCAATGAACCAGGTCGTGAAGTTCATGGGGCTCGATTCTCTCGTAGCAGACCTTCCCCATGGCCTCGATACCATCATTGGTGAAGGGGCGCATGCATTAAGCGGCGGTCAGGAGCAGCGGATCGCCTTCGCGCGCGCGTTCTTGCACCCCGATTGCCGCGTGCTGATATTCGACGAACCCACTGCACATCTCGATATCGAAACAGAACTCGAACTTAAAGACCGTATGATCGACCTCATGGAAAACAAGCTAGTGATTCTGGCTACCCATCGCCTTCACTGGCTCTCCGCTATGGACACTGTTATTCTCCTTCGAGAAGGAGAACTCGCTACCCAGGGAACACCCCAGGACATCCTTCACACCGACGCGTTCATGACTTTTATTGCTCAGTCAAAAGGGGGTCGCCATGAATAATCATTCCACGCGATCCTTCTCCTGGAAGAACGACACCTGGGTAAGGCCCTACCTAGGGCGCTACAAGAGAACGCTTGCATTGGCGATCAGCCTTGGCGCAATAACGGTCTTTTTCGCAGCTGCACTCATGTTCACTTCCGGGTGGCTCATTGGCGGTTCGGCCGAAATGCCCTATTCCATCCTCTTGCTGGGAACGCCGCTTTTATGCGTACGGATCTTCGGAATTGGCAAGCCCGTCCTTCAATACGCAGAGCGTCTGACCAGCCACGATTGGGTATTGCGCATGACCTCGAGTCTTCGAGCGAAACTGTACCGCGCCTTCGATGAACAGGGTATTTTCTTTCGCAGTACGCACCGCTTAGGCAATGCCCTCGGCTTTCTTGCTGAAGATATCGGCCATATTCAGAACCTGTATCTGCGCACTGTTCTGCCCACCGCCATCGCATGGATCCTCGGGCTGATTCTTGTCATCGCCTTCGGAGTTTTCTCGTGGTGGACGGGGCTTTTGGTCCTACTGATCCTTGTTGCGGAATTGGTGGTCGTCCCGCTCGTTTCCGTTTCTGCGAATGGCGCGCATCAGGCGAAGCATAAGACCCTCAAAACACAGCTCTATGCCGACCTGACCGATGACGTCATGGGTATTACCGATTGGATCCTCTCCGGACGCCGCCACGACTACCTTGAGCGCCACGCTGCCACCCAATCGGCCTTGCGCGAACTCGAGCGCGAAGCCCACACATTCGACCGCCGCCGCGATCTAGTGCTGCAGATCCTGTTCGCTCTTGGCGCATTACTCGTCATTGCATGGGCTGCGATGCAGTTCGGCGAGCAGGGTCACATGAACGCGAACTGGATACTCGCTTTCATACTGGGGTACTTCCCCTTGCTTGATGCTTTTGCACCCCTTTCAAGCGCGGCCGTTGAAGCACGATCCCACCAGGATGCCATCGAGCGACTGAATGCGCTCCCCTGCGTTACGGGAAACGATGCCGATACGCCAGACAACCAGCCCTCCGTTCCGCAGACCGCACCTGATCAACCACTTGATCTCGTATTACAGAACGTGCATTTCACCTACCCAGAATCTTCGCACGAGACCATTAAGGGTATTGACCTCACCATTCGCCAAGGAGAGCACATCGCCGTTCTGGGAAAGAGCGGCACGGGGAAATCGACGCTCGCATTGCTCCTGCGCGGCGATCTTACGCCAACTGCCGGAAGCGTTTCCGTTGGCGGTGTTACCTGCAGCGCCCTTGAAAACGATGCCGCACGCTATTTCGGTGTCATTCAGCAGTCCACTTACCTGTTCAACACCACTCTGCGCGACAATCTGCTTATCGCCGACCCTCATGCCAGCGACGCCACGCTTCTGGACACCCTTTCGCGCGTGGGGCTAGATTCCTTGCTGCAGCACTTACCCGAAGGACTCGATACCATGGTCGATGAAGCTGGCCTTCGTTTTTCAGGTGGCGAACGTCATCGTATTGCACTCGCACGCATCCTGTTGCAAGATGCGCCCATTGTCATTCTTGACGAACCCATGGTGGGCCTTGATCCCGCAACTGAACATCAGGTGCTCTCCACCCTGTTCGATATTCTGCGCGACAAGACCCTCATCATGGTGACCCACCATCTTCAAGGCGTGTCCCATATGGACCGCGTCCTGTTCTTGCAGGATGGGCACATCGCGATCAGCGGATCACCTCAGCAGCTTGCAGAAACCAACGAATACTACCAACGGCTCATCGCTCTCGATCGTGGAATTGAATAACGCAAATGAATTTTCCTCACTATGAACCTATGGTTTGAGACTGGGTGGCACTTATCCCCACTAAAGCAGAACCTTCTTTATCATCTACAAGATCGACTTCACCGATGAGGGATGAAATAGGCACTGTCCAGAACAAACGGTGTTCTTCGATGATATTTCGCACCGTATATCGCGCTCGGACTGAACGAGATCAACATCCAATAACCTATTGAACCATTTAGTTGCCTCACGAACGGCAATGCGCGAGTCCCTTTTGCAGCACCTCGGTGCACCCGCCTGCGCAATGCGCTCCAAAATATCGGCGACCATGAGCTGAGTTTCGCTCCACCCCTTTGTTTTCAATGGTTCGTTATCTTGGATAATCGCTAACGCCATCCCGCAGGACGCTGCTGCACCGCAGATGCCCCATCGAGCGCAAGCTCCACCCGGCACTGCCCGAGATCGCTCCTTGAGTTTTTCGAGATCTTCCGCAAGGACCTCGGTGGACTTTTCGCCTTTAGCGTTATGCGTACACGTAAGCAGAGAAGCCCCCACTATGTAATGATGCACTGGCCCGAAAATCTTACACTCTGGCGCACTCATCAACCTTTCGAGCAGATCCTGCGGACAGCAAGACTTGTCACTGACACACAGATCCTGGACCCACTTATAGTCAGCTTCCATCTCTCTCAACTCTCCTGTCCCATGCACATAACACTCGCCAACACAGCCTCAGAGACTCTCGGCGACAGCCTCCTCCGTCTCGCCTCCCACGAACGCTCCAGCACTCGGCAGCACTGCATAGTACGTAGCCGCCACACCGGAGGGCACCTCGGCAGGATAGTACGATCCGCCGTCTGCCGTGTGCCACTTCCCATCAGCGCCCAGGTGAACATCCGCATCGGGAGCAGGCAATACACAGGATGTGGAACCATCACCCACAAACGAGAAGTGCTCGCCCAAGGTAACCTGCCCAAGACCCGTCATGCCATCGAAGATGTCATCCATATTCGAGGCGTTCGTTGTATCAAAGCTCGATAGATCCAAAACAGAGAGCGAGTTGCAATAGCTGAACATGTCAGACATATTAACCACGCGAGAGGTGTTCCAGTCAGGCAGATCGAGGGAAACAAGCGCATAGCACCCACGGAATAGGTACGACATATCGGCTACCTTGGCAGTATCGAACCCAGATAAGTCAAGCGAGGTAAGCGCGTGGCAGTTATAGAACATGCCCGACATGTCTTCCAGATCAGAAGTATCCCAACCCGACAGGTCGAGAGAAGCAAGCGAGAAACACGAGGAGAACATATCCAGCATGCTCGTCACCTTCGAAGTATCCAAGCCTGAAAGATCAAGAGAAGACACCGAGGAACAACCATAGAACATGGATTCCATATTCGTCACCGCAGACGTGTCGAGGTTCGTCAGATCCATCGAAGTACATGACCCAAGAGCCAAAAACCAATTGGCCGTACTGATGGGAGCAATGCGCGCGTCGAACGAGACCGATTTGATATCTGCCGAATGATCGAACCAAGGGGCATGGCTATCAACACCATCATACTCAGCTTCTTCGAAGCCCGTATATACCGAGGTCACGACCTTTCCGTTGTAGGTCTGCCCCACCTCGGGCACAACGCCTGCCCGATCAAAGGCCAGCGATCTATCATCGGCTGAATACACGGCAAAAGCGGTTCCTTGGTCCACGGGATCGGATCCCTGCTCGAAAGAAAGCGTCGCCACGCCGAGCGATGCTCCCACCAACGCAGCCACCGCATCATCGTCAAGTCCCTCGACTGACCAGGCCAGATCAAGACTCTCGCCCGATAGCACGATCGCTGCGCCTTCAGGGACCGGCAACTGTGCGTCGGAGGCATTGCGATACACTTCCGCTCCACCAGCAAAGCAGATCCAGGTACCAGAAGCCCCTTCGGCGCTCTCGAATTGCACCGAGACAAGTTCTGCCGAAGACGCTCCTGTGTTCTCAATCACGTATTCCGGCACCGTTATGGTGCCCGTCTGGGGATCGTAGGTCGCCTGTATCGCCGAAGGTGCCGCCAGATTCGCAGTACCCAAAGCCATGGTGGGCGCAGCAAGAGCAGATACGCACAGAACACAAACAAGCATCAATGCCGTAGTACCCGCCCGATGATTTTTTCGGCGCACCCCGAAAAAGACGGCAGCGGCCAGAACCACAACGAACACCAAAGCAACAGTGATCGCACTCAACGGATCGCCCGTCTTTGCAAGAGCGCTCACATCCGAAGACCCTATCGCTTGAAGAACGATCTCTGTTGTCGCTGTCATCGTCATTGTGCTCCCTTCTTGGCTGACCATCAAAAAAGCGCCCGGACATACCGAGCGCTTTCGGAGTCGAACAATACGATTCTTACAGGTTCATAGCTACGATGTAACCATCGCGAATCGCCTCGAGCAAACGCTTGTACTCGGGAGTACCGTAAGGATCGTTCGCAGCAACGCCTTCCCAGTCAGTGTGAGGAGATGCGTTACCAATGAGGTGCAGATGCTCCTCACCCAGAACACCCTTAGCCTCATCATAAAGATCGGTGTTGTCCACCATGGTAGTACCGGTGATGATGGTGTCAGCGGGAACAGTGAATTCCTTACCTTCAGCATCTTCACACAGAACGCCTTCGTCGGTGTAAGCCTTGACCTTGGTCAGGGTAAGGATCTTAACGCCTTCCTTCTTGAGCTTACGCAGCTCGGGGTTCTTGTCGATGATACCGATCTGGTCGCCAGCCTTCTTAGCGGATTCGATAACGGTGACCTCACGGCCTTCGTTCATCGAAGAAGCTACCTCAATGCCAGCGAAGCCGCCGCCGATAACGGCCATGCGCTTCTTAACCAGCAAGTGAGTACCCAAGCCCCACTGCATAAGGCCAAGAGGAGCGCCCAGGATGCCCATGCCGAAGCAGGACAGGCCCCACATGAAGCCCATGCCAGGAGTGCCGTTGCCTTCAACGAGCTCTTTCAGAGCGTGAGAGTCAATAACGTTCTTGCGGTTCTTACCGGGAACATCAGGAGAGGTGGTCTCAGGACCAACTGCAAGGATGACCTCGTCAGCACCGAAGTCCTTAAGGAAGTTAACGTCGACCTTGGTGTTGCAACGAACATCAATGCCAAGACGCTTGATCTCGTTGTTGTACCAATCAACCATCGGAGGAAGCTCTTCGTTGAGAACCTGGGCGAGGTTCAGCAGGCCGCAAGGCTTCTTCTTCTGGTCGACAACGGTAACGTTCTTGAAGCCGCGCATCTTGAGGTTACGCGCTGCTTCCAAACCAGCAGGGCCAGCACCAACAACGAGGATCTTCTTCTGAGCCTCTTCGCCGGAAACCTGATGATCCTCAGGCAAGCCGTACTGAGAGAAGTATACGTTAGCGTTAACGGAGCACTTGCAGGGCTTACCGATGAAGATGTTGTCCAAGCAGCGAGAGCAAACGATGCAGGGGCGAACTTCCTCGGAGCGACCTTCAGCGACCTTGATGCCGATCTCGGGCTCTGCGATCCAGTGACGAGCCATACCAGCAGCGTCGCCAGAACCGTCTGCCAGGATCTTTTCGCAAACGTCCAAGTGGTTGATACGAGTACCAGGGAAGCAAGGCAGAGAAGTGTACTTCTTGGCTTCCTTGGAAAGGTAGATGAATTCACCTTCGGGAACCAGCTGGTTAGCAACGGGGCGAGGTGCCTCATGGAAGCCAGCCTGGATGGACCAAGCGTCAACACCGTGAGCCTCAACGCACTCGATGACTTCCTTCAGATCCTCTACGCGCTGACCGCCAGGCATAAGGTCGTCTGCGGAGTAACGAATGAGGATGGGGTAATCTTCACCGCACTGACGATGGATCTCGTCGATGATCTCGGTCAGCAGACGGCAGCGGTTCTCAGTGGATCCACCATACTCGTCGGTACGATGGTTGGAGTACTTGGAGATGAAGCGCATGACCATGTAACCAATACCAGCATGGATCTCGATAATATCGATACCAGCCTGCTGGCAGCGCTTAGCAGCATCGCCGTACTGCTTAACAACCAAAGCGATTTCTTCCTTGGTGAATTCCTTTTCAGGCATACCAACGAAGGGGCCGGAAACAACGTCCTTGGAAGGAGCATAGGACTGCAGCTCGTCTTCGCCGCTTGCGCGCCATTCGTAGCAGAGCTGGAGCTGAGCAGCCAGCTTAGCGCCATGCGTGTGGCACACGTCAGCGGTACGCTTGAGGCCAGGGATGAAGCAGTCGTCCCATACGCCTACTGCACCAGTGGTCGTGTGATACTTAGGATGCGTGTCGAAAACATCACATACGTAGCAAGAGCCGAGCTCGATCAGAGCAGCACCGCCCTTTGCACGCTGCTCGTAGAAATCAACGAGGTCGTCGCCAACATGATAGTTGTCGGTCTTCTCAATGGTCATCGGCAGCATTACGAAACGATTTCGCAGCTCCACGTTGCCGATCTTGAACGGCTTATTTAGTAATTCGTACTTCACTTCGCGGCCCCTTTCGTAAGAACAAAAGTGAAATTCCATTCCTGCATATACGAGAGCTAATTAGATGCACTTGGTACAACCGTTTATAAGTACACGAAAACAGACGACACCTTATTCGTTGTCGTCTGAAAACTGTGTCACATGCAACGATCTGTACCAGTGATGATCAACCGTAAGCACTCCTTCGCGTTAGGATATTGTAAAACAGATATACAACCTAATGCCCGTCATTATGCATTATTTGCTTTATTAATCCGGGAATAAATGATTCTTGCAAAACTTATTTGCCGCCAATGGCCCCGAAATGCTACACATTTTTAAACTTTTGACCGAATTTTTAGCAAAGAGCGCTAAACTAACGTCCTGAAGTAGGCTGAAAGGAGCATACAGTGGGTACCTTTGACACGAAATTGTTGATCTCCCAAGCCTTAGTCGATCTTTGCTCTGAACAACCGCTCAAGAAGGTTTCCATCAGCGATATCGTGGAGCGCACTGGCAAGAACCGCAAAACGTTCTACTATCACTTCGAAGACAAGAACGCTCTTATCATTTGGAAGTTCCGCTACGATCTGGGTATGGAACTTCAGCATCGCTTCCCCGAGAACATCTTGGTATACGAAAAAGAAGGCGAGAACACCTATCCCGACCTTCCTTTCTACATTACCCAGAAATCGGGCGTCCGCTCGCTTGACCATTCGAAGTTCTTCGACACCTTCGCCATTGTCCTGAAGCGCGAACGCGAGTTTTATGCCCAGGCATTTGCGGAAACCGGTCCGGCGGCACTGCGCAATTATCTGTACGAGCTGTACCTTCCCGCGCTACGCAACGACATCCAGATCATTCTGGCCAACCGATATCTACCCGAAGAGAACATCGATTTCCTGAGCGAGTTCTATACGTGCGCGTTCTTGTCGTACTTCACCCGCAAATGCGAGCAATCCGGCACCAAGCACTTCGGCAGCAACGCTGGTCCTTTCGCGAACATCATTCATAGCTCCCTTGAAAGCGAGATCAAGGAAGCCCAATTGCGCCGCAACCTATAACACAGCACAGCAACACGGCACGCACCTTCACCGCATCGAAACTCAGAGTACAAGAAGCGTCTATCGGCGTTGCATCGAAGCCCAGAGTGCAGCTGCCCCGGAAAAGCACGCGCCCAGCCGCAAAGGCCTCTTCTGTTGGGGGTCCATCGCAGCCGATCTCGTATTTCTATGAAAATAAGGGCGCGGCGAATATGACGGCACGAATAATCGATCCATCCCTGCATGGATGCTGCCTCCGTAGGGCCGCGCTTTGGATTTTTTCAAAGAAATACGAGCTGCTCAAGGACCCCCAACAGAAGAGGCCTTTGCGGCTACGATCGTCAATTATTATTCAGCGTAGCTATCCATGATGAGCGGCGCTGCGATGTAGACCATGATCTGGTCGGTACCTTCGGCGATCTGATTGCCGCGGCAATCTTCCCAGATGGTGCTCACGCGCGAGCTTTCGGTATACCCCAACCCGCCCAGGATCTGCATCGCATCGCTGGCGACCTGAGTCGCCGTTTTGGGAATATAGCGCTTCATCAGAGCGACCGCCAAACGCTTATCGGGCTTGTCAGCCTCCATCGCCCACGCTGCGTGATACAACATGGCGCGCATAGTGCGTAGGCTGATTTCCATATCGGTCAGCATCTGCTCGATCTGCTGGAACTGACCAATGGACACGCCGAAGGCCTTACGGATCCGTGCGTTCTCGACTGCATCCTCCATGGCAGCTTGCGCCATACCGACCGATGTCGCGCAGGTGAACACGCGGCCATATTCTAAGAGCTTGAACAGATGGCGGAACCCTCCCTCATGCCCTTTAAGGCGATATTCGGGCTTAAGCTCCACTTCGTCGAACGAAACCGACGCGAACGGCACCATCGATTGACCGATCTTATTGATGGGCACCGCGCGGATACCCGGCAGATCATGGGGAATGAGCCAAAAAGACAGCGGCGGATAATCGTCAATCACCGTTTCATCGCGATCGATCGCCGCCACCAAAATGCTGGGAGAATATTCGCCGTTATTCACATAGGTCTTCTGTCCGTTGAGCATGATCTTGCCGTCACGCGTCTCGACCGAGGTCTTCATGCCCATCGTGTCTGAGCCGGCATTGGGTTCTGATACGCCCAATGAGAACATCAAGCGACCCGTGTTGCGATAATCATCCAGAACGCTCGAAACAACGCCTTCGTCAGCGAAGCCCCCGATGATCTGCAGGTTGAACAGGTCGTTCTGGAACGGCAGTACCGCACCAGCACAGCGGGAGAGCTCTTCCAAGATAAGCGTTTGCGCCATGACGCCAAGGCCGCGACGCCCGCCTCCTTGAGCTTGACTGAGCGCGAAGTAACGCTCGACAAAACCCTGCGCCACATCGTCGGGCAGGCCCTGATCCTTGCGCCATTGGAACACATGGTCGGGTGTGAACACCGATTCACCGAACGCGCGGAACGTTGCGATTATATTTTTCTGGTTTTCCGAAAGAACGAAGTCCACGAAACATCCCCTCATGTCACTTTGTTCGTAAATATATTCGAGCATACGGCAGTTGCCCGCCGCTTCATATCATCAAGTTATTCAATATGTAGCAATAGACACCGCAACCACGGTGCCCAGGATGAAGAACGAGCCTGCCAACGGTAGGTCAACAGGCTCACGGTTCTTTATGTTGTGGCGTCTAGACCCTTAGCAGCCCCTCCACACCGGTTCGCGCTTTTCGGCGAACGCGGTAGCGCCTTCGATCTTGTCTTCACTGCCTTGGGTGATCTTCTCATATTCTTCCAGAATATCCCAGCCCTTCGAGGGATACACCACGCTTTCACCCATCGTCTCATACGCCGTACGCTTGGTACATTCGATAGCAAGCGGCGCACCCTTGCAAATGAGCTGCGCCATCTTGATGGCCTCATCAAGCACCGTGCCCGGTTCGACCGCCTTGTTGATAAGGAAGCACTCTTCAGCCTTTTTCGCGTCGAAAGGTTCGCACACCAGCATGAGCTCCATCGCAGGTTTTGCTGGCATCGTCTGCATAATGCGCATGAGCAGACCACCACCAGCTGCCGTCAAGCCACGGCGTGGCTCAGGCAACGAAAACGTCGAATCGGTGCCCGCGATAGCCAGATCGCACGCCACTAAGATCTCGACCCCACCGCCAAGAACGCGGCCATTAGCTGCGGCGATGATCGGCTTGGAAAGATAGCGCTTGCACATACCCGCAAAGCCGCTCTTTTCGTACCCTTCGGGCGCGTGCATAGTGCCCGCGGCGATTTCTTTCAGGTCGCTTCCCGCGCAGAAGCAGTCACCCACATTGGTGATAATGCCCACGCGCAGCGAATCAGTTTGCTCAAGATGGTCGAATGCCTGACACAACTCAAGCCACATCGCGCTACTGATAGCGTTCTTCGCTTCGGGACGGTTGAGCGTAACAATGAAAATCCCATCGCGCTCTTCGGTAAGAATGTACTGATAAGCCATAAGATCCCCCTCACTTGCCCTGTACCGCGCGTCACGCATGACCCAATCACCGCAAGGACAACACTAATAGCTCCAATCCCCAAAGGAGCTTATTGTGACCATTGTAGCGCTAGAATCTCGGCGCTAGCGCTCAATTCTCGGACGCAATGTGCATTGGGAGTTTTCTCGGGCACGCGGACAAGGCCTAACTCCGCAGCGCAAAACGCAGAAAAGCCCGCGTATATGCGGGCTTTCTAACACTGGGCCTAAATCGGCTCAACGAAGACGGAGCTGTATTTACGGCGTGCGTCTAGTTGAATTCCTTAAGGAACGTGTCCACTGCTTCATTGAAAGCAGTTGGATTGTCATACGCGATGAAATGATCGCCCTGAACCAGAACCAGTTCCGCATCGGGTAAGCTCTTATAGATGAGTTGCGTGTGCTCCGCTTCGATCATATCGCTCGTCCCCACGATAACCAACGTCGGAATGTCAAGGTTGGCCAACCGAGCAGGATCGATAGCGGGTTGCGTTGCCATCAAGTTGAGCAGCTCGTAACGTGTCATCGCTTCGCCGCTTTCATCCTTTTGCGCTTCAGCTTCCTTAGCCTTCGCGACAATACGTTCGCGAACGGGCTGAATAACGCCCTCGACATTCAGGTTCGCCCCATTTAAGATGAGTTTGCCCACGCGTTCTGGATGTTCGAGCGCGAACAAAAGCGCGGTAATGCCGCCATCAGAAAAGCCCAGCAGATGCGCACGGAAAATGCCATGCTCGTTCATGAAATCGAGCAGATCTTGCGCGAACTGATCGAACGTAAAAGGCGCCGTACCACGCGGAGATTCACCCTGGCCGCGAGTATCGATAGCGATAACGCGATACTCCTTCGAGAAGTATTCGAGCTGATGCCTGAAACGAGTGCTGTCTTCGCCATTGCCGTGCAGCAAAATGAGCGGATAGCCCGAACCCTGTTCGCAATAATTGAGTTTAATATCCATAACCCCACTCCTTTTGGATATATAGGTGAAAATCCCCTTTTGATAATGATAACGGTCTTTTAATGAAGCAGATGCGCCAAGGCAAGGCAAATTGGCTTTCGGCTCGTAAAAGCATGAATCTGGAAGAACCAATAGCCTCCTTGCTACAATGAAATAAGGACAGAGAAAGGGGCCCCTATGAAGATTCTCGCCATTAATGGAAGCCATCGCGTTGGTCAAAATACCGCTACGCTTTTGCAGATCGCACTTGACGAGGCTGCCGTCCTAGGAGCAGAAACCGAAATGGTCGACCTCGCAGAGCTCGACATCGAATTCTGCGCAGGATGCAACAGATGTCTTGGCAAGCAGATGTGCTCCATCAGCGACGACATGGATGAGCTGAAGCAGAAAATGCTTGAAGCGGACGGTATCATTCTTGGATCGCCCGATTACTTCAGCAATGTCACCGCACGCACGAAGAACTTCATCGATCGCACGCGTCCACTTCACATGGTCGCCAACCAGCTCAAGGGCAAAGTAGGCGGCTATCTGACCATGTCAGGCCTTGATAATTGCGGCTCCGAAACCACCAACCGCATCCTGGACAACTTCTTCGCCACCCACGAGATGATCGTCATTCACCCACGTCCCGAAGGCCCCGTTCTGGGCTCCGGCATTACCGGATCGCTTATGGCGGGCATGAAAGACGGTAAGCCCCGTTGGCGTCGCAGCGTCGAAGAAGACGAGATCGCCCTCAAGATGGCGCACCAGCTAGGCAAAGATATGGCCGAGATGATCCAACGCTTGGCATAACTCGCGCACAGACACGGCAATTCGACGTCTGCTACAGTTCGCTCTTGAGTTGGAGGGCACCTAAACAACAGGCGACTCCATAAAAGCAAAAAGGCGGCTCGAAAGAGCCGCCTTTTGTTCACACATATGCAGTGAGCTTATTCCCAAGTGCAGGGAGCCTCGCCAGCTTCCTGACGCTGAGACTTGTAGATAGTGTCAGGAATGGGCTCGCCGTGATAGATGCCTACACCACCGCGATCTTCGATAGCAGCGATCTCTTCGTCGGTGTAGCCATACTTCTGCATAACTTCCTTGGTGTGATAGCCGATAGGCTTAGCAAGGATGACCGGAGGATCGCCAGCGGAACCGAAGCGAACCGGGGTCATAGGCAGAGCATGCTTGCCGAACTCGTCGTACTCGACATAACGAAGAGAGTCGTTTACGTAAGCCTCTTCATCGCGAAGGATGTCGGGGAAGCGGAAGAGCTTCTGGGCAGGAACCTGATTGATGCGGAACTGCTCCATCCAGTACTCGAAAGGCTGCTTAATGAACGCATCTTCGAGCCACTTGATGACTTCGCCGTTCTTGCCAGATGCCTTCAGGTGAGGAAGGTCACGGGTGTCTACGTTGTCGATCTGATCTTCGTAGCCGAAGAGCTTCATCATCATTTCGTAGTACTTATCGTACTGAGGCATGCAGATGTAGATCCACTTGTCGTCAGAGGTGCGATAGGTGTTGTTGAAGGGGTTAGGAACGTCGGTGCGGGACTTAGGATAGTCAGCGCCGAACTGCTGAGCGCAGATACCGATGTCGGAAGCGAAGATCGCTGCAGCGTAAAGGTTGGTAACGACCTTTTCGCCCTGACCGGTACGGGTACGGTTGAACAGAGCTGCGCAGATACCGCCAGCCAACATGCAAGCAGCGTTGTTGTCGCCGAATGCCTGAGGAGCGATAGCAGGAGACTGATCCTTCTCACGGAAAACGTTAGCTACGCCACCGCGAGCTGCCCAGCATACTGCGTCGTATCCGGGGGAATCCTTTTCAGGACCGTACTCGCCATAACCACGCATCTGAGCCCAAATGAGCTGAGGGAATTCCTCGTGGATGGTCTCGTAATCAAGACCGAGCTTCACCAAAGCCTTGTCGCGCAAGTTAACGACAAAAACGTCAGCGTCAGCGAGAAGCTTCTTCATGAACTTCATGCCGTCTTCGTCTTTGAGGTTGATTGCAACGAGGTCCTTATTGGTGTTGTTCAAGTCGAACGTAGGATCTTCAAAGTCGTTCTTCTCGCAACCGAAGCCAGGACCCTGGGTGCGCTGAGCATCGCCGTGAAGAGGCTCGGTCTTGATGACGCGAGCGCCCATTTCAGAAAGGCAACGTGCAGCAGCGGGAGCGGCAACCCATTCGCAGAGCTCGACAACCTTGACGCCTGCAAGGGGGCCGTAGCCGTTGAGTTTATCTGTAGTAGTGGACATACAGATTCTCTCCTTCCATTGTATTTAACGATGAACCCTGCTCTACGACATGACGAAGCGTGCACCTCGCGCGGCCGGGCTATTTTACGTTACCTTCCCAGTATCGTTGTCTGAAGTAGGCGTGGGGATGGTCAAGAATTCTGTATTGTCCTTATTTTTTGAAAATCTCCCTATTTATTTTCAAAATTTTATTGATTTCGCCGATTTTTTCGGACAAAACACTAATCTTTGTCCACCGCTCACCCTCAAATTCACACCGCTGACCCGAGAAGATCGTAGCAGCCCCAAAGCGCTTCCATTTTACAAACCCCCCTGTTAAAAGCGGTTTTTGACCCCACTAGACACGAAAATGTTTCTATACAATGGTACGCAGGATTCTCCGCATAGCCCGTGCGCCGAATTCTCCCTGCGGATCCGATCCTAATGCGATACCGCAGGCTCGATCGTTCACACGTTAGGAGGGATGGATGAGCAGATTATCCGTAGCGCCCGTCGCTCGCGACGACGCTAAGCAAAATACGTTCATGCAGGAATACGCTCGCCGTATCGAAGCGACCCCACCAGGAATGTGCCCCGTCGCCTTGCAGCTTTCCCTGTTGCAGGCAAGCGGCTGTCAGACCTGTGGCAAGTGCACCCCATGCCGTGAAGGCATTCCGCAATTGGAAGGCATGCTCGAAGCCGTGCTCGCTCTTGAAGGCACGCCCGCCATGCTGGATTCCATGCGCAAAAAGGCGCTTACTATTCGCGACACCGCGGACTGCGCCATTGGCTGGCATGCCGCCGAAGTGTTCCTTCAGGGGATGGATACCTTCGCCAAAGAATACGAGAGCCATGTCAATGACTATCGTTGTCAGCCCGGTGTTTCACAGACCGTTCCCTGCGAGACCATGTGCCCTGCCCATGTAGACGTACCCGCCTACATCGCACTGGTAGGCGAAGGTGATTACGCAGGCGCGATCAACATGATCCGCAAAGACAATCCCTTCCCGACGGCCTGCGCATTCGTGTGCGAGCACCCCTGCGAGACCCGCTGCCGTCGCACGCTGATCGATGCCCCCATCAATATTCGCGGCATCAAAAAGTTCGCAGTCGACAATCTTGCTGCCGACCAGGTCGCAACGCCTGCAGCAGCTGAGGCAACTGGCAAGAAGATCGCCGTTATCGGTGGCGGCCCCTCTGGTCTGACCTGCGCTTATTTCAGCGCGCTTATGGGCCATGAAGTTCATGTTTTCGAAGGTCGTAAGCAACTGGGCGGCATGATGCGTTATGGCATTCCCGCATACCGCTTCCCGCGCGAGCGCCTTGACGAAGATATTCGTGCCATTCTCTCCACCGGCGACATCACCGTTCATTACGAATCTCAGGTGGACGCCGAAGAGATGTCCAGGATCGCCGCGGACTACGACGCGGTCTACGTTGCCATTGGCGCCCAGGGCGGCAAGGGCCTGAAGATGGATGGAACCGACGCTGAAGGCGTTATGAGCGCCGTTGAATTGCTGACCCAGATCGGCGACGGCGATTATCCCGATTTCACCGGTAAGAAGGTCGTCGTCATCGGTGGCGGCAACGTTGCCATGGACTGCGCACGCACCAGCGTTCGCGCAGGAGCCGAAAGCGTGACCGTCGCATACCGTCGTCGCATTGACGACATGACCGCTCTGCGCGCCGAGATCGATTCGGCCATGCAGGAGGGCGCCGAAATGCTCACGTTACAGGCGCCCGATCACATCGAAGTCGAGAACGGCCACTGCACCGCCCTGTATACCCAGCCCCAGATGATCGGCCCCGTAAGGGGTGGCCGCCCTGCACCGCAGAAGGCCGACAAGCCCCTCGAGCGCATCGAAGCTGACATTGTGCTAATCGCCGTTGGTCAGGACATCGTATCGGCTCCGTTCGAAGAGTTCGGCATGCAGGCCGATCGCACCTATTTCGAGGCTGATGAATACCTACAGTCCATCGGCACCGCCGAAAACGTATTCGTAGGCGGCGACTGCCAGATCGGCCCCAAGACCGTCATCCTGGCGATCGGCGCCGGCAAGGTCGCCGCGCGCAATATCGACGACTTCCTGGGCTTTGATCACGAACTTGATTGCGGGGTCGTCGCACCGGCTCCTAAGCCCAACAACCGCACCGCCTGTGGTCGCGTTCAGATCGTGGAGCGCCCTGCTCGCGAGCGCAAGAACGATTTTGGTGCAGTTGAAGTCGAAATGAGTCTCGAAGAAGCTCAGCAAGAATGTGGCCGCTGCTTGCGCTGCGATCACTATGGCTGCGGCGTAATGGATGGAGGTCGAATCCAATATGTATAACGTAACTATCGACGGCAAGACCGTCGCTGTCGAAGAGAACGCCAGCGTTCTTAAAGCAGCGCACGACGCCGGAGCCGCCATTCCCACGCTGTGCTGGATGAAGGACCTCAACGAAATCGGTTCCTGCCGTATTTGCGTATGCGAGGTCGAAGGCGACGACGCCCTGTGCGCCGCATGCAACACCCCTGTACGTGACGGCATGGTCGTACGCACCAACACCCCACGCGTCATCGCCGCTCGTCGCGACAACCTGCGCACCATTCTGGAAGGCCATCGCAGCGAATGCACCACGTGCGAGCGCACGGGTACCTGCGCCCTTCAGAAGCTTTCCGCCGAACTTAACGTGGGTGAACTCGAGTTCGATCCCATGCCCTACTTCGAAGCATGGGACGAAGATTTCCCTCTACAACGCGATGCGAGCAAGTGCATCCGCTGTGGCCGCTGCGTCGCAGAATGCGCGAAGGTCCAGCATTGCAACGTTTGGGAAACAAGCGGTCCTGCATCGTTCCGCGGCATTACCGTTAAGGACGGCAAGCCCATCGACCAAGCCGGATGCGCATTGTGCGGCCAGTGCATCACCCACTGCCCCACCGGCGCCCTTACCGCCCGCCGCGACATCGACAAGGTGATCGACGCCCTAGCCGATCCCGACGTCATGACCGTCATCCAGTTCGCTCCCGCCATCCGAAGCGCATGGGGCGAAAGCGTTGGGCTCACCCACGAAGAAGCGACCCCGGGCCGCATGGCAGCTGCCGCACGTCGCTTGGGCTTTGATCGTGTATTTGACACCGACTTCGCCGCTGACCTGACTATCATGGAAGAGGCAAGCGAATTCATCGAGTACGTCAAAGAGGGCAAGAAGCGCCCCATGTTCACCTCGTGCTGTCCTGGCTGGGTGCGCTTCGCCAAGCTGCACTACCCCCAGTTCGTAGAGCAGCTCTCAACCAGCAAATCGCCTCATCAGATGATGGGCGCTGTGGTAAAGAACACCCTTAAAGAGCAACTCGAAGAAGCAGGCAAGAAGCGCATCTTCTGCCTGTCGGTCATGCCTTGCGTGGCGAAGAAATACGAATGTGACGTACCGCAGCTTTCCACCGAAGCTGGCCGCGACGTGGACGCCGTACTTACCACGCGCGAATTCGATCGCATGCTTCACATGTTCAGCGTTCCCTGCAAAGAACTGCCTGAAGAAGCGTTCGACAACCCTCTGGGCCTTTCCACGGGTGCAGGCACCATCTTCGGTCGTACCGGCGGCGTTATGGAAGCAGCGCTTCGCTCTGCCGCTTACTTCCTCACGGGCGAGAACCCTAGCTTCGAAGCATGTGACACCACTGCTTCTACGCCTGAGCGCCCCTGGGTGGACAAGACCTTAGAGATCGCCGGCCTGACCTTGAAGATCGCTATCGCCAGTGGCCTTGAGAACACCGCCAAGTTGCTCGACGCGCTCGAGTCCGGCGAAGCAGCCTACGATTTCGTCGAGATCATGGCCTGCCCCGGTGGCTGCGTCGGTGGCGGCGGACAGCCCATTTCCTTTAACCAGGAACTCGCATTCGGACGCGCAAAAGTGCTCAACACGCTTGATAAGGACGACACGCTGCGCTTCTCGCATGAGAACCCTGACGTACAAACGCTTTATGACAAGTGGGTAGGTAAGCCCCTTTCCGAAACAGCTGAAGCATGGCTTCACACTGAACAGGAAACGTGGGATATCTAGTTTTATTACCGTTTCGCAACAGGTGGATTCGCGTCTGTGGATTCACTTCAATATGTTACGAGGCCGAAACACCGGTGGGATACCGTGCAGGTATTCTGCCGGTGAATTTTTAGGGAGAAGCATCGTGCCACACAGGACCGGACAACAAGAACATCGCTCATCATGCGATCATGTGTCTTCGCACGATGCGTTGCATCTTGCCCGGAAATTACGCAAGACCCGAACGCTTTCGCTCGAGGAACACGAAGCACTCATCAAAGGACGCACCGATGAAGTGGCTCGCTTCCTAGCACAGGAAGCCGACGCTGTTCGCCGCACTGTCTACGGAAACGCGGTATACATTCGCGGACTCATCGAAGTGAGCAACTACTGCAAGAACGATTGCCACTACTGCGGCATTCGCAGGGACAATGCATCGTGCACGCGCTATCGGCTAACTCCTGAACAGATTCTGACCTGCGCTGATGAGGGCCACGCCCTCGGCTTCAGGACCTTCGTACTGCAAGGCGGCGAAGATCCCTGGTTCAACGACGAGCGCCTGACTGACCTTATCCGACGCATTAAAACGCGCTATCCCGATTGCGCGATCACTTTATCGCTCGGAGAACGCAGCCGGCAAAGCTACCAGCGCCTGTTCGACGCAGGTGCTGATCGCTACCTCCTGCGCCACGAAACGGTCGATGCCACCCTATACGCAAAGCTCCATCCCGAAACAATGCATCTCGAAGATCGGCTGAACTGCCTGCGCGACCTGAAGAGCATCGGATATGCCGTCGGCTGCGGGTTCATGGTAGGCGCGCCCTTCCAAACCGCACACGACCTAGCGCAGGACCTGAAGTTCATCGAAGAATTCAAGCCCGAAATGTGCGGCATAGGGCCCTTCATCCCCCACCGCGCCACTCCATTCAGCAGTGAGCCAACCGGGAGCGTTGAACTGACCTGTTTTTTACTGTCCGTTATTCGCATAATCCATCCCTCGATACTGCTTCCTGCAACCACAGCACTGGGATCACTCGATCCGTACGGGCGATCACGCGGCATACTGGCAGGTGCCAATGTCGTCATGCCCAACCTTTCGCCTATCAACGTGCGTAAGAACTACGAACTATACAACAATAAAGCTCATACCGGCACCGAGGCGGCTGAGCACCTGAGCCTCCTTGAAGCCGATATGAAGCAGATCGGCTACCATGTGGTGGTCGATCGCGGAGACCCGAAAGGAAGAGCACGATGACTTCTTTTCCCTATGACCCCCAGTCTCTATGCGCTGATGAGTTCATCAACCACGACGAGATCCTGGAAACTCTCACATACGCCGATACGCATGCCCATGACGTCGATTTGGCGCGTTCCATCCTGGAAAAAGCAAAGGCGAACCTGCACCCCTCCAACGATCACGGCGCCATCATCACGCACCGTGAAGCATCGGTGCTCTTGGCGTGCGATGACCCTGAAATAAACAAGGAGATCAAGCAGCTCGCTCACGACATCAAGCAGGCCTACTATGGCAATCGCATCGTACTGTTCGCGCCGCTATACCTATCCAACTACTGTATTAATGGCTGCCTCTACTGCCCCTACCATGCGAAGAACCGCGAGATCCCCCGTCGCAAACTGACGCAAGACGAGATCCGCGCCGAAGTGATCGCCCTTCAGGATATGGGGCACAAACGCCTCGCCATTGAAGCAGGCGAAGACCCTAAGCACAACCCTATCGAATACATCCTGGAAAGCGTGCAGACCATCTATTCGGTCAAGCACCGAAACGGCGCTATCCGCCGCGTGAATGTGAACATCGCGGCCACCACGGTAGACGAATATCGCATGCTCAAAGAAGCCGAGATCGGGACCTATATCCTGTTCCAGGAAACCTACAACAAGGAAAGCTACGAGCGCCTGCATCCCACCGGCCCGAAGAGCGATTATAACTGGCACACTGAAGCGATGGATCGCGCTATGGAGGGCGGTATCGACGATGTGGGCCTGGGTGTTCTGTTCGGGCTTGAAGGGTATCGCTACGAATTCGCAGGGCTTTTGATGCACGCCGAGCACCTAGAAGCCGTGCACGGCGTAGGTCCACACACCATAAGCGTGCCGCGCGTAAAACCCGCAATGGATATCGACCCCAATGAATTCGATAACGGCATCCCTGATGATATCTTCGAAAAGCTGATCGCTCTCATTCGTATTTCAGTTCCCTACACGGGCATGATCATTTCAACCCGCGAAAGCCAAGCGGTTCGCGAACGGGCGCTGCTCTACGGAGTTTCCCAGATCAGCGGAGGGTCGCGCACCTCGGTCGGTGGATACAACGAAGAGGCCCGCCCCCACGACACCGAACAGTTCGATGTTTCCGATCAGCGTACGCTTGATGAAGTCATCAGCTGGCTTCTAGACAACAACCATATCCCCAGCTTCTGCACCGCATGCTACCGTGCTGGCAGAACGGGCGATAGGTTCATGAGCTTCTGCAAGAACGGAGAGATCCTGAACTTCTGCCACCCCAACGCACTGATCACCCTTGCGGAATATCTGAGTGATTACGCAACTCCGCAAACCAAGAACAAGGGCTTCAAGCTGATCGAGCAGGAACTCGCCCGCGTAACCAATCCCAAAACGAAAGAACTCGCTGATACGTATATTCGCAACATCGTTGCGGGTACGGGACGCGACTACCGTTTCTAGCTCGGCTACTTCATGAAAGGGGCATCGTCGCCATCAACCAATGCGAAGATGCTGATACACCCAACGCGTGCGCACCCCCTCATCATGCAGCGCGAACCTAAGGCCACCGACCACCAAAGGAGAACCTTGAATCATGAGCCTCAACGCGACCCCTTCAGCAGAACGCCTTCATATTGGGTTCTTCGGCATTCGCAACGCGGGTAAATCAAGCGTAGTGAACGCAGTCACCAATCAAGACCTCTCGATCGTCTCTGACGTCAAGGGTACTACGACCGATCCGGTCAAAAAAGCCATGGAGCTCTTACCGTTAGGCCCCGTGGTCGTCATCGACACACCCGGCATTGACGATGAGGGGGACCTAGGAGCTCAACGCGTCGCCAAAGCAGAAAAGGCCCTTCGCCTGTGCGACATCGCCGTACTGGTGGTCGATGCCACCCAGGGCGTGCAAGAAGCCGACGAACGCCTTATTGCGTCATTCACGACGCACGACATCCCCTTCGTCGTGGCCTACAACAAGGCCGACCTGCTTGACGGGCCGAGCCGCAGCTCCCTTGAACTGCCCGATAACGCCCTGTTCGTAAGCGCACAGACCGGCGAGGGGGTCTACGAACTGAAAGATCTAGTGGGATCGCACGCGAAACAGGCGAGCTCGAACAAGCGTCTCGTTGCCGACCTGCTCGAAAAGAACGATATCGTAGTGCTGGTCATCCCCATTGACAGCTCCGCCCCGAAAGGCCGCATCATCCTGCCGCAGCAGATGGTGTTGCGCGATGGCCTTGATGCCCATGCCATCTGCATATCGTGCCAGCCCGAGAATTTGGAAGCGACCCTTACCTCCCTTGAGCGCAAGCCTAAGATCGTCATAACCGATTCGCAAGCATTCGGCACGGTAGTGCGCATAGTGCCTCGCGATATATGGCTCACCTCGTTCTCTATCCTGATGGCACGCTACAAGGGGAACTTGGGGGACTACGCAGCCGGTGCAGCACAGCTCTCCCGACTGACCGATGATAGCCTGGTGCTCATCGGCGAAGGATGCACCCATCATCGACAATGCGACGACATTGGCACAGTGAAGATCCCCAACTGGATCCGCGATTTCACTGGCGCAACACCGCGCTTCGAGTTCACATCAGGAGGCGGGTTCCCCGATTCGCTCGAGAAATACGACCTGGTCATCCACTGCGGAGGATGCATGCTCAACGATCGGGAAATGCGCTACCGCATCGCTTCATGCCGAGCAGCCGAGACGCCTGTCGTGAACTACGGGATCGCTATCGCTGAAATGCACGGCATCCTGCAACGCAGCCTGGAACCCTTCCCGCAAGCCTCTCGCGCATTCGAAAGTAGCTTTTAGCGCGACGAGCGTTATCGAGCGAAGAGCAAGCCGAAACCAAACAGCACCAAGCAGAGCCCAAGCCGAAACCTCATCAGAGTTCAGGGACAGAGCATATCGGAGGTCTTTAGCGGACAGACAGCTCCGGGAACGAACAACTGCTCATAAAGGAAATGAAATCACTCACGAGCTTTGAGTGCGGTTCTTTGCGGCTCATAAGATAGACCTTATGAAAGTCTTGCGGAACGCCTTCTATAGGCAAGCAGACCACATCATCAAAAGAATTCACCAAAAACGAATACACCAGAAGCGAAACATTGGCGGGGTCAACGGAAACGAACGATGACAGGGTTATCTCGTCATCGAAGCTCCGCACCAATTCGAATTCATCTTCCTTATCGGCGAACAGTTCATCCAAGCCGCTCGAAACGGACGAATCCTTGCCGTACGTGAGCAGACGATACTGTTTCAGTTCATCCAGCGCTACCGATTCTTTTTGCGCCAAAGGGTGGGTCTTATTAACGCATACCACCAAAGGCTGGTGCCACACGAGGGTCATATTTAGATCCCCCGCATGTTTGGTCTGCGCCGCAAATGCCACATCGATCTTTCCCTCTTTAAGTTGTCGCGCCAGTTCGCCCGAATAAGCTTGCTCCATATGAAGCAAGGGGCGCTCTTCATACTGGGCCACGAACGCGCTTACCGCCTGCGACCAGAACTGCCCCTTCATGGAGTAGAGCGTCCCCAGACGCATGGTGTTCTCACTGATGGCAATAGACTGCTCTGCCAAACGAATGCCCTCATCGTACGTTTCAAGCGTACGGGTAACGTACTCCAGATAGATCTTGCCCTGGGTAGTAAGCTCAATGCGCGATGCCACTCCTTCGGAGCGATTAAAGAGCATAAAACCCAACTCTTGCTCCATGCGCTTGATAGCCACCGAAAGCGTAGGCTGGGCTATGAACAGGTCCTTCGCTGCCTTCGTGTAGCTCATGACCGAGGCAAGGTGCTTAAAATATCGCAAGTGGGCAAGCTTCATTGGCGGCTCTTCGTTCCATCTCGTACTAAGACAAGGGTATTTGCTTCGTTTTTTAGGCACGATCCAAGAACCCGCACGTCCAGATAGGCCTGCATAGGGGCTCTTCAAAGCAAATCCCATCCAATAGCTTTTTAATATAGCAGATGGTGAAATACAACGAATCGTAAGTTCTACGAGCGCATATTCTTATATGAAATGGGTATGATTGAGGATGCGCTCACCGAGTCATCCAGTGGACGCATTTCATTCGTGGAGATATACCGCACCCGCTTCATCGAGAGGCTTTTGCACGTACTTCTTCGCTACACTTAGGAATGCTTGCTTGCGCCTATAGACTGTTTTTTTCTAAGCGTCTTTGCAGCAACAGACCATAGGTTCCCCGCGAACACCTTTCAGTGCTTAGGCTTTCAAAGAACTGCCTGTAGGGCTTGTTTGACAGCAAAAGCATGAATAAAAGCATGTTTGTATTGATTTAAAGGATAGGTATGAAATTCCGCTTACGTCCCCACTCCAAAGATGAGTCAAAGGCACTCAATCCCGAAAAAGCTCCTGAGAAAAAGCCGCATTACATCCACTATGACAAAGACGACAACCGCATTGGCGACGACGGCTTCCTCCTGACCCCGAAGCGCCATCGCCTGCATAACACCTTCAATGCTATTTTCATTTGGGCGATCCTCTGCGCTATCGCAGGCGCAGGCTGCGCCATTATCGCTTATGCGCAGGGCCAGCAATACGGTGGTTTCACCGGCGACTTTGCAACCTTCGACCTTGAGGTCACTGGCGGCAACATGATAAATGGTTACTCCGTTGCGACCCTCTTGCGCGTCGAGGCGATCCTTCTTATCTTCATGGGCATCTTCGGCACCACGGTCAACTTCAAGGGCTTCAACTGGCTCTACGATAAAGCATCCCCCACGTTCATGATCGTGGTCATGTGTCTCATGGCTGTTGTCACCATTGTGTATCAGGCAATGCTGCTTTCCACGGTCGGCATCCCCGATCCAGGCACCCTCATTATGCTGATCCTTCTCATTCTTGCTGCTGTCTTCATGAAGCAAGTTGCCGATGAACGCCCTACGCTGCGCAAAGCGAAGATCGCTCGCACCGAAGTGAAGAAGTAAGAAACACTTTCCTCCTCTGGAACGCAAAAGCCTGACTGAAACGATCAGTCAGGCTTTTTTAATGTGAGCAGAACAATGCCAATAGGCAATATCGGCCCTGACTCCGCAGATCGCCAAGGAGCCAGGGTCTTTCTCTACCTCAACCCTCCTGCGGTGACCTTGGCGTGTCTTTCCGACGCTCATCTTTTTGCCGCACGTAAGCCGAAAGGTGTTGCTTTGGCTCTGGCCTTCGGCTTTTCGCGATCTTGATCCGAAGACCGCAAGAGACAGATACCCTTCGAAAAATACAACACAGTGCACCAGAGAACAGTGGAGCAGAGAAAAAGGGTCCCGCATCACTGCGATGCAGGACCCTTGCAATGGGTGGTGGCACATCGAAAACCTTCATGGCTTCGATCTAAGCCCAGTTCAATCAAGCACAAGGTATGTAACCTTATACTGACAAGACCGATTAATCCTCGTCAACCAGGCCCTTCGTAATGTCCTCAAGCGTACGACCACGAGTTTCAACACCGAAGATAGCCAGCCAGATGGACATAGCGACCGCAAGGATGGAGTTGATGAGATAAGCGCCCATGGTTCCAAGAGGAGATGCCACAAAGAACGCGATCCACAGTGGACTCACGATGCCTGCGATACGGCCGAACGCGTTCGCAAGACCTGCGCCACGGATGCGGCAAGCGGTTGGGAAAGGTTCAGACAGATAGATCGCAGCCGTGGTAACAGAATTGGTGAACGTGAATACGCAGACCAAGAAACCAAAGCCCATGATAAGAGCCGTGTTGTCGGTAGGGAGCAAGGACCAAATAGGACCGAGAATAGCTACCGCCAAATAAGAGCCGATAAGAATGGTCTTACGATTCAGCTTCTCGATGTAGAAGGTAAGTGCGCCAACGCCAACAGGAATACCCAGCTGCATAACGACCGTCATCAGGGTAGACATGCTGGTATCGAAACCCTTTGCCACCAAGATGGTGGGGGTCCAGGTGATGATAGTGTAAACCAGTACGTTCATCACGAAGCAGAGGAACATAGCAGTCAGCGTACGGGTGATCATCTTCCTCTTGAACAAGAAGGAGAACGGCAGCTGCTTTACTTCCTGCTCTGCCGCACGAGCAGCGACTTCTTCGTCGGTAACTTCGGAAAGTTCCTTGCCCGACGCAGCGACCTTCGTCTCAAGCTTAGATACGATAGCGTCTGCCTGGTCGTTGCGACCCATCATGGCCAACCAGCGAGGAGATTCATCCATGCATACCATGATAAGGATCACGACTGCCGCACCAAGGATGCCGCAGAACACGAATACTTCGCGCCAGCCAGCAATAGGCAGAATAACCAGGTTCATCACAGAAGCGAACAGAGTACCGCAGTTAGCGATCAGGCCCATATAGGACTGGTACTTACCACGCTTTTGAGGAGGCGTGTATTCAGTCAGAGCAGAATAGCCTGCGGGGAACGCAGCACCCAAGCCCAAGCCCATGAAGAAACGGCATCCGGTCAGGAAGTCCGCATCTGGTGCTACTGCAGCCACAAAGCAGAAGATAGTGAATACCGAACCACATATGATAACGGCCTTCTTGCGACCAAAATTGTCGGAAACGAAGCCGGAGAGCAGGCCACCTACAAGGTAGCCGACCATAGTGATCGAGTTGAAGAACGCAAATTGTTCAAGCGTCATGAAGCCTTCGGTCTGAAGAACAGCGCCGATAGGACCACCGACGGCCATGTCAACGGAATCACAGAACGTGATGCCAGCAAGGAGCCACATGATCTTCTTATGGAAGCCAGAAATGGGCATGCGGTCAAGACGTGCTGCGATACCGTGGAATGACTTGTTTGCTTCGATTGAAGCCATGCGAGTATCGCCTTCCTTTCATTTTCTTGCACAAGTTCTGTCTTGTATCGCCCCTTAAACGACACGCCCATCTGGCGAGTCACCCTCGAGGCGAAAGCGCTTTTAAAAGCTTCCTTCGTCATACAAGACAAAACGACCAGCCCCTTTGCCCCCAATGCAAAGGAGTTATTGTTTCCCTTTTTAGTTTGAACTCGGTTCCTTGTGCTGAAAAAAGATCTGTGTCTTTTTTCAGCGGAAGCACTAAGGCGCCAGCGCCTTCCCCTCGAATATCGTTCACGTTCATTCCACCCATTAATGAACGCAATAGAACGATAGCTCTGAGAACATATTATGAACTTCTATTATTTGGTTTCTCAAATAGCTTTTTTCAGTTTAAGTATTAATAAAAGCTATAGAGACGCTGACCTGGGGAAAGTTCCTCTATAGCTTTACATTTTGCGGGCGTTCTCAGACAAGGATGAACGCATTGTTCAGTTATTTGAATAGTGTTTGATTATTACAAAGCGCTTTATTCAGGCTTTAATCAGACGATCTTTCCCGTTTCCATGATATTCGGGAAGCGGTAGGAGCTCATGAACGCAATGTAATCATCGACCACTTTAGGATGCGTCTTCTTTCGACTCACCAAATATACTTTATGGAAATCATCCGGCAGGCCGTGGACCTTACGACATACGACGTCTTCGAAGGCGTTGACCAAGAAGGAATGGCAGAACAGAGCCATCGTATGCTCATTGGAGGAAATGATGGTGCTCATGGTGATCTCGTCATCATATTCGCGTATGAGATTCATTTCATCTACGGGCAACTCAGTATCGATCCGCTTCACTGGAGATTCTTTGGGATACGTGATGATCTCGTATTCCTTCAGATCATCGATGGAGATCTCTTTCCTTTTCGCAATGGGATTGTTCTTATGCAGACCGAGAACCAGCGGTTGTGACCACATGGGCACATAATCAAGATCGTCAATATCGTCCATGCGCGCTGCAAAGACAACGTCGAGCTCACCCTTACGCAAGCGGGGGATCAATTCGGATGAATAGGCTTGTTCGATGGTGACCTTAGGAGCGTTCGCGCTCTTCGTAAGGAACGACTGCATGGCCTGCGAGCACATTACGCCCTGCATGGAATATACCGTACCGACCCGAACGAGCGAATTGGCTTCACCCTGGATTTCCCGAGCGACACGCAAGCCCGTATCAAGGTTATTCAGTGCATGCGACACGTACTCGTAGTAAGCCTCGCCCGGTTCGGTCAGTTCGATACGCGAACTTCCCTTTCTGCGTTCGAACAACTTTACCCCGAACTCTTCTTCCATACGCTTAATAGCAACAGAAAGCGTGGGCTGTGCCAGGAACAGATCGTCCGCTGCCTTCGTGAAATTAAGGACCTTGGCCAAGTGGTTAAAATAGCGCAGATAATCAAGCCTCACTTTTGGCTTCCCCCTCCCCCAGGACAGCGGCTTTGATGCTTATTCCCCTTCGAATCAAAGCCGAAAGTCAGTTCATCAAGCCGATGAACTATAGCGTGGAATCACTTATAGAATACCGCATTTATTCACAATACACTCCGAAACAGGCCGACGATTTCGCTTGGATTCCTATTATTATCCAATGATCTTTCGCTTGCCCATCAACGCCAGTGCTTGCGCGAAAATGCGCACTATCTCCGATCTAAAAAACAAAAGAGCGGGGCCCGAAATCGGACCCCGCTTGAGAAAGAGCAGTAGTTTGTTGAAGATCAACTAAGGTACTAGTCTTCCAGACCCTTAGTAATATCCTCGAGCGTACGACCGCGAGTCTCAACACCGAAGATTGCCAGCCAAATAGCGGTGACGATGATGAGGCAAGAGTTGACCATGTAAGCACCGATGGTGCCGATGGGGGATGCCACGAAGAACGCGATCCACATTGGGCTGAAGATACCACCCAGACGACCAACTGCATTCGCAACGCCTGCACCACGGATACGGCAAGCCGTTGGGAAAGGCTCAGACAGGTAGATAGCAGAAGTGGTAACGGAGTTGGTGAACGTGAATACGCAGACCAGCAGACCGAAGCCCATGATGAGAGCAACGTTGTCGGTAGGAAGCATAGCCCATACCGGACCGAGGATAGCTACCGCGATGTAAGAACCGATCAGGATGACCTTACGGTTGACCTTCTCTACGTAGAAGGTCAGCAGGCCAACGCCGATTGGAATACCCATCTGCATGACAACCGTGGTGAGCGTTGCCAAGCTGGTGTCGAAGCCATTCGCACGCAGGATGGTGGGCGTCCAGGAGATGACCGTATAAACGATTACATTCATGGTGAAGCACAGAAGCATAGCCGTAATGGTACGGGTGATCATCGTCTTCTTGAACAGGAAGCTCCAAGGAAGCTGCTTGATCTCCTGCTCCTCAGCACGACGCTGGATCTCTTCTTCGGTGACCTCTTCAACGGGCGTACCGTTAGCAGCGGCCTTCGCCTCGAGCTTAGATACGATAGCGTCTGCCTTGTCGTTCTTGCCGTTGAGGGCGAGCCAACGAGGAGATTCATCCATGCAGGTGAATACGAGGATGACGCAGACCGCACCGAGGATACCGCAGAAGACGAACACTTCACGCCAGCCAGCCAGAGGCAGAATGACGAGGTTCATTACAGAACCGAAGAGAGTACCGCAGTTAGCGATGAGGCCAACGTAGGACTGGTACTTACCACGCTTTTGAGGAGGCGTGTACTCGGTCAGTGCAGAGTAGCCTGCGGGGAATGCAGCGCCGAGGCCGATGCCCATGAAGAGGCGGCATGCGGTCAGGAAGTCTGCATTAGGAGAGGTAGCTGCAACGAAGCAAGCGATGGTGAAGATGCTGCCGCAAACGAGAACGGCCTTCCTGCGACCAAAGCCATCAGATACCCAACCTGACATAAGACCACCGATAAGGTAGCCAACCATAGTAATAGAGTTGAAGAACGCGAACTGTTCGAGCGTCATGAAGCCCTGGTCCTGAAGAACAGCACCGATAGGACCGCCGATAGACATGTCAACGGAGTCGCAGAACGTAATACCTGCCAGCAGCCACATGATCTTCATGTGGAAACCAGAGATGGGCATACGGTCAAGACGTGCCGCGATACCGTGGAATGACATTTGAGCATTAGATGCCATGCGTTTCCCTTCCTTTCTCATCTTTCTTTGACACAGGTTTCTTCGAAAACCGCGCTCCGATCAATGCCGCCATCCTTATTATTGTTCCCTCCCAAACAGTTCCTCGCAGCGCAGGAAACCTCCGACTTACATGTTGGTGAATGCGAAGTTCTCGGGATGAGCCTTTACTTCGTCGCGCAGTTTCGGGTTCATCTTGCGAACACCGCGACGAGCATCCTCGGTCTGAGAAGCCAGAACCTGGTTGCGGTTCTCGAGCGTGATCTGAGAGCCGAAGCTGTTGTCCAGAGATGCCTGAAGAGCTTCCTTGGTAAGGCGAAGACCCAGAGGAGAAGAGTTCTTT
The DNA here is from genome assembly GCA_036553105.1 of Eggerthellaceae bacterium. Classification (GTDB taxonomy): domain Bacteria; phylum Actinomycetota; class Coriobacteriia; order Coriobacteriales; family Eggerthellaceae; genus Anaerotardibacter. Next base: position 296,564 of record JAXKBI010000035.1, read on the forward strand.
ACCATGGCCTCTGCCATCTTAACTGCTTCTTCTACAACGTCTTCGTCAGCAACTACCTTGCTTGCGAAGCCCCACTCGAGCAGTTCTTCAGCGCCGATACGACGAGCGGTCATGAGAGCCTCAGCTGCACGAGCATAGCCGACGATACGAGGCAGGTAGTAAGAACCGGACATGTCAGTACCGGTCAGGCCAATGTTGAGGTAACCAGCCTGCATCTTGTAGGATTCGCCCAGAACACGAATGTCGCAAGCGCAAGAGAGGGAAAGACCGCCACCAACTGCATGGCCCTTCAGAGCACCGATGATGGGCTGCATAGCAGCACGCATGTTCACTGCCTGGTCGGAGCACATGGTCTGCATGATAGCGTGGTCACGCTGAGCGCGGCCCATATCCTCAGGTGGCTCATAGTTGAGTTCGTTCAGGTTAAAGCCTGCGCAGAAGGACTTGCCTTCGCCGGTCAGAACGATGGCGCGGCATTCAGGGTCCATGCGGACCTTCTTCAGATAATCATTGAAATCAGCCATCTGCTGATAAGACATAGCATTGAGGTTAGCGGCGTCATCGAAAGAGACTACGTGGATAGCACCACGAACATCGACCTTAAGACGCTCGTACTCATACTTGAATTCAGGCAGATGGTATGCCTCCTGATATACGCTCATGCGCATCCCCTTCCAAATAGGAAACGTGGTTTAATATAGGTAAATCGTAGTTTTTTATTGGGCCTGCTGTCAAGGGCAACGGGACTTATCCTTATACTGCGAAGAGTCCGATTACTGCCGAAAGAAGAGGTACCCATGGCAGAATACAGCCCAACACGCACCCATGCGACATGGAAACCACGCGTAACTGCCGCTCATGTTCCTTACTATCGCTGCTCTGAATGCGGTGCGGTGGTAAGGGGTGTCGATGGCTCTGTCGACATCACCATGACCAACGATGGCGAACGCTCGCTCATCTTCGAGCCACCTTACGCACATGTCGATTTCCAACTCTCCTGCTGCGGAAAGCCAATGGACCAGCTCGAGTTAATTCCTGCAGCTAACGTTGAAGACCGTTTCAAGGTCAACTATCAGATCCTGGGCGGCATGAACAATAACGCCGTCAAGATCGAGTGGCGAAGCATCGATGCGGAGTGCAAGCCCCGCTGGTTCGCGCTCAAAACATTCACTGGCGTTATGACGAAATATGTCCAGCCCAAAAAATGGCCGCCTGTAGTGTTCGCACTGGCCGACGAAGACGCCTTCGCCTATTGCGACAAGGATCCTTGCGTTGAATGCACGTTCCGCTGCAAGCGCGGCATGGAGATCTACGCATACGTGGAGAACATCGGTCTGATCGTTTTGCCACTCGACCGCATGGTCGCTAGCGGTAGCGCCGGGTTCAACGAATTCGAATCACCCAGCGAGATCATGGCCGCAGCGAAAAAAGCACGCGCCGCTGCAAAATAGCACGGAACTACGCCCAGCGAATCGTCCGGCGATGCGGCCGGGCGGTCCGAGCGGGCGCAACGCGGACGATTCAAAGCGCCCAAAGAGGTTCGCGCAAGATTTCGAGGGTGTTTTGGCAATTATTTTCGGTTTTCAACGACCCATCACTATAAGCAGCTTGAGTTACACCCCAAATCGGCCAGATTTGGGGTGTAACTTTCTTAAATGGCACTCTGTTGACTTCGGAAATCGTCGAAAAACGAAAAAAATTGCCACAGAAGCTCGAAAAACCCGCGCAAGCAAAAACATGGCCCTGAAAACAAGAGGGAAAGCGCATCACGGCCCAGCGCGATCGCGTGCCCGCGCAACGCGTCTCGGCAGCCGGATCGCGTGCCCGCGCTTACTAGTTCGCCATCTGCGCTTCGTAGCCCTCTCCCACTACCGCATCAACCAAAGCGTCATCAGTCACGTCGGCGTCTACGCGCACGACCGCCTTCTTCCCTTCCAGATCAACGAGCGCTTCGTCTACGCCTTCGACCCTTTCGAGCGCCTTCTTTACGTGCGCAACGCATTTTTCGCACATCATGCCTTCTACCAAAAGCGTCTTTTCCATTAGTGGATCCTTTCTATCTGGAACTTGAATACTCTGAGCTCTTTCCGCGCGACCATCCGACGCAAGATCGATCTTGCGAACCACCACTTCGATGGGCGCTTCACCAGCAACAGGAGAACTCGTAACGTCGCCCGAGAATTTCGCAGCGATGGCAAGTGGAGTTGCGGCATTAGCAGATCCTGCAATGGTAGGCGCAGTTGTGGTATTGGCGGATCTTGAAACGTCAAGCGAAGTTGCGACGGCGGTCAGCTCCGCGGCATCGGACGAACCTTCAACAGAAGCGTTGATTCCGCGATTTGCGTTGGCGCCCGCTACCGCGCTTTTTCGAGGCTTCCACCTGCGTAAACGCAACGCATTGCTGACCACGCAGACCGAACTGAAGCTCATAGCCGCAGCGGCGATCATTGGATTCAGGCTAATGCCCCAGTAGGCAAGCGCACCCGCCGCGACCGGGATGCAGAGCGCATTGTAGAACAGCGCCCAAAACAGGTTCTGTTTGATGTTACGCATTGTGGAACGCGAAAGATCGAGCGCTGCCGGCACATCCAGCAAGTCGCTGTGCATCAAGACGACATCGGCACTCGAGAGAGCGATGTCGGTACCCGCGCCGATGGCGATACCCACATCCGCACGCGCGAGCGCGGGAGCATCATTGATGCCGTCGCCCACCATCGCAACACGCCCCTGAACTGATAATTCGCGTATCACACGTTCCTTATCAGCAGGCAGCACTCCCGCGATGACTTCGTCGGTTCCCACTTGATCATGGATAGCCTGTGCGGTACGAGGCGCATCGCCGGTGAGCATGATCGTCTTGATTCCCATGCCTCGAAGCCACCCGATAGCCGCAGCACTCGTAGGCTTCACCACATCGGCAACAGCGATATACCCGAGCAAATTCCCTTCGCGCGCGAAGTAAGTCACGGTCTTGCCCGCTTCAGCCAGATCGCGCGTCCATTCAGGATCGAGCGTGACCCCTTGAGCCTGCATCATGCGTGCGTTACCGGCATAGCACCACGCACCTCCGACCACGCCAGACACACCCTCGCCAGGTGTCTGGGTGAACTTTTCCGCCTCAACAGAATCAATTCGTTGTTGCTGCGCATATTCCATCATGGCCTGGGCCAAAGGATGCTCTGAGCGCTTTTCGAGAGACGCCATGACCGTCAGCATATCGAGAACACGATCACCTCCGAAGAGGGTCCCTTCTGGGCGTACGCTTTCAGGGTCCACGAACGCAACATCGGTCACGCGTGGCGCCCCCTGGGTAATGGTGCCCGTTTTATCCAGAACCACCGTCCTGATACCGTGCGCCACCTCAAGCGCCTCGGCCGACTTCACCAATATCCCGTGAGTGGCACCCCGTCCCGTGCCGACCATGATGGCAGTCGGCGTCGCCAAGCCCAACGCGCACGGACACGATATGACCAGCACCGAGATCGCATATGACAGCGCTACGGGAAGATCGGCGCCCAGAAGCATCCATACAACAAAAGTCACAAGCGCGATACCGATGACCACTGGAACGAAAACACCACTGATCTTGTCAGCCATCTTTTCAATAGGCGCTTTCGAACTGGTCGCCTCATCGACGAGCTTTACGATCCCCGCAAGTACCGTATCGGCACCTACTCGTTCAGCGCGCATGGTGAACCAGCCACTGGTATTCACAGTCGCGCCCGTTACCGTATCACCCACACGTTTAGTAACGGGAAGAGGCTCGCCCGTGATGACCGACTCATCCACTGTTCCCAATCCTTCGATCACCGCCCCATCAACAGGAATCGATTCGCCCGCCTTCACTACCAGAACATCACCTGCGCGAACGCTCTGGGCATCGACCTGCACCTCTTCGCCACCTTCAAGGCGCGTTGCCATCTTGGGAGACAGGTCCATTAGCTGAGAAAGCGAATCGGTCGTCCTGCCCTTTGCGCGTGCCTCCAGGTATTTACCAAGCGTAATAAGCGTCAAGATCATCGCAGCTGATTCAAAATACAGATTCATTGCATATTCATGAACCGCCGCCATATCTCCCCGGCCCATAGAAGCGGCCATGCCATACAGCGCGTATACGCCATACACCGTTGCAGCACCTGAACCCAGCGCAATGAGCGAATCCATATTGGGTGCGCGATTAATGAGCGCCTTGAACCCCACGCGGAAGAACTTGAAGTTGACGAACAGAACAGGTATAAGCAGCAAGAACAACGTCAAGGAGTACACCATTGCGTTCTCGGTGCCGATGAACATTGACGGCAAAGGCCAACCGAGCATGTGACCCATCGAAATATAAAAAAGCGGCACCATGAACACCAGCGATGCCACCAAGCGACGCTTCATCTGCGCACGTTCCTTCTGCGCAGCATTCACGGCCGCATTTTGCGCACCCGTAGCACCGCGCGCGGTTCCATCGGACAAGGCATCCTGACCGGATGCCCTGGGGAACGCCCCGTATCCCGCCTTTTCCACCGCAGCCTCAATGGCTATCGTTACCTGAGACGGATCAACGTCATCATCGAATTCGACCTCCATCGAGTTCTTCAAAAGATTCACGGAAGCACGCTGGACCCCCTCCACTGCGTTGGTGGTCTTCTCAACACGGGCAGAACACGCCGCGCAAGTCATGCCGGTCACATCGAAGGACCGCGTAGGGGCTGAAGTGTTTTTTTTCGAAGCATCCATATCATGTTCCTTACGAACGCGCGAATTTCTTTATCAGGCGCATGGCTTCATCGATGACCTCATCATCGCCACGGCGAATGCGATCTTTCACGCAAGTTTCCAGATGATCGCGCAAGATCATTTCTGCCGCGCTACGGATCGCGCTTTCAGCGGCCGCCAGCTGAGTAAGCACATCACCGCAATAGCGATTGTCATCGATCATTCCCTTAACGCCATTGAGCTGCCCGATCGCCCGATTCAACCTCTTTTGCACGTCAGCCTGAAATTGCTCGGCTCGCTCGGTTTCCTTATATCGGCAATTGCACGTTTGCTTTTCTGAACCCTCGCGCGGGAAAGAAGCATCGGCGCAACGATCCGTCTCAGAAGACACATCATCATGCTGTTCGGACAGACAGAGCGAAGTCGCATTGCCTTCAGACGAAAAAGGAGTAGACGCGCAACAGCGCCCTTCATAGGAAGCATTCATCTTATTCATGAGCCCACGCTTTCCTTGTTTCTTTTCTTGTCGCTACTATATACCCCTATAGGGTATTTTTCATGGGCATTTCCCCCAAACGAAGGAATCCACTGGCTCTTCACAGATCACCTGCCCCACCCGCTTCACACCCGGCCCCTATCTTCAACAAGCGCAGGGCTCGCTCTTTTCGACCACGCAACCCCTCCCCATCAAATGCGTATTGCACGCTTATCTTGTACAGAACGAGTTCAGCTTGAGTGCCCCATCAAGCACGGCGCTTTTCACAGAATCAAAATGACCTTCATCTAATAATTGAAGCACCACGCTAATTAGCACCGTTTCGATACTGTTGATTCCCTTCTCGAGAGAACGAAGTACAATAAGGCGATGCTGTAGGGGACCTTAGCGAAATTGCAATAGCTTCATTCGATTCGCTAGTTCTCATACGCGCATACACAACCCCGAAAAGGGCCGCTCCCCGAGCGCTCTTTCCTGATCAAATACCCTGCGAGGAACAGCAATGCCTTATCAAAACGAACCATCTCGCTCAAACAATCGCCACCCGCATTCACCCCGCGCATCGCGCAACGCACAGCGCGTCAACGTGCCCCATGCTCGTGACGAACTCGAACGCGAACGCGAGTTATACAGTGCGCGTGACCCTTACAGTTCCGCAAAATCGCCCGCTCAACGCGCCACCGAAACGCGAACTCATCAAAGCAGCGAATACCACCGCACCACCCGAATAGGCGATTCAATAAGCAGCGATGACCTCCGGGAAAATCCCGCTTCAAGCAGTCGGATCCCTCGCGTTCCTGGTACGAGCGCCTCCCCTTCGCATACCGATGAATATAGGGCTCACACAAGGGAGCGCGCATCACGCACCTCGGCCAATACAAACGACCACACTGCTTATGCCCGAGACAATTACGCTCGTTCATCACGTGCGCGCGCCGCTTCAACTGGCAGCTGGTCGACGGACGCCTATGTGCCTCCAATGGATCGAACAGCAAATGCCTATCGCACGGGAAATCCGAACGCAGCAAGCAGAACACCAGGTCAAGTACGTGATCAAGAATTCAACGAGCAATCACGATATGCCCGAGGTACCGCAGGTCGCCAACAGGGCACAACCAATCCCGTCAGAAGCGTCGATTACGGAGCAGACCGCTACCTGAACAACAAGCGTCCCCCGAGTGGACCTCTCAGTTCGGCTCGCAGCAAGATCATCGCCATCGTGGCGACCATCGCCGTTGTGGCCATAGGCGTATTCGCGTTTCAAACGTGGCAGAACACCAAAGAAGTCCAGGTCACCATCAACGGCCAGCAGCAGACCATCGCAGGCGACCAGCGCTCTCTTCAGGGATTACTGAACACCAACACGGTCTCAGCGAAACCCGGTAATTACGTTGCAGTTGATGGATCGGTCATGCGCGAAGGCGAGGGTACACGCGCGACGGCCAACGTCAATGGCACCGACACGACCGACCTTTCACTGCATCTGAATGAAGGTGATACTATTTCGCTCACCGATGGTATCGACATAACCGAAGAGTACACCGATAGCGACCCTCAGGTTCTGCCGGCGTCTCTTGAGCTGAAAGGCTCAGGCGCTGTCCATGTGTACACCCAGAAAAGCGAAGATGGCGAAAAAGTAACGCGCACTGGAAAAGAATCAGGGAAGACCGCCGAAATCACCACCAAGGAACCCGTCAATGGCGTGGTCCAGTACTACAACGTTAATTCCAATGGCGAAAAGGTTATCGCACTGACCTTCGACGACGGCCCCTGGGATTCCACCACGCAAGCCATTCTGGATATCTTGAAGGAGAACGATGCCAAAGCAACGTTCTACACCGTAGGACAGATGATCTCCGGCCATGAAGACCTGCTTAAACGCGCAGTCAATGAGGGTCACGAGCTTGCAACTCATACGTGGGACCACGCCGAAGGAAGCGGTCAGGGCGTAAGCCTCATCCTGATGTCATCCGAGGAACGCAAAGCCGAAATTGAAAAAGGCCTTCAAGCCATCAGGGATGCAACAGGAACCGAGCCTAGCTTGATGTTCCGTGCTCCTGGCGGCAACTTCGATCAATCGGTCGCTTCCGACTTGAACGGCCTGGTCACTGCCGAGATCGGCTGGAATATTGACACCACTGACTGGAAACGCCCCGGAGCGGATACCATCGCCCAGCGCATCGAAAGCGTAGGGCCAGGCGGAATCGTCCTGATGCATGATGGCGGGGGCGACCGCACACAAACCGTTGAAGGTCTTCGCCAAGCCCTGCCGAAACTGAAAGCACAGGGTTATACCTTTGTGACCGTAGAAGAACTTTTGAGCCGTTATCCCTATCAGGAAGGCCAAAGCGCTTAAACGAAACACTTCAGATTCCATCCATACGACCGACCCCCAAATGCCTAAGCCTTCTGGGGGTCTTTTTATGTGTTGCATTAAAAAAGAACAGAGCATTCTATGGATTGTCATCCTCATGGTATCACCACGCTTGAAAAGAACGGCTCTTTTATTATGTTCACATTATCTTCTATCTCGCATTTTATCAGGTACAATAGACATAATCCAAGATAAGCTATGGGTATTTGAGACAGCCTGCAAAGTATCGGATTCTTATTAGAAAGCATAAAGAAGTTGATTGCTCCATGCTCAATGAAACCACCGAATACAGCATGAAACGAAGCGCCTTAGTCTTATTTGCCTTAATGTTGGCTCTATTTATTTTATCCAGTTGTTCGGCTTTGCCAAATAAAAGTCAAACGAACTTCCATCTGCGTTTATACGAAGAAGCCGAAAGCTACACCGCCAATGGCGGCACCCAAGAAAAAATCGTGACAGCACTTACGAGCCCCTCGGGAATTTTCGATAAAAATGAATCTGGCAAGTACACTTACCTGAAGTATGCGTTTTTCCTTCCAGGAGCCATTAATGCCGAGCAGGCTCCCGAATATATCACCTACCGATCAAGACAAGATAATGTGACAATATCCCTGCCCATTGAATTGCGCTATGAAAACGCCTCAAAGGAATTAACCCTACCCTGGGAAGAGGCCAGTATTTATCCACAAACATGGTTCATACTTGAATTAAACGCCGAGCAGCTATCCAACCTGCAACCAAATCCAGACAGACCAACGGAAATGGAGTATTGCATAAATCAGCTTGAAGACTCGTTCTTGGAAATTGAAGCAACCTACAGGAACGGAGCATCCGCAAAAAAACTTTACTCAATAAATCCTGGAGAAAAAGGAACGTTCGAACTCGATTATGTATTAATGACAGAGGAAGAATCCGCTTCAGGATAATACGCATACATTTTGTTACGTGATCACCCTGAAGCGAAAACAAGAACTACTCCACTAGATTAAGTATTCTACTCTCAAGATGGTTTCACCCATCCCCGTAAGCGTAAGATCAGCAGTACATTCTCCACCATTTCGTATATGGCCATCAGAAACATCCGAACTAATGTATGGCATGAGTTCCCATCCTGTCACATACGTATAACTGTCCTGCCTAAACACAGTATCAAAATGACACGTGGCGGACGCTGCGAATCCCTGATGCAATACTAAGGTTCTATCTCCCATTAAAGCGTAGGATTGCTTCGGATAGGCAGTCCCTACACCTTTAGTGATACAGATGTTTGCATCTGTAAAATAATAAGTAACGTCGATCGCGATATAAGCTGCCGGTTGATTGTCTACAGTGCCTGCTTTTGCCAGACTGGGGGCATATAAGTCTACTCCATACGCTGCCGTAATACTTCCATCTGAGTTCTCGTGGTAACTACAATCCTCGATGAATTTATAATTTGAATCAACAGCACGCCTGAAATTCTGGTTTGTCGAAGCGAGAAGTTCTCCATCTTTAGTGAGTAGCAGTGCGGCAAATTTGGCATCGCGATTATCGCCTACGTTCTTATCGGAATCACCTACGTTAGCAAACGCCAAATTTGGAGTCACCAATAATCCGGCCGACAAAAGAGTTACGAGGATAAGTGGAAGGATATATCGGCATACGGGCTGCAACGCAATGTCATATAGCGTCTAAAACTCCAGGTAGACTAGTGGTTCCACAATGCTCATTTAAAAAAAGTGATCCTTCATTCGAAAAAAGTGTTGACAAGACACCACAAAACGCAGAGAATATTTCTTGCTGAAAACGCGCCGTTACCTCAGCTGGATAGAGGGACTGACTACGAATCAGTACGTCGGGGGTTCGAATCCCTCACGGCGCACCACTTAAAACTTCAAGCTGCGACTTCGGTCGCAGCTTTTTTAATGCCCTCATGCCAGGTCTCGCCCTTTTCGCGTGGTAATCTGGATAGACGCCACACGCATCACAGGCGCACGCCTGCCTGCGCTGGCTCTCGCCCAATACGAGTACCGCGCAGAATCTTACGGAGGGCTCCCATGGTCACCGAACACCGCACCTGTCATCCGCACGCCGATCACCACGATGCCCATGCGCCTTTCGGACAAAAAGCGCTTTGCGTGCTTCTCAGCCTTGCTCTCGCAATGGGCTTGGCACCCACGACCGCACTGGCAACGCCTAACGGAGCCACCCTATCGGAGTGGGAAAGCACCTCTCCCGCGAAGACCGCGGACGAAGATACCCCAACAACACCCGAGCCAATCGAAAGCGCCGAAGGTCAGGCCCTCGTTCTGTACCGCACTTCCGCACCGGAGAACCAACGCATCGCCGCCCTTTCCCTCGAAGAAGAGCCGCATGCTTCCCAAAATGATACAGAGCCGCTTTCCGAAGGAGGCTTCGAAGTTGTCCAGACGTGGGACCTTTCCACGGTGGATACCGCTTTAGCGAACCAGCCCTCCACCTTCGCACTTGAAGACGGGGGCGCCGATGCGTCTACCATCCCCGAAGGCGAAGATCTGCGCGTGGCCCTAGTCTCGAAACCGGGGGCTTCTTCAGATGATCTGGTGTCGCAGCTCGAAGAGCTCAGCTACGTCGAAGCGGCCCAACCCAACTACCTGCTCCCCCTCAGCAACGCCGCGGTAAATGATACCTTCTATGACGAATGGCAGTACAACCTGCACGCGTCCGAGGCAAGCGGAACGACCCCGACGAGCCAGGGCGGCATCAATATTGAGGCGGCCCTTCAAGAACGCGCCTCAGTAGGCACTTCGGGCAAGAACGTTGTCGCCATTATCGACACAGGCGTGGACTACACCAACCCCGACCTTAAAAACGCAATGTGGACGCTCACGGAAGAGCACGCGGACGTGCTTCCCGGCGCAGTGGGCAGCCACGGATACGACTACGGCGACAACGATGACGACCCCATGCCCGCTTCCGACACAACGTCTTCGCACGGAACCCATTGCGCGGGCATTGTCGCCGCACAGACCAACAACAACCAGGGTGTGGCCGGCACATCTTCGGATACGCAGATCATGGCCCTGAAATGCAGCAACAGCGAAACGGGCGAAACGCTTTCCGCCTCGTCCGTCGTTTCTTCCTACCAGTACATCATTGCCGCTAAGCTTGCCAACGTGAACGTTGTCGCCATCAACGGATCGTGGCATCTGGGTTCATACATGCCCGTAGTCGACTACCTGGTGAACCAAGCGGGCAGGCTGGGCACGCTTTCCCTCTTCGCGGCAGGGAATTACGATACGGACACGCAAGAATCCTCTTACTACGGCACCACCACCGGTCCCGAAAGCCCCTACGCGATCGTTGTCACTGCGAGCGCCGAAGACAACACCTACCCCTCCTTCAGCAATTACAACAAGACCGATGTTGACGTAGCCTTTCCCGGATCACGCATCCTATCCACCGTGAGCACCACGGCGGGCGTGGCGTTCTTCCAGCCCCTCTACTCCAAGGCTTCCGGCAAAAAGCTCGTCCACTACCAGGACTTCAATTCCTTCGACCCCGACAATGCCATCCTCATCGAATCAGAAGGCATTGCACCCGAAGACGGCTTCGCCTTGAGATACCACTACGTAGACGACGACACGTGGACCCCCACTGTGCTTACTGCCCAGCAGCTCGAAGGCGGATGGTTCACGGTTGAAAAAGTAGACGACGCGGGCTTTGGCGAACCCGGCCTGCGCGTGAGCATCGATACCACATCCGATAAATGCCCCTTCGAAGGCACATCCCCTTCGGATTACTACGTCACCGTTTATTGGAAGGTAAGCAACGATAACGTCCTCCTAGAAGACGCTACCACCAAAGGGCTTTCCGTCCAGGACTACGCCTACTGTTCGACCCCGCGCCTTGAATCAGGCAACTCCATCTATTGCTCGCTGGCCCTGACCGATGGCGCGAACTTCTCAAGCGCGAACTACCTTTCCGAATCTCAGATCTACAGCAACGCATCAGCCGAGAACGCCTATATCAGCGGGACGAACCTCGTTTCCTTAGGCAACGAAGGAACGCCTCTGTACGCTGCCGCTCAAGTTACGTTCGGCAATTACAGTGCATCCTCCGCCTCTGGCACGCTGTGCGGTGTGGGGCTCGGCTCGATAGCGGACGGCGCGAACACCCCCGAAGACGACAACGCCTATGTTCCCTATGGACTTATGAGCGGCACCTCCATGGCGACGCCCGCGGCCAGCGGCACCGTAGCCCAGCTGGCAGCGCTCTACCCAAATGCCAGCACCCTTGAATTGCGCGGCATGATCGTGGGCAGCACCACCCCCATTGAAGCCTCATCGGCTAGCGCCAAACCAACGGCGACCAACGGCCGCTTCACCTGGGATGCCGTCCTGGATAGTGCCGCCCACAGCGCCAACACCTGGAGCGCCGAAGAGGACACCGCCCTGAACCAAGTGACCGTGCACGGGGCTTACTTGGAAGACGCTCGCGTTTCCTTTGACGATGTGGATGTAGTACCCGTGAGCCAAGACGAGAACATCATCACGTTCGCTGTTGATCCAGGCGCCTTCGACGGCCAACGACATACCATCGCCGTAACCGATGCCTCCACGGGCAAAACGCATACAGGAGCCTACACGCTATCGAGCGCCAACACGCCCGGAACCACGCTGCAGCAGATAGGCACGCTGCCCGAAAGCGAAGGCGCGCAGGCAAGTGGCGCACTCGTTTCTGCTGATGGCACGCTCTTCCTCGCCTGCACCAAGGGCACGTATCTGCACAGCACGACCGATCCCGCATCTTCCGAATGGAGCACGCTGCCCGGTGCGGGTCTGCCCGAAAGCGAGCAAGGCACTGGCTGCAGCACCATCGAATACGCTTATCTGGATGGAATGATCTACGCTTTTTGCACTGATCTTATAGGCGAAGACGGCGCCACCCAACAGCGCCTCTACGTGAACACCTTCGCACTCAACAGCACTAGCTGGAGCGGCTGGAAAACGGCAGCTGAAACGGAAGCGGGCGGATTCACCAACCATGACGTTCTCGCCCTGAGCGCCACCGCATATAACGGCGAGGTCTTCTGCGTTCTTTCCTACCGCTGCACCAATGCAGACAAGACGAAACGCACAGACAAGAGCATCATAGTGCACGCGACTTCCGGATCGACTGAATTTACGCTCCATGAGCGCGATCTGGACTGGGATGAACCCTATCCTCTTGTTCTTTCCGGCACACCCGATGGCCTCAAGGCCATGGGCACTACGTTCCTTGAGGATCAAGTGCTGGGCATGAGCTATGACTCGGGAACCGCTTCCTGGAAAGACCTCACGTCCTTCACCGGCCAACCAGAACTGTCGTATCAAGAAACCAAGGCCTTCTACAGAAGCACTCATACCGTCGCTTCGAACGGGCTGCTCTATACTGCGGTAAGCGCCGCTGGTTGCACCGATACCGTACTTCTGGACCTGACGAATTTCTCCTGGAAGAACCTGGGTAACTTCGGCCTTAACTCTTCGGGCTTCGTGGGATGCAGCGCGGCTATAGTGGGCAACACGGCGTACCTTGCCGGCAGCATGGCAACGCAAGGAGGCGATGCAGGACCTGCCGACAGCATGAGCCTGTACGCTTTCCCGGAAGATACCTCAATCGCCGCCGAAGGACTCGCACGCACGATAAGCGCCCAGGCAGAAGGCAACGGAGCCGTAACCGTGGAAACATGGCGTGGCGTGGCAAGTGCGCAGGTGAGCGCTTCTTTGCATGACACAGCCACCTGGAAGGCTACGCCCGCGCAGGGATACGTATTCGATGGATGGTTCGCCGAAGATGGCACGCAAGTAAGCACGAGCACAGAGTATTCAATGCCCGTGAATGACAACACCGTATTGACCGCGCGCTTTTCCGCAGCGTCCGACCCCAATCCCAGTGATCCCGGTTCGGGCGATCCAGGGTCAGGTGGATCCGAGTCAGGCGACCAGGGATCCTCATCCGCGGGCACTTCCGCCCATGGCCCTGATGACAAAAGCTACTCCGCCAAAACAAATGACGCTGCCGCTCCCTTCGCAGCAGGAGCCTTGGCGCTCCTCACCCTAAGCAGCGCCGCGCTCATGCTTGCCGCCAGGCGACTGAAAAGATCCTAGAGTGCCAGAGGTCGCGTTGCTCTTGCAGCGCGGCCTCTTTTCAGCAATGAGCATGAATGGATCAGCGGCCCTACAGAGACACAATAGCGAGGGGAATATCGTGAGCTTCAGTGGGAACAGCTTCCACCTGTTGCTCGGAGAACGCAACGCCCACCACGCGACACGACGAAGGCACTTGCGCCAAATAGCGATCGTAGTTCCCCGCCCCATAGCCCAAGCGGTTACCCTGAACGTCAAAGCCCACTACGGGCACCACGATCATGGTCAGCTCATCGGCACCAACATACGGAAACGCAATCAGGTCCTCATGATCATGCGTGTAGTACTTCAGCGGATGGGCCAAGAACAAAGGGGCCTGCGATGGCTCCGGATCATCCGTTTCCGAAGAAGCCGCATAGGCCGCGTACCCTTCCGCGGCAACCGCGCGCATCTCCATGGTCTGGCGAGGAACATCCGTAACGCCGTGCGCATCGCGCATCATGCAAGGAAATGCCACTCGGCACCCGAGTTCATACGCATGCGAAATGAAATCGGCCAGATCAACTTCTTCGGGAAACGCCGCGTACACCGCAATGGTGCATTCTGCAGGGGCCTTCCCTGTAATACCCAGCGTCAAGGTAAGCGATTCAATGAGCTGCTTACATATTTCGGCGCTCTTGTGAGCGCGATAGGGCTCGGGAAGGCCCGCACGTATCTGGCGCGCTTCCGCGCGCAAACGATCGCGCACGGATCGAACATCTGCCGCTGCATCGAATGTCGTATCTGCCATGTCCGCCCTATCCGATCCCGAATATCTGCATTACCAAGCACACAAGTGAAAGTACGCCCACCACACCAATGGTGATATAGAGCAGAACACGCGTAACTAATGGCACGCAGTACTTGCCCATAACGTATTTGTCAGTACAGATGATAGCCATGAACACGAGCAAAATGGGCAAGATCACGCCGTTCACGAATTGAGCGGTCAGCATGATACCCATAAGGTCAAGACCAGGAACCATGATGACGATAACTGACAGACAGATGATGAACGTGAAAATGCCTTTGAAAGTAGGGGCTTCCTTCCAGGTGAACGAAACGCCCGCCTCCCATCCGAACGCCTCGCAGATAACGAAAGCGGTCGTAAGGGGCAGCACGCACGCCGCCAAAAGACTCGCTGCCACCAATCCGACGGCGAACAGCGCTTCAGCATACGGACCCGCGAAAGGCGCAAGTGCGGCCGCGGCCGCTTCGGCGCTTTCCACTTCAATGCCCTGCGGGAACAGCACCGTGCCCGTGGTTACGATGATGAACCAGGCGACAACGCACCCTACGACCGCCCCAGTCACCGCATCGATGCGCTGGTAGGGCATGTCTTTGACGCGGGCGCCCTTTTCAACCACATTGCTTTGCGTGAAGAACATCATCCAAGGAGCAATGGTGGTACCGACCATGGCCACCGTAAGCGACAAGAACGAAAGATCCGAACTTGCTTGCGGCATGACCGTATGAATAAGGGCAAGATCCCAATTAGGCTGCGCCAAGAAGGCCGCGACAATATACGTTGCGAACACGCACGATAGCGCCAAGAATATGTTCTGCACGCGCTTATAGCTTCCGCCGACGATAAGGCCCCACACAGCCGCCGCAGCAATAGGCACCGATATCCAGCGCGGCACACCGAACATTTCCATGCCCGAAGCAATACCGGCGAATTCAGAGAACGTCGTGGCGATGTTGCCAATGAGCAGCGCAAGCATAGCAAGCGCCGTCAGCCTGATGCCGAAACGTTCGCGAATGAGCGCCGAAAAGCCCTTGCCCGTTACGATGCCCATACGGGTAGCGGTGGTTTGAACCACGATGAGCAGGATGCACATGACCGGAATGACCCATAAGGTCATGTAACCGAATTTGGCTCCCACAGTGGAATACGTTGAAATACCACCGGCATCGTTGCCCGCCATCGCGGTCACGATACCCGGACCCATAGCAGCAAGGACGAGCAGCACACGTGATCGCTTTTTGGTCGTATCCTCTTCGGCAACGAGTTCGGTAGGCTTCTTTTCCATTTCAGTCATACCCACAGCTCCCGTTTAACGAGTCCCGAAAAAGTGGAGCACGGCGAAAGTGTACGGAATGAGCATCAATAAGAACACGATGGTCGTAATGGCGAACTGACCCCACGCCCAGCGCGATTTCACTTCTTCGGCGTCGTCTTCGATGACTTCCATGGCGTCGTCGACGGTAACGATACCCAGCAGACGGCCGGACTCATCCACAACCGGCATAGCCAGCAGGTCATATTTTGAAATATCGGCAGCCAGCTCATCTTCGGGTGTTTCAGGCAAAGAGGTGATCAGTTCATCGAACATGATATTGCCCAGTTGAGTTTGGCTCTGCGCAAGCACCAAGGTGCGCAGCGACAGCACGCCCACCAACTTGTCGTATTCGTCCAACACATACACATAGCTGACCGTAGGATGGTCTTCTTCAAGGGCGCGCAGCACCTCGGTCGTTTCTTCGACCGTATCGCTTGCGTGCATGGCGACATACTGCGTGGTCATCAGGCCACCCGCCGTGTCTTCCTTGTATCCGAGCAGCTGACGGATCTCCGCGGCACTTTCCACACCCATCAGGCGAAGCAAGGTCTCAGCTTTCTCGTACGGAAGATCGCCCACGATGTCGGCCGCATCGTCCGGATCCATGTCGCGCAGCAAACGGCTCGCGCGACGCTCATCCAGTCCTTCGATGATGTCGGCCTGGAACTCGTCTTCCATTTCCGTGATGGCCTCGCCCGCCTGCGCGTCATCCAAGTGCTTGAACACATTGGCGCGCTGTTTGGGGTCGAGCTGTTCAAGAATGTCGGCGACGTCAGCGGGATGCAGTTCCTCAAGGCGCGTGTGCGTAACGGAAAGCTGCACTTTAGACAGGTCGCGATCGAGCAGATCCATGTAGTTCCAAGCGATGATACGCTCGTCAATAGGACGACCGAACGCCTTCGATACCGCGCAGACCGCCTTTTCCACCCACGGAGCCAGCCCGCGCAGAATGCCGCGCATGCCGACTTCCGCTCCTAGCAAACGCAGCTGCGAACCGGAAACGGAAAGCTTCAGATCGTTTACCCGCACGACCTTCATACCCTGCGTATCGACGATCTGACGATTGAGCAGATCGCGCGCGAGCAGCACTTCAGCAGGCTGCAAATAGCTGAAGCGAATAGCCGTACGATCCACCTTCAAGCGAAGGCCCTCTTCGGTGAAGCTATCCACATATTTACGCCACGAGATCATGAAGGGCGTTTTGCCCGGTCCCAAGAACGCCAAACTGGTGATGCGTGGAAATACTTCGCCCGTCTGGATGGCAAGATCGGAAATGGAGCCGATCTTTTCGCCATTGGCATCCACCACTGGCTCACCCAGCATCTGTGATAAATAGAGCATATGATTCTCCCAGCAAGACCATTGGCCCGGGATTCCCTTGGCGACAAGGCGGCATTGCCAACGCAAAGCAACCTGATACCGACAAAGGCATGCTGAGTAAATGGTCTTATCGTGTCGTGGCCTCCCTTCGACCACCGACACCTGCGAGAAATCGCGTAAATGAAGGAGGTCGAAGGTTAGTTACTGTGAGGTTTCGATTTTCGAACCTTCAAGTAATGTCCTTCCATCAAGTGTTATTCCTCCGATGCCGAACCTATGGAGTCTTGCCCGATAGATCCGCATCAAGCCCGAAAGGGGCGCTCCCCGGCGTATAGGCACTGTTGAGCACATTAGATTGTAAGCAAATGGATTCTGTTGACAACCACCCTCTCGCAGAAATGTAATAAAAGAAACAAAATGCAGGGTGGCTGGAAGACGCAACAAAAAACGCGGCCTTCCGAAGAAGACCGCGTTCGGTAAAGTTCGAGCGCCCTGTTCGGGCTACGCCTGTTTCTTGCCTGCGAAAATGCGCGATGCGAGCACAACGGCGATGACCACTACGATGCCGCCGATCAATGATGGCCAAGGTGAACCCGTGAATCCGGCGACCAGGTAGGCGACCAAGCAGATCACCGCGATCGTAGAAGCATAAGGGAACTGCGTCGCAACATGGCGCAGGTGATTACAATTCGCACCAGCGGACGATAAGATGGTCGTATCGGAAATAGGCGAAGAATGATCACCATACACCGCACCTGCAAGCGTTGCGCCGACCGTGACCAAGAACAGCGGATCGTTTTCGGGGAACACGCCGACCACGATAGGCAGGATGAGCGCGATAGTGCCCCAGGAAGTGCCCATGGCGAACCCGATGAACCCGGCGACCACGAAGATGACCGCAGGCAGCAACGCCAGCTCAAAGCCAACGGAAGTGAGGAACGACGATACGAATTCGCCCGTACCCAACATATAGCGGCAGCATCCGCCCAAGCTCCACGCCAGCACCAAGATCATAATGGCGCCCACCATTGAGCGGACACCTTCTGACATGCCTTCGGTGAAGCCAACGAGCGTGGTCAGCTTGCGGGGAATGAACATGCCCATAGCAACCACCAACGCCACGGTAGAACCAATGCATAGACCAGTGACCGGATCGACGCCAATAGCCGTCGCGAAATCTGCGCCTGAGAAGAAATCGCCTACATATAGCATACCGATGATCGAGAACACGATCAGCACCAGGATCGGCACGATCAAGTCGTACACCTTGCCTTTATCCGACACGGGAAGGCCTTTGTATTCCTCGACTGCCTTCGACGCACCTTGCAAGTCGGACTGTTCGGTCACAACAGTTTCGACCGAATCTTCGCTTGCGGGCATGCCTGCTGTCGCGATCGCTTCAAGAGCCGAATCCGGCTTGACGATCGACGTATATTCGCGCTCTTCGCAGGCACGCTGAGCCTTGCCCATCGAGAAGAAATCCTTGCCGAAGATGCACATGGCGAACACGAACAAGATAGTGAGCAACGCATAGAAGTTGTACGGGATGGACGCGACGAACGTATTGAAACCATCTTCACCCAGGTAACCGCCAACTGCGACCGCCCACGACGAAACCGGGGCAATAATGCAAACGGGTGCCGCAGTGGAGTCGATGATCCACGCCAGCTTTTCGTGGCTCACACGGAACTTGTCGGTCACAGGACTCATGACCGCACCGACCGTAAGACAGTTGAAATAGTCGTCAACGAATACCACGATGCCCAGGATCGCGGTCATGATCGAAGCCATGCGCGCGCTCTTGATGCGCTTCGCCGCCCATTCGGCATACGCGCGCGAACCACCCGCGACGGCGACCACGACCACTAATGCCCCTAATAGGGCCAAGAACAAGATGAGCGCACCGTTTGACGCGATCTGCTCCGCCATGACCTGCGGAATCATGGTAAACGCCGTGATCAGCTGTTCTACGCCAGCCCCCTCAAGCATGAATTCGTAGATGATCAATCCCGAAAACACGCCAAGGAGCAGGGAAGAATACACCTCTTTGGTGATGAGCGCCAGGCCAAGCGCTAGAAGCGGCGGCAAAATAGACCACGCTCCTGTAGAGATCAATTCGAAGCCTTCCATGCATACTCCTTGATTTGCCGCATGCTCGTTCGATTCACGCGGACACGAATAATTGCTGCGTAAATTATAGGAGAGGTCAGAGGCAGACAGTGGCATGCACGCACAAGAAGGGCGTGGTCTGCGGCGAGTGGTGCGCTATCAATTCCCCCCGGAGCAAACCGGAGAAGTTTTCCCGTGCGCCTTTTAGACAAACCTTTCGGCGTTAGCACCCAATATGACAAGCGATGCACCGCGCAACAAGGCGAAAAGACCCACGTATAGAGCCAGCATTTCGGGCCAAATATAGAACGATACGCCGATCAAGAGCGATGCAATACCCGATACCAAGATCCATCCCCACAGCGAGAACCCACCTCGGCGGACCGCGAACGAACCTATTATTTCATAAATAGCGAACACGATGACGAACAGACCGGCCACCCACGGAAGCACGACCGAAAATACAACGGGATGCACCAAGAACATCAAGCCGACCAACACGTCAACGATGCCATACGCCAACACGTAACCCGAAAGGTCAAGCGAATCGCGATCGCGCAAATACGTAACGATGTTCACGATACCCGAAAAGAGGAACGCGGCACCCACCATGAACGCCATCGAAGCCAACGTGAGCCCAGGAAACACCAGAGCCACTACCCCGAACAATGCCAGAAGAACCCCTGCTATAATCAGTTGCCAATTTCGTCCCGTTATCGCTGATACCATCGCGCACCCTTCTCTTCCTGCTGATTTCGTCATATCTTCCATACGCTCGTTGCTTGATGTGCGACCTGCTTCTCTTCGTTCGCCCGAACATCCTCAAACGCATAAGTTTCGTGCGTAAGCCACACCTACAGCTTACGCGCTCAAGAGCATCCCTGACAACCATAATGACAAGCGAGCGAAGCGAAAGGTCATGCGGTGTGCTGATTCCTTATTCGGGCTTACTTTTAGCGAATACTCAACTACACTAAGAGCTATTACTATCATCGCCGACATCGTATGGAGGGATACCATGAAACTGGGGTTTATTGGATGCGGCAACATGGCAAAAGCCATCATCAAAGGGGTTCTTTCGAGCAACCTTGTTCCCGCAAATGACATCTGCGCATCGAACGCCACCGAAGCGCACGCGAAAGCCTCTGCCGAAGAACTGGGCATTTCGGTTTCCACCTGTAATGCCACCGTCGTCAGCAATAGCGACGCCATTTTCTTGAGCGTGAAGCCTTATCAGTACGAACAGATCATCGCCGAAATCAAGGATAGCGTTCGCGACGATCAAATCATCGTCACCATCGCGCCCGGCAAGACCATCCAGTGGCTCACCGATCAGTTTGGCAAGCCCACCAAGATCATCCGCACGGCGCCCAACACGCCTGCGCTGGTCGGCGAAGGTCTTACCGCCTATCACGCCAACGAGCTCGTCTCCGCTGACGAGGTGGCCTATGTGGTTTCGCTTTTGGAATCCTTCGGTTCAGCGGTCGAACTGAAGGAAACGCTCCTTGACGTTTCCGCCACCGTAGGGGGATGCACGCCGGCGTACACCTACATGTTCATTGAGGCTATCGCCGATGCCGGTGTGGCCGAGGGCCTTACCCGTCAGCAGGCCTACCAGATCGCAGCGCAGGCCGTTATGGGATCCGCCAAGATGGTGCTGGAAACCGGGAAACATCCTGGCGAGCTGAAAGACCAGGTCACTTCTCCGTCGGGTTCCACCATCGTAGGCGTACAGTCGCTCGAAGAGCACGCGTTCCGCGGCACCGTCATCCGCGCTCTGCGCGATGCTACCGCGAAATCCCGCACGTTATAGTGGTTCACCAAGTGGCGCTCCATGCGGGGCGCCACCCTGTTCACAGCGCTAAGGCTCGCGCTATGGCCCACGCAGACTGTTGCGACCGCACCAACGTAAGGGCCACCACGTTACAGCCACATGGGCTCCTCTCCCCCTTTGGCGAACGCCTCAAGACGTTTCCGACGCCGCCTTTTCAGCAGGCTATTCAAAGGCTTAGCCCCCGATGCGCGAGCAGAGACTCGGGGACAAGACGACCGATGCGTCGCGTTGTTTTCGCTAAGCTCCTTTAGCCTGCTGAAAAGGCGAATCAGCGGAGGTCGTCTTGAGGCACTCGCCAAAGGGGAGAGCCGCTCTGAGCCGCATGCAACATGAAGCACTCGTGAAGGGGCCGGCCGTTGGCTTGACAGCCCCTTTTCGCTCACTAGAATGAAGGTTAGCACTCTCAAGTTGAGAGTGCTAATTTGTATCCCCGAGCGTTCGCCGGCATCCCTGGATCGCATACCGGCCCTGAAAGAAGGATCTGCTTCATGCGCAAATTCAAAACCGAAAGCAAAAAGCTCCTCGACCTGATGATCAACTCCATCTACACCAACAAGGAGATCTTCCTCCGCGAGCTCATATCCAACGCATCCGACGCGGTGGACAAGCTGTACTTCAAGAGCCTGACCGATCAGTCCATCACCATCGGCAAAGACGATCTGGAAATCCATGTTGCCTTCGATAAAGATGCCCGCACCATCGCCGTTTCCGATACCGGCCTGGGCATGACCAAGGACGAATTGGAAACCAATCTGGGCACTATCGCCCATTCTGGCAGCCTTGAGTTCAAGACCGAGAACGCCGATTCGCAAGGCGACGACGTCGACATCATCGGTCAGTTCGGCGTCGGATTCTATTCTTCGTTCATGGTTGCCAAGAAGGTCCAGGTCGTTTCACGCTCCTATGGCAGCGACGAGACCTGGGTATGGGAAAGCGACGGCATCGAAGGCTACACCGTTACGGAAGCAGCGCCCGAACAGGCAGCTCTGCTGGCGAATGGCCACGGTACCTATATCACGCTGTTCCTGAAGGACAACACTGATGAGGAAGACTACGACACGTTCCTCGATCAGTACGAACTGCAGGCACTCATCAGGCAGTACAGCAATTATGTGCGCTACCCCGTCCGCATGGAAGTTGAGACGCGCACACCCCTGCCCAAGCCCGAAGATGCCGGCGATGACTATGTTCCCGAGTTCGAGACCGTGCGCGAAACACAGACCATCAATTCGATGATCCCTATCTGGAAGCGCCGCAAATCGGAAGTGACCGATGAAGAATACAACAACTTCTACAAGAGCGATTTCCACGACTTCTCCGACCCTATTCGCTCCATTTCGGTTCATGCCGAAGGTGCGCTTTCCTATGATGCGCTGCTGTTCATTCCCAGCCGTGCGCCCTACGATTTCTACAGCAAGGACTTCGAAAAGGGTCTGGCGCTCTACAGCTCCAACGTGCTTATACAAGAAAAATGCGCCGAGCTGCTGCCCGACCACTTCAGCTTCGTGCGTGGTGTTGTGGACAGCCAGGATCTGACGCTCAACATTTCGCGCGAGACCCTGCAGCACAACAATCAGCTGCGCGCCATTGCCAACAAGCTGGAAAAGAAGATCACCAGCGAACTGAGCAAAATGCGTGACAACGAACGTGAGACCTACGAGGCGTTCTTCGAGAACTTCGGGCGCAATCTGAAGTACGGCATTTACGCCAGCTACGGCATGAAGAAAGATGCGCTGGCAGATCTGCTTCTATACTATTCCGCAAAGGAAAAGAAGATGGTCACTCTGAAGGAATACCTCGAGGCCATGCCCGAGAACCAGGATGCGATCTTCTATGCCGCGGGCGAATCGGTCGACCGCCTAGCTCATCGCCCTATCGTCAACACGATCCTGGGCAAGGGCTTCGATGTGCTGCTGTGCCCGCAGGATGTTGACGAGTTCTGCCTCATGTCCATGAACGAATACCAGGAAAAGCAGTTCAAGAACGTCGCTGGTGGCGATCTTGGCCTTGAGACCGAGGACGAAAAGAGCGCCGCAGAGGCCATCACCAAGGAGAACGAAGATCTGTT
The DNA here is from genome assembly GCA_036553105.1 of Eggerthellaceae bacterium. GTDB lineage: Bacteria > Actinomycetota > Coriobacteriia > Coriobacteriales > Eggerthellaceae > Anaerotardibacter. Next base: position 319,657 of record JAXKBI010000035.1, read on the forward strand.
CGCTGCCATGAGGGATGCGCTCGACAACAAGGTGAAGCGCGTTGCTATTTCCGCGCGCCTCTCCGACACCCCCTCTTGCGTCACCGCAGAGGGCCCCATCACGCTTGAAATGGAGAAGATCCTTGCTTCTGGCCCCGATGGAGACCAGGTAAAAAGCGACCGTGTACTTGAATTGAATGCACAGCATCCTGTGTTCGCCGCCCTAAAGAAGGCCTTCGAGGACAAGGACAACGAAAAGGTCGCGTCTTACGCTCGCGTTCTTTACGACCAGGCGCTCATCACTGAGGGGCTACCTATCGACGACCCCGTGGCATACACCCAGGCGGTCTACAAGTTCATGGTGTAGAACACACGTTTCGCGCGAGCGCGCTTGGGCTGACCCGACCCCAAGCGCGCTCGCCATCCGTGCTTGGGGGTGCGGGCATTTTCCGATTTTTGACCAAGGGACCCCGTTTTTTGGAAAAACGGGCAGCTGCCTTACAGGAATGCCTTGCAAGAACAGAGCGTACGCCTCTCATGCGTCGCGCACCTCGCACATATCACACATACCGCGTGCCGCACCGACTCAGCCTGCCCAGCGAGCTACACGCGCTTATTCGTGTTTGGAGTAGAATCCGCCGTTTGCTTTGTATACTTCCAGCTCCCACTGGCGACGATTACTGTTCGCCACCGTATCGAGCACCAGACCCGTGGCAACCGACAGCGCACCGCAACCCGCCAACGCAATCGAAGCGAGCATGGTCGGAATACGCGGCACCAACCCAGTCTGAATGTACTCGAGCAATACGGGAACCGCGAAAATAATGGCCAAGATCACGAACAGCAAAGCAAGCCATCCGAAGAACGCCAACGGACGATAATCCTTGAACAATGCCGTAATAGCCTTAAGTACTTTAGCGCCGTCGCCAAAGGTGGAAAGCTTCGAGAAACTTCCTTCGGGGCGATCGCGATAATCGATCGGCACATCCTTGATGCGCCAACGTTTATCAACTGCGTGGATGGAGATCTCCGTCTCGATCTGAAAGCCCTCCGAAAGCACTGGCATCGTTTTCACGAATACGCGGTTAAAGGCACGATAGCCCGTCATCACGTCATCGAACGCATAGCCGTAAATGTGCTTGATGAGCCAACGGACCAAGTCGTTGCCGAACCCGTGGAACGCACGATCGTTCTCTTCGCCATACGAACCGTTCGATAGTCGGTCCCCTACTGTCATGTCGGCTTCATCCGCCATGAGCGGCGCCAGTAGATCAGGAGCGGCATCGGCCGGATAGGTGTCATCGCCGTCAACCATGATGTAGTAATCCGCTTCGATATCACGGAACATGCTGCGCACTACATTGCCCTTACCCTGACGACCCTCGAACTTAACGATGGCGCCGTGATTGCGAGCGATTTCGGACGTACCATCCTTGGAATTGTTGTCATATACATAAATATCTGCTTCGGGAAGAACTCGTTTAAAATCGTCGATCACCTTACCGATGGTGACCGCCTCGTTGTAACAAGGAATAAGGACAGCAACTTTGTCCGCCATGACCAGATCCTTCCGAAAACACCGCGCGCTCGATCGCCTAACGCGCCCCTCCCACTGCGTCGGAGCCCTTCAGGGCAAGACGCATATATGCACTTCACTTTTACTCGTATTTACATAGAAGATACAAGCCTATTCAGTGTATCGTTCTTTGCGATTTCGTCCAAGGACGAACGTTGCCGAAATGCTCGACTGATTTACCTGACGGACAAAGGGGAGCCCGAACGAATGGATCGCAAAGCAGTTGATCGGCTTAGCGAACAATTGACGAGCCTTCTGAACGATCGGACGGTCAACCAGCAGGTTGACTTAGCGATAGGTCGAGCAGTTGACCGGGCGGACAGTCGATTGGCGGGTCGACCAATTGAACGGAAACCTCGCTCGGTTAGCCAACTGAGGCCCTCGCGGCGGCCACCCAAGCGTCTGAGCGATTGGCAAACCGAACAGATAGCATCCAAACCATGCCCATTTCCAGGTCATTTAGGCACCCGCGCGCCAAAATACTTGTCATCTGTATGGCGAGTCTCCATTTTTATCTGCCCTAAACGATGCTAGAATGAAAGCGGGTTAGAACAGGGCAGTTTGGGGCCCTGAAACTATTATCCTGCGCCAAGAAACGCAGGAGAAAGAAGGGCGATATCAATGAAGCAATACAATCGCGTATTTGCGGCTCTTGATGGCGGCAGTACTCAAGAGGAAGTAGCTCAGCGCGCGATCCAGATCGCTGCGCTCAACCACGCCGAACTTATGCTCGGCCACGTTATCGATTCGGTTCCCGATTCGCTGACCGGCACCGACTATCAAGAACTCGCCGCTACCATCCAGAAGCGTCTTGAGGATTCGCTCGGCGATATTCTTACCGATGCACGCAACAATCCCGCCATTCCTTCAGTTGAGGTCGTGGTGAAAGTCGGCCGCATCCAGGAAACCATCCACAACTTGATGATCAAGCCTTTTGAGCCCGACATCGTCATTTGTGGCGAGCGTGGTCTATCCAACATCACCTATGTATTCGTCGGCAGTGTTTCCACCTACCTTATCCGCAACCTGCGTTGCGACGTTCTAGTGGTGAAGCAGGACTAGCGCATTCACAAAGCAACCTTCGCGTCAGCGCCTCCTACGTGGGGCGCTGTTTTGCGTCTAGGGGGACTCGGCGTCTAGGATGCTGCTTTGCGCGCCTAGGGCGCTCGGCGTCTACACGAGCGCTACTTTGTGTCTGCGCTTGGGCTACAATAGAGCACAATTACCTATAGCTTCACAGAAAGGCATATCTTTCATGCAGCACGATCATTATGATTATCTGATCGTGGGTGCCGGCATCACCGCTGCCGTTTTCGCCCACGAAGCGCACCGCCTTGGCAAGACCTGCTTGGTCATCGATCGCCGAGACCATATTGCCGGCAACATCCACACCGCGACCGAGCAGGGCATCAACGTCCATGTATATGGCGCCCATATTTTCCACACCTCGATCAAATCGGTATGGGACTACGTCAATCAGTTCGCTGAATTCAACAACTACGTTAATTCGCCGGTCGCTCGTTTCCACGATGAACTGTACAACCTCCCCTTCAACATGAACACCTTCTCGAAGATGTGGGGCGTCTGCACACCAGAAGAGGCGCGAGCCAAGATCGAAGAGCAGAAAGCCACCGAAGGCATCACCGATCCTCAGAACCTCGAAGAGCAGGCTCTTTCGCTCGTAGGCCGCGACATCTTTGAAAAGCTGGTCAAGGAATACACCGAAAAGCAGTGGGGTCGCGATTGCAAGGAACTCCCCGCTTCCATCATCAAGCGTCTGCCCGTTCGCTTCATCTACGACAACAACTACTTCAACGACCGTTGGCAGGGCATCCCCATGGGCGGCTACACCGCTATGGTCGAGCGCATGTTCGGCCACACTGAGATCCTACTCAATACTGAATACCGCTCCTTCATCGCAGAGAACGAAGGCATTGCCGACCGCATCATCTACTGCGGACCTATCGACGAGTTCTACGACTACAAGCTGGGCAATCTGGAATACCGCTCGCTGCGCTTTGAGTCCGAATTGGTCGAGAGCGAGAACTGGCAGGGCAATGCGGTAGTGAACTACACATCCCACGAAGTACCCTGGACACGCATTATCGAGCATAAGCATTTCGAGTTCGGCAAAGATGCTGCCGGAGACGACATTCCCGTCTCCATTATCACACGCGAATACCCCGCCGACTGGAAGCCAGGCGACGAGCCATACTACCCCATCAATGACGAGCGCAACACTGCGCTTTACGAACAGTACGTCGAACTTTCCAAGCAGGAAGGCAACGTAGTGTTCGCAGGTCGCCTTGGTGGTTACAAGTACTACGACATGGACAAGGCCATCGATGCCGCGTTCGACCTGGTCAATGCCGAATTAGGCTTCAACATCCGCCTGAACCAGATCGTGAACCAACACTAGTTCGCTCGATCTACCACCACGATCGATCACTTAAAGCCCTCGTAAACTGACTGCTCTCGCTCCTCGAAAACAGGAGTGAGAGCAGTCCAGATACGGGGCTTCATTTCATTCTGCACGCTTACGACGTCGCACTATAGCTATTATCAATCGGTCAGCATGAGGGACCAGAGGTTCTTTGGGTATAATGAACGTACCGGTTGAACATATTATTCCACGCCACGCATCAATGCGGGCATGGACGCTTTTATCCTCAACTGGACTTTCGCCCATGGAGGAGGAACTGCTATGGGTCTGCGCGAATCTCTGAGCACCGAAAAGCACTATTCCGAACTATCAAAACGTCATCGTCTGGCGCTTCTCATTCTGGTCAGTGTTGGCTCTTCGGCCATCTACACGCCGATTTACCTGAAGACGGTCTTTTACGATCCGCTCATGCAAGCGCTTGATTGCACTAACGAACAGCTAGGAACGCTCGTCACGGTATATGCAGTCGCCGCGACCATCTTCTATTTCTTCTCTGGCGTTGTGGCCGACAAGGTATCGGTTCGCACGCTTTCGTGGGTCGGCTATCTGGGAACCGCACTGCTTACGCTGATATATTCCTTCCTTCCCACGTACAATGTCTTGTTGGCCGTGTTCTTCTGCTACGCCATCTTCTCGATCCTTATCTGGTGGGGCACGCGCTTTAAGCTGGTCCGTCTCATATGTTCCGAAGAAGAATACTCAAAGAAGATCGGCTATTCCTATGGCATTTTCGGTGCAGCCGGCTTGGTTCTTGGCGTCATCGCTATCCCCATTGTTTCCATGTTCGCCTCTGCTGCCCTTGGCATACAGACCCTCCTGTTGGTCAACACTGCCATTCAGCTTGCTTTGACTGTCATTGCGTTCCTTATCATTCCCCGCTTCAAGGGAGAATTAGGCGACGGTATGAGCGAAACCTTTAGTTTCAAGGGTATCGGCACCGCCCTGAAGAACCCTGGCGTTTGGTGGGCATCGCTCGCAATGTTCTTTGTGTACTTCGTCTTTCAGGGCTCCACCTTCACCACGCCGTACATGACCATGTGCTTGGCAGCACCCGTGCTTCTTGCAACCGTAATATCGACCATCCGTACCATGGGTATGACCATGATTTCCGCCCCCTTGTTCGGGTGGATCGCCGGCAAGACGAAATCACCCTCGAAGGTCATCATCGTTGGCGCAATTCTGATTGTGGTGTGCTTGCTCGGCCTGATATTCTTGCCGCATGATCCCAGCATGTTGATAGCGGGCATTGTGGTACTTTGCATCTTTTCGTTCATCGCGAATGGCCTCTATGGCATTGGCTCTGGTCAGCTTGCCGAAACACACGTTCCCGTATACGTGTTCGGTACTGCAACTGGTCTTGCATCCATCATTGGCCGTTTGCCCGACACCTTTATCCATACGTGGTTCGGCGTCATGATCGACACTCAAGGCACCGCAGCTTTTCCGCAGATCTTCGCGATTCTGGGCATCTGCTCCATCGCGGCACTGATCTGTTCGATCATGGTCATCCGCTGCGCTCGCAAGAACCTAGTGGCTCAGGATGCCGAAGATCCAGCTGAGCTCTCCTACAGGCCCTCTGATCAGGCCTGCTTATAGCTACGGTGATCCTGGTAATTCGCTAAATACGATGCGAATTCTTTTGACGTATCGGAATTGCCGGTGCGCCAAGCCTTGTGGTCGATGATCTCGCTTTCAAAGCCATAATACGCATCAATGTAGGCAATGAGCGCATCAAGCGATTCGAGCTGCGCGGTCGGATAATCACCCGAACCACCAACGTGGACCATTTCGATACCCACCGAATAAGAATTCATTCCGTAATCTTTCGCGTAAGTGAGTGGCCCGGTCGTACCCACCTTATCGTCTCGAGATTCATCCACTACCCCATACGATTCGTTATGGCCCGTATCGCCATACCCCGCATGGTGGGCGATCAAATCAAGCGGGACGCACTGCGTGATGCCGCCATCTTTATCGATAACAAAATGAGCCGCCACACCCGCGCCATTACTATCCCAGTAATCAACAACACCGGAAGCACTGCCTTCGCCTTCAGTATCGTGCAGCACGATGTACTTCTGGTATTCGGAACCCTTCGGACCATGATCGAAACTAGCTCGGTAATCCTCGGTCAGATCAAGTTTCGCACGAAGTTCATCTGAACTTGGCGGCTGAGGCTCCTGGACTTCAGCATCGCGCACTTCGAACTGAACTTCTTCAGTCGGTTCTGGCTCTGGCTGAGCTATGCAACCCGAAAGCATGCTCACGCACAACAGGCCTGTGAACATAAGCACGGCAGACTTAACAAATATGCGAATTCGTTCACTTATCACTTGCGGAATCTTCCTCGAAACTTCTTACCCTTACCGCGAGGCCCCTCATCGCTGAGAGGAACAATCGGACTCGTCGCCTGACTCGGAACACCAGTACCTTCTCTTGCCCCAGAACCTGCGCTCGCCATTGCATGACGACGCGCATCAGCCGCCGCCTGAAAACCCTGCAATGCCTCCAAGTATGCCTGAGCATCACCCGGATCCTCATCAATGCTCTCGTCGCCCAGGTCAACTTCATACGGCACACGGCGATACAGAATGTCGTACATGACTGGCACCACATACAGAGTCATGAAGGTAGCGTACAACAAGCCGCCCACCACTACCGCGGCCATACCGCGTTCCATCGACGAACCGATCGCATCGCTGAAGATGAGCGGCAACATCGCCAAAATGGTCGTGAGGGCGGTCATCATGATGGGGCGCATACGAGTTCGGCCGGCCGCGATCAGCGCATTGCGTTTATCAAGGCCGCCACGACGCAGCTGATTGACATAATCCACGAACACGATGCCGTTATTAACTACCGTGCCCATAAGCACCGCAAAGCCCATCATTGACAGCATGCTCAGCTGCTCACCTACGCATATCAATCCGAAGAGACCGCCCGTGAAGGCAAGCGGCACAGTGAGAATAATGATGAAAGGCGACAACAGCCCTTGGAACTGAGCCATCATGACCAGATAGATGAGCACGAATCCTAATACCAGCAAGAGCAACATTTCGCTGAGCATAGTATCGATGTTCTCAAGCTCACCCGAAGTCTCGATGGAATAGCCCTCGGGAAGCTCGTACGCGTCGAGCTGCGTCTGTAAATCACGCGCGAGCAGAGCATTGTTGTAGCCCTCTTCCACTTCCGCCGTTACCGTCATGGCGCGCGTCGAATCAATGTGCGTGATGGTCTGGGCGGCCTTGCTTTCCTCGACCGTTGCGAAATCACTTAGCGAATAGGTCTCCGTTTCGCCCGTCTGCTGATCAGTGATATCTATTTCAGTATCAAGCAGATTATCCACCGTAACGGGATCCGTCTCGTCGATGATGGCGACATCCATCGCGCGCCCATCGATGGTTACCTGCGTTGCCTCAACTTCAGTGGAAAGCTTTGCCGACAGATCGCTGTAGAGCTGCGCAACGGTATAGCTCGCCTTGGTCAATTCATCGCGATTGATCACCAGGTTGAGTTCGGTGCTGGCATCTTCCATTCCGTTCTCAATTTCGATATATCCCTCAACACCATCGACGATGCCCATGATATCTTCGCTCAGGCGCACCAATTCATCCTGTTCGGGACCCTTCACGGTAAGCGATAAGCCGCTGCCCATCATTGAGCTCACGGCATCGGAGGAACTTGCATCGCTTATCAATTCACAATCAAGTCCCGCTGTCTTTTCCTCAAGCTGATCGACGATAGCGAACACTTGACCCTCAGTAGTAACCGCATCGGAGGTCTGGATATAGAACGCGAATGATTCATGCATCACATTGCTATCTGAAGCACTTGATGCCGCGCTCGACACCATCGATGCCGTAGCAGAACCGTCCATGCCGCTGACTGATTCGACGCCATCGATCGAAAGTGCCGCATCCATGATCTGATCAGCCGTTTGATAAGCACTGTCCTTATCCACTCCTTCAGGCAAAGTGGCCATCACACTGATGGTCTTCGCCGTCATACTTGGGATCATGGTAATGCCCATGTTCACCACGCCCACAACCGCAACGATAAAGAGCACTGTTGCCGTGAGAAGCGGAATTACCTTATGACGCAGGAAGAACCCAAGTGAACGCGCGTATGCCGTTTGCAGGCGCTCGAACCATTTGATGCGTTTGGGCATGTTGTTCTTGAATAAGAACGATGACACGCTGGGCACCAATGTCAGCGCCACGACAAGCGAAGCCGTCAGAACGTACGCGATCGTCAGCGCGAACGGAAGCATCAGCTGATTGACCATGCCCGTCGTGAATACGATGGGCAGGAACACGCAGATGGTGGTGAGGGTCGAAGCAATGACCGCACCCGTGATCTGCTTGGCACCCTGGACAGCCGCTCGCGGAGCCGGAATACCGCGCGCCCGCAAACGATAGATGTTCTCAAGCACGATGATGGAGTTGTCCACCAGCATGCCGATGGCAAGGGAAATACCGCCAAGCGACATGATGTTGAGCTGGATGCCCGAGAAGTACATCATCAACAGCGCACACAAAATAGAGAACGGAATGGAAAACGCCACGATCAGCGTTGGGCGCCAATCACGCAGGAAGATGATGAGTACGATAACCGCCAGCAGCGCACCCAAAATGAGCGACTGGAAGATGGTATTGATGTAGATATCGATATACGAGCCCTGGTCGCTCACCACGGTCAGATGAAGACCGGACTCATCTTCTTCGAGGTCCTTCAATTCAGCAGTGACCGCCTTGGACACTTCGCTGGTCGATGCGGTGGAGTTCTTGAAAATGGACAGCACGACTCCGTCGGCGTTATTGATACGCGTATACGCGTCGCCCACATTATCGACCACCGTAATATCAGCCACATCGGAAAGGCGGATCTCGCCCACGCCATCGATCTCGGTAAGCAGCAGGCCGCTCAGGTCATCGACCGAAGTAAGCTCTTCGCCTACACGAACCAGCCATTGCGAATCGGAATCGCTATCCAAATACCCCGCCGGCATAGAAAAGTTCTGTGCCGCAATGAGCTGAGAGAGCGTTTCCTTATTGACCAGCGCATCAATGTTCGCCTGCGACAATGCCTGATCGCGCGATGATTCATACTGACTACGGGCATCGGCGAGCTGCGACTTATTTGATTCGATGGCGCTCTGAGCACTGACGAGCTGCGCCGATGCACTGCCGAATTGGCTGGCCGCCGTGATGGAGCCGCTCTGCGCCTGAGCAAGTTGCTGCTGATAGGCCGTCAGTTCGCCCGTCGCAGTATTGGCTTGAGCAGTCAGGGCCGCGATCTTCTGCTGTGTTGTAGGGTTCGATCCACTGGGGTCTTGCGCCTGCAGGGCCGCGATCTGCGCCTGCAGGGCGGCGATTTCGCTTGTCTTGCCCGAAACCGCTAATGTAAGCGCTGATGTCGCCTGACCCAACTGATCGCTAGTTTCCTGCTGCGTCGACTCAAGCGCGCTCTTCTGGGTAGCCAGCTCGCTTTCGGCCTTCGCCAGCTGAGCCTCACCTTCGTCGATGGATTTCTTCGCATCATACAACTCAGAATTGACGCTGCTGAGCAATTTATTGTTGATGTCTTCGATCTTGCTATCGGACAAGCGGACCTCGACCGACTGCTCGACCCCGCCCGTCATGGAAACATCAGCCACGCCGCTAACGCGCTCGATAGCGGGAACCACTGAATCATTGAGCAGTTCAGTAGTGTCGTAAATGTCGTGGCCATCATAAGATGCGGCAACGTAGAGCGTCGCCATCATGTCCATGCTGATTTCCATATAGTTCGGATCGCCCGCCGTTTCCGGCAACTGCGACGACACTTCATTCACCGCCGACGATACCTTGACCATGGCGGAATCCATGTCGGTCCCGTCCTCAAATTCGAGGAACACCATGGAGAAATTATCGGAGCTTTGCGACTGAACCGAAGCAACCCCGCTAACGGTCGAGAGAGAACCCTCCAGCACATCAGTAACTTCAGCTTCGACCTTTTCGGCGCTGGCACCAGGGTCGGTGGTAATGACCGCCAGATAAGGCAAGTCCATTTCAGGAAGAAGATCGGTCTTCATCTTCGAAACCGACACGCCACCTAAAATGAGCGTGATAATAACAGCGACTATGATGATATAAGGGCGTTTAACGCTAAAGCGACTAAGCACGCGCAGCTCCTATGGTTCGTTTCGCAAAAGCACTCGTCTTTGCATAGTGCGTTGTTCGGCTGCAAAAAGCAGATAATCGTTTTTATTCTATACACTGCGGCTCTGTTCCCAAGCAACGTACACGAAAATGATCGGTTATTTAACGTTAAAACATACACATTATTTGCTGGTGTTCATTTACCGCGGTACAGAACGCACATAGCAAAAGGCGGCAGAACCCGATGGTCCCGCCGCCTTTGATCCTACCTGCATTCATACAAGGTCGAACGAACGATCCCGCACAGACCTTTCCAACCGTGAAGCCAGCGGAAACGCTAACCCTGCGCCACCCCGCGTGCTTCCTCAACTTCGGCTCGCAGGTCGCGTTCGATCTCGCGGTCGATCGCGCCTTCACGCGAAGGAGGCTTGACCTCGAAGGGCACCGAAGGCGTTACCAAGCTCACTAACGGCACGATCACCAAAGAAAGCAGCATAGCAAGCGCACCGCAATTGATAGGCGACGCGATAAAGCCGATGAACAAGTTGGAAACCGTCAGACCCACGCCAACGATAAAGCTCACCCATACAGCCGCCTTGGAGATCTTGCCGCTGTACAAGCCCCACAACAGCGGACCAAGAAACGCTCCCGCCAAAGCACCCCACGAAATACTCATCAGCTGAGCAATGAACGTAATGGTCGACGTGTACTGAATAAGAGCGATGACCGCCGAAATGAGAACGAACACCACGATGAGTCCGCGCATCCAGCGCACCTGCGATTTTTCGCTCATCGATTTAACTACGTTGTCCTTGATAAGGTCGAGCGTCAGCGATGAAGATGACGTCAAAACAAGCGACGACAATGTTGACATGGACGCCGAAAGCACTAGCACCACTACGATACCCAGCAGAATATCGGGCAGCCCACTGAGCATAGTGGGAATAATAGAGTCGTAAATAGGCGTGCCATTAGGAGCATAGGCTATCTGATCGCCGAACAGACGGCTGAAACCACCCAGGAAGTAGCTGCCTCCCGCCACTACGATAGCGAACACCGTCGAAATGATGGCGCCCTGCTTAATAGCGGGACCCGACTTGATAGCGTAGAACTTCGAAACCATCTGCGGCAAGCCCCACGTACCCAATGATGTAAGCACCACGACACCAAGCAAATTGAACAGGTCCGGACCGAACATTGACACGAACGCACCTTCGAGCGAAGTTCCTTCTGCGGGAATCTGCGAAAGGGAAATGATCGCTTCGGAGAACCCGCCCTGGCCGGAAAGGACCACCGCGATAACTGCCACGATACCGATAAGCATGATAATGCCCTGAATGAAGTCATTCAGCACCGTTGCCATGTAGCCACCGAGAACCACATACACGCACGTGACGATAGCCATGCCTATAATGCATGCCTCATACGGCAAACCGAACGCCATGCCGAACAATCGCGACAAGCCGTTATACACACTCGCCGTATAGGGAATAAGGAAGATGAAGATGATCGCCGCCGACGCAATGCGCAGAGCCTTCGAGTGGTAGCGCTTGCCGAAGAACTCCGGCATCGTGGTGGCCTTCAAACGCTGAGTGATCTCTCGCGTGCGCGGACCGAGCACCCACCACGCGAGCAGCGAACCAATGAGAGCGTTTCCGATGCCGATCCAGAACGCCGCCAAACCGTACTTCCAACCGAACTGACCGGCGTAGCCGATGAAGATGACCGCCGAAAAGTAGCTCGTTCCGAATGCGAATGCCGAAAGCCATGGACCGACGCTTCGCCCACCAAGGACGAATCCGTCAACGCTCTTGGTATGTTGACGAGCATAAATGCCTACTCCAACGACCACGCCGATAAAAATAACGATGATGCAAATTTTTGCGACCATACGATACGTCTCCTTTTAGTTAAGAGAATGAAGATTACACAAGATGGAGGCGCACACGACCTTCGCGCTTAGACACAAATAAAAAAGCACCGAGCGAAACCCGTGTGCTTTTAATATCGATAGGAATAATAAAGCGAGTGTGGTGCACATGCGCGCGATTTAGAACGCATAGCCTGTGCCACCGACAAGCCTGACAGAGCATTCATCACGCATGCCGAAAGAGAAACGATGGACACAGTAAAGTCGCAAGCACCAGAAGCCTGATCTACTACGCTAATATGTCCGTTCTCCAAAATCATGTCGCTCACTTTACCACACTATAGCGATAGGTGAACGTAAAATTTTCCTAACGGCACCTGGCTTTTTCATTCGCACGCCTAGGGATACACCGTCCTAAAAAACGCGTCTCCTGTATTTAGTAGCGGCTGTCGAAGATTCGCTGCGTTTTCTTTTCAGAACGAGGCAATTCGCCCAGCGGAACACCCTTCGCGTCAGGAGTGCAGCCGATCTTCGCTTTGAAAATGAGCTCCAGTTCCGCCTCGCAGCGTTCACGATCTTCGCCCGTAAGAGCGGTCTCGAACAGCACTGTTAGCACGTCGCGACCCATGATGTGTTCGATCATCACCTGGTATTCAGACGATGTACCCGACGTAGCGGCAATGACTTCCTCTACCTGAGCGGGGAACATGTTAACGCCCTTGACCTTGAACATATCGTCCGTGCGGCCCACCAGCGTATCGATGCGCGGATGCTTCAAACCGCAAGCACAATCACCGGGAATAATACGCGTCAGATCGTGTGTGCGATAGCGGATCAGCGGCGCGCCTTCTTTGCACAGCGTCGTAAGTACCAGTTCACCGATCTCTCCATCGGGCACAGGAGCGCCCGTTTTGGGATCGACTACTTCAACATAGACATAATCGCTCCAGATATGCATGCCATTGTGTTCGTGGCACGAAATGCCGATGCCCGGACCGTAGATCTCCGTCAGACCATAGATATCGAAGATCTCGATCCCCAGTTCGGTCTCAATGCGATGGCGCATCTTCTCGCCCCAACGCTCAGAACCGATGACGCCCTTCTTTAGAGCGAGCTTGTCGCGAATGCCGCGCTCAGCGATCTCTTCAGCAAGGAGCAACGCATACGAACTGGTCGCACACAGTACGGTGGATTGCAGGTCTTCCATCATGCGCAGCTGCTTTTCGGTATTGCCTGGACCCAGCGGAACCGCCATGGCCCCCAGACGCTCTGCGCCCAGCTGAAAACCAATACCCGCCGTCCATAAACCGTATCCAGGAGTGATATGAATGCGATCGCGGTTGGTAATGCCCGCGACCTCATAACAACGTGCGAACTGAATGGCCCAGTCGGTCACGTCCTTCTGGGTATAGGGAATGACAACGGGAACACCTGTCGTGCCCGAAGAAGAATGTACGCGGACGATCTTCTCTTCCGGCACCGCAGCAAGCCCCAAGGGATACACTTCGCGCAGATCCGCCTTTTCAGAAAACGGAAGCTTCTCGAAGTCTTCCTGCGTTCGCACGTCAGACAGATCTATGCCTTCGAATTTCTTCGCATAGAAAGGCGAGCGATCTTTCAAAGTCTCGAATTGCGTTTTAATTTGCTCAAGCTGCTCAAGCTTCATTTCCACGATGTATCTCCCCGTTTAAAAAGCCAAGTATGCTGTTTACGAACAGCAACCTACACTTTACCACTCTAAAGCATCCGCAAACGTACTCAAACGAGAAACCACTCGCCTTAAGCGTGCACCGACCCTGTACGCTCACCCCGAACAGACGCGATTAAACCAGCCCCTGGCCCACCGCAATGCTACACAGAGAACTTCACGACACACAATATTACAAAAGCAATCACCAGGAGAACGGAGCCCACATTCATCGCAAGAGGAGGAATCTTCCTGAAAAGGAACGAGAGCAAAGGCCATACGATCCATGAATACACCGAAGCAACCACGCCAAGGAGAATATCGTTGACCAACCACGCCTGATCCAAGATATTGAACGGAAGCTCAGAATTATCCCAAAGCGGATACACGCCGGATGCGTCTGGCTGATTGAGCAGCAGACCCATGCCCAGCTCCATCACCATGCACATGAGCACGGATGCCATGAAGAAGATGGTCAAAGCATTAAGGAGTGTTGCGCACCGCCGGACAAGCCATTCTTTCAAAGGCACGAAAACCAACGTGCACAGGCACGCACCAATGCCATACACCAAAAACGGATACATCGGATCGTCATATACGAGCGTTTCCGGATCAACGATACCGAATACATGATCGTTGAACAGGCAGTAAGGGATCTCCATCCAGTGCCCCACAACGGAGAACACGCAAAAGCACACTGCAAGGTTACGCCAAAGCTCCCAGCTGCGCAGCGTTACACCATCAACGCGACCCACCGCATCGTGCGATATTTCAACGCGCGAACGACTGCTCTCAGTAGAACGGTTCTTTTTCGAATTGTCCTTCATCGTCTCTGTTCTCAGCCAACATCAGTACTCGAGTTTGACGGATCATAGTCAACCGACACGGGGCCGAAATCAGGCAGCTGGACATTAATGTAATACAGGAAATACAGCACCGCAAAGCCGACCAGAACACCCACGAAAACGATGTTCATGACATCGCGCGGTAAGCGCCCGATCAACTTCTCCAAACCGGGATATACGACCCATACCATGAGCGTTGCGACCATGCCGAACGCAAGAGCGTTCTGCATGCACACCTGACCCATGAAATTGAGCGGAATGTCAGAGTAGTCCCACAAGGGAAGCTTGCCATCAGGGCCAGCAGGCGTATTGAGCATCAAGCCCATGGTCAGTTCGATAGCGGTACAAACCAATGCGTTCGCAATGAACGAAAGCGCCAGAGGAGCCGCGTTGCCTTTGAATTTTTCCTGCAGCCAGTTCTTCAAAGGGAACAGCAGCAGAACGCAGGCAACGAAACCAAAACCGTACACCATGAACGGATACAGCCAATCGCTCCAAATCTGAGAATTAGGATCGTACGTACCGGGAATCAAGCCGTACTTGATAAGCGTGCAGTACGCTGCCTCCATCCAGTGTCCCACGACGGAGAACACGCAGAAATAGATAGCAAGGTTGCGCCAGAACGCGAACGTCTTCAGACGGAAGAAACCCTCTTCCTCTTCAAGTTCCGCCTGGGCGGACTCAACGGAAAACGGTTGGACCATAAGCGCCTTGGCACGACGAGACGTTGCGAAATACAGGATGATAACAATATCGAACGAGCACAAGAACACCTGCGTAAGGGGATCGAACACCCCCGTAATGGCATTATGTACCGATCCGACAACGATATTCACGGCAGACATGCCGATGATGATCTGACGACCGTATTGCTTCTGACGCCAAATGAGCCACAAAGCAATACCTTCGAACACTACCGCCATAAGGTTCAGCCACATATCGAAATCAAGATCCCAATCCTCTTTATGAAGAAGGACAAGGGAAACAACCGCAAAGACGATATGGAGCGCGTAATACACCTCAAGGAAACGCATGAATCCGAGTTTCTTGGGGTTGCTGAAATCCTTAGGTCCCTCAGCAACCAAACTCCCCTGGTTCTTCCTAATGAAGAGAGCAGCGAGCAGAACACTGCCGATAACGACAATATTTACGATATTAGGAACAAGCGCCGACGAATCAACAGAGCCAACGAACGCTTGGTTGATCATACTCAAACACGCGAAAAGCAAGCCAATAATAGACAGAACCAGCACGGGACCGATCTTGTTAGGGTCTTTCGCCCCACGCAAACCAAGCGCTGCGATCACATATTGAATAATGGAAAGCAGGATAAGCATGGACCCCGCAATCACCACGAAACTGCGCGCATCAACGAGCACCCCATCAAGCTCCATGGTCATTTCCACTTCTGCAATAAAAGGCAGTGCAACGATGAACGCTCCCACAAGGACCTGGAGCGAGGCCACTACTATTACAAGAATAGAGAGGACCTTCAAATACTTTTGCGCTTTGCTCATGAATCAGCACCTTTCGAGTAACTAAGCGATCTCATTCCAAAATACCAGATGAAGCCTAAGAGCTAACGGCGATGAGCCAGAACAAGGCTCCTTCGCACTCAAGTGATCTAGAACCATTTCTTACGTTTGAAGATAACCACTTCCGCAGTAACGATAGCAACTACGATGGCAATAATGCCAAAGTACGAAAAACGCCAATGAAGTTCGGGCATGTTCTCGAAGTTCATTCCATACCAGCCCGTCACCAGAGTAAGCGGCATGAAAATGGAAGTAACAATGGTAAGGATCTGCATGACCTTGCCCTGACGCACATCTATCTTTGATTGATAGAGGTTCTTGATCTGCAGCGCATAATCGAAGAGGTCCTGAGCATCAACGCAAAGTCGCTCGCTTCTATCGGCTACAACACTGAACATCGAGCGATCCATCTCTTTCATTTCAAAGCCGCGAATCGTAGAGATCACGCGGCACATATCAGCATGCTGCTTATAGAAACGCAGAAGCGAACGAAGCGTCTTTCGCACACCCACCACGTAGTCATCGAAATCCTTGGGGATCTCGTTCACATCTTCAGACATGTTCTCCTCAAGACGATCTAGGCGCTCCTGCAGGTCCACAAGGTAGCGCATATCGTCTTTGACAGCGAACTCTAAGAACTCAGCGAACACCGCCGCCGTTGTCGCTTTTTCGAAAGACTGACTGCTTACATAAGCATCGAATAACAAAAGGAAGAACGGGTCGTCCGTAGCGAACGTCAGGCTGTCTTCCTTCAGGACGAACAGCGCCTCAATGCGCGATCCATTAGCCTTGGCGGACCACTGCTCGAATGTTTCTTTCGGAAGGGCGATCGTTCCCACAATACGTCCCTCATCTAATTCAGCATGACAATGACGAATGGAGCCCTGATTCAGTGCTAACGACCTCAAGCGGACACTTCCCAGATCAGAGACATCGCTCGACCCTACGAGCCTGATAGTCGGAAGCGAATTGCTATTCGATTCAAAGTCTGCAGTTCGCACCCTCCCGTCAAGCACAAAAGAGCGACATACAGCCGCAAGAGCCTCTTCAGGAACACGTTCGCCGCTCTCGGGAAAGGCGCTGCCCTGTTCGGGGGCCGCCTTCTTTATCCCCTTCCAGAACGTATCTTTCGCAATGCGATGAGCTGATACGTAATACACCAAGGGAAGGATAAGGGAAATAACGAGGGAAAGGGCCGTAGCAGAATTGAATCCGCTCGTGATTCCCGTTGCCATTGCCGAAACGACCGCCGCACCCACCAGGAGAATACCTATGACCTGGCAGCTTTCCGCGCGTGACTTGCCCTTGAGGGCACGCATTCCGAAAGCAAAAGCGATCGCTTGAAGGACGGATTCGGCTACCATGATCGCAAGCGATACCGAAAGCACCAGAACAAGAGAGCCTTCGTCAACCCCGTCTTCACTAAGGAGACCTGCAAGGACCTCGTCGCTGAACATCGCATACAATCCCATGGCAGACAAGGCGCACAGGACGAGCTCAACAAAGCACAATATCAGAAGAAGAACAGAGGATACCTTGAGTGCAGTACGCCACTTGTTCTTGGATCCATTAGCGGCACGGTCTTTTTTCTGTACCCGCCGCTTCGTTCTTATGCCCCATATCCTACTTCCTATCGCGCGATTACCTGAGCCTTCTCACTATAGCGTAAGCGCATTCACACCTACCCAATAGCAAAAAATTAGTTCAATCAAGCATGGTTCGAGAGCAAAGATCAAAACGAACCGAAGCGCATGTCCTAGGCGAACTAACGAACTTCCACATATTCCCGTATATGTTCTTCCACAAAGGACACGGCAGCGTTATTCATTTCTTGGAACTGCGGCTTCACGCATGTCGCAATAGCACTACGCATTTCTTCAAGGGTGATCTGTCCCGAAAAACCATTAACGGCTATTTCTTCGAACGTGTTGGCCGCCTGGAGCGCAACGGCGAGCATGATGATATTGAGCGCCTTGCGCGAGCCGATCGATTCACAAAGCGCCGCATCATCGACCACAACGACATGCGCACCACTTGCCTGCAGCGCTTTCACCATACGGTCAGGATCGTAGGGCTGCGCCTTGAAATCAGCCACGATAGGAGCAACACCCGACGATGCGGTGACCATAAGCCCCTTAGGCTTAAGCAACGGCAACGCGCGCAGGCCTTCTCCTGGCTCAAGCGCAATAACGACATCATCGCTCTTCTGACCAGGCAAGGGAGAGAACACTTCTTCCCCGGCATCGCCCATGCGCACGTGACTCATCACATTGCCACCACGCTGCGCCATTCCGGTCGTTTCGGCAGTACGTACCTGCCACCCTTTTGAGCGAGCCGTTTCCGCAAGGATCCGAGCCGCCAGAACGCTGCCCTGACCACCAATACCTGCAAGAGAGATATTGATCATCGTGCACCTCCTTGCGTTGATTCAGTATTGCCCGTTCGTGACGGACACACGAGTGCGCCGTCATTGCAAACATCAGTGCACAGCCCGCACCCATTGCACAACGACACGTCGACAATAGGACGACGGTTATCCGCGTTCCATGACAAAGCGGGACAACCCAACTTCAATACGCATCGACCACAGCTCGTACATGCTTGTTCGTCAACGTATGCGGGTTCGGCCGGCTTGATGAGCTTTATACAAGGGGACTTGAAAATGACCGCCGATGGTCCATCGAAATCGATGGCCGTCTTCGCCGCTTCGATCGCTTCATCCAGGCGAAGGGGGTCGGCATACGTGATGACCGTCACACCCAATGCGC
Organism: Eggerthellaceae bacterium; assembly: GCA_036553105.1. GTDB lineage: Bacteria > Actinomycetota > Coriobacteriia > Coriobacteriales > Eggerthellaceae > Anaerotardibacter. The sequence continues at coordinate 338,500 of JAXKBI010000035.1, forward strand.
GCAATACAGCGTCTATTGAAATAGGGTTGCTCTTTTGGCCCATGAGCGTCACACCCGTACCCGGATGCGGCTGTGAGCCAGTCATCGCCGTAGTGGCGTTGTCCAATACGCAAATAGTCACATCATGCTGGTTATATACCGCATTCGCCACGCCCGTCATGCCGCTGGCGAAGAACGTGGAATCCCCCACGAACGCCAAGGCTTTCTTACCTGGTTCGACCACGCTGAACCCTTGAGCGATGGTTATTCCTGCACCCATGCACAAGCAGGTATCCACTGCATTGAGCGGTTTTGCATTACCCAACGTATAGCAGCCGATATCGCCACAGAAAATACCATCACTGGGACGACGAAGCGCCGCCTTGACCGCATAGAACGCTCCTCGATGGGGGCATCCTGGACAGAGCAGCGGCGGGCGTGCCGGGGGTTCGATCGCATCAATAGCAGCCGCAACGGGCGCGGTCTGATCCGTGTTAATCGAATCAGCAGCAAGCAGATCTCCTGATACTTCGACCGGGGTACTGGTGCACGGCACCTTCGCAACGCCGAAGAAAGCCCGCAGCTGTTCGGCAATGGCATCCACGGTATTTTCTCCGCGATCGGTCGTATGACCGGTGAGCTTGCCCTTCACTTCATAGAAAGTATGGATCCTGCCCGCCAGTTTCAGCATTTCGTCTTCGAGTACGTGGTCGAGCTCTTCGAACACGATCACGTCGGAAAGGCCCGCGGAAAATTCCGCCATGCGCTTTTCAGGGAACGGATAGGGCGTGCCTACCTGCACGATACGATACGCGGGCAGTTCGCGTATCACCGCACCACTTGCATCAACAAGAATCCCCTGCGCCGCCTCTTCTTCCAGCATACGGAGCGCTTCGCGCGCATAGGCGTACGAGATGCCTCCCGTGACGATGCCTTGTTTTGGATCGGATCCCGATTCAGTGATGGGATTGAATGAGGCGAGGGATCCTTCGGAAAAATCGTCGGCGATCAGCGGAAGGCGCGCGTTGATTTCGCCGTGCGCTTCGAACGAACGCTTCGGAAAAATGACCCAGCGCGCATCCTTCGTGAATCCTTCGGGCTCCAATGCAGTGGTTTCCTCCTGCACGTCGAAGAACGTAGACGCATGGCACACGCGCGTCGTCGGACGCATGATGACCGGCGTATGATAGCGCTCCGAAAGTTCGTAGGCAGCCGCCATCATGGCACAACCCTGTTCGGGGGTCGCCGGATCGAATACCGGCACCTTGGCGAACGCCGCAAAACGGCGCGTGTCCTGTTCGGTCTGAGAAGAAATGGGGCCCGGGTCATCGGCAACGTACAGCACGGTGCCGCCCTTCACCCCCACATACGTAAGCGACATCAGGGCATCGCTCGCAACATTCATGCCCACTTGTTTGCAGGTATACAAGGTTCGCGCGCCCGAATACGCCGCACCCGCTAGCAATTCAAGCGCGGCCTTTTCGTTCGTCGACCATTCGACATGAACGCCCTTGGCGCGGCCTGCAGCATGCTCGGCGGCAACGGTCTCGATGACCTCTGACGAAGGCGTGCCCGGATACCCCGCACACACGCGTACGCCTGCCTCAAGCGCCGCATGCGCGAACGCCTGGTTGCCCGTTAGGAACTCTTTTGCCATTTCGCGTAACCTCTACCCTGCCTTGCTCGTCTTCACCGATTTCAGTTCAACGACCGCCTGACGCCCGCCTTCGCACCCTCAAGAGGCCATTCGACGGGGCTCTTCATTAGCTCTTTAGCGGTTCGTCGGCGTCTTTATGCGTTAGCCATATCAGCTTTCAGCTTTTCGATCTTCGCACGCGCTTCATCATCACCCGTGCCCAACATCTGAACTGCTAGGATAGCTGCGTTCTTAGCACCATTGATAGCCACCGTTGCAACTGGCACGCCACTGGGCATCTGGACCATGGAAAGCAGCGAATCAAGACCACCCAGATCGCTCGTCTTCATAGGAACCGCAATGACCGGCAGGGGCGTATATGCCGCAACGACACCACCCAAATGAGCCGCTTTACCAGCAGCGGCAACGATAACGCGAATACCGCGATCGACCGCAGAGGAAGCCCATTCGTGAACGAGGGCGGGCTTGCGATGAGCGCTTGCCACCTTCACTTCATAGGGGATCCCAAGTTCTTCGAGCTGCTTCATGCACGCTTCCATAACGGGCATATCGGATTCCGAGCCCATAATGATACCGACCAATGGTGTTTCGTTCGTCATGCTTATGACCGTCCTTACCAACGGGAATTACATGAGGGTCATTGTATCACTCGGCATACCACCGCACCGTCGGCTTAAGGCCACTACGCAGAAGCCCCCTGAGACAAAGCGATGATCGCATCATGGAGCTCCGTCATCGTGTCGACGATCATCTGCGGAGCCTCTGCCTGCAGGACCTCTCTGCTGAAGAACCCACCCCACGTTACACCCACGCAGGGAACATGCGCCGCATGAGCCGCCTGAATATCGTAGGGGCTATCGCCAATATAGAGGCACCGTTCGAGCGGCACTTCCAAATCGACAGCGGCTTGAATGAGCGGATCGGGGTCGGGCTTGTGTCCCTTGCTGCTTTCCATGCCGTTGACCAGCGCGAACAAATCATACAAGCCGAAAGCCCTCAGACTGTTCGACGCCAATGCTTCGCGTTTTGACGTGACGACGGCCACCGTAAAGCCTTCGTTTTTCAATGTGCAGATGAGCTCTTCGATGCCGGCAAAGGGCGCCGTCTTTTGGTCGAGCCCCCGCTCGTTAGACGAACGATACGTCACCAAAAGCTCCTGGGCGGTTTCTTCGTCGGGAGCCAACGTGCGCATCTGAGTAACGAGCGGCTGTCCCACTTCGGCGACCAGCACTTCATCGGGGATGATCGTACCTAGGACCTGCTGCGTGGCGTAGCGCATGCTATCCAAAATCGCATCATGCGTATCGAGCACCGTTCCATCCAAGTCGAACAGCACCACATCACGCACCTGCGGCGTGATGTTAAGCAAGTGCTTGCCGTGCTCCGATCGCGCACCGCATGCTGCCTGCCCATCCGGCGCCACCTTACCGAAGCGACGAGCAATAGAGCCAGATCTGAATGATCCTGCTACACATCCCATATACATACCCTCCATACAACAACGGCAGCGAATTGCTTCGCTGCCGCCAGAACATTATGTTATGCCCGTTCACGAGCGCTTGCGCCTACAGACCCAACGCTTTCTTAAGCGAAGAAACACGGCGGCGCGATACCGGAATCTTTTCATCTACCCCATCGAGCGTAAGCAACAACGTGCCACCCGACTGCGGCTCAACTTCCTTGACCAGTGCAAGATTGACCAGATACCCACGATGAACGCGGAAGAAGCCGTGTCCGTCCAGGGTCTTTTCCAACTGAGCCAAGCTTACGGTAGAGAAGAAGCGATCGGCACCGGTCTGCAAATACGCATAATCGTCGCGCGCCATGACAAAACGGATATCATCAATATTGATGAGGATCTTCTTGCCGCCCTTTTCGACTGGAATGCGCTCGGCCTTCTGCGCCTTCGCATGAAGGACCACATGTTCACGCACGCGAGCAAGCGCGTGAGACAAACGCTCGGTTTCAACCGGCTTGACCAGATAATCGATCGCATTGACCTTAAATGCGTCCAATGCGAATTCGCTGTATGCCGTAACGAATACTACTGCAGGAGGATACTTAAGATGCTGCAGTGCCTCTGCCAACTGAATACCAGTTGCCTCGGGCATATTGATGTCGAGAAACATCACATCGCAAGGATATTCCTTGAGCTTTTCAATAGCCTCGCGCACACTTGCAGCTTCAGCTACAACTTCTGTTTGGTTTAGCTCGCCCAACAAAAAACGTAGTTCGGAACGCGCAGGTGCTTCGTCGTCGACGATAATCGCCTTCAGCAACATAGCCTCCTCGTCTCAAATTTAGGAATCGGAACTCATTATAGACTACTTCGCACATGAAGACAGCCTAGATATAAGGTACATATCGAGCGCTGCTCACTGATGCTGATCATGGGCACTTGCATGCAACAGCGCCACGCTCTTGCATGCGCTACATACACACCCCATCGATACATGCGCGCTCATTCGCGCACCACAGTCACTTACACGTGCGCGCAATCGCAGAGATACAGCGTTACCTGAGTACCCTTGCCCAGTTCGCTCTCGATCTTCATATAGGCTTCGTCGCCATAGTAACCACGCAGGCGATCGTTGACGTTCTTCACTGCGATGCCCAAGCCCGTTTGGGACTGGGGGTTCATGATGGTGCGAACCGCCTTTTCGTCCATGCCAATACCATCGTCCGATACATGCAGATACACATCGTCGCCATCCATTTCGCCTGAAATACTGATGGTCAGCTTACCTTCAGCGGGCATGGCATGTTTAACCGAGTTCTCCACCAAAGGCTGGACCATGAAGGCCGGAACCGACATGGCGCGAATATCTTCATCGACGTTCACCTCGACCGCAAGGCGGTCCTCGCCAAAGCGCGCCTGTTCGAGCGACAGGTAACGCACGGTCTGTTCTATTTCGCGCGAAAGCGTAATGAGGTCAGAGCTGTTCTCGAGCGTTTGGCGATAGAACACCGCGAATTCACGGAGCATTACGCGGGCTTTATTGGGATCCGTGCGCACGAGCGACGCCATCGTATTGATGATATTGAATAGGAAGTGAGGGTTGATCTGGCTCTGAAGCGCCTTCAGTTCCATGCTCGTAGCCAACTTCTTCTGATCTTCCAGTTCCATTGCGGCGATCTGCGTGGAAAGCAGCTGCCCGAATCCTTCAGCAATGGAGATCTGGGTCTCGGTGATGCGCGAAGGCTTAGGGTAGTAGAACTTGAGCGTTCCCTGAATGGACTTTCCCACCTTCAAGGGAACGATGATACCCGCCTGAATGTTGCGAATGGTTTCCGGGAACCCCGCTTCGGCCTGCGTTTTGAATACGCGGGTCTTGCCATCTTGAATGGTCTTCTTGGTGCCTACAGTGTGGATATTCGTGCCCGCTTTGCCCAGCTCTTCTGCGCCAGCACCATAGTAACCAAGCACGACTTCGCGATCGGTGATAGCGACTGCCGATGCCGACGTGGAAGGTAAAAGCACCTCGCAGGCACGTTGAGCGCTTTCGGAGTTGAAACCCCCCTGCATAGCAGCCAGGGTATCGCTCGCCAAATGCAGCACTGAATTGGACTGATTGGCACGAATACGATCAGGGTCAAGCATGAGCGCGATCGTGATAAGCAAGAAAATAGTGAACAACGCGCCAGAAACCACCAACACAGTGTAATTGTTCTCACCGCCGAACATGGCCCATCCCAGCACGCAGCCGCAGATAAGCGCAAGGCACAAGAACAAGATCTCTAGAAAGATATATAGATTATGGCGCATCATAGCGAATCCTTTTTCGTATCCAGGCCCTCAGAACCCGAAGACCTATTTCGCAAGCGACAGGAGAACCTCTGAACAGATAGCCCCTGCGAACTTACAAGAATAGCGGTAAGAACTCATTCAACAGCAAAACAACCGCTGATAGCAAGAGAAACGCACCAAAAACAAAGCGTAATTTGCGCTCAGGAACACGGCGGGTCAAATTCGCACCCAAAATAGCACCCGGAATACTGCCGATCGCCATGGCGACGCCCGCCGTATAGTTAATGTTACCCAGCATACCCTGCTCGATCACGCCCGGAATAGCGAGGATCGTAACAGCCACCAATGAAGTACCTGAAGCCTGGCGCATCATTACACCCAATAACGAAATGAACATCGGCACCATGATGAAGCCGCCGCCTACTCCAACGTAGCCCGAAGCAAGCCCGGCGACGAGGCCGATACAGATGCACATGCCCACTTTTTTAGAGGTAAAGGCGAACGGTGCTTCTTCGCTGGCCGCTTTGCTCGCCGCTTGTTCAACTGCGCGCTCGCGGTCAACGCCTACTACCGCCGAAGCACCCTGAGAGGGGATCTTCGGCATGCGGATCGCTTTGCGGAACATCGTAAACGACGAATAACCAATAATGAGCGCCGCCGCCAACATGATGGACCACGACGAAGAAACGGAGGCCAGGTACACCCCGAGCGGACTGGTGCATGCCCCCGCTAAGCCGCATACGAGTCCCACCTTGGGAATGCAGGTCTTGTTCCTAATATGCGTGATGAACCCACCAAGCGATGTGGGGATGATCGTAAAAAGAGAAGTCGCAGTTGACGCAATTGCGCTCATACCGAAGCCCAAACGAAAGATCGGAACCATCAGCGTACCGCCACCGATACCCAATAGTCCCGAAAAAACACCGATTATTACGCCAATGAACGCTGCTGCGATAAAGGTTTCCATGTACTGCCTACCACGTGCTCCAAGTGTCTCTTGCCCACCAGCAGCGCAACGAAGATTTCCTTGACGGATCTTTCACTCGTTGCCGCATAGCGCGGGCATAATATTTCGTAGTTATACTACAAGCCGCCGCACTGCTGCGACGGCTTGGAAGAATCGGTTTTTGCAAAAGTGTTACTCTTCATCACTCAGATTTAAGTGAATCTCGCCCGTAAGACCCGGATCAAGATTCGCCTTCGGCATTTCGTCGAATGCATCGGGCATTCCCGCAGCAGGCGATTCAGACGGAGCAGCCGTCTCAACGACGATCTCCTCTCCTGCCTGACGGGCCATTGCGGCGCGGATCAACGCCTGGCGAAGACCGGCATCGCTTTCCATGCGCACCATGATATCGCTCCACGTATATTGGAACTCGAAGTACTTGGTGCAATTGATCTTCGCGTAATCGGTCGCTTCGCCCGCCGCGGCCTTCGCACCTTCGCGATACGCCTTTTTATCAGGTCGCACAAGGGAGCGCAAGAACGCCGTGCGCTTAATGCGCTTGGTGATGCCCGGCTCAAGGAACGGACCAGGATACGGCATGAGCGAGGAGGGCTTGATCTGGAGCAAGTCGATCTGCGCGCGGCTGAATTCGATCTTGTAGTATTCGTAGATCCAGCGGAAGATGTCGCGGTAGAAACGATGCCCCTCGTTGCGATCGCTCGGAGGTAGATGAGTGAGTGACCACTGATTGTCGAACCAAATATCGGAACCATACATGCGCAGGCTCAACAGGTAGTCCATATCTTCGCCACGCATGATCCAAGGATCGAAGCTCAAGCGGCGATACGTTTCGCGATGTAGCGCCAAACAGCCACCGCACACATGGTTCGAACGCGACAGACGAGGACCAGCCATTGCCTTGGTGATCCAATTGTTGAATGCACGACCCTGCTGCCAAAAATGGTTATACCAGCGGTTCTGACTCTTCGAATAGTACGTGCCCTCGTCATTGAAGTAAAAGCCCGATTTAGCCAAGATAGGAATGCCCTTCTTGGTGAGCTTACCTAGGCCGTACATGGCCTTCTCGAGGAACTCCTCATCTTCAACGACCTCATCATCATCGATAAATACGACCGAATCGAATCCGAGCACTTGCGCTACCACCAAACCAAGATTGCGCACAGCAGCATAACCAGTCAGACCGATCGTGTCGGTCTGAGGACCGAAGCTCAGCTGTTCAAGACGGCGAGAAATGATCGAGGCTTCTTCTTGAGCGATGATGAGCGTGTGCATCTGCGGAAAACGATCGGTGATATCCTTCACCTTCGCAGCGGCTTCAGCTTCAACGCCTCCCTCGACCGCAACGAGAATGATGACCTGCCCGAGGCCCTTCACCTTCTGAAGGGACGCCAAGCAGCGCTCGAGCGTGCCCTTTGAGTTAAGGGGCGTGGGATGATCGTATAGGCTTGACGCCTCACCACGCTTTCGCATTGGCGTAGTGTAGAACGTAGGAATGATTACCGCAGGATTCATGATGTCCCTTCTGCTTGCATCGGCACCACGCGATGCGAGCGCATCCGATCTAATCCGCGATTGGGAAATCGCATGTGTATTCGTCATCGTGTTTGTTTTTACTTATTGTACCCTACGGCGCGGAAATCGCCGAAATACTCACGGACCCTGCACGTGGCGCGGGTGGTCTTGGTGCTGTTGGCGACCTACCCCTGCTTGATGTGCGGACCCGCCTCACCTCCGACCGCAAGTGCGCCTCGAACGTAAATGCGATGCGCCGCTAGGGAGCAACATCGATTGCGTCTATTTACGGCGGCGCGGATGGCCACGACGCGTACGGATGCGCTCAGCTTCTTCGCGGCGGACCTTTACCTGCTGGCTTTCTTCGCGCAGGCGAACATACGATTCTAAGCGCTTAGGGGACAGACTTCCCCCTTCAACTGCTTGCCGCACCGCACATCCTGGCTCGTTCGTATGAGTACAGTCGCGAAAGCGACATGATGAAGCCAGCTCTTCCACATCAGAGAACGCAGCGCCAATGCCTTCATCGGCATCCCATAGACCGAGCCCGCGCACACCTGGCATATCGATAACGCGCCCCCCTGTAGGAAGCTCGATGATCTCGCGCGAGACAGTGGTATGGCGCCCCTTACCATCACGCTGTCGCACCGGGGTCGTAGCTTGCAGTTCGTGTCCGACCAGAACGTTGACCAAGCTTGACTTACCAACGCCAGAACGCCCTAACAGCACTGCCGTTTTGTTATCTTCGGCGATCAGGTGCGCCAGCGCGTAGATGCTTTCGGGATCTTTTTCAGATACCACCAACAACAGGTCATCGCCGATGAAGGAATCGATACGCTTGCGCACTTCCTGGACCTCTTCGGACGAAGCGAGCAGATCTGCCTTCGTGAGCACCACCGCGACCTGCACCCCCGTTTCATGAGCGAGCACCAATTCACGTTCAAGACGACGCACGTTTATTTCCTCGATGGGCTGCGCAACCAGTACGATATCGAAATTCGCCGCTAGCGTTTGAGGAAGCGCTCGTTCGGTGGGGTCTTTTCGAACGAAAGCGGATGAGCGCGGTAAGGTCTCTTCGATGATGCCCTTATCGTGCCCTTCAGGAAGCGACACCATCACCTTGTCGCCCACCACTGCACGCGAATCGCTTTCCTTCACCAACGAAATGGCGTGTTCACAGCGCAGTTCTTCGCCCGACTCAAGACTCACCAGCGGAAATCCGCGGTCGAGCTTTACGACGACCCCCGGATAAAGAGCGCTTTGATCGGCCATTACAGCATCCTTTCACGGCGAACGTAATACATCACCAGCAAGGCGAACCCTATCACACATGCGATGATCGCCCCGACGAGAACCCGATGGTTGATCGGCTCCGGATTCGCTGATCCAGGCTGCAACGCTGACACTTCATCGGCATGCACATCCGGCAGCCCTTGGTGCTCGGAGCACTCCAGGTGGAACGTGCCCCTTACTTGCAGCTGCGTACCGGTGGAGCCGTACTGCCCATACGTATCGATAACGCTCGTCTGGTCTTTGGTGAGCGATACCGCCAGAACACTGGGGGATTCCTCGTCATCCTGAAGCGTGATCCAGCAGTTCTCTTCGCGGAACTCGTCGTTGACGCGATCGCCTACGACCTCGCCCTTCACCAAGACCGTCTGGCCTTCGTAATAGGAATCCGCCTGCGCTAGGTCCGCGATCGAGGTTTCATACAAGAACGAGCTGTCAGAGAGCTGATTGACGTATACCCGATTCCCCTCGGATTCGTTCTCTTCCGCCCAAAGCGTACTCGGAGCGCACATCAACAGCACAAGGAGAATGAGCGCGGTCGCCAGGGCCGCACCCCGAAAGCACCTGTTCTCCAAGGACGCACCCCCACGTCGTGTGTTCCCTAAAGCCACGCCGTCGAAGCGCGCTTTTGTCAAGGTCGCGCCACTGAGCCGCGTGTTCCGAAAGAACGTTCGCGCAACCGCTTTACTGCATTCTCTCGTACTGTTCACTATGCGATCACCCAGATATCTCACTTCGTTCACCTACACATCGGCGCTTTCGCTGTGGATCTTATCTTTCGCCAAATACCCGAACGACACGAAGACCTTCACGATCAAAGCGATGAGCGTAACGAATTCAAGACGACCCGCCCACATTTCCAAAATGTACACCGATTCCAACACCGGCGGCATGCCATGTGCGATAATGCCCGAACTCAGACCGCCGTTCGATGCCATCGCCACCGATTCAAAAATAGCCGAAAGCGCATCATAGCCATGAGCGATACCTACCAACGCGCCCGCAAGGTAGGTAAGAACGAAAAGCGCCGATACCGTCATTGCCGCTTTCGCCACTTCAGTAGTGAGCACCTTCTTGCCCAAATGGTAGTAGCGAACCGAAACTCGAGCAGTGTTCGGCGCAAGCGTTTCCTTAATAGTGGACACCATCGACTTCGCGATAAGGCCCAAACGCGAGAACTTGATACCACCAGAGGTACTTCCGCTTGAACCGCCTACGGCCATCAGAATAGCTACGACCAGGAACGCTCCCGAAGAGAACACGGTGGTCATCTGGTTGTTGGTGATGGTCTGGAAACCAGCTGTCGTAGCAGCGGAAACTACCATGAACACGCCACGGCGCAGCAGGGCCATAATGTCCGAGAACCCGCCCGAAGCGCACAGCGAGAACATCAGGACGATGGTGCCGACCACCATCCAGACCACTCCCGTGCGGATCTCATAGTCCTTGAAGAAATCGTGCGTTTCGCCTTTGCGGATCTTCACATACAGCGCGAAGTTAACAGCGCCAAGCAGCATCAGCAGCATGCACACCACTTCGAATGGGAACGAATGGTAATACATGGCCGACTGGCTAGTCGGAGTGAAGCCTGCCGTCGTAAAGCACGAAATAGCCACCCACAATCCGTTGAACAGAGCTCTCAGTGGCTCGAATCCCGAAATGAGGCAGAACATGAAAAGAACGATCGTGGCGACGCCGATCACCACCAAAGCCACCTGACTGATGAGACGCACCGTGTTGACGATGTTGGGCAGCACATGTTCGCTTCGCCCTTCCGACGAATACAGACCCGATGTCGCTTTGCCGAAAAGACCCAATGAAAGCGCGACGACAATAAGTCCCAAGCCGCCGATAAGATGCATCGTAAAGCGCCACATATTGTCGGCATACGACATGTGCTCAAGGTCGATGGCCATCGACGCGCCGGTCGTGGTCAACCCCGATGTCGCTTCGAACAGCGCATCTAAAAAGGATCCGTAATGGTCGGACATGGCCAATGGAATTGCCGCCACGAACGCCAGAACGATCCACGATAACCCCGTTACCGCGAGGGCCTGCTGATGCGTTAAGCGGCCCGGCTGAATGCGCATGAAACGCAAAAGCGAACCAAGGATGAGCGCCACGCCGACCGCCAGCAGATAACGACACGCCGGCTCCCACTCTTGGCACACTACCGCCACCGCAAGTGGCACCGCAAGAGCAATAGCGAACACCGAGATCAACACGCCGAGATAGTGACATATCACGCGAACGTCATACCATGTGAAGCGCTGCCACATTAGCGTCTCGCCTCACGATTCTGCTGATGCGCATGCAACACAATATATCTGCGCAGATTAACCATGCTTACCCAAATACGAACAGGAAACGAATAACAATGGTGATCAGGTAAAGAACAAGAAGAAACGCCGCCATGCCCATCAGCACAGCAGCGAATCCTAAAAGCGGTACAAGAACGCGTTGCTTTGTTTCATCTTTATCCATAAGCGGTATTGTAATACATCCCGAACAAAGTGGATTTCACCGCCTGTTAACGATTTGGAACTCGGGGCGTTTGCGCAATCCAGGACGCTCATCTTCCTAGAAAGACTGAAACCTTGGCTCGAAGGGCCCATTTCTCGGCACTTTTCCAGAATTAAGGGTGCCTTGGTCAAAGATCAAATGGAACAGCCAACGAAAAATGGGACCCCGACCTTGGGGTCCCATTAAAGAATCACGTATCACGCCGTATAACCACGACCTGGCGCGGCGCCTACTCTCCGAAGTCCATGCCGCGCAGGATATCATCAGCCTGCTTGAGCACATCATCAGCATCAGTTGCAACATTCGTTGCGCCACCCATAGCGCCCGACGCGGCACCAGCACCCAGTGCAGCAGGATCATCACCAGCGGCGAACGACGCCTTGTTCTTCACTGTGGCACGATAGTTGCCATCTGGATCGATGTCGATAGTCACATACGCACCATCGCCAATACGGCCTTCAATGATCTCGGTCGCAACGCGGTCGGTCACCTCACGCTGGATCAAGCGGCGCAGCGGACGCGCACCGAACACAGGGTCGTATCCATCGATCGAAAGACGCTCGCGTGCAGCAGGCGTAACTTCCAGATCGATTCGACGATCGGCCAAACGCTCGCTCACCGAATTCAGCTGCAGATCCACAATGGGTTCCATCGCCGCGATCGAAAGCGAATTGAACGTAATGACCTCGTCGATACGATTCAAGAACTCGGGGCGGAACGTCGTGCTCAGCGCCTCGTTGATCTTGCTGGTCATTTCCGCCAAGCGCTTTGCACCCGTTGCCACATCGGCCTTCATGATGTCCTCCATCATGCGGCCCATCGAATCACCTTCAGCCTGGTTAGCGTATTCGCGAATCGACTGCGAGCCCACGTTCGACGTCATGATGATGATGGCGTTCTTAAAACTGACCACGCGGCCCTGGCTATCGGTCAGACGGCCATCATCGAGCACCTGCAGCAAGATGTTGAACACATCCTGATGCGCCTTCTCGATTTCGTCCAGCAGCACCACGCTGTAGGGCTTGCGGCGTACTGCTTCAGTCAGCTGGCCACCCTCGTCATAGCCCACATACCCCGGAGGAGCTCCGACCAAACGGGACACCGAATGCTTTTCCATATACTCGGACATATCGATGCGGACCATGGCCTTTTCACTATCGAACAAGTATTCTGCCAGCGCCTTTGCCAACTCGGTCTTACCAACACCAGTCGGACCCAAGAACAAGAAGCTACCAATAGGACGATTCGGATCGGACAAGCCCGCACGATTACGACGGATCGCACCCGCTACCGCGGAAACCGCCTGGTCCTGGCCGATAACGCGCTCGTGCAGCTTGGCTTCCAGATCGACCAGCTTGGCCATCTCGCCTTGCATCATCTTGGTCACCGGAATACCCGTCCACACCGAGACCACTTCCGCGATCTCCTCCTCGCCTACTTCCTCCTTCAGGATGGCGCCATCTTGCTGACGGTTCTCCAGCAAGGCTTCCGCATCAGCCAACTGCGCCTGCAGCGAAGGGATCGTGCCATAGCGCAGCTCAGATGCATGCGCCAGATCGCCTTCACGCGTCGCACGCTCTTCTTCCAGCTGAGCTGCCTCTATGTCCGCCTTGAGGTTCTGCACCCCAACGATAACGTCCTTTTCGTTCTTCCACAGCGCCTTCTGCTTATCAAGCGCTTCACGTGCCGCGGAGATCTCCTTGCGCAGCGCCTCTAAACGCTCACGGCTCGGCTCGTCGGTCTCCTTCATAAGAGCCTGCTCTTCGATCTGCATCTGGGTCAGCTTACGCTCTGCCAAGTCGACCTCTTCAGGCATGCTGTCGATTTCGATACGCAAACGGCTAGCCGCTTCATCCATCAAGTCGATGGCCTTATCAGGAAGGAAGCGATCGGAAATGTAGCGGTTCGAAAGTTCAGCTGCCGCTACCAACGCAGAGTCGGTAATACGCACGCCATGATGGATCTCATACTTTTCCTTCAATCCACGCAGGATGGCAATGGTATCTTCCACGCTCGGCTCATTGACGAGCACCGGTTGAAAACGACGCTCTAAAGCCGCATCCTTTTCGATGTACTTACGGTATTCATCGAGCGTGGTCGCGCCGATCGCGTGCAGTTCGCCACGAGCAAGTGCTGGCTTCAGCATGTTGCCTGCATCCATGGAGGAATCGCCCGTCGAACCCGCACCAACGATAGTGTGCAACTCGTCGATGAACAGGATGATCTGACCCTCCGACTGCTTGACCTCACGCAGAACCGCCTTTAAACGATCCTCGAATTCACCGCGGTACTTCGCGCCTGCCAGCATTGCCGGCAGGTCGAGCGCGATGAGCTCACGATCCTTCAAACTCGACGGCACGTCACCCGCCACGATACGCTGAGCCAAACCTTCAACGATGGCCGTTTTGCCCGTGCCCGGCTCACCGATGAGCACAGGATTGTTCTTGGTACGACGCGAAAGGACCTGGACCGTACGGCGAATCTCTTCCGAGCGTCCGATAACGGGATCGAGCTTGCCTTCTCGTGCGGCCTGCGTCAAATTATTGCCGTACTGCTCCAGCACCTCGAATTCGACCTTGCTCTGCGCATCGGTCACACGCGTATCGCCACGTAGCTCTTCGTAGGCCTCTTCGATGTTCTTGCGCGTGATGCCTGCATCACCCAAGATCTTGCCCACAGTGCCCTTATCTTCGGAAAGCGCGATGAGCAAGTGCTCGCTCGTTGCATACGAATCGCCCAGCTTTTCGGCGATCTTCACTGATTTGTCGATCAGGCTAATGAATTCAGGCGAAGGCGCGCTGATGCCCATTCCCATGAAGCCATTGCCGCTGACCTTAGGTAAACGTGCTTCTTCCTCCGCTACCCGCGCCTTCAAAATGGCCGGGTCGGCACCGATGCGCGTAATGATCGCATTCATGTTGTTCTCGCCCGCCGACAAAAGCGCATCGAGCATGTGCAGCGGCTCGACCGAGCCCGCCTCCTGCTCGCCCGCGATGCTCATCGCGGACTGCAATGCCTCCTGTGCGGTAAGCGCTAGCTTATCAAGTCTCATATGTACTCCCTTCGTTTTCGTTTTCTAACGAAAGAGCGAGGTTCACCTCGTATTTCAAAGAAGGCTCCGATGTTATTGTTCGAAGCCTTCGTTTCCCCTATAGAAGCCGGCGTAGAACGATAGCGTTGTTTTCGTTCACCAGCGAATTCACGCTTTCACGTGTTTCGAGTTCATGCACCCGATCAGCCAGGCGGCGCACTCGACGATGCAGCGCATCAAGTTCTTCGTCACGCTCGTCAAGGCGTCCCTTCAGATCAAGGATGCGAATGACCCCGGCTAAGTTGATACCTTCGTCGGTCAGATCATTGATGAGCTGTAACCGCTCGATATCGGCCTGCGAATACATGCGTGTGTTTCCACGTGTGCGCTGCGGAGATACCAGCCCTTTTTGCTCGTATATGCGCAGGGTCTGGGGATGGACCCCGGCAAGTTCGGCCGCAACACTGATCATGTATAGCGGTCTGTTCTTATCTTCCATCACCATGCCCTCACTTCTTCAACAGTCGCCGCCCGAAACGCTTCCAGCGCGGCCTTCTGATCGTCGTTCAAGGTCTTCGGCACTGCCACGGTGAGCTCGATTTTCAAGTCACCGTTGCCCGTAGCGCTCTTGCCCAGGTGCGGTGCGCCCTTGCCACGTACGGTCAGCACGGTGCCGCTTTGGCATCCCGCGGGAACCTTGACGCGCACCTTCGTGCCGTCGGGCGCGGGGATCACAATGTGGTCGCCCAGTGCCGCTTCCGCGAACGTGATGGGTACGTTCATGAGCACGTCGGCCTTATCACGCGTATAAAGAGGATGCTCGGCAATGTGGATGTTCACAAGCAGATCGCCCGCTGCACCACCATGCGCGCCCGGCGCACCCTTACCCTTCAGTCGAACTCGACCACCATCGATCGCGCCAGCGGGAATCTTAATGGAAAGCTCTTCTTTTTCGTTGGTGCCCGCCTTGCCGATGCGCACACGTTTTTCGCACCCGCTGAACGCTTCGTCGAAGGTGATGGTCATGCCGACTTCTTTATCAGCACCCTTGCTCGGTCGTGGCTGTTGCGCACCCGCACCGCCAAAGTTCCATTCGGTTCCAAAAGCACCTTCGCCACTGCGAATGCTCTCCAGAATATCCGCCCAGCTGCCGAATCCAGCGCCTCCGAACCCGGCTCCTCCGAAAGGATTGCCGCCCTGGCCCTGCCAAGCGCCACCTCCGAAGGGGATCTGGTTCTCGTTCGCCGTGCCGTACTGGTCATATAGCTTGCGCTTCTTGTCATCGGAAAGCACTTCGTAGGCTTCGTTTATTTTCTTGAACTTGGCCTCATCACCGCCCGCGTCGGGATGATGCGTGCGCGCTAACTTACGAAACGCCTTCTTGATGGCATCTGCATCCGCGTCACGTGGAACGCCTAGCGTCTTGTAGTAGTCAGGAGTCTGAGCCATTCGTCCCACCTCTTTCAGTTCTCTACAGCAAGGGCGGACCATCGTCGCCCGCCCTTATACTTGCTTACCTCATTGTTGTCCGATTGAAAGAAGAAGCGAGTTTATTCGCTTTCTTCCTCCACCTCGCGCTTGGGGCCGCCTTGCGTCACCGTTACCATTGCGCTTCGGATGACCTTAGTGCCCATGCGATAGCCCTTCTGGTATACCTCGGCAACCGTTTCGTCAGGCACCGAAGCGTCGTCTACCGTAGCTACCGCAAGAGCCTCAAGAGCATTGAACGCCTGGCCCTGCGGGTCGATGGTTTCAACGCCCTGCTTTTCGAGTACCTCAATGAGCTTGGTGCGCACGGCCTTCACGCCGCCGAGCAGTCCTTCTTCACCGTTGGTTTCGGCGTAGGCAATGCTCCGCTCGAAGTCATCGATAACGGGAATCAGACCCTCAACGAGTTTTTCGGCTGCGCGAGCTTTTTCTTCCTCGCGCTGTTCATTCATGCGACGGCGATACGTGTCCCATTCTGCATGAAGACGAAGATACTTATCCTGCCAAGCCGCTGCTTCTTTCTTTGCTACAGCGATCGGATCATCCGCTGCTTCTGTTGCTTCGGCATCCGAGTTCTCTGCCTTGGCATCCGCGGACTTATCTTCGGCCTCGCAGGCAGCTGCTTCAGCCGCCTGCGTATCTTCTGCCACCTGGTCTTCACGTACCTCGTCTTTTTCAGACGTGGTCATGATTACTTATCCTTCTTGTCGTCGTCGACTACTTCGAAATCGGCTTCGATCGTACCGTCGTCAGCGGGCTGCTGAGCGGCACCGGCACCAGGCTGCTGAGCCGCGGCGTCATTGGTGCTATATGCAACTTCCGCCAGCTTGTAGCTTGCCTGCTGAAGTGCCTCGATAGCGGTCTTCACAGCTTCAACATCGGTTCCTTCAAGAGCGGTCTTCGCCTGAGCAACTGCATCTTCTGCCTGCTGCTTCACGTCAGCGGAAACCTTATCGCCCAGCTCGGACAACGTGGTCTCAGTCGCATTGATCAGCGAATCGCAGTTGTTGCGAACTTCGACCTCTTCCTTGCGCAGCTTGTCTTCTTCAGCATGCGTTTCAGCGTCCTTCACCATGCGCTCTACTTCATCGTCGTTCAACGCGGTAGAACCGGAGATGGTGATCTGCTGTTCTTTGCCCGTGCCCAGGTCCTTAGCGGAAACGTTCACGATGCCGTTCGCATCAATGTCGAAGGTAACTTCGATTTGAGGAACGCCGCGGCGAGCAGCAGGAATACCGGTGAGCTGGAACTTGCCCAGGGTCTTGTTGCCTGCAGCCATTTCGCGCTCGCCCTGCAGAACGTGGATCTCTACGGAAGTCTGGTTGTCGGCAGCCGTGGAGTAGATCTCGGTCTTGCGGGTAGGAATAGTGGTGTTGCGCTCGATCATCTTGGTCATAACGCCGCCCATGGTCTCAACACCCAGGGAAAGCGGGGTAACGTCAAGCAAGAGGATACCTTCAACATCGCCAGCGAGAACGCCGCCCTGAACTGCTGCGCCCATAGCCACGACTTCGTCAGGGTTAACGGACATGTTAGGCTGCTTGCCGGTCATGTTCTTCACGAGTTCCTGAACTGCGGGCATACGGGTGGAGCCGCCGACCAGGATGACCTCATTCACATCGCCCGTGGAAAGACCAGCGTCCTTCAGAGCCTGCTGAACAGGGGTCTTGCAACGATCGAGCAGGTCCTTGGTGATGCGCTCGAACTCTGCGCGGGTCAGCGTGTAATCCAAGTGCAGCGGACCAGCAGCGCCTGCAGAGATGAAGGGCAGGTTAATGTTGGTCTGCGTAGTGGAGGAAAGCTCCATCTTCGCCTTTTCAGCTGCGTCCTTCAAACGCTGAAGAGCCATCTTGTCAGCGCGCAGATCGATCTGATTCTCAGCCTGGAACTTGTCAGCCATCCAATCGATGACGCGCTGGTCCCAGTCGTCGCCACCCAGGTGATTGTCGCCTGCGGTAGAGCAGACCTCGAACACGCCGTCGCCCAGCTCGAGGACGGAAACGTCGAACGTGCCGCCACCAAGGTCGAATACGAGGACCTTTTCGTCCTTGTTCGTGCGGTCAAGACCATAAGCCAGGGCCGCTGCGGTGGGCTCGTTGATGATGCGGAGCACTTCCAGGCCAGCGATCTTGCCTGCGTCCTTAGTTGCCTGACGCTGAGCGTCGTTAAAGTATGCGGGAACCGTGATGACTGCCTGAGTGATAGGCTCGCCCACGCGCTTTTCCGCATCGGACTTGATCTTCTGAAGGACCATTGCAGAAATTTCCTCTGCCATGTAGTCCTTACCATCGATATCAACGACTGCACGACCGCCGTTGCCATTCTTTACCTTGTATGCGACCGTCTTCTGCTCTTCGGAAGTTTCGGAGAAGGAACGACCAATGAAGCGCTTTACCGAAGCGACCGTGTTCTCTGGGTTGGTGACTGCCTTGTTCTTAGCTGCCTTACCAACAGTACGCTCGCCGTCTTTACCGAAACCGACAACGGATGGCGTAGTGCGATCGCCCTCTGCGTTAACCATAATTTCAGGTTCAGAACCTTCCATTACTGCCATTGCCGAATTGGTAGTGCCCAAGTCGATGCCAATGATCTTTGCCATCTTTTCCTATCCTTTCAGTTGCGGTGCGCCCTTCATTGCTTCGAGCGAACCCCCTGCTATTACCACGCCTGCGCGGGTCCTTTTGAACGTGTCTTGATACGCGACCCTCGCGACTTGAACCATAATAAAATCTGAGTGCATCATTGTCAAGTTTTGTAACCTTCCTGTTGAAGATTATCTTATGTGTTTGCGTTTTCGCAGGTCATTGGCGTATTTTGCTCTTCACATAATGACAGGATATCGGATTCAAGATCTAACAAAGAAGCACTTAGCCCCTTTGAGGAAAACAAAAGAAAAGCCTGATCACCATAGGCGATCAGGCTTTCAGACAACAAAATGGCCCGCATATGCGGGCCATTGAGAAGTTATTTCTTGGCAACGCCACCGATGAGAGACATCTTGGTGCCACAGTCAGGGCAGGTGCCCTTAGTGATGACGCGACCGTTCTTGGTTACGCCTTCCTGGGGGTCGACCATTTCCTTCTTTTCCTTGCACTTAACGCAATATGCAACAACTGCCATCGTTACCTCTTTTCTTGTTATTCGGCGCAAAGGCGCTTGCGCCCTTTATCGCTCGACCCATTGTAGCCATAGTATTAGCGTTTTACCAGATAAAACTTACGTTCAACGAAAACTACGGTACGGGTCTCCACAAGAAAACGCAATTAGTCGCTAATGTACGTCACTTGCAAGCAGAACCGGATCGCCAGACTAGTCCTCAACGATCTCTTCGATAGCACCCATGGGGCACTCTTCAACGCAGTCGCCGCAAGCGATGCAGGACTCTTCGTTCACCACTGCGCATACGCCGTCAACGACTTCGATGGTTCCCTGAGGGCATGCGTCAATGCAGATACCGCAGCCGATGCATTCGTCAGCCAAAATCACAGGATGGGACATGAGATACCTCTTCTCTCTTTAGTTCGGGCTATGTAGAGATGTTTCTGTATTGTCTTTGCGGAGCAAATCCATGACGGGAAAATACCATAGCGATACTAAGATGCAAGCACAAAGCGCTTTTTTTCTCCGAATATTCGACAAAGCGGTCGTTTTTCAGCGTGTTGTGCCAACAGACGACCGCCCTCCTTCCTTTAGCAGATACGGGGAAGCTGCTCGCCTACCAGCATATCCATAATACGCAGTGCGCCGAAACCCGTACGGATCGAAACGCGTGACGCGCGATCTTCGGGGGTCTCCACGACTTCACCGATAATGGCCGCGTCTACCCCATAGTCGTTAGCGCGCATGGCCTCTAAGGCCGCAGCGGCCTGATCAGCCGGCACCACGCACACCATTTTGCCTTCGTTGGCGACCTGATATACGTCATAGCCCAGCATCTCG
The DNA here is from genome assembly GCA_036553105.1 of Eggerthellaceae bacterium. Lineage (GTDB taxonomy): Bacteria > Actinomycetota > Coriobacteriia > Coriobacteriales > Eggerthellaceae > Anaerotardibacter. The sequence continues at coordinate 358,634 of JAXKBI010000035.1, forward strand.
CAGGCGCCGCGCACCGCATCCTTCACGGGAACCGCATCTTCTTCGATGACGAAATCCACACCCGATTGCTCTGCAAGTTCATTGAGCGTTGAAGCCAGACCACCGCGCGTTGGATCGCGAAAACAACGCGTATCGGGCGCTGCCGCCAGCACTTCAGCAATCAGATGATTGAGCGGAGCCGCATCGGATCGGATATCGGCCGTGAACGAAAGTTCCTCACGGTATGCCATGACCGTAATGCCGTGGTCTCCCATAGTGCCGGAAACCAAGATCTTATCTCCGGGCTTACAGAACGCACCGGACAGTTGCACACCCTGCGGGATGAAGCCAACACCGCTCGTGTTGATGAATACGCCATCGCCATGACCACGGTTGACCACCTTGGTATCACCCGTCACGATGCGAACGCCCGCTTCACGGGCGGCTTCGGCCATGCTTTGGCAGATTCGCTTAAGGTCGGCTACTGAAAAGCCTTCCTCCAAGATGAAGCCACAAGAAAGATACTGAGGGGTCGCTCCACTTGTTGCCACATCGTTCACCGTACCGCAAACGGCCAGCCTACCGATATCGCCACCGGGGAAAAAGTGCGGGGTGACCACGAAGCTGTCCGTCGAATACGCAATGCGCTGACCTGCTTCGGGACCATCGAGCGATGCCGCATCGTTACCCTCGAGCAGTTCGTTGCTGCCATACGTCTCATAGAACACTTCATCGATGATGCGCTTCATCATGGTTCCGCCACTTCCGTGGCCGAGCAAGACCGTTTCGTCCATCGCATTTCTCCTTATAAATGAACCGCGGCCCCATAACTGACCGAGCCGCGGTTAGATCTTTGTAGTATTACGCGTTAAATGAACGCACCTGTTGTTGTCATGTGAAGGCGTCCGGTTTTTACTCCCTTGGTGCCGATGATCAAGTTGGCAATATCTTGGACCAACCCGGTTTCGCCTTTCAGAATAATCACTTCAAGACAGTTCTCTTCATCCACATGCACATGCAGCGATGAAATGACCGTATCCAAATAATTGTGCTGAATATGGTGAAGTTTTTCCTGCAGGTCATGCGAATGGTGGTTGTACGCAATAGTGAGCGTACCCATGACGATACGCCCCGGCATAGAGCATTCGTCTTCCACGAGCGCATCGCGAACCAGATCGCGCACTACTTCACTTCGGTTCTTCGCCAAACCACGACGAGCCACCAAATGGTCGAACTTGACCAACAGGTCCTCAGGCATCGCCACAGAAAAGCGCATTAGATCGTTACCCATTGCACCCCTTCGTTCCTAATATGTCGTTGTGACATTCTTAGACAAGGCTGACAGTAACGCCGCTTGCGTTCTGCGCGTCATCTTCGAGCGCATCCTTCGCATCATCGAGTGCAGCGCGAACATCGTCGAGCAATGCCTGTACTGCGTGAAGCTTTTCTCCTACGGTTTCGAAGCCTGCATCAGATGCTTGATGTGCCAGCGTATGGGTCCAGCGACGCTCAAGTTTGATATGGTCATCGATCTGTTCGATCATCTGCTCGAATTGACCAGTATTCACTCCGTTAGTGCACATAATGTCTCCTTAGAACAAGGTGCATCTTTTCGTCGTGCCGTTATTACTTTTTAGTACCTTTGTAATACCATGGTTATAGCACATCGGTGTGAATTTTTTCGCAATCGGTATTATTTGCCTGACTAAGAAAGGTGCCTCTTGTGCATACATCGCCTTATGACAGGATCACCCATCACCATCTTCGATCGTTCTCAGGAACGATCGAGGGAAACGAGACGGCTTTGTTCTGCGTTGTGAGCACCCGCCCCTTGTCACAGCAAGCACACGATGCTCTGGTAGCTTCGGCTGGGCGGCTTGAATATTCGCCTAAGCAAGTATGCTTCATCACTTTGACGGCAACTGACACCGAAAGCGACCAGCCGGGCACAACGGCGACCACGACCAGCGCTGACCAGCTGGTCGTCACGCCCCGTCAGCTTCTTGAAGCGATCGAGGCAATCGATCCGCTTTGCGTTGTCCTGACCGACCGCAAAGCCGTCGAAACAGCATCGGCAGGATACAACGCTCCGCTTTCCCTTGAAACAAAAGAACTTCTCCTTGGCCGAGGATGCTGCTGCTTCGAAGACTTCGAAGTTCTGCTCGAAAGCGAAAAAGGGAAACGTAGTGCCTGGAATTGCCTCCGAACGCTGCCTACTTGCTTCGGCTAACGATCGGACCCACTGCGCTGATCCGCTCCAAATGGCATCAACTTCTGCGTCTTTTACCAATACCTCGTGGTTTCTTACCGGTTATGTACCCACTCTGTTCACCGGGTGGTATTCTTGCTTGCGTGCTGCCCCTTCATCGAAGGCACGCAGCCCGAAGCCGCCTGCAACGCACCTATTCACGCCAGGCGCAAAACAAGTCCGTATCCTTTGAAAGGTATGCATATGTCCAACAAAAGCCTTGCCGGAGCACATGAAACGCGAACGATCTTGGTCACTGGCGGTGCCGGATTCATCGGAAGCCACACCTGCGTCGAGCTGCTCGAGCAGAACTATCGCGTGGTGATCCTCGATGACCTTTCCAACTCCAGCGAGATCGCCGTTGAGCGCATCCGCGAACTGACCAACGCAACCGAAGAGAACTGCGCGTTCGTCAAAGCATCCATCCTTGATCGTGCGGCGGTTGAAACCGTGTTCTCCACCTACGACATTGACGCGATCATTCATTTTGCCGGCTTCAAAGCTGTGGGTGAATCCACGCAGAAACCGCTCGAGTACTACTGGAACAACGTTGCCGGATCGCTCGTACTGTTCGACGTCGCCCGCAACCATGGCGTAAAGAACGTCATCTTCTCGTCTTCAGCAACGGTGTATGGCGAACCAGAGATGATCCCCATCACCGAAGAATGCCCCATGCATGAAGCCACCAACCCATACGGCGAGACCAAGGCGATGCTCGAGCGCATCCTGACCGACTTCTACCGTGCCGACGACGAATGGAACGTGGTGCTGCTTCGCTACTTCAACCCCATTGGTGCTCACATTAGCGGCCGCATCGGCGAAGATCCGAAGGGCATTCCCAACAATCTGCTTCCCTATGTTGCCCAGGTCGCAACGGGTAAGCTCGAATGCATTCAGGTATTCGGCGACGACTACCCCACTCCTGACGGCACCGGCGTGCGCGACTATATTCATGTGGTGGACCTTGCACGCGGACACGTGAAGGCGCTCGATTATATGGGTGGTAAAGTGGGCACGGGCCGCGCTATTGGCCTTGGATCACTTGAAGGCGCACCCGCCGAAGACGGCACGCGCACGGGTGTTGCGATCTTCAACCTGGGAACCGGCACGGGATCGAGTGTTCTGGATGTTATCCACGCATTCGAAAAGGCCTGCGACAAGACCCTTCCCTACAAGATATGCCCCCGTCGCCCAGGCGACATTGCCACTAATTACGCTGCGTGCGATAAAGCGCGCGAAGAACTTGGCTGGGTAGCCGAATACGATCTGGCGCGCATGTGCGAAGACGCATGGCGTTGGCAAAGCTCCAACCCCAACGGTTATCGCGGATAGACCACGCTACTTCACGAGAAATAATGCTCCTTCGGGGCCGCTTACCGACGAAAATCCGACGTTCGTCCCCGAAGAATCCTCCACCCCTAACGAAATAACGCGAACGAACCGACAATGCGCTCTACTACTCACGCTAAAGTGAGCGGTAGATCTAACACCTTACTGAAGGAGGAACGCATGGGCTTGTTCGACGGAAAGGTCGCCATCATCACCGGCGCAGGGTTCGCTGCGTTGAAGGACGGCTCTGCCGGATCCATTGGCTATGGCATCGCAACGGCATATGCAAAAGAAGGCGCCAACCTTGTTATCACGGGTCGTAACGTCAAGAAGCTCGAAGACGCTAAGGCGCGTCTCGAAGAAGCCTACGGCATCAAGGTACTCATTGTTCAGGCGGACGTGAACGCAGGCGCCAACAATCAAGAAGTCGTACAGGGCGTCATCGACAAGACCATCGCCGAATTCGGCCGCATCGACGTTCTGGTGAACAACGCTCAGGCATCCGCCTCCGGCGTTTCCATTGAAGATCACACCACCGAGCAGTTCGACCTCGCTCTTTATTCGGGCCTGTACGCTGCGTTCTATTACATGCAGGCATGCTATCCGCACCTAAAGGAAACGAAGGGATCCGTCATCAACTTCGCTTCAGGCGCCGGTCTGTTCGGCAACTACGGTCAGTGCGCTTACGCTGCAGCTAAAGAAGGCATCCGCGGTCTTTCCCGCGTTGCTGCGACCGAATGGGGTCCTGACGGAATCAATGTCAACGTGGTATGCCCGCTGGCATGGACCGCAGCACTCGAGAACTTCAAGGACGCCTATCCTCAGGCTTACGAAGAGAACGTCCACATGCCCCCGATGGGTCATTATGGCAACGTCGAAACCGAAATCGGCCGCGTAGTCGTACAACTCGCAAGCCCTGACTTCAAGTTCATGAGCGGCGAGACCATCACCCTCGAAGGCGGTATGGGCCTTCGCCCGTAACGATTCTCGGTTGTTGCGGCTGCTAACCGTGCGAATTACCGAACAGATGGCTGCGCCGCTCGCGTTACCCACATTGTTCGGGTCAGAGCACGGATCCACGGTCAATTGTTCGCGCTGTTCGCATCAGCCGCATTGAACCACGGCCCCGTTCCATTACGGGAACATCGAACCACAAGCCAGCTCCTCCTTTTCGGGGAGTTGGCTTTTTTATTGCGGATCGGCGCCCGCGTTCTTGCTCGAACGTAAAGAGATTCGGTATAAAATTATCAGTCACCGTCATATGACGCACCAATGCCTTGCCGACTCGCGAACCGCGTTGAAGCGAGAGGAGCTTTAGCCTCGTCGCCCATGAGCTACGCCAAAGCGAGGGTAGGCGTCTTCGCCTCGACTGCATGCGAATCGCGCCGAAACGAGAATTAGAAGGTGTCTCATACATGACAGAACGGATCGAATTTAGGAGGCCGCATGGATCCCAACAAACGCCCCGAAACCATGGAGCGAATCACCACCCCCGAACTCGCCCAGGCATTCATTGCTGAACAGATCGAAGCAATTCGCGCCCAAGTGGGTGACAAAAAGGTCCTGCTGGCCCTTTCCGGCGGCGTTGATTCCAGCGTTGTCGCCGCGCTGCTTATCAAGGCCATCGGCAAGCAGCTCATCTGCGTGCACGTGAACCACGGCCTTATGCGCAAGGGCGAAAGCGAAGAGGTCTGCCGCGTGTTCGGCGAGGAAATGGATGCCAACCTGGTGTACGTTGACGCCACCGACCGCTTCCTGAACCTGCTCGCAGGCGTAGAAGAGCCCGAAGCAAAGCGCAAGATCATCGGTGCAGAATTCGTTCGCGTGTTCGAAGAAGAAGCACGCAAGGCGGGCAACGAAGTGAGCTTCCTGGCTCAGGGCACCATTTACCCCGACATCATCGAATCGGACGGCGTGAAGGCGCACCACAACGTTGGCGGCCTGCCCGACGACATGCAGTTCGAGCTGTGCGAACCCGTGAAGCTGCTTTACAAGGACGAGGTGCGCGTCATCGGTCATGAGCTGGGTCTGCCCGACACCATGAACTATCGCCAGCCCTTCCCCGGCCCCGGCCTGGGCGTTCGCTGCTTGGGCGCCATCACGCGCGACCGCCTGGAAGCGCTGCGTGAAGCCGACGCCATCCTGCGCGAAGAATTCGACAACGCGGGCCTTACCCGCAAAGTGTGGCAGTTCTTCGTGAGCGTACCCGACTTCCGCGCAACGGGCGTGCGCGACGGCAAGCGCGCTTACGAGTGGCCCGCCATCATTCGTGCCGTCAACACCGTCGATGCCATGACCGCCGAAGTGCCTGAGATCGACTGGCCCGTACTGAAGAAGATTACGAGCCGCATCCTAGCCGAAGTTCCCGGCATCTGCCGCGTGGTGTATGACTTGACGCCAAAGCCCACCGGCACCATCGAGTGGGAATAGCAACCGATACTGATTTGTATCGGTTTGCGACAATCTGACGCCCTCTGAAACGCGAGTTCAGAGGGCGTTTTCTTATGCTCTTGAAGCGGATTAAACAGGACGTATTACAGTTTTTTCGCAGCAATGTGACAAAGCGATTCGCGGGATTTGCAAAGGTTTTGGGGTGTGACGCTGGTTTCAGCAGACGGAATGCGTCATATGGACGTATTAGAATCGCGAAAGCAAGATTGGCTTTCGCGATTCGCGCTTGAGCTAGTCAGTGACCCCGAAAAGTTCCTTAATCGTTTTCAAATCCTCAGTGCTCATGCCCGCAAGAAAAAAGGTCGTCGGCGCGCATCTGCTCCACCTGAAGCCCCAAGGCTTTGGTGGTGGCAGCACGCTCAGTAACGATGAGGATGCGAGTGAAATAGCTCGCGGTCTGCAGCAGAACCAGAGTTTGTTCATCGGTTACGCCTGGCGAGATTCGGCACGGCAGAGTCGAGCAAAAGGAGCCCAGAGCGCACCCACTAAAGACCCTATACCCATCCACCTACGGAAAGAAACGATCTATGACTGCAAACATTTCATGAAGAAACAGCTTTTTATCGAAGGTGCCGGACAAGTCCATATTTCTCTTGAAAACACCGAGCAGACCGAACGCGTAGAACGAGGCCACTACTCCGTTTTCGTCATTGGGGACAAAACGATCGAGGTCCGCTTCGAGCTCACCAGCAACCGCGTCAGCAAAAGCCAATAGAAGCGCATCTGCCTCTCCATCAAGCCTGAACCTTGAAAGCATGTCGCTTTTCTCAGCAGCAAAATCAGCCAAACAGGTAGTAAGAATCAAGCAATGTTCTCGTGCAGACTTTATGCATACGTCATTGATCGCCACACGTTCGAGCAGCTCCTTGCGAAATGAACGCAAAAGGAAAAGAAGAAAGTCTTCCTTACTCGAAAAATGCTTGTAGAACGTTGCGCGTCGCACATCGGCACGCTCGCAAAGCTCGCTCACACTCAGCGAGGAATAACCTCCTTCTTGGAGCAAATCGAAGAATGCATTGCTAAGCTGATCAAGTGTTCTCTGTTTTCTCGGATCCATCAGCACTCCCTCTCCCTATGTCGTCTTGACGGTGCTGATTCAGTGAGCCCGACCCTCGTTCTCGAAAAAGATATCCACTCCAAACTTAAACGACAGTTCATTGTCGAAATCGTCAAGGTGTCACTTAAGTGGCAGCCATCTCTTTATGTACGCTTTTCGCTTCGCAGGCATGATTCTAACATCATATACAAACGTCAACGAATTTAATCAGTATCCAAATATTAGAAGCCTTCCATAAAGAAAGGACGAACAATGAACACCCTAATCATATTCGATCACCCCTATACCGCAGAAGCGCACAGAAACGAGCCGCATAACCGCTCGTTCTGCGCAGCCGTCTGCAAGGCGCTGATAGAAAGCGAAATCGCTAAAGGCAATTCGGTTGATCTGATCGATCTTCATGTAGACGGATTCGATCCAGTGATGAGCGCGGAGGATTTGAAGAATTGGCGGCAAGGCATACCAATGAACGGACAGGTCGCAGATTATCAGCGCCGCATTGCAGAAGCTGAACGCATTGCATTTATCTTCCCCATCTGGTGGGAGCTCATGCCCGCCATGACGAAAGGCTTCATCGACAAGGTTTACGCAAAGGGCATACTCTACGACCAACCCGACAAAGGACCAATGCGCACCAAACTCGACCGCAAAAAACAAATCGCGGTCTTCACGGTGATGGGCTCACCCAAGTTCATCTACAACACCATCTTCGGAAAGCCTGTAATCAAGGCCCTGCAACGCGGTACATTCATGAAGACCGGACTCAAGCATTTCATCTGGAAGTCCTATTCGCAGGTTGATGAACTGGACTTGAAAGAACGTCAAAACCTACTTGACACTGTTTCTTTTTAACACGCACCCGCAATCGATCAACCACTTGTTTTGAGAGAAAGGAATCATGGAGATGCTATCTATGACACTACTTCTGATCAGCGGAATATGCTGGACAACCGTCTATATCGTTTGCATCAAAATCGGCGTATCGAAGAAAACTTATTGTATGCCCGTGTTCGCTCTCGCGCTCAATATAGCTTGGGAGATTATCTATGCTGCAAACGGAACCGCAATAGCGGTGAGCTCAAACAGTCCCATGGATCCACAAAGCATCGTAAATTGGGCTTGGGCGATCTGCGACTTGCTCATCGTCTACACGTTCTTCAGATACGGAAAACAGTGGATGCCCAAAACCCTTCGAAAGCACTTTATGCTCGTCGGGTTGCTGATTTTCGCAACAGGTTTAGCGGCACAGCTCGCCTTCTATCTCAAACTCCCCTGGCTTGAGGCTGCGCAGTATTCGGCATTCGCGCAAAACGTCATCATGTCTATCTTGTTCATAGCGATGTACTACTACCGTAAGGGTCCTGAAGGACAAAGCCTTGTGCTTGCTATTGCCAAATGCATCGGAACGCTTGCGCCCACGCTTCAACAGGGCTTGGTCGATGGATTCAACATCTACATTCTGATCATGGGCGGCGTTTGCTTTGTCTGGGATCTCATCTATATCGCTCTTCTCGCCAAGGACAAAAAAACGTTCATGACGAACAGCTAAGTCTAAAATCCCACAAAGAGCAGTGGCCTCCGCCCATATAGACCATCCTGCAACCCAGCATAAACGTAGCAGGAAATGCAATCCCAGGCCTCCGCACACGGAAAATCGGGCAGCTGGCCATCTTTCGTTATCCCGCAACCACGACCGAATATATAAAAAATCATCCCGCTGGGCCTCGCGTTGGAACTCGAAGACATCACCCATATTGAAACAAGGACACGTACCGCTCTCTGGATCTGCAAGAAACCCGTACTGCAATTCCGCGTTCGCTGTAGTTTCAAGTACGATAACTTTGACCTTATGCTTCATAGCTCTCCCACCGTTATCGCACTTCGTATTTCATCATATCCATGCATCACATCACCGCGCGATCGATTTCTTCAGGGAGAACCCCAAAGACAATGTCCGGGCGCTCGCCAATTCCCTGGGCTGCTCGAAGCGCACCGCCGAGCGCCTCGTTGCGGAACTGAGGTCAACGGGCACCTTGAAGAGAATCGGCAACAGCAAGGCCGGCTCTTGGATCGTCGGGAACTAACCCGCTGCATCACCAAGCCGCCTGCGACTTGCGCCGCCGTCTGTCACGCCAAAATACCCCCGTGGCAGAGAAATGACAGCATCGATTTTCGCGAATCTTGTTTAATCCAGCGTAAGATTTCGCAAAATGGCGCTCCGGGATTCAAACTGAAAAAATAAGCAACAATCTCACCATTGAGTGGGAATAAACGAAAATCATACTTAAGGCACTAACTTTCACAATTTTTAAAAAATTAGTGCCTTAAACGCAAAATAACACCTCCTAGCGTATAATCTCGCTAGGAGGTGTTTTACTATGAAGCTATTTCGCAGAGAACAATATCTGAAGAAGATCCGCCCGTTTTACGATGACGACTTGATAAAAGTCATCACGGGAATACGACGATGCGGAAAATCGTGCCTCATGGCAACCATCGTCGAAGAGCTCAAAGAGCGAGGGGTCCCAGAGAAAGACGTCGTCTACCTCGACCTCGACAAGCGCGGCAACCGCTCTATCAAGACCCCCGATCAGCTTGAGGCGGCAATCGAGTCACGGCTTGTCGACGACGACTTTAAATACCTCTTCATAGACGAGGTTCAGAACGTCCGCGATTACGAAGAAGTCGTGAACGCGTTCAACACTGACGGCGGCTTCTCCATTTTCATCACGGGTTCAAACTCCTACCTTCTCTCCGGCGAGCTTATGACCAAGCTCACGGGACGTTATATCGAGTTCGAAATGTTCACCTTGTCGTTTAGCGAATTCCTAGCCATGAAGGAATTCCTTGGCGTCGAGGCAAAAGACGATAGGATTGAGTTCGAAGAATACCTTCGCTACGGCGGCTTCCCCCGTTCCCTCGAATACGACGACGTCGAGGCGAAGGCTCACTACATCGAGGATGTCGTAAGGCAAATCGTCAAGAAGGACATCAGGTCTCGGAATAAGATACGAAACATCGACGCCTTCGAGCGCGTCACGACCTATGTCATTAACAATTACGGCGCACCAACAAGCCTCACCAACCTGGTTGATCACCTTAGAAACGTCGAGAAGATCGCCATCGAAAGAAGAACCGTCTCTGCATACATCCAGATGTTGGTCGACGCGAAAATTCTCTACAAATGCCAGCGTTTCGACCTGAAATCGAGGAAGTCTCTTCGAGGTGAGGAGAAGTACTACCTGGCCGATCCCGGAATCTACTTCGCGAGGAACGTCGATGTGCGTTTGAATTACGGACCATCTTTAGAAAACGCTCTCTACATCTACCTCAAGTCCCGTGGATACAAGCTCTCAGTCGGGCGAATCGGCAAGTTGGAATGCGACTTCATCGCCAGGAGCTATGACCTTTATGTTTATATCCAGGTGTCTATGACAATCGTTGATCGTGATGTAGAAGAGCGCGAGTACAGACCGTTCAGCCATATCAGAGACGGATACCCGCGCTACCTTTTCACATTGGATCCGCTCTTGCAAAGGCGAGAAGGCGTGAGGCATCTTAATCTGATCGACTTCATGAAGGACGATGAAGATCTGCAGTAGCGGGATGAGCTGACGCTCCATCCAATTGCGAAAACCTATAAATCGTCACGACAAAACGCCCCGTGACAGGGATATGACAGCATCGATTTTCACGAATCTTGTTTAATCCAGCGTAAGATTTCGCAAAATGGCGCTCCGGGATTCAAACTGAAAAAATAAGCAACAATCTCACCATTGAGTGGGAATAAAACCGGCACCATTAAGCGGAAATAGAGAAATTTGGGAACCGCATTCCCAAATTTGACCGGAGCATAGCTTATCTGGGCGCACCTTGGTTTTCGGGTGCGCCCATTTTATTCGTGTGTTCAATTCGTCATAGGAAAGACGGGCAACACGAGGCGCCTAACGTCAACCTTGCGTCATCAGACGCTAAACGCAAGCTCTAACGTCACTTTAGCCGCTTAAAAAGTCGTTAGAGAGTGATTGAGTGCTATAACCACAGAACAATATCGTTAGAAGTCGCCCGCTAAAGGCGAAACGCTCCATAATCGATGCAACGTTTTTGCAACGATTAATTAATTGTTGTACAATCGTTGCATCGATTCAAAGACAGGAGCAGCCATGCGTAGAGAAACCGACGACCTGGAATACAAATCCGAAGTCAACAAGGGTTTCCTGAAAACAGTGAGCGCATTCGCCAACTTCAATGGCGGCCGCATAGTGTTCGGTGTCGACGACAACGGAGCCGTGGTGGGGCTCGACGATCCAAAGCAAGCGTGTTTGGACATCGAGAACAGAATCAACGACTCGATTTCACCGCGCCCATCGTTTCTTCTTGAGATAGGAGAAAGCGGAAGCACGGTCGAGCTCTCAGTCGAGGTAGGGCTCGACAAGCCCTACCTGAGCAGCGGCAAGGCCTACAGAAGGTCAGACTCCGCAACGATCGAGGTAGACGACATGGAGCTGAAGCGCCTCATCCTGGAAGGGCAGAACCTCAGCTTCGATGCGCTGCCCGCCCGTTCGAGCGACCTTAAATTCACCGCCTTAGGGAAAAATCTGTCAAGCGCCTTGGGCGTGGGCGCCCTAACGGACGACATCATGAGAACACTCGGCCTGCTCGACGGCGATGTGCCCACCAACGCCGCAGCGATACTCGCCGATGAGAACTCGTTCCCAGGGATCGACATGGCGAGGTTCGGGGCGGACCACGACACCATCCTTGACAGGGAAACCGTCAAGGGCGTTTCCGTCCTCACTCAGTTCGACCGCGCGATAGCGTTCTTTGAAAGATACTGCGAGTACGAGTCCATCGAGGGCGCAACCAGAGTGTTGGTAGAAAGGCTCCCGAAAAAAGCCTTTCGCGAGGCTGTTGCGAACGCCCTCGCGCATCGCACCTGGGACGTGGACGCATGCATAAGGATTTCGCTTTCGGAAGACGGTGCGGAAATCGTCTCACCAGGAGGGCTGGTTCCAGGAATGACGAAAGAGGCGTACCTCGAGGGCCGCTTCTCCCTGCTTAGAAATCCAGTGCTCGCTGAAAGCATGTTCCGCGCAGGGCTCATCGAGAAGTTCGGAACGGGCGTGCGCCGCATAAGGCGCGCGTACGAGGACACTGGCTCATCGCCGAGCTTCGAAGTGGGTGACGGCTACATCTCTGTCAGACTCCCCTTCGTCGACAGGCGATGTGCGCTGACAGATGAGGAGCAGTCGGTGCTCGACGCCATTCCGAAGAACAGGCTCGTGTCGCGTTCGACCGTGTCCGAGGTGACCGGATACGAAAAGACGAAGACAGTGCGTCAGTTGAACTCCCTCGTGGGTAAGGGCTACCTAAGGCAAGAAGGAGAAGGCCGCGGAAGAAGGTATGCTCGCGCAGATTAGGGCAGCAGGTGTGCCCATTTTTCGTGCGTTCAATTCAGCATTAGTCCAACGGGTAGCACGAGGCGTCTAACGTCAACTTCGCGTCATTAGATGCTAAACGCAAACTCTAACGTCACTTTAGCTACGTAAGAAGTCGCTAGAGAGTGATTCCTGGGAAATACAGTGTGTTTCGTTCTGTGAGAAATGAAAACACAAGGGCTTTTTTACTATGATAATTCAAAGCCGATCATCTACTAACAAAGCGATTCCAGATCGACCACAAAGCAAGGAGTGCGCCAATGAGAACCACCCCTGTTCACTCTTATGAGAAAGCCACCGAACAGAAAGAACGCCTCACGCGCGTTGTTGCTGTCGCTCTGGCGTTCATGCTCGCAATACCGCTTGCACTTACCTACGCGCCCACGAAAGCATACGCCGCCGGATCATCTTCGAACATCACTGCGGGAGTCGTCGAAAGCAACGCCGCTCTCATTTATATCATGGCCAGATACGCAAATGCCGATTCGTTGGAAGTGATTAACGCCACCGCCAAGCGCCTGGCACCCGGTACGGGAGATACCACGAGCGAAGCAACCCAGATCGCACGAGCATACGGCCTCACGGAACTCATGAACGCAGCTGCTTACGACAGCTCCTTCACAAGCGAAGACCTCGCAGAACAGTTCAACAACCTTAATGGTGCGCCCGCCACGAACCCCAGTCCTGCCGTGCAGGCAGCCACCATCGAGGCCCTCGAGGAAAACCTGGAGTCGCTTGTTCTCTCCAACGAAAACACAGCTGACCTAACGACCGCGCTCCGCATAGCTGCAAGCCCTATCGCCAACACGGAATCGGACGAAGTGCAAATCGCACGATGCAAGCTGATTCCCGAACTGTTCGACATTGTCATCAGCAATGCAGCCGATGATCCAGATAGTGCCAACGCTATCATCGAGAACTTCAACCAGCTGCTCGGCGGTCCCACCAAAAGCCCTAGCGCTGCCGTGCAGGCAGCCGCTGCCGAATGCTACGGAGCAGTAGTTGCCCAGGGCATCAACGCCGGATGGACCAAGGAGCAGATAAAAGAGTTCTTCACCCTTACCGCACCCAGCGTTTCTGATTGGAGCAGCGAGGCCGCGCAGGCAGGCCGCGCGCGTGCTGTCGGGGATTTCCTTGTTGGGTCCGCCGGATGGTCTGGCGGAACCGTTTTTGAGAACGCGATCGATGTTTTCGTCGCATTGACTGGCGAAAAAACCGATGCACCCAGCCTTACCGTGCAAGTAGCCGCAGCCGAAGGGTCCGCCCTCTACATCCAGGCACTCGCTCGCACAAACGGCAATTCCGCCATACAAAATGCCTACGCCCGCCTCATGCCAACCATCACCGACAAAACTGCAGAAGACGTGCAGCGCGCACGCGCACAAGCATTAGCCGCTTACTATGAAGCCATTGCTCGCACACCCGAAGATCGTGACCAACTCCACGCCATCTTCCTTGATATCTACGGTGCTGCCAGCAATTCACCCAGCATAACGGTGCAGGCAGCGGCAGCTGAATCGTGCGCCGCTTACTTCACAGCCCTCGCTCGACAACCAGGGTTCGCCGAAATGCTGACCGACGATGCAAAAGAACTCTCACCCACCATTACCAGCAAAGACAACGCCACCGTTGCCGCAGCATGCGCCAGCGGAGCACGCACCCTAATTGAAGGCGCTGCTCGCCAACCAGAGGCTATCGACCTCCTGAAACAAGGCGGCGAGGAAATCGGCCTTCTCCCCCTTGTAAAAACCGATCATTCACTGTTCCAAGGAGCGCGCGCTGCAGCACTGGGCAACCTGTATACCGCGCTATCCCGTCAGCCCGAAATGGCAGACACCTTAACGGATCTCTTCGTCGAGATCTACGGCGAAGTGCCCACCTATACGGTGACCTTCGATGCGCAGGACGGCAGTGAGCCCACTGTTGTATCTGTAAAACTCAATGCTTCAGTTGCTGAACCCGCGGATCCCGTGCGCACAGGCTACACATTCAATGGCTGGGCGCTCAACGGTAGCGCTTTCGACTTCGCGACACTTATTGATAGCGACCTGACCCTGGCCGCTCAGTGGACAACGAACACCCCAACCGAGCCAGAGAGCCCGACTGATCCCAACGACCCCGATAGTGGAAACGAAACTACGCCCGATCAAGGATCAGATGCTGACACATCCACGAGTGCGCTTGCCAAAACAGGAGATTCGTCGGTCGCTTTTGTAAGTTCAGCCGCCGCTATTGCAGCTCTCGCGCTGATCGTCTCCTTCGCTGTCACTCGTCGCCTTCGCGGCATTGGAAGGAAGTAGTCGAAGTGTAGATGTGTCTACTTTTTAGACACCAATCGTAAAATTCACTATTTAGTGTCTATTTTTGACCTGATTTTAGACACTTCAGGACGAAAGACACTCGAAGTGTCTAGTTCTGCGACACTATTCGTGCGCAAACCCATCACTTGTGCCATACATCTCAGCGAATGCACCTAGGTCGGCAGCGTAGAGCATCTCCCGCCCTCTTCGATTTTTGCTGAGCGGCATAACGTCCTCTATTTCCCGAATCACCTTATATATCGTCGCTTTCGATACATCAAGCATGCCGCCAGCCTCCTTGGCTGACAAACCACAATCGGAGAAAAGAGCTGCCTGTATAAAAACGTAGGCCAGATCGCATGCTTTTTCTGATACTTCGCCTGCTGATTTTATGGCGCGAGAAAGCAACTTTTCGTTTTCTATAAGCGCTGCTTTTTTCTCTTCCAGCACTCGGCAAACGCGCTCTAGCGATTCCGCGATAACGTCGCAGAACATTATGACAAATGGGGTTATGTCACCCTTGCTCAACGGATGCTCCCCTAACGCAAAAGCACGATTATATTCTGCAAGGCGCTTTTTTATGGTGTACGACAAGCTATATCCCGCAAGCGACTCGCAGCAATTAGAAAGATATTGGCTGCTTATAAACCGGTTCGTCCGTCCATTGCCATCGTAGAAAGGATGGATGTACCCGAACAAGAAATGAAACACGGCAATGCGCACAAAATCATCTACTGCTGTTTCGTTGTTGAGAAAATCTAAGGACTTTTCCATTGCCTCAACAATGGCGCTCTCGGGCATAAGCCCGTAATGAATCTCCCGATCTCCTTCGTCGTATACACTCACGCTGTCTTTCCTGAACAGCTTTCCATCGGGCGCGTTATCGGGCTTCTCCTCAAGCACTTCCTTTAAAACCAGCTCATCGTAGAGGCGCCTCACATCAGTTGGATTATCAACAGCATCCCAATTACCAGAATTCAACATCACATACTTTTTAACCAAGCCGTGAAATCTCATTTTCCGATCTTTTTTCTCCAGGTTCTCAAGGATAACTTCGATTTCACGCCTTGTACTCCGAACGCCCTCTATCTCATTCGTCAGGACGATTTCATCAATCAAGCAACTCGTTGTAAACTGCTCGATCGCTTTACCTGGCAATGCGTGAACAAGCCTGAGGAGTTCTTTATCGGCCTTCGTCGCCCTTACCATGCTCTGGTATATATCCGATGTCATAACAAAAAAACCAGGAGAACCAGCTATCGCTACTCCGAGGTGCACCGCATCGGGACCATCAAAACGCGACTGATATAGAGCGGCGTCATCCACATCTTGCCGATGGAAAGCTGTTTTTTGATCGAGATATGCCACCGTGCCTCCTCCGACGAGAAATGGTTTCATTGCTACTTAGTGTCTATTTTTAGCATATTTTTAGACACCAATCGCAAAATTCACTATTTAGTGTTTATTTTTGGCCTGATTTTAGACACTTCGGGGCGAAAAGTACTCGAAGTGTCTAGTCCTGCGACACATTTTTACTCATAAAGACTTTACGCCATTGCGACATCGTCAAGAGACAACTTGTTTAGACTGGCACCAAGAAAGCCATTATCACTTGCAGCCGATACCCTCCCTGAGGGCTTCAGCACTAAGGCTGTCGACGAGAACGATCATCTCGCGATCATGGCAAAGGCTTTCCTCTGAGGTACCATACAAACTCAAGGCAAGCCAAAGGCAACAAGACTAGATGGAGGTGATTCAGAATTGATTACGATAATCACCGGTCCGAGCCATTCAGGCAAAACGCTCTTAGCGAGCAAACTCGCCATGGAGACGGGCGCTCTCGCGCTATCGATCGATCTTCTAAAGATGGGACTTATCCGCAGCAACCACGTGAACCTCACCCCAGAAGACGATACGGAACTCGAAATCGTCCTTTGGCCCATCGTGGCCGAAATGATCAAGACAGCCATCGAAAACGGACAGAACCTCATCGTCGAGGGCTGCTATATCCCAGAAATCTGGAGCGAATCGTTCGAAGATAAGTACAAACAGAACATAAACGCTTTCTGTATCGTCATGAGCGAAGAGTACATAGCCGAGCATCTTGAAGACATCCATGCATTCTCCCGCGTCTCCGAAAGGAGAGAGGCACAGAGCGCACCCACCAAAGACGACCTTATCGAAGAGCACGCAAGGTATCGACGAGCTTGCGAGTCAGGGATCCTCACCTGTCTGCATATAGATGATAAATACGATATCGAAAGGCTGTACGAAGAGATTGCGAAAGCCAATGCAGCCGAATCTCTCTAACCGAAGCTATAGAAAACTGACCAGCCCACAAAACGTCGCCTTGAGCCGACACGACTAACGCTCATTCGTCCGCTTCGCTTGATAGACCGCCTTATCAACCTCTCGTATCATTTACCTCACCGTATGAAACGTATGAATCGCTTCGCATAGAGAGGTGGCGCCATGACGGCATCTTTGGCAAAGAACATTGCGAACACGCGCAGGTCCGCAGGAATCACCCAAGAAGAGCTCGCAGGAAAAATCGGCGTTTCCCGTCAAACGGTATCCGATTGGGAGCGCGGAGACGCAACGCCGGACCTTGCGAATGCGCAAAAACTCGCGCACGCATTAGGAGTCAGCCTCGACGACCTGACTACTTTCAATGCCAAAGCAGAAAACACGCCCGTTCCGCCCCGCGGGAAGCACATCTTCGGAACTGTCACCGTAGGGGAACGCGGGCAGATAGTCATCCCTAAAGCTGCCAGAGACCTCTTCAGAATCACGCCAGGCGATTCCCTCATCGTGCTCGGCGATGAAGAACAAGGCATCGCCATCACCAAAACGGAAACGTTCCTCGCAGGCGTTGACGAACTGCGCACCCTGGTCAACCAAATGCAAGAACGAGCCGAATAGCCATGATTGCGAAGAGGAAGGGGCGCGCCTTGATGATTCTCGGAACAGCCCTGCTCGTGATAGCCGTTGTGGTAGCGACCGCCTTGCTAGCCTACCGCGATGGGAACCTTCACTCCGACGAACGCCTGATCGCGAAAGCGCATGAGGCGGGCTTCACCGAAAAACAGCTTCAGGTAGATGGCGCCACTATCAACTACGCAGAAGGCCCGAACAACGGCCCCGCCCTTTTGCTCATCCACGGGCAAAGCACCGAATGGGAGGATTACGCGAAGGTACTGCCGAAGCTAGCAAAGAGCTACCACGTGTTCGCCGTCGATTGTTTTGGACACGGAGAATCGACGCACGATGCGTCTCTTTACCACTGCGGAGCCATCGGCGACGCCATCATCGGCTTCGCTCACGTTGCCATAGGTGAGCCCTACACCGTCTCCGGCCATTCATCGGGCGGAATTCTAGCGGCCTATATTGCCGCAAACGACACGTGCAACGTGTCTGCGTGCGTTCTGGAAGATCCGCCGTTCTTTAATGTCTTGCCCGAGGAAGTTCAGGAGGATAAAGGGTCGTTCGTGTGGTTCGATGGCTACGTTCCAGCGCATGAATACATCACGGAAAAGCCGAGCGAACCCTATGCGGTCTTCTATGCCGAACGAAGCTATCTGTTCACGCTGTTCGGCGAACTCAAAGACGAAGTGATACGAGAAACGCGTGCATGGTGCGAAAGCCACCCGAATGACCACATAGTTACTCCCTGGATCCCGCATGACTGGACACGCGGCATGTATTTCATGGACGACTTCGACTCCGAATTCGGCAACACCTTCTTTTCAGGAAGCTGGCTCGAAGGCGTTGATCAAGCCAGCCTCTTGAAAGCCATCGATTGCCCCACGATCTACCTCAAGGCCGAAACCAGCTACGGCAAAGACGGAGTGCTTTATGCCGCCAACACTGACGAAGACGCCACGCGAGTTACGGAATTCATTCCCAACTGCGAAATACGCACCATAAAATCAGGCCACAACATACACTATGAAAAGCCCGACTTTTTCACTGGGGCCATTCATGATGCACAGGAGGCAGGCAATGCCAAATAACACACCGAAGAACAACTTGCTTGCGCAAGCGCTGGGGAAATTCGCGCTGGGGGTCGTCTTGGTTTCGCTCCTGATATTCCTTCCAGCCGGCAGCCTCAGCTACTGGCAGGGCTGGCTGCTCATGGGCATCCTCTTTGCGCCCATGTTCGTCGCAGGAATCGTCATGCTGGCCCGAGCACCGAACCTCCTACAAAGCCGACTGGAAACTCGCGAATCAGACGGGGCTCAACGCAAAGTGGTCGCAGCAAGCGGGCTGATGTTTATAACAGGCTTCGTGCTTGCGGGGCTCGGGCATCGTTTTGAATGGGCGATGTTCCCTTGGTGGGCGTCTATCTTAGGTGCGGTGGTGTTCCTTTGCACCTATGCGCTCTACGCCGAAGTTCTGCGTGAGAACGCGTACCTTTCCCGCACCATTGGCGTGCAAGAGGGGCAGAACCTGATTGACACTGGCCTCTATTCCTTTGTCAGGCACCCGATGTATTCAGCCACGCTGATCCTGTTTCTGGCCATCCCGTTCGTGCTGGGATCGCCGTTCGCTGTTCCGGTATTCCTGCTTTACGCTCCAATCATCATCACGCGCATCAAACATGAAGAGCGCGTCCTCGTGCGTGACCTGGCCGGCTACAAAGAATACAGAACCCGCGTACGCTGGCGACTGATCCCCGGAGTCTGGTAGTGAACGCAAGTCGCAAAGTTTTGCGAAGTGCTTGACTCGCATAATTTTGCGACATATCATTGTGGCAATATTATGCGAGTCATGACGCCAGAAGCCCGCAACTGAACGAAGGTGGTCGCAATGATCGATGCGCTTGATATCGGATACGCCATAAAGGATCGACGCGCGCAACTCGGATTAACGCAAGCGCAGGTCGCAGACGCATCGGGCGTCTCGAAACGATGCCTGTGGTCGCTCGAGCTCGGACAGAATCCCGGAGTTCAATTCAATAAGCTCGCAGCAGTGTTCGAGGTGCTCGGCCTTAGTTTGAACATTGGGGCGGAAGACGTCCCGGAAAGCGCTCTGCGCGAAAACGCCGCAAAGCTAGCCTCCCACAAAACGAATCCACCAAAAGAGCCGCCATCGAATAACGAAGCAGGCAACAACTTCGATGCCATCGCCATCCTAACGGGGGCAGCGAAATGACGCGCAAAGAATTAGACGTAGTGATCGCCGGGCAGCACGCGGGCGTGCTTTCCCAAGATGCTTCAGGGTCCCTCTCGTTCCAGTACCTCAGAGGATACCGCGGGGTCCCCTTATCGTCGGCCATGCCTCTTTCGACGCAATCCTATCGCGACAAGATCGTCCTCCCCTATTTATGGGGACTTCTGCCCGAGGATTCCGCCACGCGTAAGCACATCGCTGCAGAGTCAGGCATATCTCCCAATAATCCTTTTGCGTTATTGGGCGTCATCGGGCTGGATTGCCCCGGCGCGGTACAGTTCTGCCCGCGCGGCTCCGATACAGCACAAGAGGAACGCCTCGTTCCTATGAGCGAAACTGATATCGCCCATAGACTTTCGCTAGGCAGAAATGAAAGCTCTAGCTGGATAGCAGCAAATGAGCACTGGAGCCTTGGTGGCCAACAGAGCAAATTCGCCCTAAGAAACCAGAACGACGCATGGTTCTCCTGTGAAGGGGCCGCAGCTACTACCCATATCCTAAAAAGCGGCGTAAAAGGCCTTGCCCACCAAGCACTGAACGAATACGTATGCATGCGCCTGGCACGAGAATGCGGCATCAACGCCGCAAAAATCGAATACCGCGAGTTCAAAAGCGAGAACAGCATCGAACCCGCGATCGTTATCAAGCGCTATGATCGCTTGGTTGCAAAAGGGAGCGTTGTTCGCCTGCATCAGGAAGATCTCTGCCAAGCGCTCGGATGCCTACCCGATAACAAGTACGCCATGTACGGTGGGCCCAATTGCGCAGACGTGCTGAAACTCCTAACGTCAACCGGACCTACTGCGCAAGCCAATGCGGCAAGCTTTCTGCAGATGTTGTTCTTCAACTACCTTCTTGCCGCAACCGACGCCCACGCAAAGAACTATTCTCTTATGCTAAGCGCCGACGGAGCCCATCGCCTTGCGCCTATGTATGATGTCGCACCAATGGCGCCCTACATCGAAAGCACGCAATGGGAAATAAAGCCGCCTAAGCTCGCGATGTCCATAGGTGGCGAGAACCGCGTTGGACATCTCTCAAAAGAAAACTTGGCCAAGCTAGTTGATCAATGCAACTTGGAAAAACTGGGGATCACTGCAGAAGGCTGCGCGAAATTGATCTGCTTCTATGCAGATACGATTCCCGAAAAGCTCGCAAGTATATTCGACGGCTTTGAGGAAACGCAAGCCGATTCAGCGTCAAAAGAACTAAGGACGCGCTTGGAAACTCCCATTGTGCAACTCTGCGCAAAAACAAAGACGCAGCTAATGGCCTAACGTCAATGCTGGCACAAAATACCACCAGGACAATCGCAAAAAATGAGCGTCGGCCGCTAGGAGGACCGACGCTCATTGGCGCATTGCACAGAATCGCGTGTTATTTCAAAAGCGGCTTCTTGCCAGTAGCCTCAATGACGGCAGGCTTGGCAGGTAATTTCTCATACAGCACGAACCCGCGTATAGCGAACGCGAGGCAAACGATGCCAACGATGTAGTACCAGGGATTTGCCGCCCAATAGAAGCAATGCAGCCACAACGGATAGGGCTGAGCATGCTCGGTCTCAAGCAGAACGAGCGGCAAAATGTAGACAAGCAACCCAAAAATAACCGCAAGGAGAACCGCGAACAGCGCCCCTTCAAAATCAGGCGCGCCCGGCGTTAGGTGCGCAATGAAGTTCCCTGGAAGACAATCCCCACTTGGATAGCCCGCCACCAGCGAAAAGATGATCCAGCCCATGATGTATGCCTCCCTCATCTTGCGTCCGAAACACCTTCACCGTTCGGGCGCTCATTTGTTTACTAGTCATGTACAGTAAAACAGTTAACTATACGTGTCAAGGCAATCAAGCTATAATGAAACGAAGCAAGAACAAGGAGGCGGCGCATGGGCAGACCAGTCAATGAAGAAATGAAGGCGCGCATTGAAGAGGCAGCCTACGGGCTTTTCGAAAGCGTCGGCTACGACAAGGCCACCTATGCCGCCATCGCCAATGAAACCGCCATCAGCCGCAACCTAGCCCAGTACCACTTCCCCAAAAAAGAGCTTCTTGCTATTTCGTACATGGAAAAGATTCTTTTGCAGGTACAAGAAGAGCTCGAAATTTCCGATGCCGACATCATCGATGAGCCAATGCTCCTTGCTGCTGTTGGCGAAGGGTTCTTCAATTCCCTCCTTGAAACAGAAGGAAAGCGCACGTTCTTGCAAGACATCATTCGCTCACGCGATCTGACCGAAGACGTGCTTGCCTTCAACACGCAATGGGCTCTGTCCCATGTGGAGAGCAACAAATCGCAGGGGTCATCCAGCAAACAGGCCGAACGATCCATCATCGTGCACATGGGCGGCTTCTACGAACTACTTTATCACTCGCTCAAAACGAACGAGCCCTTTGATGACCTTCGCGCCGAAATAGAAACGGTGGTACGCGCGTTCTTGAATTCCGTCGAGTAGACCCCATTCCGCTTCCGCGAAAGCACCACCATCGCAACGCTTCGTTCGGCAGCCACAGAACAAAGCGAATTTCTTTCGTCTCGAAAATCTTTCCCGATACTGCATCGGCCGAATCAATCGGATACTATGGTCGAAAAGATTCGACCATAGAAACGAGCAACCATGGATCTGATGGAAGCAATCGAAGCACGTCATTCGGTACGCCAATATCAAAACAAGCCCATCCCCACTGACGCGCGTGAAGCACTTCAGGCTGAAATAGATAAGGCAAACGAAGAGGGAGGCCTACAGCTGAAAATAGCCTATGACGAACCCAAGGCCTTTTCCAGCATGATGGCCCGTTATGGCAAATTCAGCGGCGTGAGCAACTACATCGTATGCGGCGGAAAACCAAGCTCTGACCTGCAAGAACGAGTTGGGTTCTTCGCCGAGCGCGTGGTACTGAAGGCGCAGCAGCTCGGACTCAACACCTGCTGGGTAGCACTCACGTACGGCAAGGGTTCCTGCAAGAGCTTGGTCGAACCAGGCTC
This sequence comes from Eggerthellaceae bacterium, assembly GCA_036553105.1. Lineage (GTDB taxonomy): Bacteria > Actinomycetota > Coriobacteriia > Coriobacteriales > Eggerthellaceae > Anaerotardibacter. The sequence goes on from JAXKBI010000035.1 coordinate 381,589, forward strand.
GAAACTGGTATGCGCCATAGCTCTAGGTTATGGCGAAACGCAGGGGATCCCCCGCAAAAGCAAGGCCGTCAAAGACCTCTGCCGCCTAAATGGCACCATGCCCGAATGGTTCGAGCAGGGCATGAAGGCAGCGCAACTTGCCCCCACCGCCATGAACCAGCAGAAGTTCCGCTTTGAATTGCGCCCGGACGACCGTGCCGTTTCCGCTAAAAGCTTGGGCGGATTCTATTCGAGCATAGACCTGGGCATCGTTCGCTGCCATTTCCAGATAGGTGCGAATTCGGTATCCGAAGACTGGCGCTGGGAAGAGTAATGCAGCGCTCCACGAATCGCAAATGCGCGCCCGCCGCCAGCGAAACCGATAGCACCGTCGGACACGCCGACCTTGCCGCACGCAAAATGAGCGAACTCGGACAAGAATTCGCCACGTGCCGCGATGCTTTCATCGCCCTTGGCGACGAAAGCCGACAGCTCATATTCATGCAGCTCCTGCAGAACTACGGCGGCATGCGCGTGGGAGAGCTAACGGACACCGTAGGCCTATCGCGCCCAACGGTATCGCACCATTTGAAGATCTTGAAAGACGCCGGTCTGGTCAGCATGTATTCGGTTGGCACTAAGAACTTCTATCATGCCAGATCCAACCTGGCCAAATGGCGCCAAATCGCGCACTTAGCCAAACAGGCAGAACGCTTCGTGGAAGAATACCTCGAACACTGCAGCCAGGGCCTAATTCCACCCTGCCGAACAGAATGAAATTGCGCGTCACCTCTCCCCTGACTCGCCCTATTCGGTTCTTCTTAACCGGTCATTCATAAGCGAACGAGCAAGCTCCTCCTTGAAATTATTGTATACATCATTTTTACGCCCTTATTATTGCGGTTCATCACAACAATAAGGGCGTATTTGCATGTTGAAAGTGGTCTACTTAAGCCGTCCTTCCGATCCCCTTATAAAGAATCGCGTTACTTGGGCACACGTTGTAGCAATTGCCGCATTCATCGCAGCGCTCACCGCGGATCGAATGGGTTTCACCGGGAACAATGGCCTTGAACGAGCACACATCGAAGCACTTTCCGCACCCGATGCACTTGTCTTCGTCGATACGCAAACCAGGCTCTTCGAACGTTGCGCCGCCCCAAGCGAACCTATCGCGCAGCAACTTGTGATCACGCGTCAACATTTTATAGTCGTAGTTGTAGCATTCGCCCCATGCTTTGCTCAGCACGAACACGCGCGTTTCGGGATACTTGCTGATGTCATGCACAGCAACATTGAAATTCTCATCTTTCGCTGCAATTTCCTTGACTTCATCAAGCGAAAGCAAGCGAACTTCGCCCGTAACGCGCATCATGATTCCCGGCTGGAACAAGGGCAGGTTGTTTTCATCATGCTTGATGCGCTCGGAAGTGCGCTCACCACAAACTGCAAGCTTTCCACTTTCAACAAGCTGCTTATAGAATGGCTTGACCGTCATCGTGCGCAGGTAAAGCCCCTCTTCCCCATAAGCGAAGAAGTGCGCAATGCGTGTGTCAACGCCGCCGAATTCGTTTGGCGTAGAAAAGCTGCAGGCGCCGATCTGGTCGAACAATTCATATACTTCTTTGATCGTCTTCATGATTAGATCCTCTCTTTGTAATACGCCGCGATGAATTCAGCATGCGCGGCAAGAAGGTCCATCCCGAACAGCTCCGTACAATCGGGCGATGTGTTCGAAACGGAATTCGCATCAATAATGCACGGGCCTTCAAGGGTTTCCACCACATCGAAGCTACCCACTTCAAAACCAAGAACCGCCGCGGCCTTTTCGGTGGCCTGGACCACATCCGCTGGCGGCGTTTCGTATACTTCGTACGTTGAACCCAGGTGATAGGCCGAAAGCCCATTTGGCGCAATGCTGCGCTTCACTGCAAGCACACACGTACCGCCCACTATTTCGATGCGCGTCAGATACGTATAGCGCGGACGAGCATAGCTTTGAACCACCATTTTGAGCTGCGGCGGAAGCGAAGCCAGGAAAGACCGGGCCTCGTCAAGATCGTGGATAATAGCTGTTGCCGTCGTCCTGCCGCCGCATTCGGGCTTTATGATCAACGGGAATTCCCAAGCATCGGACGCAGGGCCATCGATTTCGCTCAGTACATCCGCGGCGCTAGCGCACGTATACACCTTGGGCGTGAGCAAGCCGGCTCCCGAAAGAACTTTGCACGCAAGGCTCTTGCTGATTTCAACCGCGTGGGCTTTTGGCGAGTTGATCATGGCAATGCCAGCGTCAAAAGCCTGGGATGCCACCTCCTCGTAACGAGCAAGGGCGGCATCGTGACCGCGGAACTGAGCGCTCGCAAAGACTCGGCTCACAAGCAGCGTACACTCCATAGCCTGAGAGATGCTTCCCTCTAATTCCATATTGATAAGGCGCACGGGAATTCCGTATTCGGCTATCTTTGCCGCAAGGTAATAGTCCGACCATTCTTCCGACTCATACAAAACACCGATCATCGGTACACCTTCTTTCGTTGTTATATGCGCCACTCCAAAAGTTTTCCCATGAATTTCTGCAGCTCTGGCGTCTGAGGATTCGCGAACAGCTGAGCGCTTTCGCCATATTCGAACAGCACACCCTGATGCAAAAACGCAACCTTGTCGCACGCATGACGGGCGAATCCCATTTCATGCGTAACAACAATGAACCTCATGCCCTCCGAACGCAGTTCGTTGAGCATATCCAGCACTTCGTTTGTGTATTCAGGGTCGAGCGCGCTCGTTGGCTCGTCCAGTAACAGGAGCTTCGGCCTGGGAGCGATGGCGCGCGCAATGGCCACGCGCTGCTGCTGCCCACCAGAAAGTTGAGCAGGCTTTTTGTGAGCTTCCCCCATCAAACCAAAACGCTCAAGCAAACCTTCGCTGACCTTATTGGCTTCCACTTCGCTCATCCCATGCACTGCTTTCAAGGGAAGCGCAATGTTTTCCTGTGCGCTCAGGTGCTGGAACAGGCCACCCTGCTGAAACACAAAGCCCAGTTCGGCACGGTATGCCGGAAGCGAACGCTCCGAAAAATCAACCACATGTCCATCAAGCTCAACTTCGCCCTCTGTGGGAGGAAGCAAGCCGCCCAACACGCGCAGCAACGTTGACTTGCCACCGCCGGAAGACCCGATTATCGCAAGCGTGGTTACTTCATCATCGAAATCGATCCCGCACAGCACCTTGGACTGATCGAAAGAGACCCTGAGGTCTTTCACCTTAATGCGCATAGTCGAGCCTCTTTTCGAACATCTTACTCACGAATGAAAGAGGAAGCGTGAGCACCAAGTACAAGACACCCAACAGGAAGAAGCAGCCGAACAGGTTGAAATTGGTCGCGCTGATTTCCTGCATCGTCTGAGTAAGCTCGATGACCGCGATTACCGAAAGCAGAGAAGAATCTTTGATAACGCTTGCGAACTGGCCCGTGAGCGCAGGCAGCGTGCGTGCCGTCATTTGAGGAAGCGCTACGTACCTGAGCGTCTGCGCCTTCGTGAAGCCCACTGCCTTTGCGGCATCGAACTGCGACTTGTCCATAGACAGAAGACTGCCGCGAATGATTTCAGCAATATAAGCGCCCTCGAAGATGGAAAGGATGACAACGCCCGCCAGGAAGCGATCGTTCACGCCCCACGCTGTTCCAATGATGTAGAAGAACAGGTAGATCTGCACAAGCAGCGGCGTGCCGCGAATGATTTTCACGTACACATCGCACAGATAACGAATTGGCAGAATACGCGATCCTTGACCAACGGCCACCGCAGCGCCAAGCAACAAGCTCACAAGCAGGCTTGCCAGCGAAAGGGCAACCGTTAAAACGAACCCGTCCCATATCCTTTGCTGGTATTGCAGAGCGAAGCTGAAGTCAAGCGCAACGCCAACCGCAACAAGCGATGCCCATGCGAACGCCAACAGGGCCAAACATACAAGCAGGTAATTACACGCCGCGCGGAATTTGTGAGAGCGGCCGTCTTGGGGCGCAACAAATATCTGCATGAACGCCCTCATCGTTGTCCCCGCGGCTGAGGCGCCTCTTTTTTCTTGAGGCGCCTCACTGCCCGCTTTTCCTGCGCGTTTCTTCCGGTATTCCATGCAACAACCTTTTCCATTACAGCCAATACGTAACCACGGCCATCCGATTCAGTGAACACCGGCCAGCGCACAAACGCTCAGAGCGCTAGTTAAAGTCAAAGAACCACTTGAATCCAAGGGAATCGAACGCAGCTTTTTCCTCAGCCAGGTGAGTTTCGGTAAGTTTGTCGAATTCGCCGTTCTGCTTGCTCTTTTCGATGAACTCATTCAGCTGGCCAAGCAGTTCATCATTGCCTTTGGAAACCGCCACGCCCCATTCTTCAGCATCCTGGAACGGAATGAAAACAGCGGTGGTGGTGTCTGGGTTGGCTTTCTGGTTACGGTAGATCGTAAGCTGATCGTATAGGAAACCGTCCGCCTTGCCCTGAACAACTTCCGTGACGCAGGCGCTTTCGTCCGCCAAACGAACGATCTGGGCATTCGGCAAATTCTTCGTTGCCCAAACATCGCCGGTAGATCCCGTCTTAACCGCTACCGTCTTATCGGACGCATTCAGGTCTTCTGCCTTCGTAATACCGGAATCAGCGTTTGCAAGGACAGCCAGCTGAGCCTTTGCGTACGCATTCGAAAAATCAACCGTCTGCTTGCGTTCTTCAGTAATGGTCATAGACGAAATCACGCAATCGGCTTTTCCCGTCTGCAATGCAGGAATCAGGCCATCCCACGACGTGTTTTCGATTTTCACTTCGTAGCCGTATTCCTTACCGAAGTCTTTAATGAAATCGACGCTGACTCCCTGGGGCTCGCCTGCGTTGTCCTTTGTTTCGAATGGAGGATACGCAAGCTCCATCGCAACGGTAAGCGTCTTGCTTTCGTTTGATTTCTGATTAGAGCCGCATGCCGTTAAAGCGCAGGCAGTAAGCGCGAACGCCAAAACCAGGATGAGCATCTTTGCGGCCTTCGAGGCCCCGCTCATAAGTTGATGATTTGTCATTTCATCGTTCCTTTCAGGTTTCACCAGAAGAAATCAAATCGGATTCCATTAATCGATAGCTCGGAAGTTGGCCTGCATTTTCTCAAGCACCTGGCGTGTAGTCTGAATATCTTCGTCAGATATTCCCTTGTTCTGCACTTCGTTAAGCTGTTGAGAGATTTCCCAGAAAACATCCTCGAGCGCTCTTCCTTCCTCCGTCAAGAGAACCACCGTCGTGCGACGATCCTTGGGATTGCGCTCGGTTTTAACATAGCCCGATGCAATGAGCTTCTTCACAAGCGTAGTGACCGTTGAGGGATCACGATCTATACGCTGTGCGATTTCACCCATTAAAAGCCCATCTTCCTTGAAGAGCTGAACCAGGATATCGCCATGCGACGTAACAAGCCCCGTGAGCCCAGACCGTTGCATGCATTTCGAAAGATATTGGTTAGCTGCAACAACAGTACGAGAAAGCATAGATACGGTATCCGACCGAGATTCTTCATTCATTCTTGCCCTCATTCCATTTTGTCGACACGCAAAGCATACACCATTTTATTTTGATGTCCAAGTATTTATTTTGGTATCCAAGCTTTAGATAACAAAAAACTTATAATACCTGGTCCGCTACGCTTCAGGCATTATAAGTTCCGTCATAAAACCTCAAACCTATGTTCCGTTTAAGGCTACGTTGTTGCAGGAAATCACCCGCTGCACCAGCTACGGCAACCTGAATGATTGTTGGGTTTTCAGCTCCTCAAGCTGCTTCTGCAGATTCTCGTAGTGATGCATTTCTTCCGGCGTCCATTCGCCGAACAGCACATCCCTAAGCGCTTCGCTAGCCATACGAGCATCGTCCTTCACGGGATACAGACATTGTTTGGCGCGGGAAAACAAACGGACGGCATCGAACACGCCCGTAGATTCAAGGTGCTGTAAATTACCCACGATTTCCTGAATGATCTTCTGATGATGGGCGGGATCCGTAGCGCGCGGAATGGTTCCGGCAATGCGCATGCTTTCGTACCTGATCAAGCAGCTGACCAGTGATATTTCCGGCTTTACCGCCATAAGGGCAAGCGAAACGTTGTACCCGCGTTCCTTTAGCAAGGTTGCCGTTTTCATGGGGACATCATAGGTGCGCAACGTGCCTTCGATGATAAGGTTGTACCCCCTACGCGAAAGCTCATCGATAAGCGCTTCCGTCATCTTTCCAGCCCACGGGGCCGTATAGGCAACAGCTTCCGGACCATATTGCTGGTCAAGTTCTCTGTAGCGCGGATGGAAAGAGCGATATTCGTCCCCGTTGATAACAATGACATTACCACCGAACTTCTTACGAAAAATCGGATGGAGCGTTGTTTTTCCTGCACCGCTCTGTCCGCCCAGCAAAACGGCACAAGGCGCAATAGACGAGGTTATGCCGCCGGACCCCAGTCGATCGGTGATAATTTGCGCTAGCACAGCATTGAACTCTTCAGACGAATATTCCTCCAAAGCCGCCATCATGCTACCTTTTTCGCATTGCGGTCCAGCAGGTTGCAGAGCGAATCGATTCGACCCCTCACCTCGGCGATACCAGCCTGGTCTTCTGCATCAAGCAAAGCGTCCTTTGCGAGCACGAGCTGCGAAGCAGCGTCATCATAAATAACCGCAAGGGCTTCGTCGCCGCGGGCTTCGGCTTCGCGACGTAAGCGGGAAAGCTCCCCGAGCATGTTCGCGGCCTTTTCGTTCAGTACTTCCTGCTGCAAAGTGATTGCATATACTTCGTCCATATTCATAACATCCCCCTGTTCATCGAGTTTCAATTCCGCATAGATGATTTGCTCTACGTTATTGCGCGATTCTTCGCTGATGAGCCCGCCTTCACGCTCAAGACAATCAAGCATGAAGGCCGGATTGGCAGCTGCCCTGATCAAGTTCGAATTCGCCCTGGTTGGCTCAATACCGCTTTCATAGCGAACGATACTGGCTTCGCCAATGCCTAGAACGCGAGCGAACGTACGCTGCGACATTCCATAACGCTGGCGTGTTTCCTTAATTTCCGCTGCAGTTAGTACCTTGCCCATAATGAACCTTCTATCTTTTGATTACATATACACTATTTTGATTGATTATAGAGTATTTCAATCATATAGTAGTGTCTACTATAAATTGATAGCACGAACGGGAATGAAAAAGCGGTGCGAGAAATCACGCACCGCCTTTGATCGGCCTATGGTTTCAGCAAGTTTCAGCTTGGCGTTTCAGTGACTCTCACCCGAAGCTGGTCACCCCGGCCGCTCGCAACCACAACCTGCCGCTTCGGTCGCTCGCAACCCATAGGTGCGCTCGACCTCCAATACGAACAAGCCCGTCCAGCCTACTGAACGCCCTGCTGGGAAACTTCCAGCATTTTCTGCTTGAGCTCGCCTTCGAGGCGACGGATCTCCACTTCCGCCTCTGCGCGTTTCTGGCGGCCCTCCTGCTGGATCTGCATCACTTCATCGAACGTCTTAATAAGCTGCTCGTTGGTGTGCTGGAGCGTTTCAATATCCACCACACCGCGCTCGGATTCGCGCGCGATCTGCGTGGTAGAGGTCTGCAGCATATCGGCGTTCTTGCGCAAAAGCTCATTCGTCATGTCGGTCACGGCAGTCTGCGCCTTCACCGCCGCTTCGGAGTTAGCAATGCCCAAGGCTAGAACCATCTGGCTCTTCCACAGCGGAATGGTGTTCACCAGCGTGGTCTGGATCTTTTCGATCATGGTGACCTCGCCCGCTTGAACAAGGCGGATCTGAGGCGCCGTCTGCAAGGCAATAGTGCGCGTCAGATCAAGGTCGGAGATCTTCTTTTCAAAACGCAGGCACATGTTCTCCAAGTCTTGCGCTGCCTGAGCGTCTTCCGCGCGGCCCGTTTCCTTTGCCTTGGCAATGAGCTCTTGCAGTTCGCCCTGACGCACTTCCTCCAAACGCTTCTTGCCCGCCAGGATATACATGGTCAGCTCTTTGAAATACGTAAGGTTGAGCTCGTACATCTTATCCAGCGTCGCAGAATCCTTCATCAGCTGGATCTGATGATCCTGAAGTGACTTCACGATCTTGCCGATGTTGGCTTCAGCCTTATCGTAACGAAGGCGCAGCGTCTCAATCTTGTTGCCCGCCTTCTTGAAGAAACCGAACAGACCCTTTTCCTCTTCAGCGTCGAAACCTTTGAGTTCCTTCACTACATCAACAATAAGATCGCCCGCAACGCCCAGATCCTGCGTGCGTACCTTTTCCAAAGCGGTTTCAGAAAAGTCCGCCATCTTCTTCTGGGCGCCGGCACCGTACTGCAAAATGGTCGCAGAATTACGCACATCTATCTGATCGGCGAATTCGTCTACCATGCGCAGTTCTTCGTCGCTCAATGCCGAAGTATCCAGCTCCTGAGTTTCAGGAACAGCCGCTTGCCGCATCGTCACCGGAGCAGGAGCTTCTGGCACGATGGCTGCTTCCGTTAAATCGGGCGAAAGCGTCAGCGCAGGGGCGGGCGTTTCAGTAAGCTTCTTTTCGATATCGGTCATAACTCTCTCCTTGTTTCACAATGCCCGTGCGCCCTCTTCGCGCGAAAGGCTCAACTGAATCGGCGTGTTCTATTTTTTGAACAGCACTCCATTTTGAATGTCTTTACTTCTTCTTGAACGGATCGGCGACCAGGCCCTCCTGTGCCAACACAGCATGGAGCACGGAAACGTCGGTCGAAACATCCCAGGCAACATCAACGAAAATAGAATCCAGCAGCTTTTCGAAGGCCACGCTCAGCGTATCCAGCGTCCCTTCGATTTCCGCCTTGGACTTCAGAATGTTCTCGCCCTGAACAGGCTGAGCATCAAGTTCTTCATACGCATCAAGCAGCTTTACCGTGGTGGGCAGGTAATAATCCATGAGCCTATCGAGTTCCGGAACGACCTCCGGATGCTCTTCGGCGCGCCTGAGAATGCTACGGACCACGCTTTCTATCTGATCCATCTTGGCCGAGATCTCTTCTCCGGGAATGGCATCGTTGCTTTCGCGGATCTGAGCGACGAATGCCTCGCCCTTTTCCAGAATGGCGCGCGTTTCGCTATCCAGCGCAGCACGACCTGCCCGCTTGCGCTCTGCCTGAGCCTGAGCCAAACGCTGCTGGCGCTCCCGCTCCTGGCCTTGAGCCAGCAGGGCGCGATACTGCTCGTACGCACCATCGGTCACCATCAGCTGGGTTTCCGCATCGTCCATACGACCCTGACGAAGCCAGCCTTTATCGATGAATGTGCGCAGATCCTTCGCCACCGCGTTCTCCCGCTGGGCCGTCTGCGCAGCCAATTCCCCAACCGAGCACGCTTCGCGCATACCAAGGACCTTTCGATATCGGTCGAATCGTTTGAGAAGATTGATACGCTTCACGCCGAACACGCACACCCCGGCGCCGACCAATGCAGGCAGAACGACCGCCCCCATAATGATGCCGGACACCGCGCCAAGCGCCGACGCGGACGCAATGGCGAAAGGCGCAGCCATCACCGAAAGGACCGCAAAGACAGCGCCTACTGCACCACCCAATCCAGCCGCAATGTAGGCACCCACCTTATTGCCGGAAACGCTCGCGTAGCGATTCGCCAATTCTGCTTCCTGCTGCTGACGTGCAATGCGCTGTTGCTGCTTTTGAAGCTCGAACGCACGTGTTGCATTGCGCTGTTCGTTGGCATCTTGCGCCGCCTGCGCGGCCTGCCTAAGACCTTGGCCGATAGCATCCGCCGCCGATTCGATGGAGCGCTCCACGGTATTTTTCAGGTTGCTGTAATCCTGGGAATCTATTGCATCTTGAATGGCGTCGCGAACTTGATCACCTATGTTCTTCGAATTGCTCACAAGACCCTCTCACATGCATATACAGATAGTTCTTCTTCATTCTAACGTAAGCAGCACAGGCGCACGGGGCCGCAACGTTACCTTTTATCAACGCCGACCTAAACAACAAAACCACGCGGATCGGCGAGAAAAACAACCAATCGGCGATGCACCGAAGAGACGTTTTGCAGCGACCAATGGGCTTCAGAAGAGTTGCCGCAAACTATAGAACACGCTTCCGGCACATCACCGTGCATAGGTTCGTCTCCTTGCCATTTTCACGCCAAATACTCGCAGGTACTTCTTTCCGAATTCCTGATATAGTATTATTTGTATAGCGTGTATAGCGCTTCTTTATATGAAAAAAAAAGGGGGGGGGCAACGATGTCGACGGTCCTCGAAAAAAGAACCAGCAAGCTTACGCAAATGAACACACGATTGGACCATGACCTTAAGAAGTCAGGCGACGAGGCCCTGGCCAAAGCCGGGTACACTCCATCGCAAGCAGTCCGAACGCTCTGGGCGTTTGCGGCAATGAACAGCGCCGACCCTGTATATCTTAAGAAAACGCTTAAATCGCTCGCTTCACAAGAAGAATCCGTCGCAAAAGAAGAGCGTGCCCAAAAACTGAATCTGCTTCATGAGGGGTGGGGGCTTTATGACTCTTTCCTGGAAGAAATAGGCATAACCGCCGAACAAGCCAAAGCTGTGCCGCTTCCCTCCGACGAGCAACTGCTTGAAGACGAGCTCTGGGAAAAATACGGGGAGGGGATCTCATGACCCGTTCGCCGCTATTGCTCCTCGACGCCAACGCCTGGATAGACAATTATTGTCCCAGCAGGCCCAATGCTGTCGCGTCGCAAAAAATTGTTTCATATGCGGTAAAAAACGACATCGACCTTCTGTACCCCATCACTGCGCTGGGAACGATCTTCTATGTCATCAATTCCACATTGAAACACCTAGCGAAACACTCAGAAGAGACATTGAACCCGCAACATGCGCTTGCAGCGCGCGAATATGCCTGGTCATGTATCGAAAATCTACAGGCTATTGCTTCTGCTCTCGGCGCCGACCAGTCAGATGCTTGGCTCGCCACAAAATACCGTTCACTGCACAATGACCTGGAGGATGACCTCATACTTGCAAGTGCCCAGCAAATCGAAGGTCTTTATCTGGTAACCAACGATGTCAAATTACGACAAAACGCTCCCCTACCCGCATTGGATCCGACCAGTATGCTTACCCTGCTTAACGGGTAAAATTCGTGCTTTCACGATGGAGTACTCACCTGACGGGAAGCCCCATAACAAACGCAATGCTCAACCACCGGCCACTTCCAGAGCAGTCGTCACCCAAAGCTAGAGCGGCCACCCTTGAACTTATGTTCATTACCGATTCTGAATTGCCCTCTTGCTTTTTGCGCAGTAAAATGCACTCCTTGCGTCTTGTTACCAAAACGTAAGAAACATCGGATCTGTACGCGTTCCGCACCGGCATCCCGCCAGGGCGGAACGCTTCATTTTCAAACACATACGAATAAACCACGTCAACCAAGAGAACGAAGCATGCAGCGCGACAAAATCAAACCCATACTTTTCAGCGTCATCAAACACACCTCAAAAGAAGAGCTTAAAAAACAGATCCCCAAAGATATCGTATCCGGCCTCATGGTGGCCGTTGTCGCACTCCCCCTTTCTATTGCACTGGGCATTGCCTCAGGCGTTGGCCCCGAACAGGGCCTGTATACCGCCATCGTTGCAGGCTTCATCATTGCGTTCTTAGGCGGTAGCCGCGTCCAAATTTCGGGACCCACCGCAGCGTTCGCAACCATTGTGGCAGGTATCGTTGCCACCGACGGCATCGATGGGCTCTTCGCCGCGACTATCATCGCGGGCGTACTTCTTATCATAGGCGGCCTTCTGAAGTTGGGAACGCTCATTCGCTTCGTGCCCCTTACCATCACCACCGGCTTCACGGCAGGCATTGCCGTCACCTTGGTCATCGGCCAGATAAAAGACCTTATGGGACTGTACTTCCCCGAAGGAACACCCACTGTTGAAACAACAGAAAAACTCGTGGCCGTGGCGCAGAACTTCGCCACCTTCAACATTGAAGCCATCATTGTGGGTGCCGTGTGCTTGATCGTTCTGTTCGGCCTGCCCAAGATCACGGAAAAAGTGCCCAGTTCCCTTGTCGCACTGATCGTAGGCGTCGCTATGGTGAGCGGTCTCGGCATGCACGTGAACACCATCGGCGACCTGTACACCATTAACAGCGGGTTGCCTGCGTTCCACACCCCGCAACTCAGTCTGGAGCTCTTCCGCGATCAGTTCGCCAACGGCGTCACCATTGCTATTCTGGCCGCCATCGAATCCTTGCTTTCCTGTGTGGTCGCAGACAGCATGATCAGCTCGCATCACCGCGCGAACATGGAACTGGTGGCGCAGGGTGCAGGCAACATCGGGTCCGTCCTATTCGGCGGCATTCCCGCAACGGGCGCCATCGCTCGCACCGCCGCCAACGTGAAGAACGGCGGCCGCACCCCCATCGCCGGCATGGTGCATGCGCTGGTACTGCTTTTGGTGCTCGCCTTCTTCATGCCTTACGCCGCGCTTATTCCCATGCCCACTATCGCCGCCATCTTGCTCCACGTTGCCTACAACATGTCCGGCTGGCGCAGCTTCGTGCATATTTGCAAGACATCTTCGCGCGGAGCCATTTCCTGTATGCTCCTTACGTTCGCGCTCACCATCGTATTCGACCTGGTAATCGCCATCGGCGTTGGCATGGCTATCACCGTCATCCTGTTCATGAAGATGGTTGCAGAAGAAACCGAAGTGAAGGGCTGGAAGTACTACGGCGACCAGAACTCCGAGGTCACGCACTTGCGCGAGCTTCCCAAGAGCGTGCGCGTATACGAAATCAACGGCCCCATGTTCTTCGGCATGACGGACCGCATCACCGACATTTCCGTGAAATCGTTCACCAAATACCTGATCATCCGCATGCGTGGCGTGCCTTCGCTGGACTCTTCCGGCATGCATGCCCTAGAGAACCTCCATGCGTACTGCCAGCGAAATGGCGTGAAGCTGATCATTTCGCACGCCAACGAGCAACCCATGAAGACCATGGAACATGCGGGCTTCGTGGATATAGTTGGCCGCGAACACTTCCGCGCAAATATCGATGACGCCATCGCCCACGCGCACCAGCTCATCGAAGAAGAAAAAACCGCCAACCAGAAGGGCAAGCAGCAAAACTGAGCCCCGCACAATGTAAGAACCCCCGCCAAGCAGCGTTGGCGGGGGTTCTTTTACATCTTAAGCTTATGCGCTTACCCTATGCCCTGGGCTTGCCGCATTCCTGGCAGAACTTACCGGTGTTCTGAGCACCGCATGCACACGTCCATGGACCGGAAGCCGGCGCAGGCTTACCGCATCCCTGGCAGAACTTGCCCGAGTTCTGAATGCCGCATTCGCATACCCACGCACCGGCAGCAGGGGCCGGTGCAGGCATGGGCTTGCCGCACTCCTGACAGAACTTGCCCGAATTCTGAGTGCCACATACACACACCCAGGAAGCCGGCATAGTAGCAGCAGAGAAGCCGCCGCCTTCGGCCACAGGGTAATTACTTGCAGGAACTTGTCCACCCGCCTGACCAAACAAGTTACCAGCGTTCATGCCGCCTGCCATACCCGCCATACCCATGCCCATGAAGGCATTTATAGCGCCACCTTCGTTAGACGCGGCCATGCGCATCGCATCGGCCTGAGCTGCCGCAATATTGGCAGCCGCCATGTTGGGATCGCGCATAATGGCGGCGGACTGAAGCTGCTTGATTCGGTCTTCATCTTCAGGGGAAATGGTGATGGCGTTCACGCCGAAGCTCTTGATTTCAAGGCCACGCAGATCGCGCCAGTCGGCACTCATTTCTTCGTTCAGCGCATCGGCGAGCTCTGCCGTGTGGGCAGGAACCGCACTGTAGCGAATGCCCATAGCGGAGATCTTTGCCAGCGCAGGCTGCAACGCAGTAAGGAGCTCGCTCTTCATCTGGGAATCAATAAGATCGCGCGTGAACGAATCTTCTACGTTGGCGCACACTTCCTTGTAGAACTTCAGAGGGTCGGTGATGTGATAGGAGTATTCGCCGTTCATGCGAACTGCGGTGTCCAGATCAAGGCCGATGTTGGCATCCACCACGCGGAAAGGAACAGGGCTTTGCGTGCCGTACTTGTTGCCCATGATCTCTTTGGTGTTGAAGAAGTACACACGCTGGTCGTTGCCCGTATCGCCACCAAAGCCAAAACGGCGTCCCATGCGCTCAAAGCTCGCAGAAATGGTCTCGCCCAAATCGCCGTAAAACACGGAAGGCTCCGTGGAAGTGTCGTACACGAACTCGCCGGGCTCGGCGCACACTTCGACGATGGCGCCCTGCTCTACGATGAGCATGCACTGGCCATCGTTGACGGCAATGATGGAACCATTGGAAATAATGTTGCTTTCACCCTTGGTGTTGGAACTGCGGCCCTTGTCCGAAATGCGCTTCACGCCCTTCGTCATAAGCACATCCATGGGCATGGATTCGCAATAGAAGTAATCCCGCCAAGAATCGGCCAAGACACCACCAAGAGCACCAGCACCAGCTTTAAGAAGACCCATTTCTTTTCCTTTCAACAACCTGGCACCTGCCAGGAGATATCCTTGTTATACCGTGCCTAGAACTTTCCGCCAGAAGATCCACCGAACCCACCGGAGTCAATGGTGGATCCGCCGCCGCCAAAGTTGTCGTTATCGCGTTCTATATGCACAACGGACACCGTAGTGGTACGGAACGTATCGTGCTGATGAGTCAGCACCACAGGATGTTCCCTGTCAACGTAGTTCGAAGCCTCCGACTGCGTACGAGCAGTGCGCATAGCACGCAGCGGGCCATGAAGGAATCCGTACGTTATGCCAGCGCCACCCACCAAAGCGATCACCAACGAAATCAAAATAATAAGCGGGTAATTCTTCGGAGCGTTATAGGAATCAAGCGGTTCCCCATTTTCCACGTAGAACGTGATGGCCTCATCGCATTCGGACAAGTACGCTTGCGCGCCCTCATACCATTTGTTGTCACTGATCTTATCTACGACAGCTTCTTCAAGGTTCTCGATTTGATAATCAGTGAAGACCGTGGTTCCGTTACCGTAGGTGATGGTGACATAATCGCGCGAGTCAACCGCAATAAGGAACATGATTCCGCTCTTGGAAGACCCCACGCCCACGTTGTACTTCTGATAATAAGATTTAGCGTAATCGCGCACCGTATACGATCCAATATCCGCAACCGTTACCAGGTAGACACCGCAATCGCATTTCTGCGACAAAGCCTTAGCTTGCGATTCAAGTTCGGCACGTTCAGCCGAAGAGAGCAGATCGTAATGGTCCCTGATATATGTTGACGAACTCGTCGTATCCGCGGAAGGCTCTGCCAAAGCAGGAGCCGGGCTTGCAACAAGCGTCACGCAAGAAACAAGGACGGCAAGAACAAGCATTGTCATTATGAACTTTACGCGCAAGGCGCGCTCTGCGAATAGCGTCCTCATAACATCATCCCCATCATCACGAAAGCGATCACGAACACCACGATGAACGAGGGAATGAAGCGCAGGATAGCGAACTTGGTCACTTTACCCTTATCAATGGGAAGGTCGCCAATGAGCCTGCCCGTCTGACCGTTCATGGCGAACAAGTAGTTTTCGTTGTTCCAAGTGGTGTGCAGCATCCAAACGGGAAGCAGCGCATACGAAACGTCGGTCACTTCGGCATTCGAGGAAAAACCCGTGCTGATAACCGAATCATAACCGGCTACCGTGGCTTGCGCCAATGCGGGAACCGTTGCATCCATGCGCCCGCACGCACGACCCATACAATCTTGAGCAGAAAGATCGTAGCGCTCTGCCAGATATCCCGGCAAATACCCTACGTTGAATGCCTGGATCTCCTCATAATCGAACGGCTCAATGGCATCCATGTGAGCGTCGGGCATCTTGGTGGACCCGTCAACGGGAACGCGCGTGAACACGGCCTGACCACTGCGTCCGATATCGTAATAATCCGTTTCGGTGATCTGGTCGTCACCGTCTGTGAACATGCGCGTATTGGTGGCTTCGAATGACGCATCAAAATCCACCTTGGAGCTCACCAGCCAGAACGGCACGTACACACCCTGCACATGCTCAAGATGGCTTTGCTCCGTAAAGGCATCAGGCAGGAACTTCAGCTGCGCATAATGGTTGTTCAATGCCGCGATCGCATCCGCCTTTGTCTTCTTGAATGGAATGACAAAATCGGGTTTTGAAAGGCCCGCAAGCGTTCCGGGCAAAACCGACTGATTACCGCAATACGGACATTCGGTTACCGCCGTGGTGGCATCGACCGTCAAAGCCGCCGCGCATGAAGAGCAGGTGTACACCTTCATACCCAGTTCTTCGGCTTCCACCCATGGCGCACGATCGAGAAACGCTTGGACGGGATCGACCGCAGCGGTTCGCGCCGTCTTTTCCGCAGCGGCACTGGTAACGGCATCTATTTCAGGCGCAGCAGCCGCTCCCTCTTGCGCGACAGATGCCTGCTCGCCTTCGCCGCTGGAAGCAGATGCGTTTTTAGCAGCTGCTTCTTGAGCTTCGCGAACCGCCTGTTTTTCAGCAGCAGCGTCCTGTTTTGCCTGGGATTCAGCGTAGAGCTGCTCCACATAAGCGGGCTCGAACGAACTTCCGCAAAACGGGCATTCAAGTTTTTGGCTTGTCGGAGAAAACTCAAGGGCGCCATTACATGAAGGGCATTTGTAGTTGACCGATTCTGGAGCCACGGCCGATTCACCCCCAATTCAAAACACAGCCATAGGGACCCCTCTTTCAAACCCCTAAGCCATGCCTTTCGAATACACGTAGCTCCATTATCACCTAAGGCGCCCTGCAGAAAATGGATCCAAGACCCAAATAAAGCCCATTTGTTACTTTCGCGTCCCCTTTAGAACCTACCCTTCGAACAGCGCAGCGGTCTTTTCCATCTGGTCGGCTATCTTTACGCCAAAGGGACAACGTTCTTCGCAGCTGCCGCACCCCGTACAATCGGCCGCCGTGGCGTCAAGCGCGAAATAATGGCCCGCGACCGATTCGGGAACCTCTTCCTGCATCACCGCAAGATCATACAACTTGTTGACCATGGCAATATCTATTCCCGCAACGCAGGGTGCGCAGTGCCCGCAGTAGATACAATGACCGAAATATGCGTGCTTCGGCGCTTCGGACAGCACGTGCGCGTAGGCCTTCTGTTCCGAAGTGGCCGTTTCATAAGCAAGTGCATCATCAATGTGGGAAAGCTCCGAATACCCCGCCAGAACACTCACAACACCCGGCCTATCAAAGCAGTACTGAATGCATTGTGTCGGTGTCATCGCAATACCGAAGGGAGATTTTTCCGCATCCAGCAAGCGACCGCCCGCATAAGGCTTCATCACTGTAATGCCCTTACCTTCGCGCTCGCACAAGCGATACACTTCTGCGCGCTTAGGATCAATGCCGTCTTCGCTCGCTTCGGAAAAATCGCCAAACAGCATATTGACGTCATCGCTTGGAGGCATCATATCGAACGCCGGATTAGTACTGAACATAATCATTTCAATGTCTTCATGAGCCAACGCACGCAAGGCAACGTCTGGATTATGAGTCGAAAGACCCACATGTTCGATGGTGCCCTTTTCACGCAGTTCATGAATGTAGTCAAGATACGGGCTGCCTGCCATCACCTGATCGAATTCGTTAACATCGTCAATGTAGTGGATCATGCCCAGCTCAACACGATCGGTACGAAGGTAGCGCAGCAGATCCTCAAAGGCTTTTTTACACGCATCCAGATCACGCGTGCGCACGTACTGGCCACCTTGCCAGGTCGATCCAATATGACCCTGGATCACCCAGCGATCACGCCCACCATGCGCCGCCATGGCATCGCCCAGTTTTCGGCGTATTTCTGGATCGGGCATCCAAATGTCAACGATATTGATGCCCTCTTCTTCACAACGCGCAACGAATGCCGCCACCTCTTCATCGGACTTATCCATCCATTCGGCGCCGAACCCGATTTCGCTTACCTTAAGGCCTGTTCTGCCGAGTTCTCTGTATTCCACGCAGGACCTTCCCTTCAAAAGCTATTCACTTCTTCTTTTACATAATGCCAAAAAGCGCCCAGCTAGTTCGAGCTGAGCGCGAAACAAATGTTGGCAGTCGAAGACCCAGATCACCGACCCAGGTCTTCGGCTCGTATTCGTAGGTCTGAAGCATCGCCTCGAACCTTCGGGTGACTCCCTCGCGATCCGAGGCTACCGACCCACGATCTCATCCAATACCTACATGCTCGCCTTCAGAATATCGATGATTTCTCCACGTGAAAGAA
This sequence comes from Eggerthellaceae bacterium, assembly GCA_036553105.1. GTDB lineage: Bacteria > Actinomycetota > Coriobacteriia > Coriobacteriales > Eggerthellaceae > Anaerotardibacter. Next base: position 399,910 of record JAXKBI010000035.1, read on the forward strand.
TGTGGTAGCCGCCCTCCATCACGAACACGCTATCGGCAACGTCTTCAAGCATATCTTCGGAAAGACCCAGCTCGGACGTATTCATCACGCAGCCGATCTCTCGCATCCAATCTTCAAGACGCACCAGACCCTCTTCGACGACCTGCTCTTCGCTCTTACCTTCGGGGCGTACATCCCAAACCACGGTAGCGAATCGCACGAACTTCTTCGTGGCGAAGGGAGCGATCATCCGATAATAGGGCAAGGAAACCGCAGCCAGCGTCATGCCATGCGTGGCGTCCGTGTGGGCGGCAAGGCCCTGACCCAGCATATGCACTTCCCAGTCCGTGGGCTTGCCCATGGCAACAAAAGTATTCAGCGCCCATGTGGCGTTCCACATGATGTTGCTACGCGCTTCATAGTCCTGCGGATCCCGCGCGGCAACGCGGCCTGCATGCACCACGGAACGCATAAGGCCTTCCATCACGTAGTCGCTCGCACAATCATCCTCGCCAGAAAAATACTGCTCCATAATATGACTCATAGTATCGAAGATGCCCGCCACCATCTGGTATTGCGGCACCGTCATAGTGAATTCTGGATTCATAACAGCGAACTTCGGGAACACGTCCGCGCCGAAAACATGGCCGATCTTCTGCTTTGCGGCATGATTGGTAATGACGGACCCGCCGTTCATTTCCGAACCCGTGCCCGCCATGGTAAGCACTACGCCCACCGGCACAATATCGCAATCCGGCTCTTCAAAGCGCACGAAGTACTTTTCCCATGGGTCTTCGCCACAGTGCACGGAAACAGAAACAGCCTTCGCGTAATCACTGCAAGAGCCGCCACCGACCGCAAGGATAAGGTCCACGTCATTTTCCCTGGCAAGGGCGATGCCCTCATGTAGTTTTTCGACCGTGGGGTTAGGCATAACACCACCGTCTTCCACTACGGTTTTGCCCGCCGCGTCAAGCACCGCGATGACCTGGTCATAGATGCCGTTCTTCTTGATGGAACCGCCACCGTAGACCAGTTGAACCGTAGGGCCATACTGGTCCAGCTCTTCGCGAAGTGCATTCAGCGCGCCCTTGCCAAAGTGAATGCGCGTTGGATTATGGTAAGTAAAATCACCGAGCATAGTTACTCCTTCTTACGTGTTTTGCAAATCTAGTAATTCAGACCATCAAGCCAGGACTTTATCTGAGTCTTATTGAAGCTCGAGAACACCTTGCCCTGAACGAGCGCTGCCCCAGGACAGCTAGACGCAAGCTCTGCATTGGTGTTACCCATTCCGCTACCGCCGCTGGTTGCGAACGGCACTACGGTCTTGCCGGCGAAGTCGTACTGCTCCAAGAACGTGTTGACAATGGTGGGTGCGACGTACCACCAAATAGGAAAACCTACGAACACCACATCGTACGCATCCATGTTCTTTACCTTGGAAGAAACGGCAGGACGGAAGGATCGATCGCCCTTCATTTCAACACTGCTGCGACTATGAGAGTCGTTCCAATTCAAATCAGCCGCAGTATAGGGCTGCTCGGGAACGATCTCGAACAGATCTGCACCAGCAACTTCTGCCAAATTCGTAGCCAAGCGCTTGGTAACACCACTTGCGCTGAAATACGCAACGAGTTTCTTTGCCATATCGGCTCCCTCCAAATAACCTTCTACTCTTTTCTTTTGCGTTGCATAAGTTACGCCGCGTATTCTTATTTGTCAATAGATAACTGACGTTTTGTTACTAAAAGATACGATTCGAATACGCTATACTGCTAAACACAGGCAATTCACAGGAGAGCACTCATGGCAGACTTCATTAGAGCGCGCAGCGCAGATCAAAAGAACCAACGCCTTAACGAAATAAAGGCCGTTGCTGCAGCGCAGTTCAAAGTGCGCCCCTATCACGAAATCACACTTACCACCATCGCCGAAGAATTAGGCTGGTCACGTGCGAGCCTGTACAAATACGTCACTACTAAAGAGGAAATATTCCTGGAGCTTTCCGCCGATGCGCGCGATGCCTACACCGAAGCGCTGCTCACCGCTTTCCCCGAAGGGTGCGGGTATTCCATTGACGTTGCCGCTGAGGTATGGGCCGGCATCTTGAATGCCCACCAAGATTGGTTGCGCTACGGAGACATGCTGTTCACTATCATCGAAACCAACGTCACTATCGAGCGCCTGATGGAATTCAAGCGCGGATACTATGCCACCATCGAAACAGTGGAAGATCGCTTTGCGGGAATATTCGACATAGAAAAAAGCCGCGTAACCGCGCTCCTGAACACCGTGATGTACCACGGCGTGGGAATGGTAACCACCTGCTGGGACAACCCCTTAGTAAGCGAAGCGTTGGAACGCTTGGGCATCGAGCGAAATCAGCCCGACTTCCGCACCGAAATGCGCTACTTCATTAAAATGTGCTTGAACGGATATTGCACCTGCTAGGCTCCGTGTCGAATACACGCAAAAGGCCGCGTCCTGAATTCACCAAGACGCGGCCTTCATTTTGCAGCATTCGCTCGTGTTCAGCTTCCGGCATAACCTTTACAAGCCGGCCATGCGGCGATACTTCTCGAAGCGGTGCAGGGCGTCTTCTTTATTGAGGGCGAACAAGCGCTCAGCTTCTTCGGGGAACTCCTTTTTCAACAGCGCGTAGCGATTCTCCCCGTTCAGGTAGCTTTCGTAGTCGAACGTAAGCTCCTTAGAATCAAGGGTCATAGGCCGCTCGTTGCGCGGGTCAAAACGATACAGGGGCCAATAGCCGCTTTCAGTCGCGCGCTTCATTTCGCCCTGAACATCCTGCATGCCACAACGCAGCCCGTGGGAAACGCACGGCGCATACGCAATGACCACGGCAGGGCCTTCGTATTCTTCCGCTTCCCTTAAGGCCTTTATCAGCTGATTGTAATTCGCACCCATAGAAACCTGCGCCACGTACACGTTGCCGTAGCTCATCAAAATAGCGCCCAGATCTTTCTTGTTGGTCTTCTTGCCGCTCGCAGCAAATTCCGCTACCGCCCCTGCCGGCGTGGCCTTGGAGCTCTGACCTCCCGTGTTGGAATACACTTCGGTATCAACCACCAGCACGTTGAAGTTCTCGTTGGTGGAAAGCACGTGATCAAGCCCGCCGAAGCCAATATCGTATGCCCAGCCATCCCCGCCGAACATCCAGAAGGTCTTCTTCGCCAGCTGGTCCTTATGCTTCAAAATGTTCGCGGCACCTTGCACGACCGCATCACCGCACGCTTCGCCGGTCAACAGCGCTTCCAGCCCTTCGATCAGCTCATCGGATGCGCGACGGGACCCGTCGAAATCATCGAACGCCGCCAGATACGCCTCGCATAACCCCTTGGTCTTTTCATCAACACCATCCGCGTCCAAAAGCGCCTCCACACGCATCTTCTCTGCTTCGCGCTGATGAGTGGATGCCAGCCATAAGCCATAGGAAAGTTCGGCATTGTTTTCGAAAAGACTGTTGGTCCACGCCGGACCGAACCCGCGCTTGTTCACCGTATAGGGAATGCCCGGCTCACCGGCGCCCCATGCCTGAGAACAACCCGTCGCGTTAGCCCAATACACGCGGTCGCCAAAGAGCTGGGTAAGCAGCTTCGCATACGGCGTTTCGCCGCAACCTGCGCACGCCGCGGAGAACTCCACCAAGGGCTGGCGGAACTGCGAGCCCTTCACGGAATACAGATCGAACAGATCGCCCTTGTCGGACGTATCCAGCGCATAGTTCCACTGATCCAGCTTCTCTTCAGTAAGCTGAGCAGGAACCATTTCCAACGACCGGGACGGGCACACCTCAGCGCAGCTTCCGCAGCCGGTACAGTCGAACGTAGAAACCTGCAGAGAGTACTCATATCCCTTACCCTGCTTGCCCTTCGCGGCGACCGTCTGGAACCCATCGGGCGCCGCAGCAACTTCTTCTTCGGTAAGCAAATACGGGCGAATAGCCGCGTGAGGGCACACATACGAGCAACGATTGCACTGGATGCAGGTCTGCGCATCCCATTCGGGTGTTTTCACGGCGATGCCGCGCTTTTCGTACTTGGTAAAGCTATGGGCGAACGTGCCATCTTCGTAACCTACGAACGTGCTTACCGGAAGATCGTCTCCCTTCTGAAGGCTCGCAGGCAAGAGGAATTCCCTGATGCAATGCGGCAGATCGCTGTAGTCGGGCTTTTCGCTTTCGGGAGCGGTGGCCCAATGCGCGGGAACTACGAACTCGACCACATTTGCGGCACCTTCATCGATGGCGGCGATGTTCTTGGATATCACCGCGTCACCCTTCTTAGCGTAGGTCTTTCGCACCGCATCCTTCATGGCGCCCAGCGCCGCGTCCACGTCCATAAGGCCCGCCACCTTGAAGAAGGCTGCCTGAAGAACCGTGTTCGTGTGGCTTCCCAACCCCAGGCGCAGCGCAACGTCCACCGCATTAATAGTGAACATACGCACATTGTTATTCGCCAAATAGCGCTTTACTTCACCTGGCAGTTTTTCCTCAAGTTCATCGGGGGTCCATTGGGTGTTCAGCAAGAACATGCCCCCGGGTTTCACTTCCTGAACCACGTCGTACTTATCCATATAAGCCTGATTGTGGCAGGCTACGAAATCCGCCGACTTCACGTAATACGTGCTACGGATGGGTTTCTTCGACATGCGCAGGTGAGACCTGGTCACCCCGTAAGACTTTTTGGTGTCGAATTCAAAATACGCCTGCGCGAACAGATCTTCCGCATCGGCCAGGATCTTGATGGTGTTCTTATTAGCGCCCACTGTGCCGTCGCCGCCGAGGCCCCAGAACTTGCAGCTATACACATCGCCCAAGTCAAGATCATCCAGCTTGCGCACGGGAAGGGAGCGATGGGTCACGTCGTCTTCAATGCCCACACTGAAGTGCGTGATGGGATCTTCAGCCGCAAGGTTATCGAACACGGCCACCATCTGCGCGGCATCCGTATCCTTCGAACTCAAGCCATAGCGCCCGCCAATGACCGCGATGGAAGCGGCAAGGCCGTTTTCCGCCACCGCGCTCACTACGTCTTTGAACAGCGGCTCACCCGCACCGCCCATGCTCTTACAGCGATCAAGCACCGCAATACGCTCGACTGTTTCGGGCAGCGCAGCAAACAACAGCGTAGGCGAAAACGGACGATACAAACGCACCTGGACGAACCCATAACGCTTGGCGGATCCCTCAGCGGCTGCCTTAGCATTGCGATAATCGCACGCTTCCTGAACCGCACCGGAAACGCTGCCCATCGCAACGATCACATCGGTAGCATCCGGCGCTCCGTAATAGTCGAACACATGATACGTACGCCCGATCACTTCCCCGACCTGCGCCATGATGGCCTCCACCGTTTCGGGTAGGTCATCGTAGGCGGTATTGTTGGCTTCGCGGATCTGGAAGTACACATCCCCGTTCTGCACCATGGCGCGCATTTCGGGATGCTCGGGGTTCAACGCATGCGCCCTGAAGCGATCAACATCATGCTGGTCCACCAATGCCGCCAAGGCCTTCGTATCAGGCATATCTATGCGGGAAAGCTCGTGAGACGTGCGGTACCCATCAAAGAAATGCAAGAACGGAATGGAGCTCTTGATCGCAGCCAAATGAGCCACCGCGGCCATATCCGCCGCTTCCTGAACGCTGCCGGAAGAAAGCAGCGCGAAGCCAGTATCGCGCACCGCCATAACATCGGAATGATCGCCGAAAATAGAAAGCGCATGAGTGCCCACCGTGCGACTGGCCACATGCAGAACACCCGGAAGACGTTCACCCGCGATACGATACATCGTAGGGATCATCAGCATGAGACCCTGGCTGGAAGTGAAGCTGGTGCTGAGCGCACCCGCTTCCAGCGACCCATGAACCGCTCCGATAGCGCCTGCCTCGGACTGCATTTCGGTAAGCTTCACCCGTTGCCCGAACATATTGGTTCGGCCTTGCGCGCTCATCCGGTCAGTATGATCGGCCATGGGGCTCGAAGGGCTAATGGGGTATATCGCTGCGATTTCGGAAAATTCATACGCAACATATGCTGCAGCTTCATTGCCATCTACGGTCACATAATCACCCATGCGATCACCTTTCAAAGGAAACGAAGAAAAACAGGCAATGAACCTGTTCATATTTTGAATTTACCTGGGTGCGTTTATTTAATCAAGTAGCCCGAACCTTGTTCTGGGAATCTTGCCTGTCTTTCCAAGGAGCGGTATTTTCATATACGACACCGCGCCACTTCGGCGAATCTCAACTACGAAAGGCTTAGCGCTCATGATCAAAACAGGGTTCGATGGGTTCCTCTTCGACATGGACGGCACGCTCCTACACACGCTACCCGATTTGATGACCACGGCTAACCACGCTCTCGAAAAAGAAGGCTTCCCCGCGCGCAGCTACGAAGAGATCCTTTCCTTCGTGGGCAACGGAGCCCTGGCACTCGTGATCCAAGCGGTCCCCGATAACGCAACCGAAGAAGAAGTGGGACGCGTATTCGATAACTTCAAGAACATGTACGCCGAATTCGGCTTTGACCAGACCCGCCCCTTTAATGGCATGGAAGAAGTGCTCGCCACCCTGAAGAGCCACGGCAAGAAGCTGGGCATCATGTCGAACAAATTCGAACGAGGCGTTAAGGACGTCGAGGATTTCTATTTTTCGGGCGTCTTCGATGCGTCCCATGGCGAAACCAAGACCATCCCCCGTAAGCCCGACCCTACCGGCCTGCTCGCCTGCGCTGAAGAAATGGGCGTTTCGCCTGATAGATGCATATACTTTGGCGATTCAGCAAGCGATGTGATGGCCGCCCATAATGCGGGCATGTACGCAGTTGGAGTTACCTGGGGCTACCAGCCGGTCGAGCGCATTAAGACGGGCGAGCCCGACGCGCTGATCGATGACCCCAAGGAAATACTCTCCTTCCTGTAACCCAGAAGCTCACGCGGACAAGGACCCGCCATGAAAAGCAAGGAGCTTGCTGAATTCACCGGTGTTACCATCAGGACCCTGCGCCACTACCATGCGCTCGGGCTACTTGAAGAACCGCCGCGCAACACGAACGGATACCGCGAATACCGCGCCGCCGATGCCGCACAGGTGCTCCGCATCAAGCACATGCGGTCGCTCGGCTTTTCGCTACAGCAGATAAAAGAACTGCTCGCCGCACAACCCCAGCCTACCACCATGGCCGAAGCAATAGATGAGCTGGACAGGGAACTAGCCGAAGAAGTGCGGCGCCTTGAAGAACAGCGCGCGCTTTTGCGGCACTTGAGGGAAACCGATTCCGACCCCGATGCTCCCATTGAGTTCTCGGAATACCTGCGCTGCCTGCGTGAAAGCGGCGCGAGTGATGCGCTTCTTAATGCAGAGCGATCGGGTCTCTACCTTGCCAAACAGGAAAGCACTCTTGCTAACGAAGACCTTTCCGCCGTATCAGATTTCCTCTCTCTGCTTACCGAAGGCAAGAACGCCGCGCAGTACGTTCATTTGAGCGAACTGTTCTATTCGCTGGCGCCGGACTGTCCCGAAAACCAGCGCCAAGAACTGATTGAGGATTTTTCCCAGTGGTTCGTTAACCAGATCCTTCGTGGAGTGGAAGTGTTCGGCTGGGATATGGCCAGCTTCGAAGACAACCTTTCCTCCAACTTCGAAGTCCTGGATAAGCTAGATGATGAAGAGCTGAACGAGGCACAGATTGACGTGAGCGATCGTATTACCGCTCGGTCATTAGAACTTCTGCGCTCACGCAGCTAAATACGCCGCATCGCCTTCGCTACCAGCGCATACAAGCTGATCACCAGCCAGGCGATAGCCATGATCGCAACGGTCGCATCAACACCGAACGAGGTCACCAACACAGACGCGATGAATATCGCAACCGGTGCCACCAAAAGCAACATCGAATTTTGCGCCCCCATAGCAGCACCCAGCTTTTCGTTGGGAATGCGATCGAACATATAGAAATTGAGTACCGCCGAAAACGGACCAGAAGCAAGACCAAGGCATGCGGCACCCGCCAGCAAGAACGGATATGCAGGAAGCGTGCCTATGAGCACCAACGATGCCGCCATCCCGATCAAAGACGCTACATACCAAGTTCGCCGCTTTAAGCAGTGGGCCAGAGCCGTGTAACCGACCGACCCCAGCAGTGCGCCAAAAGACATTGCGGAAACGAAGTATCCCAGCAGTTCCGGACGCTCCATAGCGGTGAAATACACTGGCATGACCAAGCCCTGTATGCCGCCCATAACCATGATGACCAACATCGTGAACACGACAGAGAACCGCACGATAGCATCGTCGTTGAACAGAACGCCGATGCCCGTCTTCGTTGAATGCACTGCAGCTTTGACTAGCGTAGCAAAGCCTTCTATTTTTTCCTTAACGGGTGCCTTACCTGCCGCACAGGGAATGAACATGGTAACCAACGCAGCACTCGCCGAAAGGGCGGCCGTGAACCAGAGCGCGTTCGTAGCTCCCAACAACCCCATGCTCAAAGCCGCAAGGGCGGGACCCACGACCGTGACGATACCATCAATGGACTGAGAGATCCCGATGAACCGCTGAAGATCCAGCTTGTCGTGCTTCACAACAGAAGGAAGCAAGGTATCACGCGCGGTCATACCCGGCACGTCCCCAATAGCACCCAGAACACCGAAGAGCACGAACCAACCGAACGACAAGCCGACTGTCATGTGAACAAGAGGCAATGCGGCGACCGCTGCCGCCGAAATAAAGTCGGAAGCAATAGAAACCGTACGACGGTTGTACCTATCAAGAACAGCGCCGCCCATGACTCCCGCCAAAAGCTGTGGAACCGCACATATTACCGCCAGCACACCCGCCGCGAGAACATCCCCCGTTGTAGCGAGCAGAACCAGGGGCAGCACCGTACCTGCGATCGAGTTCCCCAACAAGGAAAGCGAACTGGAAACCGCGAACGCTATTGTGGCTCTTTTTCCTTTCAGACAAGCAATCATATACGCCTCTCCCTAATTTGGCAGCGAGCGGCTCAGCTGTGTCAAGTGCGGTAATTCGCACACTTGCCCACGCAAGGACCCTTTTGCCCTGCACGAAAAAACAAGGCCTCGCTGCATGAATAACTTCTTCTGCAACGAGGCCTATGTAAAACTATGACGTTACGTCTGGGTCAAGCGTATTTATGAAAGAACCTTAATCGCGAAGGCGACGACGCGCAGCCAAAGCTCCCGCACCAGCCAACGCAGCTACGCCGGCCGCGGCGCCCGCAACAGCAAAACCGTTATCGGCCGTTTTTGCCAAGGCCGATTTCTCTCCATCCGCCTTAGAAGAGGTATTGCCCGCATTAGGATCTTCGCCAGGAGTATTCGGATCATCGGTGCCAGGTTTACCTGGGTTCACGTTCACGATGTTACCTAAGCTGATCCCGTTCGCAGTTGCATACTGCTCTGCGGTTTTGTAGTCCGCAAAGTAAACCGGTGCGCCATTTGGATTCGGAACCTTATACGCTCCGCCATTTTCCATGATGGATTCTTCGTCATCCACCAAGAACGCGCCATCACGAAGGAGCAGTGCCGACCCTTCGACCACGTAAGGAACGACCGCATCGTCAGAGAAAGTTCCTGCCGTTACTTCAGCAGGAGCCTGAGGGTTGTTCCATTCGGAATTGGCGCCCTCTTTCCAATAGTAAGTGGCTACCGTTGCGCCCTGTTCGCTGGTTATGACGCCGCCGTCAATATGGATAACCGGAACCGAATCATATCCCGGACGATCTACTACGGAAATGGCCGCGCCATCAGGGATGGCCCCATCTTCGGTCCCCTTGCTTTCACGATCATCTGCACCCGTTGCCGTGATCTTCGCATTACCCGTCACGTTCAGTTCGCCCGAACACATTTGAATGCCACCAAGGCCCGTAATGATGCCGCCGGAAACATTCAGAACGCCCGTCTGAGGATGGTAGATCGCGCAGGTTCCCGTAGAAACGAGCGAACCGCCCTTGATGTTAATGGTCGTGCCTTCGAAGCCCACGTTCTTCGAGCCATTGCCGGATACCGCATAGGCCTTCGCTTCAACGGAAGCTCCCTCTTCGAAGGTAAGAACACCCTTGGAGCCCAAGACCGTAATGCCAGCTTCAGTAGATTCAATAGTAGTGCCTGCCCCCACGGTCAAATCACCCTGCGTCTGGATCATGGCGTTCACGTTCGCTTCCACCTCATCGGGGAATTCGAGCGTGCAGCTCTCTACCAGCATAGTGGCGTCGGTACGTACGCAAATAGCAGCTTTGTCCGCCTGCTTAGAAGAAACAACCTTGCCTGTTTGCGCGTCGGAAGAATCGAACAGGTGCAACGCGGACGTATCGCCACCTGTTTTTACACCAACTTCGATCACTATCGCGTTCGCTGCACCGCGAATCTCGTAACCCGCCAGATCGAGTTCGATAGCCTTAAAGCCCGTTATCGAAACCTGATCGGTCAAATTGACATTGTTCGTCAAAACGATCTTCTGCCCGTTCTGAGCAGCATCAACGGCATCCTGTAGGGCAGCAAAACCACGCCCGTCGATCGAAGCAACCGCCGTTACTTCATCGATCACCACGGAAAACGAACCGTCGGGATTCATCGATGCCGCATTGCCAGGAGCTATATACTTGTCGAATTCTTCTTTGTTCTTGTCGCTCAGACCGGTAAACGATCCCCCAGAAACAGATAGAGTCGAACTATTACCTATAGCAACCGGCCCTTGCACCGAACCGCCGGAGACTTTAATTACAGAGGGAGTAGATGTCGTAGAGTCGTCAGCCTTGAGCGCAGGCTTATCACCCGTTACGGCAACTTGGCCGCCGTACATATTGATCGAACCGCCCGAATTGAAAATATAGCCGCCGAAGTTCTCGGAGGTGTACGTTCCGCTATACACATTAACGGTGCCCGTTCCGCCACTTGCTGCAAAAAGCTGACTGCAGTAATCGACGTAGCCCGACTGCGTGAACGTGCAATCATGCAGGTCTATGGTACCGCCCGCCGCTTCTGCACCACCTCCGTTAGTGGACGCAGAAATGCAATTCCGCAAAATAATATGTCCGCCCTCGAAAGCCTTGACGCTATTTCCATTCGCCTTAACGTTCTTCAGGTTCACGTTCTCAAGGGTCAGCGTGGACTTCCAAGATGAAACCGTACAGTATGTATCAGCATTTGCTTCGATAGAGCCATTGCGAATGAGCAGGCTACCGCTTTTGGAGCGTATCGTGATGTTCCCGTTCTCGCCATAAACAACATGGCCGCCAAGGTCGAGCGTAACATCTGCGTCATTGTCCACCATATCGGCGTCCAACACTCCCGTAACGTGAATGTCTTCACTCAAAGTAATGACATCTCCGCTCTTTGCAGCCGCAAATGCTTCAGTGAGGGTTGCGTATGAGTTTTCGCCAATATGGATCACGCCAGCAGCTTTGGTCTGAGGCGCAGCAGCGCGGGTCATCGTGCTCTGCGCAGAAGCCGTTGCAGAATTTCCTTCTGATGATCCTTCTCCGGTAACAGAGGAAGAGCTCACTGTATTCCCGCCAGCGCCGATTCCCGCATCTCCATTGGTGTCAGTTCCTTCATTTCCGCTGGAACCAGTGCTCCCGTTTGCGTCCTCCACCATTTCGGGCATGCTGCCTGTTGATGCGGTTACTTCATCGTCGGCCCATGCGACGGGTACGGTCATCGACGTAGCCAACGCAACAGCCGTTACGACTGCAAGTGGCTTCGCCATTCTCTTCTTCGTCATTCAAGGTCCTCTCGTCCATATATCGGCACCTGCAAAAACAACTATTCGGCACCGACTTTACAAGCGCGCGCTTTGCCCCGTCAAGAGAAAACCGTCAAAAATTTGTAACGAACGCCCACTTTTTTGTAGCGAATGACACATTTTGAGCACTAAAGGAAAGACTGCTCTCTGCTTCAGATGTACTGTTTTTCTTTGCTTCAAGGACGCGAAGTTCCCCGTATTCGCTTCCCGCCAACAGCGGAAGGGGCCCTGCGCTCAACAAGGCCCCGACACACAGCAAGGACCCCTCACTATGGAGGAGTCCTTGCTTAGGTTCGCGTATCGGAAGCTAACGGCATATTTAGCCGCGTATCTCCGCTACTTCGCGCGGTGAGATCCTGACTTGCGGCGCATCTTGACTGCTCCGATTACTAGACCAGCACATGCTATTACTGCCAGCGTACCAAGGCCTATTACCAGAGGACCAAGGTTGTCGCTCGTGTCAGGCAGTGCCGGAGGTTCGGAACCGCCGGGCTTTCCGCCACCAGGCTCAGACGGATCCTCGGGCTCAGTGTAGGCGTTGGAGAACAGCGGGGTACCATCCGCGTACTCGACCGAAGGATAGAGCTGGCCGGTGTAGTTACCGTCCGCATCAGTCGCGCTCACGACCACCTTTACAGCGGTCTTGCTCTCGTCGTAGGTCACGCCTTTCTGACCATCGTTCACTTCAATGATGGTGTAGTCGTATTCGCCAGCCGCGTCGAAGGTCAACGCCGGGAACTTCACGGCACCCTCTTCGTTGTTCTGAGCTTCGGCCACTACGTTGCCATCTTTGTCGAGCACCTGGAAGGTGAAGCGTGCATCTCCGGGCTTAGCGTTGTTGAGCAGCTTGGCCGCGCCCAGGTTCACCGTTGCCGGATCAGCTTCGTAGGTATTGGTGAAGAGCGCTTCCTGAGCATCTTTGAGCTCATGCTTCACGCTCAGCGTGCCGTCACTATTGTCCGTTACCGAAGTATGAATGCTGTAGGTCTTCGTATCATAGGTCACGCCACCCCTGCCGTTATCCACCTCGCGTACCAAATAGTCGTGTTCGCCCGGCGCATTATAGGTAATGCCCTCGAACGTCACCTCGCCCTCAACGTTATTGCTTCCCTTAGCAACGACCTTGCCGTTCTCGACCAGTTCGAAATTGAACTCGCCTCCGACCATTTCGCGGCCATCGAGTTCCTTCGTAATGGTGATCTGATCAGTCACGCTAGACAGCTCGGGCGTAGTGATGCTGTAGGTATTGGTGAATTGGAACAATGGAGCAGGAACCACCGCGCTCGTTTCAGCACTCAGTCCTCCGTTACCATCATCAGTTACGGTCACCGTAAAGGTCTTGCCCGTTTCGGCGGCGTCATCATTCGCCACGCCAAGAAGCTCGCCGGTCTCAGTCACCGTATAGGTAAAGACCTTAGTGCGCTCGGTTCCGCGCGTCTGCGCATCACCCGTATCGCCGAACACGCTTTCCATGGTGAAGCTGATCTTGCCGAACACCACATTACCAGCAGCGTCATTCGTTGTTTCAGAAACAACTTCGCCATCATCATTCTTAGGCATTGGAGCAGCATTGTTGTTCTCATCCACGCCGGAGATCTTGAACGTATATTTGCCCGCAATACCAGCCTGAGTCAGCTTGGCATCTGTAGCCAGTTCCTGCGGCGAATAACCGAGCACCTTAATGCCGGCAATATCGACCTCAGCCTGAGCATCAACGCCGTATGTGTTCTTGAACGCAATGCCGTCCGAACCACCAGGATAGGTCACGCCAGCAGAAAGAGGTGTGCCATCATGCGCGTCCGTTACCGTAACGGCAATGGTCTGCGGCTGGGTCACAGCAGCTACACCATCAGCCGTAACTTCCGATTCGGATACAAGATACTGGTAGGTATATGTGTAAGCCCCAGTGTCAGCATTAATAGTGCGCGTTGCCAGGCCGTTCTTCAAATCGGCTTCGAGTGACGCAGTTGTGTACTCTATCTTCTCGAAGACGATGCTGCCGTCGGCCTTACTCTTGCCCGTAGTCGCGGGTTCGGCATCCGGATCGGTATTAGCCGTATTGGTCACAATGAAGGAGAACTCATCGTCAATCATCGGACGATTAGTGAGCGTCTTCGTGGCATTGATCTTCACGTTGCCCTCGCCGCCAAGCGTAACGCTGCCGGCGTCGTAGCTGTTGTTGAACGGGACGGTCACTTTGCCACCGGCCTGTGTTTTATCAGATGTCGCCACCTTGGTCTCAATAACCTCGCCCGCAGCGTTCTCAACCGTTGTAGTAACGGTCAAGACACCCGTTGCCGCATCAAAAGTCGGAACAACATTGATGGTGTAAACGCTCTCATCATTGATATAACCGATGCCGCCCTTCTTGGTCTCACTGACCTGGAAGGCATAGACCTTGTTCGCATCTTCATTAGTGAAGGTTACGTTGCTGCCCAATGTAACAGGCATGATCACCGGCGTACCATTCGTAGCAGCGCTCGACTTAACCACAGTACCCGTTTCAGAAATGCCGAACTTCTGAGCAGTTTCAGCGGCAGTGTCACCCGCAGGCACAACCGTCCACTCGAACTGATCTTCAGTCATGTCGCGGCCAGTCAGCTTCTTGGTGATCTGCATACCCGCCTTCGCGTTGTAGTCAACCTCGGTTGAGTAGGTGTTCACGAAGTCCGCATTCGCAGCAGTCACCACCGCGGCAGCCGCTGTCAAATTGCCAGCGCCGTCGTCGATCAGGGTCACCGTGATAGTAGCCGTATCGGGATCCTTGGTAATACCCGCAATACTGGTATCGTTCTCAGTCACGTTATAAGTGAATGTCTTGGTGCGCTTACCCGTCGTGGAATCATAATCCGCACCAGCAAGGTCATCGAAGGTGTAATAAAGCTCGCCAAAACCGAATTTCACCTTGCCGTCTTCAACGTTTTCATAGGAAGCGGTAGCCGGGCGACTCGTCTGAACGGTGCCCTGCTCATCGCGCAGCGGCGCGCCCTCGTTCGGCGTCAGCGTGAAGGTGAACTCGTCGCCTTCTTTCCAGTCGCGACCACTGATGCTTTTAGTGAAGAGCGCATCCGTGTCGGCCTGTGCGCCGCCTGGGGTCGTAGCGTAAGTGTTGGTGTATGCGACCGTAGCGGGCGAGTCGACAGAGATGGTGCCCTCGTCAACGAGATCAGCTTCTGTACCGCCGTTAATGGTCGTCGTATAACCAGAAGCCTCGACCTCAGTCACCTTGTAGGTAGCGCCAGTAGGCAGACCCTTGATGATTACGTATTCATCATGCTTAAGGTTGATTTTGTCGCCACTTGTAACGGGAGATCCTGCGCCGTTCTTATACTCAGTCTCATAGGTGCCAGTAAGCGCGTTGCCCGCAGAATCCTTGAGCTCAAGCGTGAACTCGAACGCCTTGTTCGCATCGCCGTTCACGACGTTCTTGGAAATGGTCAACGAGCTAGGGTCAGCGATGTTGTTGGTCACCGTATTGGTGCTCTTGTTGTTAACCGTTGCCTTGTTCGTAATTGCATCACGCGCGTCCTCAGTGACCGTCGCGCTGAAGGTGATCTTCACGTTCGCCTCCGCGGAAAGGTCACCAATGGTCCAAGTCAGCTCCTGATCATTTTCGGTCGCGCTGATGTCGGTCGCTTCGCCGTCATTGATGGAAACCTTCGCATTCTTGTTGTATGCAAGACCCGGCGACAGAGTATCAACCACAGTCGCGGTGGCTCCATCGCCCTGATCATTGACGAACTCGATGGTGTAGGTGAGCTCCTGACCAACCTTAACCTCGCCCGTTGCGTCAACGGACTTATGAGGAACAGGGTTTACGACTATATTGGTATCGGAAACGGGAACACGATCACCCACTTCGATGGTGGCCACGTTCTCGATCCTCGTCAGGGCATCTTCAGACACCTTCACCTGGAAGGAAACGGAGCCTGTAGCATTGGCGGGCTTCTCGCCCAAGCTCCAAGTGATTCTGTGCGAACCCGGGTTATAACTACCCCCATTGTCCACGATAGAATCCGCAATCAACTCCGTACCAGTGGGAACAATATCGGTCACAGTGATTTCGGCCGCAGTTGCACTACCGCTAGCATCGACAGCGTCATTTACCCAGTTAATGGTGTAGACAAGCGTGTCGCCTACGCCCACGAGATGACCATCAATGGAAGTCGTCGGATCATCGACAAACGCAACGTCCTTCTTCTGCTCGGGCTTCTTATAAGTATTGGTGAACCGAAGAGCATCAACAGCCGTACCGCCGTTTACCACGAAGTTGCCGTTGCCATCATCAGTAACAGTGATCTTCACTGTCTTTGGTTCCGCATCGTACTCAACGCCAGGCACCTTATCCGCGTCGTTCTGCGGCGCGCTCTCGCTTATCTTAAGTTCATATTCGCCCGCCTTATTGAGCGTGATTCCCGAGAATGCAAAGTTGCCGTTCTCGTCAGAGGTCACATTACCATTAGGTAGCGTGATACCACTCGCATCACCGTTAGTGAGTTCAATCTCGAACTCGTAGCCCGCGAGCTTTATGTCAGTCTTCACATTGCCCTCGGCGTCTGCAATGGCCTTCTTGCCCGGGATGTCAAGCGATCCGGTCGCACCGTAGGTGTTCTTCCAGGTGTCCAGACCCTCGGCAGGGCGTACCATCTCTGTCTTCAGCGTGCCGTCACCGTTATCGGTAACCGTCACATATACAATGCGCTCATGCGTGTCGTAGGTCATGCCGTTCTGACCGTTGCCAGTCTGAGCTTCGGCAATCTTGAACGCATAAGGCTTGCCAGAAACCGTGGTTTTATTGAAAGTGATGTCGCCGAATGCCTTGGTGGCGGAATTAGCGCCTGCCGCTACATCGCTGTACGCAATTGTGAGCTCCGTCGGATTAGGCATCACAACGTCACCCCTCGTCACAGCCGTCACCGTATCGGCAGTATCACCAGTATTATAAGGCTCGATCGTGAAGGTGAAGCTGTCTCCATCCTTCCAATCGCGGCCTTCCAGCACCTTCGTAACCTTGAGGTTGTCCGCACCGCTGAATACGCCAGACGCCGAATAGGTGTTCGTCCAAGCAATGGAATCAGCTGCGGCTTCAGTGCCACCTGCAACCTTTACGATACTGCGCGAAATGTTCAGCGTGCCGTTTCCAGCATCCGCCACATCAACCGTAACCTTGTACTCGGTCGCGTCATAGGTCAAACCCTTTGACGTATCGCCCGCAACTTCTTTCAGGGTATAAACGTGCTGGCCAACATCGTTCAGCGTGTAATTGATGGTGCCGAACGAAACGCTTGCAGTATTTCCACTTTCCGGCGTAATGGTGACTCGAGAATTGGCCGGCATCGGGCTCGTTGCTTTTTGGGACGTCAGCGTAAAGGTGAATGAATCACCCGTCTGGAAAGAACGACCCTCTATGCTCTTGGTGCCAGAAAGGGAGAGAGCGCCCGTTGCATTGTACGTATTCACGAACTTCGCTTCGGTGTTGCCACCACCAGGAACACCAGGGTTCGTGTAGGTGATGCCCTTGATTCCCAACTGCCCAGTCGGGAAGCCAGTGGTTTCATCGAGCACCTCGCCTACCGTAACCGCCGTTGTTGCGGTGAAGTAATCATAAGTCAGGCCATCCTTGGTGGGATTTTGCGCACTCACGCCATCCGGCAAGTTTTCAGTAATGGTGAAGCGATACACGCCCGCCTTATTGAACGTTATGCCATTGAATGCAAAGTCAGCAGTTCCGTCTCCCGCTTTCAACTGTTCGGCAGTAACGCTCGTCTGAATACTCGTTATTGGGTCGCCGCTCTCACTCTTGGCAAGAACCACATCGCCATTCGTGATGGCATCCACCGTCGCTTGGTCGTTCGCATCCGCCTGAAGCGTGAACGCAAAGGTCTCGCCGTCTTGCGCTGCGCGACCAGTCAGGGTCTTCTGGCCCATGGGGCCGCCATCGACAGCCGCAGAGGCGTACTCATTCGAGAACGTCAGGCTGTCCCGCACACCCTCCTCGGTGCTGAAGCTCACCTGCGGGTCAAGCGCGCCATCGACCTTGGTCACGGTAACGGTAGCGGTATACCAGGTTGAGTCATAGGTGACGCCGTTATAGGTCCAGCCGGAAGCCTGCTTTTGTTCGTCCGTCAAGCCGGAATCGCCATATACCGCCCCAGAATACAACTTGTTTGTTGCACCAGAAGGGATGACCTCATACACACGATAAGTATAGGTTTTACCCTCATCATTCTGGTCAAAAGCAAGGGGACCGAACGTAACACTGTCCGCATCATTGCCGGTCACGTAATAACGTAGGTTCGAATCCGGATCTGTGGTTGATTCCGCCGGCATTGGGATATCAGCGTAATCGCTGCCGGAGTCTTCCACGGCCTCGATCCTGAAGCTGAAGCGGCCATCCTGAGGCGTTACCCTATCGCCGTTACTCGTCAGCATCTTCGTGCCTGAAATAGTAAAGTTCGCCGCTTCCGTATTGTACGTGTTCGTAAAGACCGGAATCGTACCCTGCGTCAGCTCTCCCAATCCATCCTGAGTCAGATTATCGTTCGTCACGCGCGTGATGGTCCTCGTCGTGACTTCAAGCTGGCCATTATTGTCCTCGACCACATACTTGTAACGATACTGAGCCTGAGAGTAGCTCACACCTGGCAACGGATTAGCGGCCTGAAGCTCGTAGAGATTGAACTCGTAGGCGCCTGGCACCGTGAACACCAGTTCGCTGGTCGCGGTATCGAATTTGAAGTCTTGGGCAACACCATCGGTGCCACTAGTCACGGCAGGTGCCTTCAGCTCGTAGGTCAAACCGCCTTCAGGAAGCAATCCCGTGACAGGATTATTCGCCATCTCAACAAGCTTAAAGGTAAACGTGTCGGATTCGTCCCAATCGCGACCGTTCAAGATCTTCTGAGCAGAAATGACCTCTGCGGGGTACGTCGGATTAACCGCATAATGGTTATTGAAAGCAACCAAGACCGTTTCTAAGCCAGCAGCATTCGCGTCAATGTCGCGAATCGTGCCATTAGCAGTACGGTTTTCGTTGCTGAACGTTACCTGGTCATCTTTTTCGCATGTGCCCATCGTTGTGAAACCCTTGTCGGTATCGGCGAGCGTTTCAACGATGGTGTACTTCGTGCCAACAGGCAGGCCCTTAATCGTCACAACGTCGTTGTGTACAAGCTGAACGGTCGCCTTACCGTTTTCATTGAACTCGAGCTGAGTAATCGGTTTTGTTTCTTCAGCATCTTCATAGAGGCCCGAAACGCTATATGCACCCGACAGGGGCTTGCCGTCCGCATCCGTCAGCGTGACTTCAAAGGAAAACAGCTTCTGTCGAAGCGCAAGCGATTCATTGCCGGGCATGCCTTCGTAATTGGTGACCGTCTTCTGAATCTGGAGGTCGCCCGTGCGTTGGTTGGTCACGCGCACCGTTGCCGTGCCCGAGAAGAGGGAACGCAGGTTGTAGTTGTCGTTACCAAAATATTCGGTAGCGAGATTAGTCTTGTTATCGGTTTTGACGCTGCTATCGTGCTGGTAGCACTGCGTGATACGCGCCAGCGACCAGCCGGTATCGCTCTGTACCGAACGTGCACCGCCTTCTTCAGCAGGGCCGTATTCTAGAGCTGCGTTTTCGGCGCCGTAGGACAGATGAACCTCCTCCGTGTCAGCCACATCGGTCCAACCCGGATTCTCTGCTGTGGGGTTGCCAGTCTGCAAAGTCAGCTTGATGTCATGCAGGGTGGTGTCGATATCGTCATTGGTAGCGAACTGAGCCATGGTCTTGGCAAGCGTGCCCGTACCGCGAAGAACGGTTACGCCGTCATTTGCTTCGCCCGCATTTGCGTACACGCCCGTGCCGTCAACATAGACTTCGATTACCTCATCGTTAACCTGGTAGCCCGCTGGGGCGCTGGTTTCTTTCAGCCAATAGCTCTTGCCAGTAATCTCACCGGTAACTTCGTTCTTGTTTGCCACAAGACCATTTTCGCCCTCAAAGAAGTTGGCACCTTCAAGGTCAAGGGCGTCACCTTCGGCCTTGGACAGATTCCTGGTCGTCACCGTTCCAACCACGGTCGCATTGGGGTCGTTTGTGGGGTCCTGGCTATAGAGCGTGAATTCTGCACCCACTACCGGTGTGCCATTTTCGTCTACCTTCTGCACCAACAGACGGTTATGCATGTCCGGCACGTTGAACGTGGCAGCGAACTGACGACGGAATCCGTAGTCGTTGTATTCCGAATCACCATCACGCGGGTTGTTAACAAGAACGGTATTGTCAACAGTAGCCCCCTTCGCGCTGTCTGCCGTGGTGTAGTAGAACGACACAACATATTCGGTTTCGTTGGTATCACCCGTCACCCAGAAGTACTTCTGAATGTTGCCCGGCAACTCCGAAATATCAGCCTGGAACAGGCCGTTCGAATTAATGGCGAATTCGTGGGCACCGCCGTTTTGAGCAGCTTCGATTACACCATCGAATCCAGCTGTGCTGCTTTTCGTAAGCTGCCAGCCGCCTTCTGCAAGCGTGCTGCCGTACACGCCGCGCCAACTACGAGCGTCCGTGATGCCACCAGTACCATCACGATGCAGCACGACCGCGAACAGGGTTCCGCCTGGAGTTTCATTGTTGTACTGAAGGTCCGTACCGTTAATCGTGATCTTATCGCTGGAAACTTGGCCGTTTTTCACCACTTGCATTTCTGTAGGCGAAGTAATGGATTCGCTCGCGTTGGCGTATGCGCCCGTTTCCCAATAGTTGGTGCTATACACTACGCCCGATTGAGGCGAGTATTCGATATGAATATCGCCCGAAAGACGATACCCTGCCGGAGCCGAAACTTCTTTTAGCACGTAATGAGCGCACCCGTTGTTGTGGTTGTACAGATCCTCGAACGTAATGAGCGTGTCGGTACTGTCAACAAGCGTTATGCGACCGTTGCTGTCGGTCGTGCCTTTAGCAAGCACGGCGCTAGTGGTGTTGTAGTCCTCGTCTGCCGCATAGAGCCTGAACGTGGCATCAGCAACAGGGTTGCCGTCCTGGTCAACCTTCACAATGGTGCTTTCCGGCACCGTTACAAGGTTGAATTTAAGGCTCATGTTGGAGTCAGCGCTGCCACGCTCAAGGTAGAAGAACTTGAGGGTGTGGAGCGATTCGTCGGGGAAGGTTTCCGAGGTCCAACCTTCTGTGCTCATACCAGCTTCGCTGAACAGCGTCTTGAGGGTAGTTTCGTATGAAAGCCCATCGACACCCGTTACCTCAACCTCACCGGTCCTGAAGTTAATGTCAAGATCAGCCTTGGAGTGCACGCCGCCGAGGTCACCCACAAGAACGCCATCAATATAAACCCACACATCATCGTCACCGCTGAAGTGATAGGTTACATCCTCGTCCTTTGCAGTCAAACCACCCGTTGGTTGTACAAAACGCGTGGTCATAGACGCACCGAACCAGTGGTTCAAATCAGTTGATTTTGCCCTAATTGCTGGGTCTTTTTCGACCAGCTGGCCATTTGATTCATTAAAAACATCAGCGGCAGTATTGAAGGGGAAGAACTGGCCATCCGAACTTAGGTCCGATTCATTGGTGCGAACAGCAGCAGTATCGTAGACCGAGAAGGTATTGGTGCCCTCATCAAAAGAAGCGAAGTTCTCTGTACTATCGTAGTAATAGTAGCCATTAGAATCTACCTGCAGCAGACCGCCAACGTTAGAAAATGCCCGTTTACCGGCAACTTTTTCTGCAGTGGTTTCGTCATTCGAATTGAACAGATAAGCAAGGGATTCGAGATCAGCAGCGTCGATGCCACTGCTTGCAGCGAGCACAGGATACCCATCAGCACCTAGCTCGTTTTCTACGATACCTGTGGTAGGCATCCTATGCCACGCGTTGTAGGAATCATAAGATCCCGTGCTGAAATCAAAAGCGTGGCCGGCATTAATACCACTGTCGGGGTTATTGATGTTCGCGTCGTTAGGGTTGCCATAGTCATCCGAATCCCAATCGTAGACCCAGTAATCAAACAAGTTGATCGTGGTTCCGTGAGGGGTGACCGTGTCGACCGCATGGTCGGAAAATGCACGGGCTTCAGCACCATTGCCAGTCAGATTGGCAAAAAACTCTCCGATTGGATCAGCGTATGCCGCCTTTGAGGCAGCACCTGCCGCAATGACGAGCGCTACGGCAATCAGAACCGCTATAAAGCTTTTCTTGCGGGCAGGATTTTCAGTGCGGGCTAATCCGTGAAGAGCCCCCCCCCTCTATTTTTCAACCTGAACGCCATACCAACACCTTTCGCCCTCTGCTGATGTGAGAAATCGAACACAAACACCCTATTCGTCTGCAGTTTTCCTTCAATTTTAGGTTTAAAGAATACAACAAAATCCGAAATGAACCCAGAAAATCAACGCTATTCGACCTAAAATGCAACATTTTTTTGCGAAAAGCCAAAAATTAGCAATAAAAATGCACCATAGATGCATTTTTTCGCAACCATTAAGCCCATCTTGGCATGAAAGATGCCCGTGCGGTTTCCAAGAAAGAGGCAGCAAACGAACGCACGAACGAAGGACTTGACCCCTCCACACAGAACAAGGACCCTCCACGCATTCGCGGAAGGGTCCTTGCTTAGGTTCTTGTATCGGAAATCAGCGGTGAATTTAGCCGCGCATCTCCATTACTTTGAGCGATGAGCTCCTGACTTGCGGCGCATCTTGACTGCTCCGATCACCAGACCAGCACATGCAATTACCGCCAGCGCACCAAGGCCAATTACCAGAGGACCAAGGTTGTCGCTCGTGTCGGGCAGTGCCGGAGGCTCGAGATCGCCGGGTTTCGCCGGCTCTTCAGGCACGGTGTAGGTGTTGACGAATACAGGATCCTTGTCGTTAGCATATGCAACGCTAGCGGACAGGTGACCTTGGCCGTCATCAGTAACGGTAACCGTAGCCTCGTACTGAGTCGTATCGTAGGTCACACCTTCCTGGCTATCATTCACTTCAGTGATGGTGTACGTATAAGTACCCGCCTTAGTGAACTCAACTGCAGGGAAGATCACTGTACCAGAAGCGTTGTTCTTGGCCGTAGCCACAACATCGCCCACTTCATTGCGTACCTGGAATTCGAACTGACCATCCTCAATAGTGCCACCTTCAAGCTTCTTGTTTGCGCCGAAAGTTACGCTAGTAGCAGCAGGTTCATAGGTGTTCTCGAAGATGATCGGCGTATCGGTGGTAACGTCCTCTGTTCCGTCAAGAATAGACCACGTTACGGTAAGCGTACCATCGCTGTTATCCTCGACATCAGCGGTCACCTTATAAGTGTCCACATCGTAAGTGATGCCGTTATCAACGTTGGTAGATGCAACCTCCTTGAGTGTGTAGCCATAGGAACCAGGCTTCGTAAAAGTGATAGCGGACATGGCAACATTACCATCGCTATCATTCACGCCGCTTGCGGCCTCCTTGCCGTCAGCGTCGATCATGACGAATTTGAATTCTCCGCCAGCAAGAGCCATATCTCCATCAGGACCGTTGTAGTCCTTGGTGATTTTGAATCCACCATTAGCGGTGACGGAGCTATCAACAGGATCAACAGAGTACACGTTGGTGAACGCGAACTTGGCGCCCGTTGCCGGGTCGGAGGTCACGGACATCTTGCCACCGCCGAGGTCGGTCACCGTGACGGTGAAGGTCTTATCGGCGTCGTTATCAACACCATCCACGGTGCCAGTCTCCTTGACCGTATAGGTGAAGGTCTTCTGGCGCTGAACATCGGGCTGCGATGGAACACCGTCGAAGATATCCGTCAGGACGAACTCGACATCGCCGAAAGAAACGTTGCCCGCTGCGTCGTTGGTTGCGGTGGTCACGTCAGGCATCGGGGCACCCTCAGAACCAGTCAACTCGAAGCTGTACTTACCGGCAATATTGGGCAACTTGTAGTCGGTTTCCTTGAGATCGTCACTAGGAACAAGAGCCTTAGAACCTGAGAAAGCAAGGGTAGTCGACTCCCCTGCGCCGTAGGTATTCACGAACGAGAGGTTGCCGCCGGAGCCCTCAGGGTAGACAACCTTAGCAGAAAGATTGCCGTCGGCATCGTCGGTCACTTGAACCGTAATGGCAAAGGAACCGGCGTTCACCGTGATGCCGTTATTAGCAGGAACGGCATTCTCGGAAACCGTGTAGACGTAGCTGTACACGTAGTCCGGGAAGTTGGTTGTCTTATCCACGGTCGCCGCACCAGAAGCAACATCTTTAGTCAGTTTATCGAGGGTGTACTCAATGTTGCTGAACGCGATGTGACCCTTGGCGTCGTTGGTGCCCGTGGCAACCGTCGCGCCATTCACGTCGGTGATCGTGAAGCCGAAATCGTTGCCGCTTAAGGCGCCGCCATTATAGGTTTTGCTGGCGTTAATGGATACGTCCGCACGCTCGCCAATAATGACGGGGTTGGATGCGTAGGTGTTATTGAAGGTCGCGACCGGGCGAGGCTGCGTAGTGTCGTTGCTCGTCAGTACCTGCTCGGACACAGACGTGCCGCTTTCATCGAGGACCTGCGTGATAGCCTTCAGGTTGCCCTTACCGTCGTCGGTGACGGCAATCGTCACCGTATAGACGTTGGTGTCGTATTTATAGTTGCCCCAGGCGTCCTCAGTAGGGACAACTTCAGCCACCGTGTACTTGAAGGTTTTATTTGCATCTGCCTGAGTCAGGTCGCGCGTCGCCGTGGGACCCACTACAGAGACCTTCTTCTCGCCACCAACGGTGTTCGCGTACTCGGCGCCACTCATACTCACGCCAAGCAGCTCAGCGGATTCTTCGTTGTCAGGCGTCACCTTAAAGGTGAACTGACCGGTCTCAATGAGGCGGCCCGTGAGGTTCTTCACAATGTCAAAGCCGCCGCCCAGACCATCGAAGTCGAGGTTGGAATTATAGCTGTTAACGAACGTGCTGTTCTCCGCGCGAGCGACCGTAGTGAGTTCACTAGCGGTCAGGTTGCCCTTGCCGTCGTCGGTAAGCTCAATGGTGAGCGTTGCCACGTTGGTGGAATATGTCACACCGGCGAGCCTGTCCGCTACATTTTCAGGGATAACCTCAGACACCTTATATACGAAGGTCTTCGAACGAGTGCCATCGGTCCCCCAAGCCACATCTTTGATGTCGTCATACGTGAACGTGATCGTGCCGAAGCCGAACTTCTGGCTGCCATTGGTGTCATTCGCACCATTGACGGTCACCTGAGTGCACTCCAAGTCGTCCTTGACAGGCATTGGAGCACCCTCAGTTTCAGAGGTAATGTTGAACTTGAAGTTGTCGTTCTCGGTCCAGTTGCGACCGGTAAAGGTCTTGGTAAACATATCTTCAGTCGAAACACCGCCAGTGACAACGGCACCGTAGGTATTAGTGAACAGGTCGGCGTTCTCCACCTTATCAACCTGCTCAGCAACCAGCTGACCGTTCACGTCGGTCACCTTCACCTTGATGGTGTAGGTGTGGTTGTCGAGCGTCCAGCCTTTGACGGCCGCACCGTCGCTGGCACCATTCTCGGTCACGTTGAAGGTATAGTAGTTCTCCCCTTCGGTTGCCTCGGTAAATGTGATGCCGCTAAAGGAGATTGCCCCACTAGCACCATTGGCGATAGCTGGAGAAGATTTCTCCTCGCTCACCGTATCGCCCGTAAGAACATCGGACTTCACGGCTCCGTTCTTAATGGCGTCCTTAGTGAAATCGTCCGCGGCAGTCATCGTGAACTTAAAGTCGTCAGCAGAGGCGTCCTTACCTACGACCTTCTTTTGAATGGTCGGGGTGAAGGGCGTGGTCTCCGCTGCAGCGTAGCTATTCACAAAGTCGGCAGGAGCAGTGATCCTTGTGTTTGTGTCAACGTTTTGATTCCACACACCGGAAGCAACGGTTTTGGTGCTGCCGTTGAGTGTCTTATCGAGGGTAGTGGTGATCTCCCACTTGCCCGTCTCCAGATGCATCACCGGTGTGATGGTCAGGGTATACACCGACGAATCGTATTTGTAGCCATCCTTGGTCCAGCCAGCGGTGTCCTGGGCGTCACCAGCATCCTTGTAGGGAGTCTCGCCGTTGCCGACACTTGGGTTGACGGCGTCGTCGGGGATGACCTCGTTAAAGGTGTACTTAAAGGTCTTCTCGGAATCGGTAACGATCACGTAGTTGCCGTCAGCATCCTTTTCGACACTGTGGTTGAAGATAATATCGCCGCCATTAGGCATTGTTACCTTCGTACCGTCCGTGCCTGCTGCACCAGGAACGTTAACGGAAAGCGTACCGGCAGGCAGTTGGATCTTCTCGGCAGATGCCTCATCAGCAGCCGTAACCGTGAAGTTGAACTTACCCTGCTCCATATCGCGACCATTCAGGGTCTTGGAAAGCTGGAAGTTCACTGCACCGCTGAAGTTGAACTCAGAGGAAAAACTGTTGGTAAAGGTCTGCTCGCCCCTCGTAATCTTGGCGCTTTCCACTTCGAGCTTGCCTGTTTCGGTGTTGTCCTTTACCACAACGGTGATTTCCACAACGTTGCCCGAATATGCAATGCCGTTAACGGTGGTGCCGGCATTCTGCTCAACGACCTGGTACACATACGTACCGGCCTGCGTAAATTCGACGCTACCCAAATTAAACTCGGCGGCATTGTCCTGGGTCACCGTAATAGGGGATGCTATGGGCGGCATCTGGTCAAGCGCAGACTGCATAGCGCTGCCATTGTAGGAAACCTTGGAAACATCGAACAAGAACTGATCCGTACTCAACCAGTTGCGGCCCGTCAGCACCTTGTTCATTGGAACCTCAGGCACAACCGTAGAGATGGAATCAGCCTGATAGGTGTTTGTAAAGGCAACCAGGCCATCAGGGATCTCTTGATTCGTGGTATAGGTACCAAGGGTCTCTTCCACAGTAACGCCCGACGCATCCATGACTCGGGTTACTGTAGTGGTCGTATTCAGTGTGCCATCGTAGTTATCGCCAACCAAAATATCAATTCGATATTGCGACTGGTCATACGTTACGCCCTCGGACTGGATGCCCGCCTTTTCGGCGTCGTCATCCTGAGGCTCGGTCTCATCTACAACGTAGGTGTATGGGTTGCTGCTAACCTGGGACTGATCGAACTTGAGGTTACGCAGCATTTCCATACCGACCTGCACGCCATTAGCGGACGCGTCGTTGGTCGTCTGGTCAATAACGGTTCCTTCGCTGTCCTTGATCGTGAACTGGAATTCGTTTTCGGCCATGTCTCGACCATTAAGCGTCTTCGCTACGAACAGCTTGGCATTAGCGCCATAATCTACCGATGCAGTATAGGCATTGGTGAAAAGCTGGTCTCCATAGTATGAAACGGAAGCCGCGAGAGTTCCGTCCTTGTTCTCGTCAGTCACCGTAACGGTCACCTGACACGTGTGGGTGTCGTAAGTGATGCCGTTGTGCTTATAGCCATTGCTTGCATTCGCCTCTGCGGGGCGTTTTTCATTGATGTCGAACGTGTAGATGCCTGGCTTAGTAAACGTTACCGAACCGAAGTCGAAACGAGCATTATCAATCGCGCCAGGACCAGATACTTCGGTAACCAGATCCGTATCGCCGAACGTTACCGTTTGATCGGCAATAGTATCGTCGGTCTCTTGATTTGCACCTTCGATGGTGAACTCGAATTTTTCAGTATCAAGCGCATCGCGACCAGTAAGGGTCTTTGCACCATAGATTGTTGCGTTCGTATCATCTTCGAGCGTGATGGGTGTAGGGGTATAGGAGTTGTTGAATACCACGTATTCATGCGTTCCCGTTGCATTGGGGTCATTATTCATGATCGACCAAGCAACTTCGAGCGCTCCCGACTCCGAATCGACGCTCACGGTTGCGGTGACTGTCCATACCGTAGGATCGTATTTCATACCCTCAAAGACATATCCATTAGCTTCAGTGGCTCCATCAGGAACGACCTCACGAACCGCATAGGTATAGGTTTTACCATCGTCTGAATCAGATGTAAAAGTTATAAGCGGGAAGTCGATTGACCCACCTTCAGAATTACCGAAAGTGAAAGGCTGACCCTTCGTAGCGCCGCTGGGCACGGGCGCATCTGCAGCATTGTCACCCGTCGCCTGCATTTCAAATGTGAATTTATCTGACGTTAGAGGATTTTCACCACTATTGTCCGTATAGCGCTTCCAACCATTCACGTTCGCAGTTACCGCATCGGTTAGGAAGGTATTCGTAAATACCGCAGTATCTGCAGTTGTTCCGGCAGGGCTCAACTGGCCATTGTCATCGGTGTACTGAGTCATTGTCACTGAAGTGACGGAAAGGGTCCCTTCATAGTTGTCTTCAACCTCAACGACAACATCATAAAGAGCCTGGGAATACGACATGCCTGGCTGGCGATTGTTCGGGGTCTTCTCGATAACTTCGTACCTATAGGTGCCCGGTGCCGTGTACTCAATATCGCCGAAACTCTGTGTTTGAGCTGCCTCCGTCATGTTCATTGAAACATAACGCGTGCCATCGCTGATCTGCTCGCCTGCAGGCAGGGGCGCATTACCTTCAGCGGTAAGCCACATCTCAAAAGAATCGTCAGTCGTCCAACTGCGTCCGTCGAGGACCTTCTGTGCATTAATAAGACCCTTATCAGAAAGCTTCGCAGGGTTCGCCTTATAGGTATTCACGAAGTCAGCCGAAGCAGTCGCGTTGGCAACGATAGCCCCCGTAGCCACATTAGTCGCAGTTTCCGTGCCGTCCTCCGCAACAACAGCCGTATTGAAGTAACCAACGGAAGTCTCGGTCACGGTGTACTGGGTATCCTCACTTAGGCCAAGAATGGCAATCTTTTCGCCGTCTTTAAGCTTGCAGGTATAGGATCCATTAGTGAACGTGACCGTCTCGTTCGTGACACCTTGAGTATTAGTTATTGCAGCACTGAAATCGCCCGAGACGGGATTTCCGTTCGTATCTTCCAGTTCAACAGTGAACTCGAACTCTTTGCCTGCGAAAGCAGTCTCATCGAAGCCCGTAGGAATCTTTACGTCCTTGGTAATCTCAAGGGCTCCCGGCAATTCCTTAGTGATCTTGCCGTTGTTGCCCAGGTGTACCTCAATCTGAGTGTAACCCGCCGTGCCACCCGTTGCCCACACGGGGTTAATAAGGTTAGTCGCGGTGCCGGTAGCATTATTATCCTTAGTGCCAACCGTATCCACGTTCACTCGCTGCAGGCGAGGAGATCCCGCCTTAATGTACAGGCTACCATCGTCGGCATTCGCAACATAGTCGCCCACGGTAAGAACACTCGGGGTCTTTGGAGAAAGCTCGATTATTTCCGTCTTCAGCTCTGCGGTGTTGTTCGCACCCTGAACGTAATAGGAACGCTGATACCAGTACGACGCACCCTTATCGAGCGTGCCCGTTGCCTTGCTCTGGCATTGGTTATCCGTGTACAACTGCGTATCAGTCGTGAAGGTATAGAAACTATTCGAGGTCGCAGGATCGAATGTTGCCGTGGTCAGACCATTGGCAGCTCCCTTGCTGTAAGCATTGGAGTAGAACGCAACGTTGCCGCTATCCGTGTTCTCGTTGATATAGGACTGCATGACCTCGTCTTGGTCCTGAATGAGTTCATCCACGCCGTCTTTGAGACTCACGCCATAGGCAATACGGATGGGGTACTCTTCGGTCACCTTGAGGGTAGTGTTGCCGTTTTCTGTATCAACATCGAAATTACGCAGGGGAATTAAAGAGGCGGGCACCTTTACAGTTACCTTGTCGCCTTGTTTCTTGGCGGCACTATCGGCATCGCCCGAGCGCTCAACTGTAATATCAATGTGAGCCACGCTGGTATCAGGGTCATTGGGATCTAGCTGCCCAACAAACGTATAGGTATCAATATTGCCGTTCGTGGTCTTCCCATCTGCAGGAAGCGTGAACTCCCGATTAGCGAGCACGATCTTCGTAAAGGAATCGACCTTCATATACGAGCCAAGCTCGTCAGTGAAGGTAAGGAAGCCACCATTAGCAGGGTCGTCACCCTCGATGTGGGTCGGTGAACCTGCGGACAAGTTCGAAACTTCGCCGGCGATCTGGTTGAAGATGTTGTTAAGGTCCTCAGCAGAGCTTGCTGCCTTATAATACTGGGTTTCATTGCCATCTTTATCCGTGGCGCGGTCGCCCAGGTTGTTGTAGGCAGTTGCGTTGGGATAGTTACTGGAAACGCCATGCATGTAAGCATTGATCTCATCATTAGTAACACTCGTATTCGCATCGTCAAGAACACCAACAGAATAGATAAGCGCACCATTATCCTTCAACGTCTTTGCAGTCTGGATGGCTGCGTTCGCAACGCTGTCGGTAAAACCATAGTCGCCCGGCTCGCCGTCGGTGAAGAACAGGATAACCTTCTGCGCGTTATCTCGCGCATCGTTCATGGCAGTCTGAGCATAGTCCATGCCATCATCAGCTTGCGTGCCACCATTTGCCCGCAAATTATTCACGGTGTTTTCGAGATCCGTGGCCCCCTGGCCTGAAACAGCGGTAAGCGGAGAATCAATACGCGCATTGCTTGCATAACTTACGATGGAAATGCGATGTTGCTTGCTCGTGTCGACAATAGCTTCATTTCGTGTAGCGGTTGCTTCAATGAAACTGCTCGCTGCTGCTTTAAGGGCGTCCATTTTGCTTCCGGAGCTCTGCTGGCTACGCGTGTAGAACTGTATATGGCCCTCAGTGGCATCATCGGCACTGGTCTTCGGTTCGACTTCTATACCATTGAGCTCCCAACGCTCGAAGACCTGAGGCCTCCACCCGGTGGTAACCCTGTCAATCTCAATATATTCATCGTCGACCAGGGCATAATACGTTGTTCGCCCATTCGTATTTACGTTGTAGGTCTCGCTGTATGTATAGGTCTCAAGATCATAGGCCATCGAACCAGAGCGATCGAGTACAAGAACAATATCGAGGGGCTTGTCGGAAGTGGTCGTCAAATTCGACGTTGAGGAAAGTGCGGAAAGCATAACCAGGAAGTCGGAGTCACCCTTAGGCATATTAATGCCTACTGGCGTGAGCGTGATGCCATTCTCATCAGCAGACACCGTCTTATCGGTCCAAATTCGCCCGATGTTCTGAGTTGAGAACTGACCATTAGAGTCAGTAAGATAGTTCTCCCACTGAGTATAGGAAGCACCGTCAGCTGCTGCATTCTCATCATACGCAGCCTGAGCTTCGGCATCATTCAGACCAAAGAAGCTGGCAATGGCGTTGCCTGCATCCTCGAGGGGATTAGCGTATGCAGTTTGGGTGGGAATGCAGAGCGATACCGCTAAGAGCATTGCCAAAGCAATGGTTAGGAGGCCCTTCTTTTGTATAGAGGCCTTCGTTGCGCCATTATCTAGCTTAAAAGACCCCCCCAGTAACGTTTTTCCGTTTCAGCAGCATATCCGTCCCTCTTCCCACATGCTCAAATGACCTGGAGTCACACATCGCGCAGTTATACACAATAGATTCATAAAGAATAACAACTTTTCCTTGAAACAAACAGAGAAAATGCACCAAAAAAGGTGAAAGTTATCACTTTTTACAATTAGGCACAGCGGTGTATTCAGGAGTTTTGGGAAAAATGCGCCAAAAACAAGAAAAAGCAACGGAAAGATCCATTGCTTTTTAAATTCATGGAGCGGGCGACGGGAATCGAACCCGCGTCACAAGCTTGGGAAGCTTGGGTAATAACCATTATACGACGCCCGCAATAGCACCTCATTATACCCCTACCTCCCCTGTTGCGTTCTATTTTCCAACGAAATCGCCATGGAACTAAGGTTTAACACCAACGTTTCTTTCGGCGCAACTTCATTTCGCTTGCCTCCCATCACTGTATCTGCCTGCTGTTATTTCCAAAAATCCCTTGACTAAGCTGCGGTTACGTTCAATGCTAAATGACATAAGGGGATCATATCGGGAGGAAATACGCGCATGCAAAACATTATCTACAACAGGAAAGTCGCCGTTATTGGAACGGGCTTTGTAGGCTCAACATGCGCTTTCGCGCTCATGGGAAGCCGCCTGTTCTCTGAAATGGTACTGATCGATGTTGATTCCGCCCGCGCCGAAGGTGAAGCGCTGGACATCAGCCATGGCATTCCCTATTACAGCCCCATGAACATCTACGCTGGCACATACGAAGACATTGCCGATGCCTCCATTGTCATAATCACCGCAGGAGCCAACCAAAAACCAGGAGAAACGCGCCTTGACCTGGTACAAAAGAACACCACCATCCTTCAAGGCATTGTTCCGGCCATCATGGAACAGGGCTTTGAGGGCATCATCCTAGTCGTTTCGAATCCGGTGGATATCTTGACCCAAGTTGTCATGGAGATATCAGGCTTACCTAAAGAACGAGTCATGGGCTCCGGAACGGTTCTTGATAGCGCCCGTCTGAAGTATATGTTGGGCAACACCTTAGATGTGGACCCGCGTCATATTCATGCTCGCATTATTGGCGAACATGGCGATAGTGAACTGGCCGTTTGGAGCCTGGCGAACATTTCCGGCATTCACATTGACGATTTCTTCCGTCTGCGCGGGTTCAGCAACCCCGAAGAAATGCGAACCAACATTGAGAACACCGTGCGTAACAGCGCGTACGAAATCATCGAACGCAAGAAGGCCACCTATTTTGGCATCGCGCCCTCCGTCACCCGCATTTGCGAAGCCATCATCCGCGATGAGAAGTCCATCATGACAGTATCCAACTTCCTGCCGAAGCTCGGAGATATCAATGATGTAGTTATGAGCATGCCCGCCATCATCGGAAGTTCGGGCGTTGAGTTCCAGATCCCGCTCAGTCTAAGCGAAACCGAAGCGCAGCACCTGTACGCTTCTGCGCAGACGCTCAAGAACACGCTTGCGGGAGTCAAGATAGATCGCTAACACAGGAAGAACCCACGGTGGGCGCGCCCGCCCAATAGCGATCCACCGGGGAAGTTAAAAGAGCGGCAATACCAAAAGAACCTGCCCGAGCGGCAGGTTCTTTAGTTAAGGGACTCTTTTCGAAGCGCTAGATGCTTTTCAGGATAGACAGAACGAACTTCGATGCATCTTTGAGCATATCTTCGTCTATGTTCTCCAGAATATCGTTATCTGCAGAATGGAGCGCGGTGTCGTCTTCCGCCATACCTGCGATCGTCAAAGCCTGAACACCACGGCTCATTGCGATGGAAGCAGGTGTTTCGCGACGTGCGATAACCGCTGAACGACACGCAACACCCGACCGCTCGATAGCCTGACGGATGAAGCGCTTCGTGCGCGACGAAGGCTTATATGACTTATACACACCTTCGCGCTCAATGGAGGACAGGGAACCAGCACCCAGTGCTTCCAGGTTGATGATGACCGCGCCCTTCATTTCGTCAGCGTGCTCATCCAGGAACGCCTGCATACCCGAATGAGAATACTGTTCGGCGCCCAAGGCGACGAACCATACTTCGGTATCAATATCGGGGTGGCGGAAATCTTGCAGCTTGCGCAATTCGCGGTTGATCTGCTCTGCGGTGTCTACGTTCCCATCAATGCGTACCGCTGGGTTCACATCGACCAACACATCCTCTTCAAGATATGCCCCATCGTCCAGCATCTCGTCAATTGGCCGTTCAATATCTTCAGAATCGCGCTGTGTGCTTTTCTTCAGACGACTCAACGAGAACGCACCGCCGTTCCAGCCGCGACGATTGTCGAACGAGGTCTCGCGATAATCAATATCAACAAATCCATCGTCGGCAGTATTGCTCTGCGCGCCCTCGAACTCTTCGTCCTGGCGGAAGCTGGACCAATCACCACGCTCCTTACCAACACTACGTGCGTTATAAGATTCGTCAACATCGACCCATTCGCTGACCGACATTTCTTCCCGAGCTGCCTTCTTTTTCTTGGAACGGAACCGACCGAACAAACGGCCTGCACGCGATTTAGGCATTTCAACGTATCCCTGACCAGCGAAAGCGCCCGTTTCGGTGTATTCCTCGTCGTAGGCGGAATCATCGGCATCGTCGATGTAGCGCTCTTCGGGATCAACATCAGCGACCAGTTCGTCGCCCACCGGTGCGAACGACCCTGTTCCGCCGACTGTGGCGAACGATCCCGTTACGGAAACCGCAGAGTTCGTCTGGTTCGTATCACCCAGTACAGGAAGATCCAGGCCGAAGCGATCCACGGGTTCATCATCGGTCGCATCAGACGAAGGAGCATCGCCTATGCGGGGGAGCATATTGGAAAGCAGGGTCTTAGAACCCGCCTTGGTGTCTTCATTAGCGTCCGCCATAGGTGCACGCTGTTTGGTACCCTCAGTCGCACCCGCATGCGGGGCAACTACATCGGGAAGCACGATGACCTGGCGTTTTGCGGAAGCTTCCTGCTCAGGGGCGTCCAGGGGAATCTGCGGTAGCATCTCTTCCATGCCCACGATC
This sequence comes from Eggerthellaceae bacterium, assembly GCA_036553105.1. Taxonomy (GTDB): domain Bacteria; phylum Actinomycetota; class Coriobacteriia; order Coriobacteriales; family Eggerthellaceae; genus Anaerotardibacter. The sequence continues at coordinate 434,140 of JAXKBI010000035.1, forward strand.
GGAGAAGCCACCTGCTGGCCGTCAACATCTGCAGAGCACAGATCGTCAAGAACCGGCGTGTACATGCTTGCTTCCTGGATGGCTTCTTGGATGCGCTCGGACGATACGCGCTGCGTTTCTTCCGTAGACAACTGCTGGTCGATAGCAGCCTGAGAGAACGCGGCGTCATCGAACGAATCATCGTACATCGGATCTGCATCGAAGGACAGATCTTCTTGATCGAGCGATTCATCTTCAAGTGCTTCTTTATTCATGAAGCGAGAAACGTCGATAGGTGAAATAGCAGCAGTCGCGCTAGATGGAGCAGATGGCTTTGCGGCGTTAGCTACCTGGGCGGGAGCTTCTTCCAAGTTTTCATCTTGCTGAACAGCTGCATCTTTCTGAGCAGCTTCCTGGTTGTTCGCCGTGCGCACTTCGCGCAGACGGACTGGTTGAGCGGAAGGATGCACCTCTGCGCCTTCCTGAACTCCAGCGCCATCTTGCGCCTGTGGAAGAACCTCATCATCAATGTCAACGGTTCCATCTTCCGCAACGCCATTCGCCTTCTGTGAAGCGATGGACTTCAAACGGGAAGCGAACACATGAGAAGCACCTGCCACCTTACGCGCCGAACGTGAAGTAGCGCTACGCATTGCCGATGCGCGGTTCACCAAAGATGAACCTTCATCTATTGCTGCGTCCGCTTCATCTACTGCCAAAGATCCAGCGGTTTCTGCTGCAGTAGAAACCAGGGCCTGAGGAGCAGTTACCGCTGCCTGAACATCCTGCGATACGGCATCCGTCGATGATGTTTCACGGGAAGCAGCCCCCATAGGCGCTGCTTGCAGCGCGGTTTCATCAATACTAGAAGCCAAGGCCACCGCGTCTATTGCAGCGAATTCCGTAGTACCCTGCGGTTGTTCATCGGCAGCTTCCATGTTGTCGAGAACCGCCTGCGTTTCATGTGAAATATGAGGAGCCTCCGTTGATTCGATTTCAGAACGCAACGCCGCCAGACGCGATGCCAGCGCCGAATCTTCGACCTCCGGAGCTACTTCTTGAACAGCCTCAGCCTGAGGAACAAAGTTGCTCTGATGCTCCGTAACTGCTTCGGTCAAATGAGCTGCTACCGTATCGGCGTAGCGCGAGCGGCTCACACGATGCGACTGACTATCTTCCGGCTTATTGGCACGGGCTTTCGCCTGTGCGGTCTTCGCCCATGCTGGCGTCTTATCAACCGGGGCGCTTTGGAAACCGTTCACCACGCTCATGGGTGCGGGGCGCTCGAACGGCTCAGCCGCTACCGCCGTGGTGGCCTCTTGGGCTACCTGCTGATCTGCGCGCTGGGTTTCTTCTTCCTTAGCGTTAGCCTCTTCGCATTCGGCCTCTTCCGCCTCTTGACGCGAAAGCTGCTCGCGTTCGAGCTGAGCAGAAGGCGTGTTGTCATAATCTTCGAATCCATCGTCAACCATAGTGCGGAAATGGCTCGTCTTCTCGCGGACGGGAGGAGTATCGCTCACTTCAAAGCGAACGCTCGAAATTGCCTCTTCGTCTTCTTCCTCAAGGCCACCGCCCTTTACCAGGCGCGAGGAAATATCGGTAACGGGAACCTTGTCGGCCACTGGCTTACCAGTTAAAGCAGCAATGGCCGCTTTTGCAGCAGCGAGGGATTCTTGCGGACTCATTTCCGCTTCATATTCAATAGTGGCGCCTTCAGGCACTGCGCCCGCCGCGCGAACAGCTGCTTCGCCGTGGACCTGATTACCTTCACGAGCGCCGCGTTCGATTACTTCTTCATTGCTTACCAAACCGGTGCCCACCTGGCGGGCAACATCAAGGAGCACCGCAACGCCGGACGCGTTGTTGTTAGCCGAATGGCTGAATGGAGCCACCATGTGCAGAACCGAGCGCACAATGGGAAGAACGAACAGGATCGCGCAAATGACCAAAAGCATCGTAAGGACCGAAGACACCGCTCCGGTATCGGTAGCGAAGAAGGTCGCACGGAACAATAACAGCACCGCGGCAACGATGAGTGCAACGGCGGTGACTTTTTGCAAAATAGGAAGAAAAGCTGCAATAGGCGATTGCTCCGGTTTAAGGACCTTGCCGCTATCGTAATTAGCAACCAGGATGACCTTGCGACGGCGAGCCACTCCACCAGCTGCGCTGGGTTGGTACTTCGCTACGACGTTCTGACTCGCTCCCGTACGAAGCAAACGAGAAATAACGGGCTTACCCAGGATCTCAAGCACGAACACGACCGCGGCAAGCGCTACAAGCAAGAAACAAGGAATAGCTGCAACAGGGAACACGATAGAAACGATAACCGCGACCAGTGCAAGACCGAAACATACAAGACGGGGGATCTGGTCATTCGTTACGCATTGAAAATCTTCAATTACTGGGGTGAAGCCAGATTCCTTTTGCAGTTCACCTGCCAAGTACAATGCCGCCTGCTGCTCTTCTTCAGTGCCGGCAGGGTGCGGACCGATTTCTTGGGTAAGATGAATTACATCATCGATTATTTCAGCCATGGGATAGCCCCTCTTGTTTCACGCTCTTGCGTATACAGTCGCCCTTATGTTACAGACCTTATAAGTATACGCCATTTATCCTTGCAAACCCTCTTACCGCTTGGTATCGCAACCATAGATAGAACCGGTTCGCTGTTTCTTCATAATTATTACTGCGAAGTGCCCAAATAGTCGCGCAAGAACGCATCGTGCGCTGCCGCATCACTGCGCGCTTTATCGTAATCAGTAATGAGTGATTCTTGATTTGTGACATATGCTTGCGTAAGAATCTCAACGATCTTCGCAGGTAATTGCTCTGCAAGGGCCGTTGCTTCCGTATCGGCCTGGTTATACGCATCGTTGTGCGCTTCGGCGGTGGCCTTGTCCTGAATGAGGATCGCTGCGTTCGATGCGAGCGCCTCACCTGCTGCTTGGCTCTTCTTGTTAACGTACTCCAACACAGCCGAAAGGTCCGCCGAAGGGTACTGTGCTTGCGCGTCCTGAATAAGGCCCCGCGCTTCTTCGAATTCGGCTTTCGCCGAAGTGGTGTATTCCGTTGATTCCGCCACGTTCTCTTCGGTGGTGTCCGAAACCACACGGGCCGCCTGAACAAGAAGGGCATTACCTGAATCTATTGCCTGTTGAGCCTGATCAAGATCATCAATGGCCTGCTTCGCAGCGATATCATCAGCAAGGCGCTTTTCCGCAACATCAAGCAATGTTTCACGCGAAGCAATGGTCGAAAGTACCCGTTGAGCTGCTTCTTTGTCACGCTGCGATCCGTCGAGTTCGCCTTCGGCCTTCTGTGCATAAGTGCGCGCGGATGCCAGATCCTCCCTTACCTGAGGAATCGAATCCTTTAGCTGCGTTGCTGTTTTTAGCGTGTCGTCGTTAAAACTCGCCCGGAAGAACTCGTCTATAGCGATCGTGGTTTTGTCGCTTTCCTGGATAATGTCACACGCCTCATGCAAGACGCCGACGCTCGTGCTTAAGCGCACTTGTTCTTGGTAGAACCAATATCCACCCGTGCCAACAATACCCACGCATATAAGGACGACCAACGCTATGCTGAATCTGCGATAACGCCGGCGGCGCTTTTGACGCAGGGTGATCTCGGCCTGAGAATCCGCCCCCAAAAAAACCGATTTCTTCGCCCCCGTCCCCGCACCGTGGGCCTGCGTTGCAGCTTTATCCGAGCCTTTTATGCCGGATGTCTGTGCTGGAAGCGATCCACTTTGCGGAGCTGAACTGGGCTTATCGCGTTTGAACCACGCACGGATGCCACGTGGTGGTTCATTAAGGCTGGCTGCCTTCTGTTCCAGAACATTAAAGGATAGCTCATTCGGACGCCCTTGCGAGAACTCTTTCAGATGGATGAATTTCTTCTCCATCTGACCGAGTCCTTTGCGGGCATCGGCATGCTTCATCTTTTTGCTTTTACGTACCATGCACTACCTTGTGGCCTTGTTGGTCATTCGCTTACGCGCGCGTACGGCGGCGGATAACATCTTCTACTATTTCGTCGCACGTTGCATACGTAATAGAACGGCTCGGCAGCGAATTAAGGAACGCTTTGCCGTAATACTTCGTAATCAATCGCTTGTCAGCCAGCACGACAATACCGGTGTCTGTCGCGGTTCTAATAAGGCGACCGACCGCCTGTTTCACTTCGATAACCGCAGCGGGTAGGGAATAATGAGCCCATGCACGGTCGTCACGCTGCTGACGCTCGCAAGAAAGAGGATCAGTAGGCAACCCGAACGGCAGTTTCGGAATGACCACGCCCTTTAAGGTAGAACCAGGAGCATCGAATCCTTCCCAGAAGCTCTTGAGCGCGAACAGGCTCAGGTGCTCATCTTTCAGGAAATCGTCCTTCAAACCCTTAACTGATACGCCCCACTTCTGGCATACCAGACGCAGATCGTCTTCCTTGAGGGCGGGGCGTACCACATCAAAGCAGTTTTCCATTTCCCGACGGTTAGTGAACAGAGTAAGAAGCGACCCTTCTTGTGCACGGTGCAGATCGACCAAGAACGATTGGAGCGTTGTTAGATAACCGGGATCCTGCGGCTCAGGCATGTCCGTTGGCACATATATATGCATGTTCGAATCGAAATCGTAGCTCGATTCGACCTGCAGGGTGTCCGCTCCAGAATATTCGCTTTGATTGAAACCTACCGCGCGCTCGAACGCATCGAACTTGCCATCAATAGTAAGCGTAGCAGAGGTATAAATAACACTTCGCGTTTCGGCGTAAAGTGATTCATTAAGCGATGCGCCCAGGTCAAGTGGCTGAACACTGAATTCTTCGTCCAGGTTTCCCTTTGTTCGATTAAGGCGCACGGAATACACATTGTTCTCGTTTTCATGGAAGAACATAATATCCAGCGTTTCATAGAGCTCGCGCAGTTCGAGGGCCACCAAAGCAAGCTCTCGTTGAGCGCTTGATGAGTCTTCCATCTGTTCAGCATACGCCACAATATCGCGCGTCGCCCGAATCAGCTTCTCGAGAATGTCGTACAGCGCGCGGGCTCGGCTGACCACCCCTCGATACACATCGCTTGAGCGGATGTCGTCGTTAAGCCACAGATCGAACCGCTCGTATCCGCGAGAGCGCGTCTTCTGATCGAAGAAGAGCAAGTCCTTAGCGCCAAGGCAGAACTCCTCTGCAGCGATAGCGAACGCTTCGGCGTTAGTGCGCGCCTTAGAAATGAGCGCATCATAAAGCACCTGTCCCTCCTCGGGAGCCTGGGCGCTTCGTTGCACGCGCACCAGAACGTTGGACGAGGATTCGCCCGTTATGCGACGCACAAGCGATAGCAGTTCTTCGGAAGACAACGCCAGCGAAAAGGCACGGCGTGCTTCTGATTCAGCACCGTGGGCCTCGTCGATCGCCCAATAACGCACGGGAGGAAGCAGTCCACCGTCAAAGCGCACATCCCAGAACATCAGGCTATGATTGGTAACCACTACATCGCAGCGTTGTGCCTGTTCACGCGCACCATGCACGAAGCACGACCGTCCGAAGAACGGACATTTACGACGCAGGCATTCAGCGCTTTTCGTCGTAATGCGACGACGAGGAATGGCCCGGTAATCTATTTTGAGCGCGTCCATATCGTCGTAGTCACTTTGTTCGATGAAGGACAGCAGACCCGCCAATGAGGGCGCCTGGTTGATCGGTTGTTTTTTGTACTCGATCGTCGAAGGGCCCTGCTTCACCAAGGACTCCACCTTACGAAGGCAGGGGTAGTGGTTGAAGCCCTTCAGGGGCGCGTAGGTAATGCCCAATGCTTTTGAAAGCAGCGGGAGCTCTTTGTTCACCAACTGATCTAACAGAGCATTGGTTTTAGTTGCGATGCCGACTGTAATGCCGTTTTCCTTTGCGGCATACGCCAGCGGAACCAAATACGCCATGGATTTGCCAACGCCAGTGCCTGCTTCAACGGCAAGGTTGCGAGAACGCGAAAGTGCCGCGTGCACAGCAAGCGCCATTTCGCGCTGCTCTTCGCGGGGTTCGTAATCTTCATACAGCTCGCCCAGCAGGCCCTCAGAAGAAAAGGCCCGTTCGATCACTGAATCATCCACGAACGACAGCACACGGGGCGTTATGTCGTCCGATGATGAAGTGTCTTCATATCCACAGTTGGGCGCATCCCCTACAGCATTGCCCGCAGAATCATCATTCTGAACTGCGGTTTTAATCTGAGCAGCGGAAGCGTCGCTATCTAGGTCGTTCTGATCAGTTGCGGCCTTCACTGTTCCGCTCGCGGGACTGTTGGCGTCAGGACGAAGGGGGTCGAACGTTTTAGTGAGCGATTCCTTACGCGCTTTGCGCAAGTCGTATGTCAATCCTTCAGTGAAGGCGCTTGCACCTTCTAGGATACTGTCGTGTTCCACCTGAATCGATTCATCAGAACCGAGCATCTGTTCGTCACCAAGAGGTTGATCCTTCCCAGATGCTTGACCCCCTTCATTATGGGCGGTGCTTTCACGAGTCGGCTCTCCAGCAAGAGAGAGGCTCTTCTGGTCTAATTGACCCTGACCCACCATTTCGTCAAAGCGCTGGAACACATACACGGTGTTCCAGTTCTCCACCACATCCATTTGGGCAATGACATGAATGAGGCGAGGGGGAAGCGTTGCTACCGCCGCAAGAAGAATTCGATACACCACGCACGTTGCCGCTACGTCATCGTCAGCACGATGGGTAGACTCTGGTCCGTCGAATGCGCGGACCAAATCCAACAAACGATGAGACGTAAGGCGTGGCAAAGCAATGCGCGCTAGATCCAATGAGTCGATCCAGCGGTTCTGCTTGAGGGATTCACCCGCAGCGCGCTTAGTAACGAAGGTTCGGTCAAAATTCGCGTTATGGGCGACCACATCTGAATCGCCTACGAATTCAACCAACCCGCGAAGCGCTTCATCGGGGTCAGGCGCACCGGCAACGTCATCGTCGCTAATATTGGTAAGGTGAGCCACATCTTCAGGGATAGGTTTACCTGGATCGACAAAAGTAACGTACCATCCGACGATCTGGCCCTTAACCATGCGTGCTGCAGCTATCTGGATAAGCTCATCATGACTGAACGAAAAGCCCGTGGTTTCCGTATCGATCACGACCACGTCTTCGTCAAGAACGCCAAAGTCATGTTCAGCGGCGTATGAAGCAAGCTGATAGTACCTATCGCGCGTACGCTGAGGGGTGTTCTCTAAAATGTATGTATCGAGTTTTTCTGAACTCTGCAAGTTTTGTTTTTCCATAGCAGTAAGACTATCATTTATAGAATTCGTAACCAAACCTTACCCCTGTACTTCTAGGAGAAAACATGACCGAAATCGGCTACTTCGCTACTTATGCTCGTTTCAACACCGTTGATAAAGAAGCGGCAGGAGCGTTTCTTGGTGCTGACAACATTATTGGAAGCGTATTTTCTCTTGAACACGAGATTACCCCTGAAGTAAATCGTGCTTGGATTGTAAACCCTTTTGGTAAAAGAATGGGCTACGTTGATGCATCAGTTGCGGAACAGTTCGACCTTTGCAAAGCGAAGGGCTGGACGACCGAAGCGCTTTTAGCGCTTGTTGCGTTCACTGAAGAACCCGAACCAGGAGAGTATTGGGGCGAAGTCGTTATCGTGTCATACGACCCAACATATGAAGCAGCGTTCTCTGTTTTCGTCGAGAACCTTGGTAAGCAGCTAAGCAAAGGTATCCGACCTGATGTGTCTCTGGGCCGCGAATCTTTACAGAAGATAGTCGATTCGCAGGGCGATTGGCTTCCTTCAGGACGAGTTCCCCTTCCCAAGAAAGAAAAGGGGACCGCATGGGTGAAAACTCAACAAACAGGCACTGAATTACTTGTAGAACAAGCACGCAAAGGCAATATCGGTTGCACCATTGCAAGCTGGGCGTTCCTTCTTGTATTAGTTGCGCTCCTTATTTTTGGGCTGCATTCCTGTGGGCTGTTCTAGTACCGCGCGTCGCGCATTAATGATTCGCAGCACAGCTCAAACGAAACTTCGCTCCCTACAAGCAAAACAACCCGCGCTTGAATCGCGGGTTGTTTTTTCCGCGTCTCTTACGCGGTTATACTCATAAATGACTCTAGCGCAGCGCGTCGTACACCATCTGAGTGCACAACTGGCAAAAATCCATACCGGTGACGCGCGCTGCATCAGGCAAGAGCGATGTAGGAGTCATTCCAGGAAGCGTATTAGTTTCAAGTACCCAGAACTGACCCTCTTTGTCCTGCATAAGATCGGTTCGCGATACGCCGCAACATCCTAAGACCTTGTGCGCACGCAGCGCCAGATCCTGCGCGTATGCAGTGTCTTCTTCGCTTAACGGCGCAGGGCAAAGATGCTGAGATCCGCCAGCAGCATACTTCGATTCATAGTCATAGAACTCATGCGACGGAATGATCTTAATTACCGGCAGTGCTTTTGGATCCTCGTTACCTAGCACTCCTACCGTGAACTCTTCTCCGTCAACGAATGCTTCTACAAATGCAGAAGTATCAACCGTGAACACCTTCTGCACCGCAGCTGCTATTTCTTCTTCACCGTTACACAGATACACCCCGAGCGCGCTGCCTTCGGTGGCAGCCTTAACCACGCAGTGGCTTCCCACGCGGTCTATGATCTGTTGAACTTCCACATCGGCCGAATCAATGATCATCGATTGAGGAGTGGGAATATCTGCTTCGCGGTAGAAGAATTTCGAGGTGATTTTATTGACTGCCGTCGCGCTTGACCATACGCCCGAACCGGTATACGGCAACTCGATGGTCTCCAAGAACCCTTGGATGGTCCCATCTTCACCACCCTTACCATGTAAAGCCAGGAACGCTACGTCGAAGGATTCCTCAATAAGTACACGAAGATCTTCCTTTTTCGCGGGATCGAGCATTACCACATTAAAGCCAGCTTCAATAAGGGCCTCTTCGACGCTTTTTCCGGAAACAAGAGAAACGGCTCGTTCACCGCTTGTTCCTCCCGAAAGAAGTGCGACTTTGATTTCTTGGGGCTTATTCTGTGAAGACATCGTTCCTGCTTTCACTTTTATTTCCAACTATGGTGTTCATTCGCGCTATATTGCACTCGGAAAGTATATCAAAGCAAGCATTAAAGCCTTTACGGCGCTCTCTTTTTCATGGAAAGACTTGCGTATAATAGGGCCTATGAAACACTCAATTAACTCATACAACATATCTGAAATACCTCAGATACTCGCAACCCTCAAGCAGCCCAAGTTCAGGGCTAAGCAGCTTGTCACATGGCTGTATCGCGATAACACATCATCCTATGACGCTATGACCAATCTGCCCGCTTCACTGCGTGCAACTCTTGCGGAAGAATATCCTCTCGTACCGCTTTCGTGTATTGATAAGCAGGTCTCTTCTGATGGCACGCGTAAATACGTATTCGAATGCTTCGATGGTACGCGCGTGGAAACGGTCGGTATCCCTTCGTACGACAAAAAGGAAACGCGCGACGAACCAAAGCATCTGACTGTATGCTTCTCCACTCAAGCAGGCTGCGCTATGCAGTGCGCGTTCTGCGCAACGGGGGAAGAAGGGCTTACACGTAATCTTTCTTCGGGTGAAATGATCGCGCAGATCTGTGCTGTCCAGGACGATTTTGACTGCCGCGTTACCAACCTTGTTTCAATGGGACAAGGGGAGCCGTTCCAGAACTACGACGCTCTGCTTGATGCGCTGCGCTTTGCGAATAACAAGGATGGTCTTGGTATTGGAGCGCGCCACATCACGGTTTCAACCTGTGGGGTGTTGCCTGGCATACAGCAGCTTGCGCATGAACCCGAACAATTCACTTTGGCGGTATCACTTCACTCGGCTGTCCAATCGACGCGCGACAACCTTATGCCGCGCTGTAAATCCATGCCGCTCCGTCGCCTCAAGGAAGAACTCATTACCTATATCGAGCGCACGGGTCGTCGTGTAAGCTTTGAGTATCTTATGATCAAGGACGTCAATGATTCTGAAAGCAACCTTCAAGAGCTCATCTCGTTCTGCGATGGCATTCTCTGCCATATCAATCTCATTCCCATCAACGCCACCGATGGAAATTCCTTTACTCCAAGCTCTCCCCAAACTCAAGAGCATTGGATGAAGCAACTCCGACGGTCAGGTAAAGAATGCACCATTCGCGATTCGCGCGGATCAGACATCGATGGTGCGTGCGGCCAATTAAAGAACAAATTGGCTCACTCCTAAACAAAAACGAGGCCACAGAATCCTCTGTGAGCCTCGTTTTTCTTTTTAGACGATTAGTTACTCATATTTTTCCTATTCGGCCGTCTGAGAGCCTTTGTCGTCGTTATTTTGAGCGATAAGATTCAAAATTCGCTCGAGTTCCTCTTCATCCTTAAATTGGATCTCGATCTTGTTCTTACCCTGTACGGTCTTCACGCGTACGGGTGCTGACAAGAATCGCGTCAGACCACGCGCGGCTTTTTTATAACTTGCCGGCATGGGTACGCGCTTCGTCTTTCCTTCTTCCTTCGCTTGAGCACGACCAGACAAAAGACGAGCGATCGATTCCGTTTCACGAACGCTTAATTTTTCATTCACTAATTTGTTCGTAAGGGTCTTGCGTCCCTCTGCATCAGGAATGGAAAGGATAGCGCGTGCATGTCCTGCGCTGATTTTTTCCTCGAACAGCAACTGCTGAGCTTCCTCAGGAAGATCCAATAAGCGCAGTGCATTAGCGATGGTCGAACGACCCTTTGAAACGGTCTGCGCCACTTCCGATTGGGTCATACCACGGCGTTCCATTAAACGCTTGTAGCCGTACGCTTCTTCAATGGGATTAAGATCGGTACGTTGAATGTTCTCGATCAAGGCAAGTTCAAGTGCTTTATCGTTGTCGGCCGCCCAGAAACGAACGGGGATTTCCTTCATCTCAAGGCTCTTACAAGCCTGCCAACGGCGCTCACCGGCGATGATCTGATAATGGTCGCCCACTTTACGCACCAGAATAGGCTGCAACAGCCCTTCCTTTTTAATTGACTTTGCAAGCTCTTCGATTTCCTCAGGCTTGAAATTCGTACGAGGCTGATCAGGGTTCGGCTGTACCTTATCCAAGGGGACAACACCAGTCGTGCCTTTATCATCCTTAGGCGCTGCAGGCTTCTTCTCAGCCGCCGCAACGGGCGCTGGCGTCGCTTTAGTGGTTGCTACTGAAGGCTTATTAGGCACCCGTGTCTTCACCGGCACCGACTCTACCTTCCTATTCTGTATAGGAGCAGCAGATTGAGAAGCATTAGTCTGAGCAGCAGCATCTCGCGACTGAGGGGCAGAAGAAGCTACCCGTGCTTGTGGAGCCTGGGCATTATCACGCTTAACGCTTCCAGAAGCGGATGGACGATCTCTACGGGAACCGACTCCTATTGGTGCCTGGCGTGCCTCACGAGATACTACTTTTGCATTTTCCAATGCATCTTCCGAGATATAGATATCCGAAGACGAAGATCCGCTCTTAGAAGGTTCTTTTTTTTGTGCTTCAGAAATAGCACGAACTTCTTCTTTCTTCTGCTGGACCTTTTCCTGTGCAGACGTGGAAGGTTTAGGAGCGGGAGCTGCCTCTTCCCTCTTTTCGTTCGTCGCAGGAGTGCGCGCCGGCATAGAACTATCGTCAAAAAGGGCGTTAAGACCGCGCCCTAAACCGCTTTTTTGCTTAGCCACGGGTAATCACCTCTCGGGCAAGATCGTTATAGGCAATAGCGCCTTTATTTTCAGGAGCATATTCAAGGATAGGCTGTCCATAACTTGGAGCTTCGGAAAGTTTAACGGTACGAGGAATAAGGGTCTCAAATACGGTATCACCGAAGAACGAACGAACCTCATTAACAACCTGATTCGCAAGATTAGTACGAGAATCATACATTGTAAGAACAATGCCAAAGATATCCAAGCTGGGATTCAGGATGCTTTTGACACGTTTCATCGAATCGAGAAGTTTTGTCACACCTTCCAGTGCATAGAACTCGCACTGAATAGGAACAAGGAGCTTATCGGCAGCAACGAGCGCGTTGATCGTAAGCAGACCCAAAGAAGGGGGACAGTCGACCAAAATATAGTCATAGCGTCCACGCAAGCTCCCTAAAGCATTTTTCAAGCGGTTCTCACGAGCCATTTCATTTACTAATTCAACTTCAGCACCTGCAAGGTTGATAGTAGATGGCAATAGATCGACACCGGTACCCACGCACGCGAGAATAACTTCTTCCACCGGTGTTTCACCCAGCAGAACATCATAAACACAGCCATCAAGTGCGCGTTTATCAATACCATAGCCGCTCGTCGCATTACCCTGAGGGTCAAGGTCAACCAGAAGGACCTCTTTATTCATAGCACCAAGTGCTGCGGCAAGGTTCACTGCAGTAGTGGACTTTCCAACGCCACCCTTCTGATTAATGATCGCCAAGATCTTCGTCTGCCCAATACTATGAGCAACCGGAGGCTTTTCCGAGAAGGGTACGAACTGAGGAGCTTCAATTTCTTTGTCAGCTGATTCAGGAGCAGTATTTACGCTGCTTTCACTATCAGTAGAAGATATCTCCTCGTGTTCAACCTCCCGAACAACCACTTCACGCTCGGTTACCTGAGCATGTTCGTTAGCCTCATCGAATTGGCTTGATTGTTCTTCAGCAGGAGCAACTTCTTGTTTTTGTTCGTAAACGGAAGCCACGGGTGTGTTTTTCTGCTTCTTTCGACTACCGAATAATCCCACAACAATCCTTTCCTCAATATCGAACTGATTATAGCCGATATGTTTCACGTGAAACGTTTCAGCCTTGAACTAAGTGACAAATTTGCGTTTCACGTGAAACATATCAGTTGTATATAAAAGAGAATCAATGTATTGATGATTGATTCCCAAATATACCTCTAATCCTACAGTGTGTAGCATTCGCTAGGATGAAAGAATAATTCGTAAGGAAAGTAAGTATGTTTCACGTGAAACATACTTGGATAGAAAAACTCATTGGTTTCCACTAGCTATAAAAAGACTTACTGTTTCCAGTAGGTCAAAACATAATAGCACGCTTACTGCCGCCACACTGAGGGCTTTTAAACCATGTAATTAATAAGCATCCTTAGATGCTTCTATTCACTCAGAATATCCAATACGAAGGTCACACTTTAATAATCTGACTATCATAAACCCAATGATCTAAAGGCTCTTTATTTTACCTGACTAACCCTATTGGATCCTGAGATGCTATGAAGTACTTCTCAAAGTAGTAAAGAACTCCTTATAGGCGCCACGGTCGTCAAGAGGCTTATGCAGCACTCGTAAGCCTATAAGCCCTATTACCTCTCGCAATCAGAGCCATCTATGCAATGGGTAGTTCTGATTTTCCCGAACGGTATGCGCCCTCAATCGTTTGAATACATCAACAAAACGACCCGCTCTTGATGGAACGGGTCGTTCTTGCTTTAACTACTCTTTAGCACTTACTTTATTAATAAGGTCTCTTCTGGGCCATACCAACCCGGCGAGGGAGCTTCACTTCGGGTTCTTTCACTTTTTTAAACACCATAATTACTCGCGGTGTTTCGCCATCCGATAGAATCGCCTTGCGATCTAAAACGAATTCCATCCCAAGCTTCTCTGAAATATCTTTTACGTGCTCTAACTCTGTATACGCATCCACTGATTTATAACAAACAAGAAGTCCGTCTTTTTTCAGCAACGGAGAAGCTAACTCGAGCAGAGAAGACAGATTAGAAAGAGCTCGTGCGGTAATAACCGAATAATAATCCGGCCGCTGTAAAGCCAATTCTTCAAGACGCCCATTAAAGGTTGAAGCCGTACTGTGAAGACCAAGTTTTTCAATAATACGATCAAGCGCTTTGGTTTTCTTTCCTACAGAATCAGCCAGAGTAGTTTCCCTACCGGTCATGATCGCGGCGGGGATACCTGAATAACCAGCACCTGTTCCCATATCAAGATATGGTCCCTCAGGCGCATTATTGATTTCTGGTATTCCAACAAGAGAGTCCTCAACATGAAGAACCTGCGCTGATTCCCAATCAGTGATACGAGTAAGATTAGTTGTTTTGTTTTCTTCTATAACTAAAGATAAATGCAAATCGAGCAGCTTTCGCTGCTCGATTGACACTTGTGTGTTTGATTCACTCATTCAAAACTCACTTTATGTTTCACGTGAAACACTAACGCGGGATGATTACAACACGGCGAGCGCGACCTTCACCTTCGGAAATCGTTTCAACTCGGTCATCGTCACGCAAAGCAATATGAACCAAGCGGCGCTCATAGGGAGTCATAGGACGCAGTTTAATACTTCTACTCTGATTGAATGCCTTACTTGCGGCACTACGAGCAATTCCTTCGATTTTCTGGCGCTGACGGCTCTTATATCCCTCAACATCAACCACGATCGGATAACGGTGACCCACCTTACGGGACGTAATAGATGAAATGAGGAATTGAAGCGAATCCAGGGTACGGCCATGGCGACCGATCAATACTGCAAGATCATCACCAGTGATATCAAGGATCAATTCCCCTTCATCACCTTCATATTCATCAATAACAACTTCACCGACATTAAAGTACTTCAGGATATCCTGCAGCGCTGCAATGGCGGTATCTGCAATCAGATCGACTTCTTCATCAGTGTAGATAACTTCATCTTCTTCCACTTCTTCAGAAGCTAGATCCTCCTGTACCTGATCTTCTTCGAAAATTTCTTCTTCAGCCATTAAAAACTCCTTATATTCAAATCTCCCCTTCACAAAGGAAGGGGAGGAGACGGTAAAGAAATATGTATGGAGTAAGAGTTATTTCTTGCTCTTCTTAGTAGGACGCTTTTTCTTTTCTTTACGTACTACATCAACCTCTACAGGCTTAGGAGCTTCTACCACTTCGGCAGCTGCCTCCATATCCTGGCGCTTGAACAAACGCGTGGAAATGATCTGCTGCAGAACACCGAACACTGAAGAAGTCGCCCAGAACAGTAGAACACCCGTTGGAGAAGTCCAACCGAGCCACAACATGAAGACAGACATAATACCCATCATGATGAGCATCTGGTTCTTCTGGGGGTTATTGGTTCCACGCTGCTGCAACACGGTAGGAAGGAAGGTACAACCTGCAAACAAAAGAAGCAAAATACCATACGGAAGGAACGCGCCAAAACCTTCGCCCCACATCGTACCTGGAGATGAGATGAGGGTAGGAAGAATGTTATAGAACGAATACGTCATACCTTCAGTACGAGCACCCATTTCTTGAAGTACCTGGAAGAGGGCGATGAAGATAGGCATCTGAATGAGCAAAGGCAAGCAACCAGTAAGGGGGTTGAAGCCGATCTCTGCATATACCTTCTGCATTTCCTCAGCCTGACGCTGCTGATCACCGGCATATTTTTCCTGGATCTCACGAATACGAGGCTGGAACTGCTGCATCTTATATGACGAACGAATCTGCTTTTGCATCAAAGGGAAAAGGATCAAACGCAGAATAAGCGTAACTACGATGATCGCGAGACCCCAGTCATGTACGAAGTTGTAGAAAAACTCGATACAAAAGAAGGTGGCGTCTTTAACTGCCTCCCACATTTACATCAAAATCCTCTCAGTCAAATTAACAATTACCAGCCGGACTAGAAGTGAAATTCTTCAGGAACCGGGTCGTATCCTTGGCCTCCGCCCGGCCTACACCTTATGATCCGACGGATCGTAAGGTATGAACCTTTTAGAAACCCAAACCGTTTTACCGCGATAAGCCCATATTCAGAACAAGTCGGAATAAAACGACATGTCGCAGGCAGTAAAGGGGAGATTCCAAGACGATAGACCATTATGAGCCCCACTAAAGCTTTCTGAGGAATAGCTTTAATAAAGGAAAAGATCGTTTTCATGGCTACTGGGCCTTTGTTTGATAAGAATCAATAACCTTCCTGCATGCTGAAAGCAATTCATTATACCCTGCGCGGGTGGTCTTACGATTTGCAATGAAAAGAACATCAAGATCTGGCCATGACCCACCGATATCGTGACATACAGCACGCATTCTACGCTTCGCGGAATTACGCCATACCGCATTCCCATTTTTCTTTCCTGCTATAAAAGCAACACGGCCACTAGGGCCGTGTTGGGTATCCCTTTTATAGACAATCATTGTCAAAACGGGAGTTGCATGTCGTTTTCCGTGCGAGAACAGGTAGGAGATCTCAGTGCTAGATTTAATAGTCCCTAACACGGCTTCTCACAAGAAAAACTAGACGCAGAGACGCTTGCGGCCCTTAGCACGGCGAGCAGACAGAACGGCACGACCGCCCTTAGTGGCCATACGAGCACGGAAGCCGTGAGTCTTTGCGCGCTTGCGGGTATTTGGTTGATAGGTGCGCTTCATTACGTTTTCCTTTCAGATTTACAGTAACTTTGAAAGTGTACGACATACAGATAGTTAGTCAATAAGCAAAATAATAAAAACCCCGTGTAAGCGAATCAAATCACATAACCCACACGCATTTACCGTTATATATCACTATTAAAAATATAAAGGATCTTAGACCGCACCAGATCCTCCTTATCAATCAAAATCAGGAAGCTCATTCCACTCCCGGTGCGAAATTTTCACCCTTTTACTCCCGTTATCCACATTTAATTTGTATACCAATGTGGATAATGTGGAAAACTCACCTGGGTATTTTGTAAAACTCTCCGCTTTGCTTTGAACATGTTTCTTACCAGATCTTGCTTTCAAAGATCAACAGACCATACCGAAACGTTACTTTTGTTCTAAAACCACTTATATACGTCTGACCTGGTGTTTTAGCATATCAGCACATTATGCGAACAAATTCAATACTCAATTATCGAACGTTAAGGCTTCCTTTTTCTACACCGTGTTCTTCGTGGAACAACTCTTCCGTTTAACAATTCTCCTAAGGACTTTTCCATATTTCCTTTCAAGTTTTTTAAACTTATTCATCCTCTTTTTTCTGGTTTTCCACATTTTCTTGAAAGAATGTTGAAAACCCTGAAAATGTATATGAATAACGGTGGAATAATTGAAAAACCGAGTACTACTCTCTACAATGGTCATGAAAAACAACCCGACTTATTCATACAAACACATGAATAGTCGGGCTCTTTTTTCATCTCCTGGAAAACGAACCGAAAAAGCAGCATGACACCAGAAAACACCCCACATACCCCGAAGCATCCATCGGAACAACCCGATCAAGACGTGCATCCGTCTAATAATGTCGTCGAACCATCGAGTGCCGACTTACCACCTTATGCATACACAGTAAACGGCGGTATGCCGCCTTTCGGTCAAGCGTATGTTCCTGGATATTCATTTCCACAAAACAGCTCCGCAGGACACCAACCCTCTCAAGGTATTCCCGCTGGAGACATTCCCGTAGGATATCCACCTTATTACGGAGCATACCCTTATCAGACCCAGGTTGGATTTCCTCCCGTAGGTGCTCCACAGCAACCTAACCGGGAAGGCGTTCCTACAATGCCCTCTTTCCAGGAAGCCACAACAGATATATCTACGTCCGTATCTTCTCTTATAGATGGGTTCGACTACGACAATATAACTTCGCCGGCACGCATTGCACTCTATGACAACCTTAAAACCGCGCCGCGCGTCATACAGATTCAAGGGGCACCGACCCATGAATATATCGAACGCATTGCTTCCCTTACATATAAGCACGCAAAAGAAGCGGGCGGCGTAATTCCCTACACTGTTATTAGAGAGGTGTCGGAGAACTTCATTCATGCTCGGTTCCAGGAGATCGTGGTCTCTATTATGGACGACGGTAACACGATCCGCTTCGCCGATCAGGGGCCAGGTATCTCTAATAAAGATCTCATACAAGAACCTGGGTTCTCTTCTGCGACCGAACCAATGAAACGCTATATTCGCGGAGTTGGATCAGGGCTCCCTATTGTGCGTGAATACCTCGACACCACCCATGGATATATCGAGATAGAGGACAACATCAATAAAGGTTCGGTTGTTACCATTAGCCTTGTTGCCTCTCGGAGTATTCACTATGATCAGCCGGAAAATATTCCTGATCTCACCGAAAACGAAGAAAAGATCCTCAAGGCGCTCTTACCTGATCTTGCACTCGGCATCACCGATATGAATCGCCTTACCGAAGTACCAGTAGCCAGTATTCACTCCGCTTTTTCTAAAATGGAAGAGCAGGGGCTCGTGGAAAAGGTGAATAAAAAACGAACTCTTACCGCATTTGGCAAACGTATCGCAACAAAACTCGCGTGATACACTACCCTAGATACCGGTAACCCTACGAATATCAGGAACGTACATCTATGGATCTTGAGAAACTTTGGACAGACCTTATCCAGCAGTTAAAGTCATATCCTAATGTGAACACATCGCAGATCGATGCGTTCTTTTCTCGTGTCCAGATCCAGGCAGCAAGCCCCGGATTCATTATGTTCACTTCCGATAACAGCTTTATTAAAGACTGGATCGAAAAGCACTATACAAAGGATATCCAGCAGGCATTAAAAGATCTCTACGATATAGATTTTTTCATCCAAATCGAAGTAGATCCCACGTTCGCACCTGCGTCCGCCACGCCTGCTCCTGCCGCACCAGCGGTTCCCGCACCCACACAGGGCCAACCAATCAACGATCAGTCAAATCAAGTAATAGCGTCTCATATGCAGACAGATCAGCACGAAGCCCTACGTTCGCACCCAAATGCGAGCTATCTTCACGCATCACATGAGGATCCGTCATCGCAGATGCGCACCCCTTATCAGGAGTATTCGGAAAAAATAGCCCAACTACAGGCCCGCTCCCGCTCCGAAGAGGATCAACGCCGCGAATATCACACTCCCTACAGCACCGAAAACAAAGAAGCGAGCGCCCTTAATGCAGCAGACAACTCGCTGGAAGGTGATCCTTCCTCCGGACCGATGCCGGTACACAAGGAATCGAATAGCCTCACCTTCGATACGTTCGTCATCGGAGATTCGAACCGCATGGCATACTCCATGGCTGTTGAAGTAGCTGATCGCCCAGGATCTTCAGCACTGAATCCGCTATTCATTTACGGGCGAAGCGGCGTGGGTAAGACCCATTTGCTTTGCGCAATACAGAACTACATTAATGAGCAGTATCAAGATTTCAACGTTTGTTATATCGACTCCATGGAACTCGTGAACAAATATTCTGATGCCGCCATTGAAAAAAGCGTCGACAAGCAGAGCTTTAAGAATTTCGAGAACTTCTTCCAAAAGGCCGACGTGCTTCTTATTGACGATATCCAGGGTCTTCAAGGAAAACCAGGTACTCTGAGCGCCTTGTTCCGTATCTTCAATTCCATGATTGCTAAGGGTAAGCAGTTCGTATTCGCTGCTGACCGCGCGCCGAAGAACATCGATATCGACGAGCGCTACGTATCCCGCTTCAATTCCGGTGCGACTATTGACATCCAACCACCTGATGATGAAACCAAACAGAGCATTATCAAAAGCTTCATTAAGCAGTATCAACAAGAAGAGGGACTGTCGTTCACTATTTCGGACGACATCCTCGATTACATCGTAGAGAACTCAAGTTCCAATATCCGTGAACTTAAAAGCGCGATCACTAACGTTATCTTTGCACTCAAGATGGACAAGAACCACGAGCTTTCTGAGCGTCGTCTCAAGGAGCTCCTCGGCAATCACTTTATTGGTGGCGGCAAGAAGCGTATTACTATCGAGATCATTCAATCTGCAGTCGAGGATTTCTATGGCGTTGCACACAAGGACCTTGTCGGAAAAAAGAAAGAGCGCCGCATCGTGCATCCGCGCCAGGTAGCCATCTACCTTTGCCGAGAATTATCAGAAAGCACGTTAAAGAACATCGGTAATGCATTCAACCGCGACCATACGACCGTCATGCATTCGTGCGACCTGATCAATAATCAACTTCAGGAAGACCGCAATCTGCGCGAAGAGCTTGAAGCGGTTAGGGAAAAGATCCGTATTCAGCAGTACTAGATACGTGTTGAAAACAGCAGGGTAAAAAAGAGGAAAACCCCTTTGCAATGGGGATAACGTTTTCCCCATGATATCAATAGGGAAAACCAGCAGGGAAATCCACAGGTTAATAACCTATTATTTTCAGCTTCTCATCTGGGGGAATGTAAGTTATCAACAAATCCCCCTTCCTTATTATTCTTATTATGTAAGTATTTAAGGAATAGAGAGAAAGAAAAAATGCAGGGGATAACTCAACCAGTAATATCTTCGTTCTTGATAGAGATACTATTCAGTAATAACGGGTATCATATCTAGGGATACGAAACCGTAGAGGAGCTTCAATGAAATTCAGCATTAACCAATCGGAACTTCAAAATGCACTATCCGTTGTCGTTAAAGGTTCTTCTACCCGTTCTACGCTTTCTATCCTCGCTGGGGTATATATCAAGGCAGAGGAAGGTTCCATTACCCTTCAAACAACTAATCTTGAGTTATCTATTAAGATCACGTGTTCTGCGTTAGTTGAAGAGCAGGGTGAATCAGTTGTACCTGCCAAGTTGTTCTTGGATATCGTTAAGAACTTGCCCGATATGGCGGTACGTATTGAAACTGACGATGCTACTGCGGTGGTGTTCTGCGACACGACGACCTTCTCTCTTAAGGCATTGAATCCTCTTGATTTTCCCGCTTTCCCTGAAGTTGAAGTTGAGCAGGAGGCGCAGTTCCCGTTCTCGACGTTCTCTTCTATGGTTAAGCGCACAGCTAAAGTGGTCTCTCATGATGAGACCCGCGCGGTATTGACGGGTGTTCTTGTTTCATGTGTAGGTGACGATCTGAAGATGGTCGCTACTGACTCGTATCGTCTAGCTGTTGCGGAAACGCAGTTGGCTCAACCGTGTCCTGAGGAATTTGAAGCAGTTATATCTGGTTCGTTTTTGAGTGATATTGCATCGCTTTCGCAGTCAGATGAACCTATTACGCTTGCGTTGAGTGAGAACCAGATCATCGTTACCTATCGGGATACAACATTCATTAACCGTCGTATTGAAGGTATGTTCCCGAACTATAAGCAGCTTATTGCTGATGGATTTAGTACGCGGGTCACTCTTTCCACTCATGCGCTAGCCGATGCGGTCCGCCGCGTTTCGCTGCTGAGTAATAAAGTTTCCCCTGTTCAGGTGAAGGTCGACGCGGAAGCGGGGGTAGTCACCCTGCTCACTAATTCTCAGGATGTGGGTAATGCTCAAGAGAACCTGATCTGTGAAGTGCAGGGTGAATCGGTTGAAATCGCCTTTAACTTCTCATTCATGTTGGATGGTTTGAATTCCATTGCAACCGATGCGGTCCATCTTGATTTATTCGGGTCCATGAAGCCGGGTATCTTGCGCGCGACCGATGACACGGAAAAGTTCCTCTATCTCATCATGCCCGTGCGTGTGTAAAAGAAAGATGTCTGTGTATGGGGTTATACATAGATAGTATTTCTTGTACTGATTTTCGTTCGTACGAGCGATTCAGTTTGGAGGATATTGGCGATCTGACTCTGATCGTGGGTCCGAACGCGATAGGAAAAACGAATCTCATTGAAGGAATTCAGCTTACAACCGCGTTTTCTTCGTTTCGCCACCCCCGCGCTGATCATCTTATTCGCGAAGGCGCGCAAGCGGCATCGTTCCAGAGCGTCATAAAGGGCGATGGACGATTATTGAAAGTGAAGCTCTTATCTACAAATGAGGGGCGGAGCTTTTATCTGAATGAAAAGAAAAAACGCGCACATACCCTACGAGGTATCTTGCCGTCGGTTCTGTTCTGTCCGGACGACCTCGATCTCATAAAGGGATCTCAGAGCATTAAACGATCCCAGCTTGATTTTTTAGGAACGCAGCTTTCACCAGGATATAGCGCGGTCCGAAGGGATTACGAGAAGATACTGCGCCAGAAGAACAGCTATTTAAAGCAGGATACTCATCATGATTATCTGGTGAGTATCAATGAGGTGGTCGCTTCTATTGGTTCGCAGCTCTATCGTATGCGCGCTCATATCGTTGCTTCCCTTTTGCCTTATATTCAGGAATATTACGCGCAGCTTTCGTCGGGGAAAGAACGCGTTGATATATCGTATGTGCCTTCATGGGATAGAAAAACGTACGATCTTGAGCGGTATCACGAAATACCGCAGGTTGAGCGCGAAGAAGCGAGTCGGATCTTATATGACGCCATGGAGCGTGACCATCAAAAAGAACACGAACGCCATATGTCGCTGCATGGGCCTCAGGTGGATCGTGTCGAGTTCTACCTTAATGAAAGGAACGCATCAACGTTCGCATCCCAGGGTCAGCAACGTTCGTTGGTGTTGAGTTATAAAATGGCTGAAGTAGCTGTCATTAAAGATAAGCTCGGTCAGGATCCCGTGCTTCTTCTTGATGATGTGATGAGCGAATTAGATAACGATCGACGTGCGGCACTGCTTTCTTTGTTGTCTGATGGTATTCAGACCTTCATTACGGCAACGAATGCAGAGTCTTTCAATACAGATCTTCTTCAAAGGGCCCGTTTGATTGAATTGTCATAACATGGTCGTCTGATAGGGTGTTTAAAAGGGGTGGAAACTGATGGAATCTTCCGATTGGGGGTCTTGTCGCGACCCGCGCAGGTTGGCGCATGCGTTCGATGAGCGGAATCGTTCTTTGAAGCCGGTTTCTCGATCTCTTGCATCGTTTTGTGCCACCATGCCTGAGGAAATAAGGAAACGGGTTTTAATTGATCGGAAGATCAAGCAGGTTCATGAGCAGTTCGCCCAGGTGAATGACCCCTTTATTCTGAGTCATACTAATTCGGTATATCTTTTGAAGCATAAAGAGAGCGATCTTTATGATCTGGTGGTGTATTTAGATAATTCCACGTGCGCCGCTGAATTGAACGCACGCCGTGAACTTATTCGTCTTAAGTATCGTGAGCAGTTCAATATTTCGATCGATGTGTTCGAGATCCGCATATCGCGCGGCTCATATAAAGATAAACATCCCTTTATGGACCACCTTCAGGATGAGCCGTCACTCCATATGCATACATTGTCACCCGAAGAGCTTGAATCCGTTGAAGATATTACCTCGCCGCTTCCTGAGGGTAAGATGAAAGAATCGTTTAAAAACGCGATAAAAGCTCAAAAGCAACGGAATCAGCCGGAAGATTGAGAA
Organism: Eggerthellaceae bacterium; assembly: GCA_036553105.1. Classification (GTDB taxonomy): domain Bacteria; phylum Actinomycetota; class Coriobacteriia; order Coriobacteriales; family Eggerthellaceae; genus Anaerotardibacter. The sequence continues at coordinate 457,359 of JAXKBI010000035.1, forward strand.
ATAAGTCAAGATAATGTGTTTTCTCGCGGCAGAAGCGCTCTGAATCACTTTAAAAGCCTTATTGAGGATAGGTACTAAGGCAAGAATCTGGTATACTGCTCGTTTGTATCAATACCCCTCGTTACGCTTCCCTGTATGGAAGCGTTTTGATTCTTACGGAAGAGGAGGAAGTACGTGGCATCAGAAAGCAGCCATTATAGTGGACAGGATATTCAGGTCCTTGAAGGTCTTGAAGCTGTTCGTAAACGTCCCGGTATGTATATTGGTTCGACCGGTCCTCGTGGTTTGCACCATTTGGTATATGAGGTCGTCGACAATGCGGTCGACGAAGCATTAGCGGGATACTGTGACACGATCGATGTTACGATCCATAAAGATAATTCTATTTCCTGTGTCGATAATGGTCGTGGTATTCCCATCGACAAACATCCCAAGGAAAAGATCCCTACCGTAGAAGTAGTTCTTACTATTCTGCACGCTGGCGGTAAGTTCGGCGGTGAAGGATATAAGGTCTCAGGTGGCCTTCATGGTGTTGGCGTTTCGGTTGTGAACGCTCTTTCTACCTGCGTGGTCGTGCAAGTTCGCCGCGATGGCAAGGAATATGAGATCTCATTCGATCACGGCAAGACGAAGGAAAAATTGCACGAGATCGGCACCAGTAAGCGTACGGGTACTACTGTAACGTTCTGGCCCGATCCGGAGATCTTCCGTGAGACCACTGAATACGATTACGCCACGCTCCAGGCACGCTTCCGTGAAATGGCCTTCTTGAATAAGGGCCTTAAGATCACCCTCACCGACGAGCGTGATGTGGATGGCGAAGGGAACTTCCGTAAAGAAGTGTTCCAGGCCATGGGCGGTTTGCAGGACTTCGTTAAGTTCTTAAACCAGGGCAAAGAGACCCTGAATAAGCCCGTGTACTTCGAGGCTGAGAACGAAAACGGTATGGTTGAAGTTGCTATGCAGTGGTCCACGTCGTATTCATCTAATTCGGTTATGTCGTTCGCGAATAATATTCACACCATTGATGGTGGTACCCACCTGGATGGTTTCAAGCAGGGTGTTACGCGTACAATCAATGATTATGCGCGCAATAAGGGCATCTTGAAGGAAAAGGATAGCAACTTATCCGGTGACGATACGCGCGAGGGCCTAGCCGCTATCGTTTCAGTTAAGCTGCGCGAACCTCAGTTCGAGGGTCAGACGAAGGGTAAGCTGGGCAATACCGAGATCCGTGGTCTCGTTCAGACAGCGGTAACTAAGGGTCTTGCAGAATATCTGGAAGAGAACCCTACGCCTGCAAAGCGCATTATCAATAAGGCGTCTCAGGCTATGAAGGCCCGTGAAGCGGCTCGAAAGGCCCGCGATATGACGCGCCGTAAGGGTGTGCTTGATTCTTTCAGCTTGCCAGGTAAGTTGGCAGACTGTTCTTCGAAGAACCCTGCTGAATCAGAGATCTTCATTGTCGAGGGCGATTCTGCAGGTGGTTCGGCGAAGCAAGCTCGAGACCGTAAGTATCAGGCGATCATGCCGTTGCGCGGTAAGATCCTGAACGTTGAGCGCGCTGGTCTTCATCGCTCGCTTTCATCGGATACTATTTCGAGCCTGATTACGGCCATCGGTACTAATATCGGTGAAGACTTCGACGCTGACCAGGCTCGTTATCACCGCATTATTATCATGACCGATGCTGACGTCGACGGTGCTCATATTCGTTGCTTACTGTTGACGTTCTTCTATCGTTATATGCCGGAACTTATCACGCGCGGGTATATCTATATCGCGCAGCCACCGCTGTATGGTCTGAAGAAGAAGGGTAGCAAGAAGCTCGAGTACATCTTCAATGATGTGGCACTGCAAGAGCGCCTTAATGCGATTTCCGATCGTGACAGCATTTCGCTTCAGCGCTACAAGGGTCTTGGCGAAATGGACCCCGAGCAGTTATGGGAAACCACTATGGAGCCCACAAAGCGCACTATGCTTCAGGTGAGCATCGAAGATGCAGCGGAAGCGGAACGTGTGGTAAGTGAACTTATGGGTGACCAGGTGGAGCCCCGTAAGGAATTCATTCAGAAGCACGCTCATGACGTTCGCTTCTTGGACTTCTAAGAAAGGATCAGTTTCGTGGCTGAAAATAAAGATGAGGGGATGGATCTGACTGGGTCGACCATCCTTCCCGCTGAACTCAGTAAGGAAATGAGAACTTCCTTTCTCGAGTATTCAATGAGCGTTATCGTTGCGCGTGCGCTACCTGATGTTCGCGACGGCTTAAAGCCAGTTCATCGTCGTATTCTGTACGCGATGAATGAAAGCGGTATTACCCCGAAGCGCCCCCATGCTAAGTCGGCGCGTACTGTTGGTGACGTTATTGGTAAGTATCATCCCCATGGTGATACTGCGGTATACGACACTATGGTTCGCTTGGCGCAGCCGTTCTCCATGCGTGTTCCGCTGGTTGATGGTCATGGTAACTTCGGCTCTATTGACGGCGACAGTGCTGCGGCAATGCGTTATACCGAGGCTCGCCTTGATAAGCCTGCCATGGAGCTTTTGCGTGACCTGGATAAGGAAACGGTTGATTTCCAGCCGAACTACGACGAAAGCTTGGAAGAGCCGGTAGTTCTGCCTGCTCGTTTCCCGAACCTGCTTGTCAATGGTTCTTCCGGTATTGCAGTTGGTATGGCGACCAATATTCCTCCGCATAACCTGGGCGAAGCTATCGATGCTACGTGCGTTATGTTGGATAATCCTGATTGCACGGTTGATGATCTGCTTGCGGTCATGCCAGGGCCCGATTTCCCAACGGGCGGCATCATTATGGGCCGCAAGGGTATTCGTGAAGCATACGAGACCGGCCGTGGTAGCCTGACCATCCGTTCGAAGTGTCGTGTTGAAGAGGGAAAGAACGGCAGGAAATCCATCGTCGTATCCGAGATTCCTTATCAGGTGAATCGTTCGAACCTTCTTAAGAAGATCGCTGATCTGATTCGTGACAAGAAGCTTCCTGAGATCTCTAATGTGCATGACGGCGCGGACCGTCATGGTATCGACATCATCATCGATCTAAAGCAGAACGCCATTCCTCAGGTCGTGCTTAATAAGCTCTACAAACACACGCAGCTGCAGGTTGGCTTTGGCTGTAACATGCTTGCCCTAGTCAATGGTGTTCCTCGCACGCTTTCGCTGAAAGAGATCCTTCACTACTACATTCTTCATCAGGAAGAAGTAATCGAGCGTCGTACGCGCTATGAGCTGAAGAAAGCTGAAGCACGTGCCCATATTCTTGAAGGTTTCGTTATCGCGCTCGATCACATCGATGAAGTGATCCGTATCATCCGCGCTTCGAAGACTGATGCTGAAGCCAAAGAATCATTGATGGCCGCCTTCGCTCTTTCCGAAAAGCAGAGTGAAGCGATCCTGGAAATGAAGCTGCGCCGTTTGACCGGTTTGGAACGCGAGAAGATCGAGCAGGAGCTCGCTGAATTGCGTGAAAAAATCGAGTATTACAAGCGTGTTCTTTCCGATAAGGGCCTTGTGAAGCAGATCATCAAGGAAGAGCTGATCGAAGTTAAGGAAAAGTTCGCTGGTAAGCGCTCCACCAAGATCACCGACGAAGCGAAAGAGCTCGATGTTGAAGATCTTATTGCTGAAGAAGAAGTTGCGGTAACGGTCACGAAGGCTGGTTACGTGAAGCGTCTTCCTGTGGCAACGTATCGTCAGCAGAAGCGCGGCGGCAAGGGTATGCAGGGAGTGAATCTGAAAGAGAGCGACTTCGTTGAGCATCTCTTCATTTCTTCCACGCATGCGTATATGTTGTTCTTCTCGTCCTTTGGCAAGGTATATCGTCTGAAGGCATACGAGATCCCCGAGGCATCTCGTCATGCACGCGGTACCGCGATCGTGAACCTGTTGCCCCTGGAGAAGGGTGAGACCATCGCTGCGGTCATCGCAACGAAGGACTTCCCTGAAGATGAATACCTTATGTTCGCGACTGCTTCAGGTATGGTCAAAAAGACATCCATGAAGCTGTATGATCGCACTCGCCGTGATGGTTTGATCGCCATCAACCTCAAGGAAGATGACAAACTCATTTCCGTTAAGCGTGTTGCTGAAGGGCAGAGGGTTGTCATGGTATCTTCGGCGGGCAAGGCGATCATGTGGGATGAATCCGAGGTCCGCGCAATGGGACGTGACACCATGGGTGTACGCGGTATGACCGTTCATGCCGATGCCCGCGTGCTTGGCATGGAGATCGCTCATGAAGAGTGTGACTTATTCGTTATCACCGAATTGGGATACGGAAAGCGCACTCCTATTGAAGAGTATCCTGAGCACCACCGCGGCGGCCAGGGCGTTTATACCATTACGATGACACCAAAGAAGGGCCTGCTCGCAGCTATGAAGATCGTCGATCACGATGACGAGATCATGATCATTACGGAAGATGGCGTTGTGGTGCGTACTGCTGTTGAGGGAGTGTCTCAACTCGGTCGTTCAACCCAGGGCGTTCACGTTATGAACGTGGCGGACAAAGACAAGGTGACCGCAGTTGCTATTGCGACGAATAGCGATAATAAACCGCGCAAGAGCTCCGCTTCTTCTGACGATAATCAGATGAATCTTCTTGATGAATAACGATGTTTCCCGTGAAACGTTCGGATCCTAGATAGCAAATCAGGTTGAGAATCATCCACTAGGTTGGAACCGCACCCCGAATCTTGGAAGGTCCAAGGTTCTAGGGTGCGGTTCTTTTTTATAAGGGATGTGTGTTGGATTTTACCCGTTAAACGGGTAATTACGGTCTGACCTGGGGCAATTAAAAGGGTTTTCATAACTGCTTGTTACTTGTTCAGAAATAATTAAAAAAATTGAAATTAATACTTGACCGAAATAGGTAAGGATAGTAAATTAATCAAGCGCGATTTTTCGGGCCCATAGCTCAGTTGGTTAGAGCGCACGCCTGATAAGCGTGAGGTCAGCAGTTCAAATCTGCTTGGGCCCACCATTTTGTAGATAAGCGTTCCACCGTGAGCCGAGTTAGCCGGTGGAGCGCTTATTATAGAAAGTCGCCACACATGGGGCATTAGCTCAGCTGGGAGAGCGCGGGCTTTGCAAGCCTGAGGTCAAGGGTTCGATCCCCTTATGCTCCACCATAGGAGAATTAGACGAACACCGTTTCAACTGGTGTTCGTCTTTTTTTGGCGGCGTGAAATTGTCGCCGTAATAGTCAAAAGCGAAGTACAACCGCACTTCGGCTTTGTCGATCTGCACCGCCCGCACAAACATTGTTAGGATTTCTTGCGGGTTCATTTCTTCGGCTACATTGTCTAGCCAGTCCATCAATTCCGAAAAGCCCGGTTCAATGTTTTCATTGGCCTTGGCTATCTGATATTCGGTTTCCAACGCATCTTTGCGGGCTTTCAAATCCTCAATGCGTTCTTTGCCGCCCGGTGGCGCTATGCCGTCTTCGATGGCTTGCCAGATTCGTTCAAACGCGGCATCAATCCTTTTTATTTCCTTGCGTAGGCGCTCGCTTTCAAGCGGCGCATCTTCCATGGTGGCTTCATAGGTTGCCATGCCGTCGGCAATGCGCTTGCGCACGTCGGGGCGCTCTAGGGCGCATATGGTCATGTCCACTATGGCATCTTCCAAAATGTCGCGCCTGAACGTGCGCTTGCACTTCTTGCACTTGTAATAGGCATAGACCGTGCCACTCTTGCCGGTGCCAGACGTTCCGGCAAGAGTGTTGCCGCATTCTGCGCAATAAAGCTTGCCGGTTAGCGGCCATTCTGCGGCGTGGTCTACGCGGCGGCGCGGGCGCGGATTCCCTAAGATGCTTATTAGCATATCTTGTTCAGCTTTCGGCCAGAGCGCGGGCATTCCACCTTCAACCACGTGCCCGGCGTAGCTATACGTGCCGCCATTTTGCGGGCGCAACAACAGCTTCTTTGCGCGATCATGGTTAATGGGCTTTCCCTGACGTGTGCGCACGTTTGCAACAGCCCTGACCACTTCGGCGATTATCGAACCTGCAAACACCATGTTTTTCATTTTGTGCAGCACCGCAGCTTCGCGGTCATTGATAACGTAGCGCCCTTCTACAATGTCCCAACCGTAGAGCGTGCGGCCATTCGCCATGCACCTTTGCGCGTTCTTCTGTATGCCGTCAATGATGCGTTCACTGTCTATGGCGCTTTCCCATTCGGCCAGCACTTCGAGCATTCCCAATTGCAGAACGCCAGCCGAACCGCTGGCGATTTCCTCACCGGCGTAGAGAATTTCAACACCGGCTTTGCGCAGCATGATGCGCGTTAGCGCCATTTCGTCACGGTTTCGCATGATGCGCGGCACCTTGTAGATCACCACGTAATCAAACAGCCCTAACCGGGCATCGTTCATCATCTGTTTGTATTCGCGCCGGTCAGTGTTGCGCCCCGTCTTGGCGTAGTCCGCATATATCTTCACCAGTTCAAGGCCGTTTTCAGCTATGTAGCGGGTGCCAGCGTCAACCTGTATTTCGATGCTTTCCGACCGTTGGTTGTGTGACGAAAAGCGGGCGTATATAGCCGCTCTACGTTTGACCATGATAAAATCACCTTGCCTATTTGGTATTGCCCCGCGCCAGCCGTCAAACCTGCGCGGGGTTTTTCTATTGTTCGGGAATCGTGATTGTGTCTGACAGACCAAGAACGAAATCAGCGGAGCAATGAAGCAGGTTAACTAGCAACCTGATTTCCTCACCATTGGGCGCACGTTTCCCGCTTTCCCAACGTGAAATAGTCTGTTTATGCACGCCGATTGCTTCCGCTACTTGATCTTGATTCAAGCCAGCGGCTTTGCGTGCAATCGCTATACGCGAACCAATCAGGCGTTTTACATTTTCGTTATCCATTTGCCTAACCTTTCCCGCTTGTGAGCCTTGCGGATAATTGTATACAAAATATTGTTGACGCGCTAGACCGTTCGGCTTATTATCTAAACCACAAAGTAAGCCGTTTGGTTTATTTTGGAAACACAAAGGCTTATACGAGCAGAAAGAAAGGGGGTAGGAATTATGGGCAACTATCGCAAAGCACGCGAGCGCAAGGGCTATACCGCCCAAGAAGCGGCAACGCGCCTTGGCGTATCCATCACCACGCTTGGTTCATGGGAGAACGGGAAAACGTCACCCACTGCGCAACGCCTGATTCAGCTTTGCAAGTTGTACGAATGCACGGCAGATGAATTGCTAGGCATCGTGCCTTTTGCAGCAGCTTAACGGGCATCGGTCTAGCGCGTTGGTTCTAAGAAAGGAGAAAAACCAATGACCAAACCACGACCGAAAGCGGAGGTTAACCACCATGAAAACCACCGCTAAAACCATTGGTTACAACGATGGTTTGCGAGGAACCCGGCGGCAAGCTGGACGCAGTGCAAATGGCTTTCTTTCAAAGCCTTGCAACCGCTTTACGATGCCGCCCCAGAAACGAAGCAACCGCACGGCTGGTACCCGCACGGTTGCGCGTCAAAAATGCGGACAGCAATTTGACGAAGAAATCTTAGCACGTTGGCCGCGCCTTTGGCAGCGCATCGCCGTTGGCGCTCTGCTGGCGCTCACAATGTCCGGCATTCTGCCCATGGCCGTTGCCGCTTTCCAAATTTGGCTTGGCGACACCTACGGGCTTGGGCTGACGGCTCTTTGCCTTGCCGCTGACGCTGCCGTGATCGTGTGGCTGGTGGTGCGGCATGGGTAGGCAAGCCATTTCGCAGCCGCCGCACAGCGCTTCCATGGACGTTCACGGCTTCTGGAACGCCTACATAGACCAAGGCGGCGGCGTTCGCGTGCGGCATCCGCTGCCGATTCGGTGGAACGCGCCCATTGACGAAGCCGAAGCGGCTTTCAGGCAGCTTCTAAAGCGGCTGGAAAGTCGCGGTGAACTATGAACGTCGATGACTACACGCAGCCCGTGGAAGCCGTCATAGCCCAAGAACGCGCCTTTGTGTTCCCGGTGCCGCTCAAAGCCGAAAGCTACCGCGAATTGTTCAACGAGTGGTTGCGGGTCAATCCCAAGGCGGCGCACGAAATTGAGTTGACGGCGCTTGCCATTCACCGGCGCGGCTTGCGGGTGTCCACGAAGTACCTAATTGAGCGCGTGCGCTACGAGAGCGCTTACAGGCTTGTAGCGGTGCCCTACACCGACCAGCACGGCATCACGCACCACTACAGCATCAACAACACAGTTACCCCGCTGCTTGCGCGGTGGCTGCTGGAAAACAACCCCGACTTGCGCATAGAGACGCGCAAATCCATGTTCGACAGGAAGGACGAAAAGAAATGATGACCAACACGAAGAAAGCCAAAGAGCGCATCACGGACACTTTCGCGCTGCTTGATTGCGTGGGTGCCGATGTTGCCATAGTCAACGCCGACACCGGCGAAACCATCAAGCTTGATTCAACGGCGCTGTTCGCCGGTCTGCAAGCCGGTTTGGTTCTCGCGGCGGCGATCATCGAAGAACCCAAGTTGACCGAGCAGCGCCAAATGGCCGCTGTCACCGGCAGCATCAAGCAAGCTGGCGCAATCTACCTTCGCCGCAAGGACAGCAAGCACGACGAGGTAGCCGCGAGGGTTGCCGCAATGCACGCCGAAGCAGAGGGGTGCGAAGATGCCTAACGCAAGCGAACTTGCGCAAGACCGCTTGGCGTACTTCCCGCACGATTCCAACGCGTCCAATGACATTAAGTGCCAGCGCCTTATCAGGCGGCTTGGTTGGAGCGGCTACGGGCGTTGGTGGCGCGTGTGCGAACTTCTGGCATCCAACAAAGGGCACGTAATCCCGTTCAGCACCGAAGAAGATAAGTTGATCTTGGGTGACGTGCTGCAATTCGGCGACGGCTCCAACTTCTGCGAACTGCTTTGCATCGAAGAGGTTACGGCGTTCGTAGATCAGTTGCTAAGCATCGGGCTTTTGCAGACCGATGAAAACGGGTGCTTGGAAAATCCCCGGATGCACGAAAACGCGCTTAGTTTCGGCAAGAAACGTGCAGCCGGACGCAAGGGCGGCAGACCGCGCAAAAACCCACAGCCAAACCAAAACGCCTGATAGACCCATGAAAAGCGCGAGAACGAAAACCACACGGAAAACCGAGGGTTTCCGATATGCAAAACCGACCATTAAAAAACTGCGAAAGCAATATCTATGTCTAAGTCTATGTCTAGGTCTAAGGGATTCGGTTTCGGTCATAAAACCGAAACCGAAACCGAATCCCTGTTGCTTGTGGCATTGACTAACAAGAAAGTTTCTCTTTCTTGGTTCTTCTTTCTGGGCATGAAATCGCTTTCGCGTTCCTCAAAGCCTGATTTTGCAGTTTTCAACGCGTTTTCCACAAAGTTTTACACATTCGGCAAGATTGGAGGTTTTGACCATGCCAGTTCATTACGAAAACCACGTTAAGACGCGGGAATGCCCGAAGTGCGGCATTCAACGTCCGCTTGATTGGTTCGCCAACGAGGGTGAACCGTGCTGGAAGTGCAAGAACCTTGCATGGAAGGACAAGCGCACGCCCGAAGATGGCTTGCTTGGCTCCATCAGCAAGCGCCACGGAAAGCACGCGAAGGGGGCTTGTGATGACCTTATCGGATAAGTTGACGCGCGATCAGGTGCGCGACGCTATAACGGCCAATCTGACCTATTCGCAGATTCAGCCCAACGACATTAGGGCGCTTGAAGGTTTCCTTTGCATCGAATACGCACACCATGAGCGCATGGGCGAGCATATGGAAATGCGCCCTAGCTATCGCAAGGCTACGCAGCCGGTAATCAACCCGGCATCTACGGGCGGCATTGAAGATGCCTACTTGCGCGTTTCGGGATTCTACTTTTCGGGGCGTGAAGCGGTCAGCTTCAACGCAGACGGCTTCATAGGCATTGCCGGTTGGGCTGATGACACGAACGTGCAGCCGTTTCTAAGGGCACTCATGCGATGGCTCAAAGAGTGGATGGGATGCGCACGCGGGGTACCGCGCAGCGCGATTGCCGACCCGGCGGCATACGCTGCCGCACTTGCTTGCTAGGGGGGGGTATCTCATGGGACTTTTCAACGCACGCGCAGCGGCAAAAGAAGTGGCGGCGCAGATAGAGCAGCCGGACATGAGCGCCGCCGAACTTGAACAGATGGTTTATGCGACCTACCAAGAAAAGCTTGATCTTGCGAAGCAGCTTGACACCGCGAAAGCCCGCATTGAATCGCTTGAAGAGACGTTGCAGGAAAAGACAACGAAGCTTAGGGCGGCGGAAGAGTTCGCGCGGCAAAGCGAATCAGAGCGGAAAAGCACCGCTTCAAAAATTGAGCCTTTGGAGCAGAGCAAGAAGCAGCTTCAAGCCAACTTGAAGCAGGAAAAGGCACGCGCTGCCACGCTTGAAGTGCGGATTGAGGAATTAGAGAACGCCAGCCGTGGCCGCATGGCGGCTTACCGGCGTGAACTGATTGAGGAAATGCAGCGGCAAGCCGTCTGCGCAAGCGGTGGTTGGTCAAAAGCCCGCGTTCTTGGATTCCTGGGCGGTTTCCTGCCGGAAACGGAAGAGGTCACTTCATACGACGGCAGCTTTATTGAGGAATACGACAGCGAGCCAGAGCCGCGCAGAAGCGCCAAAAAGGCGTAAAGGGCTACAGATACCCACAAAACACCGAAAGACGGCCACAGCGGCCACGAGAACCGCGAATGCGGCGAAATCTAGGAAGGTCAGAAGATGGCAAAAGACACTTGGCCGGATTTGAGCACCCGGCAAGGCTTCATTGAAGCCATTGAGCAAGCAGGGCAGTACATACGCGACCACGCAAGCAATCTGCTTGGAGAGTACCCAAGCTTGCTTTGCGAGTTCGACATAACCGCGCGTTTCCGCTTCGATGCCGTGCCTACCGTGGAGATCAGGCGCGAACACATAGCGGCACCACTGGACGAATACCAGCAACGCCGCGCGGGCGCTGACAGCGTGGAAAAGGTTTGCCGCGATATGTACCGGGAAATCATCGACCACGACGCGAAGCACCCGGACGAAGTACCGCCAGCAGATGACAAACGTGCCTTGTACGGCGACCGGCTGCGGGCGCTGGGGGTGGCGCTATGAGCGACGTTAGCTTGCAGCAGATCGAAGCCGCCAAAGATGCGGTTTCACACCCTAGCCACTACACCAGCGGCGGCATTGAGTGCAAGGACGCTATGGCGGCAATGATGGGCACGGGCTATTGCTTGCAGCCGTGAGCCAACGACGGCAAGGCCGTGAACCTTGCGCCCATAGCGCTTTATTGGTGGGGCTGCGCATTCAAGTACCTATGGCGCTGGGTTCGCAAGAACGGCGTTCAAGACCTGAAAAAGTGCAAGCAGTGCATTGATTTTCTGATTGAGGAAATCGAGCCGAAAACCACCACCGAAACCAAAGGTTTTTGATATGGATAACAAACGCGAAAAGATCATTGAGCGCATCAAAAAGCTTATGGCGGTTGCAGAGGACAGAGGGGCAACCGAGCATGAAGCGGCAGCGGCGGCGCTCGCGGCTCAACGCCTGATTGTGCAATACGACGTTGAGCAATGGGAGATTCACACCGCCGAGGAAGAACCCATTGAAGAGGTTTACGCAAGCCACGCCCCGCGCCGGTGGCGCTGGCACCTTGCACGCGTGATAGCGCCCGCATTCCGCTGCAAATACCTTGAAACGACCAAGAGCGCGTTTCATAAGACGAATTGGCGCAATGAACACCTGATAACCTTCTACGGCTACAAGACCGATGCCACGGCGGCGGCAATGACGTTTAATACCCTGTACAAAATCGGCAACCGCCTTGCTTCCCGGTATTCTCGCGGCGCAGCATACGGCACCTATAACGCCTACGTCGTGGGTTTCGTTGCAGGTATCGCGTCAGAGTTGGAGAAGCAGACCGAAGCGCTGATGATCGTTGTTCCGCCAAAGGTCAAGGAGAAGTACGAAGAGCGGTTTAACGGAATCAAGGGCGTTGACACCACCTTGAAGCTTGGGTGCGGGTGGGACGCTCACAACGCCGAATCGCAGGGCTTCATGGATGGCCGCGAAGCGGTCAGGTCACACCGATTTGAAGAGCCTGAAACCGAGTACGTGGCAGATGCCCCGGCGCTGATGGGTGCATGACATGAGCGCTTGCAAGGTCAAATGGAGCAAGGCGCGTGAAGTCTGGTACGCACGCCCCTACCTTGGGCAAACGCCAGAAGGTAAGAAGATTCAGCCCTATAGGGAGTTCCCGGCGGCGCACGACGAAGCGGAAGCGCAGGAAATGGCTAACGCTTGGGCGGCTCACCTCACGGCTGACGGTCTGGTAGCAAGTGCGCTGATTGCCGACCTGCTGGACGATTACACGGCCATGAGGGAGCGCAACGGCGCAAGCCCTAACAGCGTGCGCAGCTATAGGCTGTTCGCCAAATACGCCCGGAAGTACCTTGCAACCTCAAACGCTCGTGATTTGCGCGTCGCCGACTTCAACCGCTACGAACAACGCTTGATGGTGCCAAAGGAACTAGGCGGGCAAGGCTTGTCCCGCAATAGCGTTATCAACGTCCACAACTTCATGCGCGGCGCATATAAGTTCTTCGTGAAAGCGGGCATATGCGACACAAACCCGATCATTGACGTTGAGAAGCCAAGCCCCGAACACCACGAAGCGCAAGCGCTCAACATCGGCGATTTCCGCAAGCTGGACGCGCAGTTAAAACCACTGCTGAAACCAGAGGTTTTGAACAAGCGAACGTGGCGCAAGGCGCTGAACGCCTTTGCCGCGTGGTTCTCGCTTAGAACCGGCATGAGGGTTGGCGAGGTGTGCGCGTTGCGTCCGGGCGAGATTTACCGGGCGGCAAAATACGTCCACGTAGGCGGCACCGTCATTGAGAAGAAGGGCGAGAAACCCTACAGGCGCGACGTTACCAAAGGCCGCAAGTGCCGCAACATCGGCATTACCACAAGCGACATTGAAACCATTGATGCGTTCATGGAACTTCTCCGGTTGTTCTGCGGCGATCTGCCGAGCAACGCGCCTTTGCTCACGGTTGACGGCGGCTATCTTCGCCCTAACAGCGTTTCACGCGCATTCACGACGTTTGCCGGAAAAATCGAAATGCCGCAAGGCTTCGTCTTCCACGACTTGCGGCACACACACGCAACGTGGCTTCTGACCCACGGCGTAGACCTGAAAACCGTTTCGGAGCGATTGGGGCACGCGGACGAAGCAACCACGCTTCGCATCTACGCCCACGTCTTGCCGGGGCGCGACGCATACGCCGCAAGCGTCTTCGAGCAAGCGGCCATGGAAGCCACGGCAGACCTTGAAGAGGTGTTGCAATGAAGTTGCAATGGCGCATTTTGAACGCGCACCGCGCACCACCGTAAACGCGCAGGTGCGACACCGAAAAGGCTTTCAAGACAAACAGCAAGTGACTGATAAGAAGTAATTATCAAGCACATTAGAAGAAAGAGGGTAAAACGATGGTTCCCGAACTGACCAAAGAACAGAGGATTGCCAACCTTGAAAAGGCAAAGCAGATGCGCAAGGAACGCACCGAGTTGCGCAGCCAGCTTGCAAGCGGCGTGCTGACCGTCTGCGATCTAATCAACCTTGCAGGGCGTGGCGACAAGGCGGCATCTGGTATGCGCGTGAAACAGATGATTAGCGCCCTTCCGGGCTACGGCTTCAAGAAGACGCAAGCGCTTATGCACGCGTTGAGCATCGCCGACAGCAAGCGCGTTGGCGGTCTTGGCGTGAAGCAAGCCCACGCGCTCATTGAAAAGCTGGACGGGGTGGCGCTATGAGCCTGAACACCTGCACCATATCCGGCAATCTTGGCAAGGCCGCTGAACTTCGGTACACGAACAGTCAACTAGCCATAGTCACGTTTTCGGTGGCCGTGAACGAACGCGCGAAACAGGCGGACGGAAGCTATCAGGACGTGCCGCATTGGTTCGATTGCGTCATGTTCGGCAAGCGTGCCGAAGCCCTGCAACCATACCTTGCAAAGGGCACCAAGCTTGCATTGGCTGGGCACCTTCGGCAGAACAAATGGGAGAAGGACGGGCGGCAGTATTCGCGCGTTGAAATCATCGTGGACGAAGTGGAGTTGATGAACACCCGCCGCGAAGCCCAAGCGCCGGAAGCCATGCCGCCGCAAGCCGTGGAAGCTGCCAGCGTCTATGACAGCGACATACCGTTTTAGGGGCAATCAATGAGCCTTGAAGACTGCGAGAACCGGGGCGCGGTGCTGGACGGCAAGAAGTGCTTTTGCACACCTTGGAACTGCTGGACTAACTGCCTTGAAGTCGGGCATTGCGTCTATGAGAAATGCCGCAAGCCCAAGCAAGCAACGCTATTTGACGAAAGCGAGATTGAAGAATGATTGGACGCAAAATGAACGTGAGACTTTCGGACGGCGCGGAACTGCCGCGCTATGCGCATGAGGGTGACGCGGGGCTAGACCTTCGCATTACCCATGACGTGACACTAGAGCCGGGGGCGCGTGCTACCGTTGGCACGGGTCTTGCGGTTGAGATTCCGCAAGGGTGCGTGGGGCTGGTGTTCCTGCGAAGCGGCCTTGCAAGCAAGCACGGCATCACGCTTTCAAACAGCGTGGGCGTGATTGATTCGGGCTATCGTGGCGAGATCGGCGCAACGCTGCTGAACCAGTCGGACGAAACCACCACGCTTGATGCGGGCACGCGCGTTTGCCAGCTTATCGTTATGCCGTTCGTTCCGTGCGAGTTGGTGCCCTGCGAAGAGTTGACCGAGACGGAGCGCGGGGCGGCTGGCTTCGGCAGCACCGGCATTGCGTAGGTGAAGCAATGAGAGCGCAAGAATACTTCGAGGGCATACGGGAAACCGTCGTTGAAATTGAGCGCTCAAAGGAAATGTTGGAACGGCTCAAAGCTTCCGAGGGCGCGAAGGTTCAGCGCTACGGTGAGCAGCAGGGCAACGGCAACAGCGATGCAATGGACAGGGTAAACCGGCGCATTGAGTTTGAGCAGAGATTACAACGCAGAATCAACGAAGCATCGGAAATGCTGGACGAAGCAACCATGCTGCTTTACGGCGACGATGACCACGGCGGCTTGGCGAAGCTTAAAGGCAACCGCTACGCCGACGTGCTTTGCATGGCGTATTGCCAAGGGATGCCATGGAAGGAAGTTGCCGAGGTCATGCGCTGTTCGGTGAAGTGGTGCCGTGAACTGTCGGGCGCGGCGTTCGCCTATATCGACGGCGTAGGCTTCGCGCACATTCGCACCGCATGAGAAATTGACACTTCCCATCACTTCCCATGTTGTGCTAAAGTTCGCTAAGGTGGTTAGAACTATGCAAAGCGTCACGGACTTAGAGCCGTGGCGCTTTTTCTTTTGGGGTGGTGGCGCATGGCTAAACCGTTTAGTGACGCGTTCTATCATTCCAAGGCTTGGGAGCGTGCGCGGGAAGACGCGCTAAAGCGAGATAGCTACTTGTGCCAACGCTGCCTTGCCGGTGGAGAGATCACACCGGCAACGATGGTTCACCATATCGAAGAACTGACACCGGCCAACATCGACAACCCGGACATTGCTTGCGGCCTTGATAACTTGGTCAGCCTTTGCGACCTATGCCACAAGAAAACGCACGGGTGGGCGCGTGCCGGTGCGACCCGTCAAGGGCTTGCGTTTGATGCCGACGGCAACTTGATTTGCCTAGCCGAATGATCGGCGCGACGAGAAACGCAAACCAAAGAAAAAATTACCGAACACAAAACAGCAGGTCAGGGCGGCGGGCAATCCCCCCGGTTTGAATCTGCGCAACGATTCCTTGGGCACCAACGCCGGGAGTCAATTTCTTTCGCGTGCCGACTTTTCAAAGGGGGGTGGTCTTGTGCAGAAGCAAAAACTATGCGATAGTTCGCAAGTTTCGGGCGAAGTTGGCAAAAGTAAGCCGAAGCGCAAGCCCGCTTCCATGCAATCGCGTGTCGAAAGCGAGGTGCGCAACCTTCAACGCATCACGAAGGACGCAATACCAGACGAGAAGCGCAAAGTTGTGTTGCCGATGCTCCACAACATCGCGTTTCTGAAAGTCAAGCTTGACGAAGCGCGGCACGAACTGCTTTATGAAAGCATCTTCACCGAGTATGACAACGGCGGCGGTCAATCGGGCTTGCGAGAGCATCCCGGCTTTTCCGCTTACAACAAGCTATTCACTACGTTTCAGCGTGGCATCAAGCAGCTTTGCGATCTGATGCCGACCGGCGCGGCGGCTGCTGATGCGCTCACGGATTACCTAGCTGAAACGCGCTATGACTAAGGCCGCTAAGGCTGGGCGGTGCGAGAAAGCTATACGTGAATACTTCGGCGGCGTGCTTGACGGGTCTATAACGGCGTGCCGCAAGATCAAGCAGGTAGCTGCAAAGATTCTGCGCGACATGGACAACAAAGACCCGCTTTATCCGTACCATTTCCGCGAAGAGTACGCGAGCAAGCACGTTAACTTCATTGAGCGCTTTTGCCGCCTACCATCCGGCAAGCTTGGGCACGCTTTCAAGCTGGAATTGTTCCAACTTGCCATTCTGTCCGTGATTTTCGGCTTCGTAGACGCAGAGGGCTTGCGGCAGTACCGTGAAGTGCTTTGGGTCATGGGCAGGAAGAACGGAAAGACCGCGCTTGCGTCCGGCATCGAAATTGACTTGCAGGTGAACGATGACGAGGGCGCACCAGAGGTCTACAACGTGGCGACCGCCCACGATCAGGCAGCTAAGGGCTTCAACAACGCTTGGCGCATGATTAAAACGTCCCCGGCGCTGTCAAAGCATATCCGCAAGCGCGTAAGCGACCTGTATTGCGATTTGAACATGGGCACCATCAAGGCGCTTAGCGCGAACACGAACCACCTTGACGGCTTGGACGTGTCGGGCGCGATCATTGACGAGTTGGCGGCCATGCGAAACCGCGACTTGTACGACCTGACCATACAAGGCACGTCGGCGCGTAGGCAACCGCTTGTGTTGGAGATCACAACAAACGGCTTCGTCCGCGCTGGCATCTTCGATGCGCAATACCAGTACGCCGCCAAGTGGCTTGACGGTCAGGCAACCGGCGTTGACGCGGAGCGCTTCATTGCGTTCATCTACGAATTGGACGAACGCGACGAATGGGAGCATGAACCGGCGTGGGTCAAGGCCAATCCGGGCTTAGGCACCATCAAATCACTGCCAGCGCTTCGCAAGAACGTGAGCAAGGCGAAGAACGACCCTACGTTTCTGCCGACGCTGCTTGTTAAGGATTTCAACCTGATTGAGAACCAAAGCCAAGCTTGGCTTACGTGGTCAGAGATACACAACGACGCGACCTTTGACCCGTCGGACGGCTTCACCTACGCGATTTTGGGCGTTGACGCTTCGGACACAACCGACCTGACGGCGGCGTGTCTGCTCATGCAGCGCCCGAACGACCCGCACATATACGCGCTGCACATGGCGTGGATTCCGCAACGTGCGCTAGAGCAAGCGGAGCGCGAGGGGCGGCGCGGCGGGCGTGACGGCGTGCCATATGATGCGTGGATTGCCAACGGCTACTTGCGCACGTGCCCAACGCCCATTATTGATAAGCGCGTCGTGCTTGATTGGGTGGCCGAGGTTCAACAGAAATACGGCATCTATGCCGTTGCTTGCGGCTATGACCCGTGGCATATGCGCGACGTGCCGACCGTGGAAGCTTACGAAGGTTACTTCGGCGCTGACTACTTCCGGCGCGTCGTGCAGGGTGCGCAAACCCTGTCAATGCCCATGAAGGAACTACGGGCGCTTTACCGGGAGAACCGAATAGTTGACAACGCCAACCCAATTGCGGAGTGGTGCCGCTCAAACGTGGCCGTCAGATCGGACGCGAACGGCAACATTGCGCCGGACAAGAAGAACCAAGACCCGCGCAACCGCATTGACGCATGGGCGGCGGAGTGTGACGCGTTCGTAGTCCTTAAAGACATGGCCGACGAATACCAATCAATGATAGGGGGCTGAAACCTTGGCAAGACTGAAACCGCGCTTGCGCTCAATGTTCGATTCCGTGTTTCACGGCAAGCAGATGCAAGCCGTAAATGGCTACTTCTCAACGTTCACGGCCTACCAACCAAGCTTCACCACTTGGACGGGCGGCATTTACGAAGCGGAGTTGACGCGATCAATCATCGAGAGCGGCGCGAACCACGCAAGCAAGCTGAAACCAGAGGTAAGCGGCACCGCGCAGAGCCACGCCACGGCTTCGCTGGCCTACCAGCCCAACCCGTGGATGACAACGCCGCAGTTCATCAAGCGCATTTACACCATGTTGCAGGTGAACGACACGGCGTTGATTATTCCGCTGTTCGCCGATGACAACACAACGCACGTTGGCTATTACCCGGTGTTGCCGAGCAAATGCACGGCCTATGACGTGGGCGGCGAACTTTGGTTGAAGCTTGACTTTCCGACTTCTGAAAGCGTGTACGTGGAATGGTCACGCGTCGGCGTTATGACGCGCCACCAGTACCGAAGTGACCTTTTCGGCGACGGCACCAACGTGCTTAATCCAACGCTAGAACTGATGCACGCGCAGACCGAAGGGGAAATGAACGCCATTAAGCAAGGCGCTTTCATCCGCTTCATAGGCAAGTTGAGCCAGAACCGCAACGACAAGGACAGGGAACAGGCCGCAAAGGACTTCAACAAGCAGCTTGACCCGTCCAACGCGGGCGGCATCGCCGTGTATGACCGCATCTTTGACGATGTGAAGCAGATTACGCCGTCAAGCTACACGGTTGACGCGGCGCAGATGGAGCGCATCGAGAAGAGCGCCTATAGGTTCTTCGGAACCAACGAAGATGTGGTGCTGAACAAGGCGAACGAGGACACCTATAACGCGTTCTACGAAGGGAACATTGAGACGTTCGCCGTTCAGCTTGGCTACGTGCTAACCGCGATGACCTACAGCAGGAACGAGATTGCCCACGGAAACGAAATCATGTTTTCGGCAAACCGCTTGGAGTTCGCCAGCAACACCACGAAGCTTGCCGTTTCAACGGCGCTTTTCGACCGTGGAATCTGGAACGGAAACCAAGTTGCCGACGTGTTCCAATCGCCGCACTACGAGGGCGGAGAGCGCCACGTAATCCGTGGCGAGTATATCGACCTTGGGTTGATTAGCGAGCATACGGCAGAGCAAGCCGCGAGCGCCGCGCAGACCAACGCCAACATTGCGCTTTCGGAGCAGATAGGCGCACCAAAGGACAAGGGACAAGGGGGCAACGATGCCAAGCAAGCCGAATGAAAGACAGTACCGAACATTGACCGCCACGCTCGCGCCGCTCAAACGCGCAGACGAGGGCGGCGAAGAGCCGAAGAAGCGCTTTGACAGTGATTACTACGTCGAGGGCTACGCAAGCACGTTCAATGACCCCTACCCCATCTATTGCGACTTCGCGGGCAACGAGTATTTGGAGATCATCAGCCCCGATGCTTTCCGCGAAGCCGATATGTCGGACGTGATTTTGCAGTACGACCACGAAGGGCGCGTGCACGCCCGCACAAGTAACGGCACGCTGCTTATCGAGCCGGACGAACACGGCTTGTTCATCGCCGCCGACCTGTCGCGCAGCCAAGCATCGCGCGAACTTTACGAAGAGATAGCCGCCGGACTTATCACGCGTATGTCATGGGCGTTCACCGTGGCCGCTGACGAGTTCGACAGGGAAACCCGCACCACCACTATTACGCGGGTCAAAAAGGTTTTCGACGTGTCGGCGGTGAGCCTTCCGGCTGACCCCAACACCGAGATTAGCGCACGCAACTTGCTTAACGGAGAGATTGAGCAGACGCGCAAGGAGTTTGCGCGGCGGCGCATGACGCACGCGAGGGCGTGCGCCGTAATGGCAATTGCAAACGCAAGAAAGAAAGGCTAGAACCATGGATGAACTGTTGAAGGAACTGCAAGCGCTGATTGACAAGTACGCCGAGGGCACCCCCGAGGGCGTGACCGAGGAAGAGGCCAAGCAGGACGAAGAGCGCATGGCCGAACTTACGGCGGAGATCGAGCGCAAGACCACCGAGCAGGCCGAGCAGCGCAAGACCCGCGCCGCCGCTGTCGCCGCCGCCCGTTCCGCTATCGAGAGCGGAGCCGCGCCGAAGGTTTCCACCGTGCCGCTGGCACGCAGCGCGAGCGCTGCCGGTGCCGTCGTGCGCGACACGACCGACTACGACGCTGCCGCGAAGCGCGGTTGGCTCAAAGACGTTGCGACCCGCGCGGGCGTGCAGCTTGGCGGTGGCAACGACATGACCCCTCAGGAGCGTGCGGCGTTCACCGCGCTTACCACCAACACCGATGCCGTCATTCCGAAGGAGATTCAAGGTCAGATCATCAGCCTTGTTGACAATTCGGCGGTGCTGTTCGGCGACGTTAGCCGCGACAACTTCAAGCATCAGTATGAGTTGGTGCGCCACACCGGCATTGCGCAGGGCGATGCGGCGAAGACCAAAGAGGGCGAAGCGCCCGCCGACGAGCAGAACGAATTTGACACCATCGCGCTTGCTGGCGAAGAGATCAAGAAGACCGCCAAGCTTTCACGCAAGATGGCCGTTCAGTCTATGGATGGCTTCGAAGCATGGCTTATCAAAGAGGTTGCCGCCCGCATCGCGGTTGCGGCTAACGCCTTTGTCCATGACCGCCTGACTGATGCGAAGCTTGGCATTGCCGCCGCGAACCTCATTACGTGTGCCAAGGCTGGCACGCTGACCAAGGCCGACATTACTAAGATGTTCGGGCTTCTGAAAACCTTTGGCAATCCCGTTCCGAAGGGCGCAATTGTTTACGCCAACAATGACACCATTTGGAACTACATTGCCATGGTTGAGGACAAGAACGGCAATAGCTACTTCGTTGACGAGAAGACCGAAGACCCCGCCGTGCAAGGCCGCATCTTCGGAAAGTACGTTAAGCAGGACGATAGCGTGCCTGACGGCGTTATCCGCGCTGGCTATCCCGATCTTGTCAAAGGCAACGTCTTTGACGGCATCGACGTTACCGGCTACGTCGCCACCGACGGCACGCAGCGCCATTGCTTCGATGGCTACCTGCTCTATGATTGCGGCCTTGCCGTCCCGCAGGGCTTCACGCAGCTTACCATCGGCGGCGCATCCGCCTAAGTGATCTAAGGGGGTGCCACCGATGGCAGACGAAAACAAAGCCGACCTTCTGGCGGCTTGCCGTAGCGCCCTGCGCATCCCTGCCGATTACACCGGCTATGACGAAGAGATAGCCGACCTTGTGAGCGCCGCCCGTTCCGCACTGGTTGCGGGCGGCGTTTCCGACGCTAAGGCCAACAGCGACGATGACGCAAGCGTGCGCGTCGCCGTGAAAACCTACGTCAAGGCTAACTTTGGCATGGACAACCCGGACGCTGACAGGCTCATGCGCTCATTCGGCGAAATGCTATGCCGCATGGCCGGAAGCACCGAGCATGGCGGCAAGGCCGAAGCGGGCGCGCAATGAGTATGTGGGCTGGCACGTGCCAGCTTGCCACCGAGACGCAGACGCGCGACAAGCGCGGCGTTGTGTCAACTTCGCTTGCGTTCCGGGACGTTCCGTGCAACGTCTACAGCATCAGCGCGGCAGCTTACTACGCCGCCAGCGCGGCGGGCATCAAGCCGCAAGCGGTAATCGAGTTGAGGGCGTGCGCCTATCGCGGCGAAACGCTGGTGAAGTTCAACGGCGCGTTGCTTGCCGTTGAGCGTGCGGAGCGTTCGCCGGACAACGTGCGGCTAACGCTTGTTGAGAGGGTGGGCGACCGTGAGCAGGGTTAGCAACGATATTGAACGCGAGATTGCCGCCGCCATGCGCGACTGCATAGGCGAAAACGAAGCGGTGTTGGAGCAGAGAGCCGCCGACGCTGGAAAAGCGGCGGTTAAGCGCCTGAAAGCCGAGAGCCGCAAGCGTTCCGGCAAGTACGCGAAGGGCTGGACTAGCACCACAGACCACGCAAGCTTGGAGCAGGGCGTTGAAGTGACGGTGCATAACAAGCAATACCAGCTAACGCACCTGCTTGAAAAAGGCCACAAGGTCAAGAACCAGACCGGCAAGACCTACGGTGTTGCGCCGGGTGACGGCGTTATTGCAGCCGTGGCCGAAGAGGTGGGGCGCGAGTTCGCGGCGGGCGGTGATGCGACGTGATAACGCTTGACCAGCTTTGCGGCGTGCTTGACGGTCTGGGCATCCCTTGGGCTAACGAGGGCTTTTCAGACGATGACAAGCCCGCCCCGCCCTACATGAGCCTTGAAGCGGGCTTCGGCGAAACGGCCTATGCCGACAACGCCGCTTGGGCGCGTTGGATGCCCTACGAAATCTTGCTTTACACCGCGCAGCGCTCATATGACCTTGAAAGCAAGATTGCCGACGCGCTGGACGCATCCGGCTGCGCATTCGAGAAAGCAATAACACACCTAGACGGCGAACGGCTCATTGAAGCGTCGTTTTCCGTCAACGTAACCGAGTAGATAGGAGCCTTGAAAATGGCACGCAATGGTTTTTTCGGCGTTCGCAATTCTCACTTTGCGATCTGCACCGACGAAGACAAGTTCACCTACGAAAAGCCGGTGCATATGGCCGGTACCGTCGAAATCAGCATGGAACCGAGCGTTGAGACGGGCACCAGCCATGCGGACAACGAAGTTTGGTTGGAAGAGCAGCAGGACAACGGCGGCAGCGGCACAATGAGTTTCTACGACACCGAGGGCACGCCGGAGAACCGGCAGCTTATCGCCGATCTGGTGGGCTACACGATTGCCGAGGACGGGCGCACCATCCTTAGCGCGAACAAGAAGCCCAAGAAGTTTGCGTTTATGTGCGAGCAGCCCGGCCACGTTCTAGGGCGCCGCCGCTGTCTGCTGATGTGCCAGCTTTCCAAGCCGTCGCAGACGCTCACCACCAACAGCGACACGCCGGAGATCACGCAGCTTGACTATCCCTTTACGTGGAAGCCCATTGTTCCCCCCGGCGGCAACGCCGATGACCGCACGAGCGGCTATGACAGCTTCACGGGTCTTGCGGACTATGACACGTTCTTCGATGCCGTCAACCTTGACGGGCTGCTAGAGAAGAAGCCCGGTACGGGAGACGACCCCGCGCAGAGTGAAGACGGGGGCGAGTAATGGTTATCGACTTCGGCGAAGGGATGGAGTTTGAAGCCACGTTCAACGGCTTCACGCCCATTGTGTTTTCGCGCACGTTCAGCGTTGAGAAGCCCAACGGAGCGACGCGCCCCAAGGACATTAACGAAGACGTGGGCATGATCGTTGAAACGATGCAGTCTTGCGGTATGCCGTCTATGACGGCGCTTCTTGAAATCGCCTATGCGTGCATCAAGACCGCGAAGCCGCGTTGGGGGCTTGGCTTTGACAAGTGGGTGAAATCGCTTCCGCCCGCCGCGTTCGACCTACAGAAGGGGGACGGTTGGGCGGCTGACGTGATGGGCATTGTCGAGGACAACTTTTTTCCTTCAACGCCCGATGGAGTGGAAGCCGCGCCCGCCGAAGCGGCCAGCGCCGCCACTGCCTAGCAATCTGTCAGACGCGTGCGACGCTCGCTATCTGTACGACTGTCAGCAATGCGGTCTTTCTATCACCGATTTGCAGCAACTTAGCTTCCGGCAGGTCAAAGACCTGTTGGAGATTCACGCGTTCTACGCCGATGCCGCCGCCAACTACGACGATGACGAAAAGGCGCGTAAGGCAGAAGCGGCATTTTGGGGCTAGTGAACGTTTCACGGCACCGCACCCAAGCGGGCGCGGTGTTTGAAGCGCTCATGCACTTTGAGAATTGAAAGAAGGTGAACCGGCATGGCGGTAAGCTACAAAGGGCTTGTTATCAAGTTCGGCGGCGACACTACCGAACTTCAAGGGGCTTTGAAGAAGGTTTCTAGCGAATCCAAGAAGACCCAAGCGGATTTGAAGGAAATTAACAAGTCTTTGAAGTTCAACCCCGGCAACACCGACTTGCTGCAACAAAAGGTCAAGGCGCTTAACAGCGCCTATGGCGAGACGCAACAGAAGTTGGACGCGTACAAACAGGCGCTTGCGCAACTTGAAGCGAAGCAGCAGAGCGGCGCTAGGCTGACCGCCGAAGAGGAACGACAATACGACAGCCTTAAACGCGCAATCCTGCAATGCGAAAACCAGCTTGAATCATACGGCAAGGAACTTGCCGAAACATCACGCGAAGCCGAAGCGTCGAAAACCAAGCTATACAAGTTCGGCCAGACCATCGAAGACAACGCCGACAAGCTGGAAAAGGCAGGAAAGGGCGTTGAGCGCGGCGGTCTTGCTATTTCCGGCGGCATCACGGCGGCGGCAACCGGCCTGACCGCCCTTGCGGAAAGCCAGGAAGAAGCCATAGCGAAGAATAATCAGCTTGAAACCGCTTTCACCAGCGCCGGAAGCACCGTTGAGCAAGCGCAGACCACCTATGCGAACTTCTACCGCATCTTGGGCGACGGCGACACCGCCACCGAAGCGAGCCAGAACCTAATCAGGCTCACGCAAGACGAAGAGGAATTGAAGAAGTGGACTGACATTGCAGCCGGTGCCTATGCGACGTTCGGCGACGCTCTGCCGTTGGAGAACTTGGCAGAGACGGCGCAGGAAACTGCACATACCGGTGCGGTAACCGGCAGTTTCGCCGATGCGCTCAACTGGTCAACGGCGAGCGCCGAGCAGTGGAGCAATGCGCTGTCCGGCAACTCTGCCGCGCAAGAGGCGTTCAACAAGGCCATTGCAGAGGGTCAGACCAAAGAAGACGCTTTTAACGAAGCGCTGGCGGCATGCAAGACCGAGCAGGAACGAGCGACCCTTGTAACGGACGCTTTGGCGGGCGTTTACGGGGATGCTGGCAAGGCGTTTCAGGAAACCAACAAAGACTTGCTAGCAAGCCGCGACGCGCAAAACGAACTAGAAACGTCCATGCGCGAAATGGGCGAAGCAGCATTGCCGGTAAAGCAGATGGTAACCGAGATCGGCAGCGAGATTCTAGGCAAGCTGACACCGGCGCTTCAAGCCGCGTCGGATTGGTTCAAATCGCTTTCGCCGGAGCAGCAGGAACTAGTCAAGAACCTTGGGTTGGGCGTGCTGGCGTTCGGCGGGGTTACTACCGCCGTTGGCAAGTTCATGCAGAGCGCCGCGCCCATCGGCGGCGCGATCAAGAGCATTGCGGGCGGCTTCGTTGACCTTGGCGGAAAGGCCGACGGTCTGGGCGGTAAGTTCGGCGGCCTTGGCGGCGGCTGGAAGAGCCTAACCGGGCTTATCACCGCTAACCCTATCGGCCTTGGCATCGCTGCGGTAAGCGCAGCGGTAGCCGGTCTTACATGGTTCTTTACGCAGACCGAGACGGGCAAGCAGATGTGGGCTGACTTCACCGGCTGGATTTCGGAGAAGTGGCAGGGCGTTTGCGACTTCCTTAGCGGTGCCGGTGAGTTCTGGGGCGGTGTATGGGATACCGTGACAAGCGGCGTTGAGCAGTTTAAAAGCGACGTTGCGAGCAAATGGGAAGGGTTCAAGCAAGACGCAAGCAACGCTTGGGAGAACATCAAAAGCACCGTTTCCGAAAAGGCACAGGGGGCGGCTGATTGGGTTTCCGACAAGTGGAACACTCTACAGACCGCCACGCAAACGTACTTCGGCGGCATCGCTTCCACTGTGCAAAACGACATGAACACAGCAAAGCAGGTGGGCAGCAGCGCGGGCAGCGCCCTGCAAGCCGCCCTGTCCGGCGACTGGTCAACAGCAAAGGCCGAAGCCGCCAACGCCTTTAACGCGATCAGGGACAACATCAGCCAGAAGATGGACAACGCGCAGCAAAACGCCGTGCGCGTCGCCGATGCCATAGGCAACAAGCTTGGCTTTCCGGGCTTGGGCGAGAAGGTCAACGGCGTGTTCAACAGCGTGCGCGACTTCATGAAGAACCCCATTGAAAACGCGTGGAACTGGATTAAGGACATTCCGAACAAGATCATGAACGCCTTTGGCGGCATCAAGATTGAGTTACCGAAAATCAAGATGCCGCACTTCAACGTTTCTTGGAACGACATAGGCGGCATCGTGAAGCTGCCTAGCATTTCCGTTGACTGGTACGCGAAGGGCGGCTATTTCGACAAAGCTTCGATCATCGGCGTTGGCGAAGCTGGCGGCGAGTACGTGGCACCAGAAAAGCAGCTATGGGACTTCATAGAACGTGCGGTTAACAACGCGTTCAACGGCGGACAGCCCGCGCAGCAAATCGCCGTCAGCGTAGAGGTAAACGCGACGGTTGCGGGCAACGCGGACGCGTACCAGACAGGCCAGCAAATCGGCCTTGGGATTGCAAGCAAGCTAAAGCAAAGGGGTGTGAGCGTTGCAACGTAGGATGAAGCGGGCGCAGACAGACCGCGTTATATTCAACGGGCACGATCTAAGCGCCCTAGTAAGCTGTAAGGTCAACCGGCCAATCATGGCACCTGTAAACGCGAACTTCGAGAGCGTTTCAGGCCGTCACGGGGAGTTGTTCAAATCGGCCTACTTCGGGGGCTATGACCTGCCGGTTGACATTTGGCTAAGAAGCGATGACAGGCGCGACGCGGCGACGGTTCGGCATGCGCTGGCGGAACTGCTATGCACCGACGAACCCGCGCCGCTGGTGCTGCCGGATGACCCCACGCGCTACCTTTTGGCAATCGTGAGCGGGTCAACAGACTTGGGCGAGATCACGGACGCTTGCCCAAGCACAACGGTTACGTTTCACGTCGGCGACCCGTTCTATTACGGCAACAAGCGCCGCGTTGAGGTCAAGGCGGGAACGTTCACGGTGAACGCGGGCGGCAACCGTCCCGCGCATCTGGCAATCACCGCCAATCCGTCTTCAAGCGCGGCTTGGTATATCAGGAACGTTGACACGGGCGAGCAAGTAAAGCTTGCGTCGAGCGTCACAAGCACAAGCACCGTGCGCGTTGACATGGCGCTAGAGCGAGCGACCGTCAACAGCCAAGCCGCCGCCGTCACGCTCGATTCGGATTTCTTCACGATCAATGGCCGCACGACCCTGCAACTAAGCGGCGGAAGCGCGGTGCTGGAATGGCGGGAACGATGGCTTTAATCAGAAAAGTTGGCTTCACGCGCTTTTCGCGCTGGGGCGTGAACCTTGGGCGGCTGGACGTTACGGCGGCGACGCACACCGAAGCGCTGGACGGCACCGACGAAATCAAGGTGACGTGTTCCGATGACGTGAACAAGGGTGACTATATCGTTTGGGTTGACGCGCAGGGCAAGACCCATGAACACATTGTTGACGATGCGAGTCGCACCCACGGCGAAGACGGCACCTTGCAAACCGAGTTCACGGGCGTTAACTCAATTGCCGAACTTTGGGACGATTGGACGGACGATGTAAGGCCGTCGGGGCAGGTTGCGACGGCTCTTGCCCGCGTGCTTACGGGCACGCGCTGGACGGTGGGCACGTGCGACGTGACCGCAAGCGCGAGCGTCGTTCTGTACCACCAGAGCGCCCGCGAATCCGTGGCAGAGATTTTGGAAGCGTGGGGCGGCGAGTTGGAAACCACCATAGAAACCAACGGTTCTTCTGTGGTTTCTCGCAAAGTGGGCGTGCGCAAGCTGCGCGGCAACCAGTCAAGCCCAAAGCGCTTCACGTGGACGAAGGACATTAAGACCATCACGCGCACGGTGTCAGCCGACAACCCGAAAACGCGCGTCTACGGCTACGGCAAGGGCGTTGAAACCGATTCGGGCGCTTACGGCAGACGCTTGACCTTCGAATCTGTCAACGGCGGCAAAGCCTACGTCGAGGATGCCGCCGCAACGAAGATTTGGGGGCACCCGGACGCACGCGGCACGGCGCTTCCGGCTTGCACAAGCTACGTGAACGAGCAGTGCGAGGATGCCGCGCAGCTTCTAAAGGAAACGAAAGCGTACCTTGCAGAGGTCAGCGAACCGAAGGTTAGCTATGAAGCAAGCGTGCTTGACCTGTACGCGTTCGGGCGAAGCTGGGAAGGCGTGGCGGTGGGTGACCGCGTGGCAATCATCGACAAGGGCTTTACCGAAGAGGGCATAAGGCTTACCGGGCGCGTTTCGCAGATCGAACGCGACTTGCTGGGCGGCGACGCTACCGTTACTTTCGGCAACCTCATTAACAGCATGGCCGATATGTGGCAGAGCGTGAGCCAGACCCTAAAGAACAGCAGCCGCGCGGCGGCGACCTATGACGCGGTGGCGGGCACGTCGGTTAGCTGGCTTGTGCAGCTTCAAGACGCGCTTAACGATCAGTTCAACGCGGTTGGGACATACAAGCTTGAAACCTTTGAACTTGGCAGCTTGTACAGCAACGTGCCATTGAACCCCGAAACCGGCTTGCCGCTCAAAAGCGTGTCGGGTATGTGGTGCGTGAACATTTCCGGGCGCGGCATCCGCCTTGCTTCGAGCCTTACGAGCAGCGGGCAATGGAACTGGAAGACGTTTATAACCGGCGCGAGCGTGACAGCCGATTGCATCAACGCCGGGACGATGCGAGCCGACCGCATACGCGCGGGGCTTCTGACGGACAACCTAGGGCGCAGCACATGGGATTTGACCAACGGAACGTTGAAGACAAACTACATGACCGCTAACAACATCACCGCAAACGGCCAGTTCTCATGCGGCTACGCGTCAAACCTTTTGCAGCTTATCGCCGGTGAGATTCGGGGGCTTGAAAACGGCACGCAGATTGGCGTAATCGACTTTTCGGCGCACTTCCGAAACATTCAGACCGGCGAGCAGTACACCGGCTTGCAGCTTCTGGGCAACCACGGCATAAGGATTTCGACCCCGCAAATATCCGTGGCAGAAAGCGGAGACAGAAGCGTTGTTGCGACCATCTGCAAATCAGGCACCATGCAACAGCCAATCGTCACCGAGGTTCACAGCAACGGCAACGGTTGCGTTAGCTGGCATTACGGAACATTCAAGATCAACTTTTCTGACGGGCTTTGCACGTCTTGTGTAACTGTCGGCACAGGTTAGGGGGCTTCAATTGGACAAACCAGTTATGTACATGGCGCATGACGCTTTGAGCAACACCGAAATGCAGGTGTCGGAGTTCGACCCGGCGTTGCTCGCCGCAGCGGAAGCGCAGGGCGTTATCTTCGTCGCGGTTGACGCGGCGGGCGACCGCCAAATTGTGAGGGCGTGCGATGTGACACCGCCAAGCGGCGTTGAAGGTTCGTTCACGCTGGTTGAACCCGTCTACGTTGATGACCGCATGGAAGCGGTGCTAGACGTGTTCGACGCTATGGCCGCGCTCATACTGCCCGAATCCGCCACGCTGTCGGCATCAGAGGGCGCGACCGCGCCGCCGCGCGACCCCATAGAGGTTTTCGGCGAGAAGCTTACAGCCCTGCGCGAGATCACCAAGGCAGGTGAGAGCAGATGAACACGCACACCCTTGAACTAGACCTTAGCAAGGACGGCTTGGGCGCTGGCCTTGTGAGGGTCGGACAGGGCGACAAGCACGGAACGACCATCAAGGCGCTTATCTACGACGGCGGCGCGGAAGCCGCGCTAACGGGGTTCACGGCCTACCTTGAAGTGCTGTTGCCGAACAAGCGAAACTACTACCGAGCAGCCGCCGCGATTTCGGGCAACGCCGCCACGGTGACCGTGGACGAAAACAAGCTTTGCAGTGTCGCCGGTTACACCGACGAAGCCTATTTCGCGTTCGAGAAAGACGGCGTGCGCTACTCAACGGAGCGCTTCGCAATCGAGATTTTGCGATGCGTCACCGAGGGGCAGAAGCCCGCGCAAAGCTGGGATGACGCTATAGACAACCTCATTTCGCGCGGCAACGCAGCGGTCAGCGCCGCGAACACGGCAGCGGGCGCGGCCAACACCGCCGCCGATGCGGCCAACAAGGCAGCCGCCCGCGTTGAAACGGCGGTGAGCAGCGCGGCGAGCGCGGCGAGCGCGGCCACAAGCGCAGCCCAAGCCGCCAACAGCGCAGCCACGGCGGCGAACACCGCCACGGGCGCGGCCAACAGCGCGGCGCAAGCAGCCACCAGCGCGGCAAGTGCCGCGAACGACGCGGCAGGAGCCGCCAACACCGCCGCAAACCGCGCGAACCAAGCAGCGGACAGGGTGGACAAGGCAATAGCGGACGCGGAAGCGGCCACGAATGGCGCGAACCAAGCGGCGGAAAAGGCCAACGGTTCAGCAGACAAGGCAGACAAGGCGGCTGCTGACGCTCACACGGCGGCAGACGATGCCCGCGAAGCCACAAAACGGGCGCTTAGCGTCATTGGCAGCGGGACGGGTGGCGGCGCTTCGTCCGGCGGCGGCGCTGACAGCGCCGAGGTTGAGAAGCTTAAAGAGGATGCGGCCACGCTCGCAACCGCGCTTGTCGATCTGACCGACGATTACATAGTTATTGACAACACCGTTTTCACGCCCGCAAGCCGCGTTATCTCAACGGACGGCGGAACCATCGAACTTGACCGGGCAAGCTACGAAAACGGGATTATCACACTTGAATAGGGGTGCATGACATGGCTAACGCAGCAGAAGCATTCAGAATCAAAGGCGAACTTTACGGGGTCGTTGACGATACGGCACGCGAGACGGCAAGCGCCGCGACGGTGCTTGAAGAGTTCGACCGGCAAAAGAGCATTGGGCAGTATCCGGGGCGCTCGCTCGCTGACGCGTTCGCGGCGGAGATTGCAGCGAAGGGCGATATTTACGCGTGGCTTCATTCGCGCGTGCAGGACGCTGACTTTTCGGGCTTGCGCATCGGCGATTACATGGACGTGCCCGTTGCCGCTGGCTCCAACGTTCCCGCGCAGACGGTGCGCTATCTTCTGGCGGCTGTTGACCCGTACTATCAGTGTTCAGATTCGCCGATGCCGCACCACCTTGCGTTCGTGCCCGCCGCGCCGGTTCTTGTGAGCGGCAGCAAGGCCACCAACACAAGCTATATCATGTGGAACACCACGGCCACCAACAACGGAAACGCCACTGTCAAAGAACCCTACCTTGCCAGCCACCTTCACGGTTGGGAGATCAGCGACTATCTGCCAGCCCTTCCGGCGGCGCTTCGCAACGTGCTTATCAACCACCGTTCGTTGTGTGAACAGCGCTACGGCTCTTCTGCGCTGACCGAAGCGAGCGGGTGGGGCTGGGCTGACCTTGGTAAAGTGTGGTCGTTGTCAGAAATGGAAGTTTACGGGTGCGCCGTATGGGGTTCAAAGGGCTATTCGGTGGGCATGGATTGCCATTTCCCGCTGTTCGACAGCACGGCAAGCCGCATCATGGGCGAGCGCGTCTGTTGGTGGCTTCGTTCCGTCATGGGCGGTTCGGCTTCCTACGTGTGCGGTGTCTACAGCCACGGCACTGCCAACTACTATTCGGCCGCGTATGGTTGGATTCGCCCGCGCCCGTGCTTCCTCATAGGCTGACAAGCCGTTGCATGACGCTATGCCCGCGCCCGCCTTGCGCGGGCGCACTGGAAAGGCAAGCTAATGAGTACCGTACTGGAACGCTACCGCGATTTAAGCAACTTCGAGTATTTCACCACCGCAACTAGGGTGCGCAAGGAGATAACGGCGCTTGTGACTTCGGCGGCAATGCCGAAGTCATACCGCTTCGTTCTGGCCGTGCCTATGGCAGAGACGGCAAGAAGCCTTGTAAGCAACCTTGTGACGGCAAACGCGTTCTACCCCAACACCGAACACAACGTGACGCAGCGGCGGCATTACATGACGCTTGCCGTTGCCAACTGCGAACAGCTGTTGCAAGACCTACAATGCCTGATTGATCTTGGCATCATCAAGGTTAGCCGGTGCGTGCGCATCGCCGATGATGTGGAAACGGCGGCGAAGCTCATAAAGGGCGCAAGAAAGGGTGTGAAACTCATTGGGCAGCGGTAAAATAGCGTCGCGTTGTGCCTTGTTTAGCGCGTCTATTGGTGGCTTCGTTCCGTCATGGGCGGTTCGGCTTCCAACGTGTGCAATGTCAACAGCAACGGCAATGCCAACAACAATTCGGCCACGAATGGTTGGATTCGCCCGCGCCCGTGATTCCTTTGCACTGCCAGTCATTGCGGACACGTCCGCAATCCGTGCGCAAGAGGAAGGAAGGTACAACGTTCGGCCACATGGCCGTAAATATGCACCCCGCAGGTACCGCAGACCGCTGCTTGCATGGCGCAGGTTTCGGCATTCGCTTGCGTTTCATTGCCGGTGCCTAAGCGGCTATTGGATGCCGATTGCAAGCCGTGCGGGGTGCCCATGAAATCCGAGGAGCGGCGGGCGGCAAGGCGTGCCCGCCGCGATGCCAAGCGGGCGGCGAACCGCGCCAAGCGCATTGAATCATGCACGCTTGAAGAGGTGGCCGACATTGACAACCTTTACAGGTGCGCCCGCGACTGCGCCCACGGCGTGGCGTGGAAGTCTGCCGTTCAACGCTACCTTGCAAACATCCTTCCGAACGTCCTAAAGACGCACGCCGACTTGATGGCGGGCAAGGACATTCGGCGCGGCTTCGTTGAGTTTGACATATTCGAGCGGGGCAAGCTTCGGCATATCACGTCCGTGCATTACTCTGAACGCGTCGTGCATAAGGCGCTTAACCGCTACGCGCTGGCACCGGCGATCTGGCCGACGCTCGCGCCGGGTTGCACCGCCAACATCAAGGGGCGCGGAACCGACTTTGCCGTATCGCGCCTGAAACAGCAGCTTGCACGGCACTACCAGAAGCACGGCGCAGAAGGTTACGTGCTGCTTGTCGATTTCTCTAACTTCTTCGGGAACATCGACCATGCGGCCACCAAGCGGCTAATTGACAGGGCGCTAGATGACGAGCGAATCAAGGCGCTTATGTACGCGCAAGTTGATTCCCACGGCACCCGTGGCCTTGGGCTTGGCAGCGAGCCGAACCAGATACTAGCCGTTGCCCTTCCAAGCCCCGTAGACCATATGTTGCTGCGCACGCCTTGCGTGCTGGCAAGTGGGCGCTACATGGATGACCTTTATTGCATCGCCCTTGACAAGGCGGACTTACGCGGCGTGCTTGCCGACATTCGGCGCGAGTGCGCGAAGCTTGGCATTGTCGTTAACGAGAAGAAAACCCGAATCGTGAAGCTGACGCGCGGTTTCACGTTCCTAAAGAAGAGGTTCAACTATGGCGAGACTGGCAAAGTCATTGTGCGCCCGTGCCGTTCCGCCGTAACGCGGGAGCGGCGCAAGCTGAAAAAGCTTGCGGCGTTCGTGGAGCGCGGCGAGATGACGCGCGATCAGGCATTGCAAAGCTATCAATCTTGGCGCGGTTCGATGATGCGCCTTGACGCGCGGCGAACCGTCGCGAACATGGATGCGCTGTTTACCCGGCTTTTCGGATAGCAGCACAAACACACCAACAGCAAGCCAAGCCCGCCATTGTGCGGGCTTTCCTATTGTTAGGGGGCAAAACATGGCATTCACAGCCGAAGAGGAAGCCGCATTGCGCGGCATCATCGCAATTTACAAGACGCAAGCGCCGTCATTGTCCGATGACGTGGCAGAGATTGCCCCAGCGCTCTACGACCAGTGGACGGGCGACGGCCACTATTACACCGCCGGTGAGCGCGTGGAGCATGGCGGCACGCTCTATGTGTGCTTGCAGCCGCACACGTCGCAAGCGGACTGGACACCAGCAGCCGCGCCGAGCCTTTGGGCGCGTAACCTTGCCGCAGCCGACAGCCCGGACGCAACGGATGTGCCCGCATGGGAGCAGCCGGACGCTACGAACGGATACCCAACCGGCGCGGTGGTGACCCACGGCGGCAGCAAGTGGCAATCGCTTGTTGACAACAACGTTTGGGAGCCGGGGGCGGCTGGAACTGAAACGCTTTGGCAGGTGGTGGACGAATGATTAGCGCCGCCACCGAACAGCTTATAACGTCAATCGTTGGGCTGCTGGCCAGCGGCGTTATAGGCTTCCTTATCGCGCAAGTTAAGAACCTGACCAAGTACCAGCGGGCGCGGCTGATTATCGACAAAGCATCAGCGCGAGAGCATATCAAA
The DNA here is from genome assembly GCA_036553105.1 of Eggerthellaceae bacterium. GTDB lineage: Bacteria > Actinomycetota > Coriobacteriia > Coriobacteriales > Eggerthellaceae > Anaerotardibacter. The sequence continues at coordinate 491,451 of JAXKBI010000035.1, forward strand.
ACCGCCTATCAAAAGTACGTCATAGACGGCAAGAAAATGAGCATTTCGACCTATGACGAACTGCTAGAGGAATACGAAGCATACAAGCTTCTAGGCGGCAATGGCACTGGTGAGCGTTACATGAACGAGATTAAGGCACTAAAGCCTTATCTAATAATCGACTAAGGGGGACATTATGAACGATCTGAAAATCAACTTTCTTGCACGTGCAAAGAACAAGCTGTTTTGGATGGCGCTAATCCCTGCGCTGTTCCTGCTGGTGCAGATGGTGGCCGCTATTTTCGGCTTCAATTTCGACTTGTCGGAACTGCAAGGCCGAGTGGTTGCCGCCGTTGATGCGCTGTTTGCCGTGCTGGTAATCCTTGGCGTGGTGGTTGACCCGACCACCGAGGGTTTGTGCGACAGTGAACAGGCGATGACCTACACCGAACCCAAGAAAGCCACCCATGGAAGCGAGTAAACGGACGTGGCGCGAGATTCTGGCGTTTGCGTGCGGGGCACTCATGGCTATAGTTGTCTGCTTCGCGCTCATGGTTGCCTACGCAAGCGACCAGCCGCGCGAAGCGGCAGCGCCCGAAATCGTTTTTGCGGTTGATGAACCCACGTACAAGCCTATACCTGCGGGCACTCATATGCCGCTCTACCTTCAAGATGATGTGCAGTGGTCACATATCGGATACGCGGGCGGCACCATCGGTGACAGCGGGTGCGGGCTTGTCTGCGCCGCAATGGCTATCAAGTACATAACGACACAGGACGTTACGCCGCTCACCGTTGCGGGCGCTGTCGGCACCGCGTGTCTGACTGACGGCGTAAACGACATGGAGAAGTTCGCGCAGTGGATTGCCGCGACCTATGAGCCATACGGCATTACGCACACAGGCAAGATTTACAGTTTGCAATCAGCGCTTGCCAAGGTTGACGCTGGCGCGGTCTGCTTTGCTGGCGTGCGCGGTGCGTTCGGCGATACCGAATACAGCAGCCACGTTATAACGATCTGGCGGCACGATGAAAACGGTATGTGGTGGGTTCGCGACCCGGCAAGCCCCGTCAATTCCGCGCGGCCATGGACGCTTGAAGAACTTCAAACGGCAAACCTTTTCTATTTCGTATGCTTGGAAGGTGGTTTCTATGGCACTACAGGGCATTGACATTAGCAATTGGCAGAAGGGCATCAATCTTGATGCCCTTGCCATTGATTTTGCGATCTGCAAAGCGACGCAGGGCGCAAGCTACGTTTCGCCGGATTGTGACCGGCAAATGCAACAGGCGATGAAACGCGGGCTTCTGGTTGGCGTTTACCACTACGTTAACGGCGCTGGCGTTGACGCGGAAGCGCAGCACTTCGCCAACAGCATTAAAGGCTACCTTGGCAAAGCGCTTATCGTGCTTGACTGGGAGCAGGGCGACAATGCCGCGTGGGGCAACACCGGCTATCTTGATTCGCTGGTTGCGAAGGTAAAGGCGCTTACCGGCGTAACGCCTTTGATCTACGCAAGCCAAAGCGTCTTCCCTTGGGATATTGCCAAGAAGCACGGTTGCGGCACGTGGGTTGCGCAATACGCCAACAACAACACGACCGGGCTTCAAGGCAACCCATGGAACGAGGGCGCATATTCATGCGACATTCGCCAATACTCTAGTTGCGGGCGCTTGGACGGCTGGGGCGGCAACCTTGACTTGAACAAAGCCTATATGGACGCGGCGAAATGGCAGCAGTTCGCAGCCGTCGGCGGCGCGGCGCAGCCAGCGCCAACACCGACCGCGCCAGCAACCGGCGTTGAGAACATGGACGCGCTAGACCTTGTGGCCGGGGTGTTCCGCGACGAATACGGCAAGGACGATGACCGGTGCAAGGCGCTTGGCTCACGCTATGACGAGGTGCAAAAGATCGTCAACCACATTTGCAGCGCTTCGGCTGAAACCTTGGCGCAAGAGACGTGGGCTGGCGATTACCGCAACGGTTCAGAGCGAAAAGCGATCTTGGCGCACCGCTATGATGAAGTCATGGCGATTATCAACGGCAACGTTGAAAGCGGCCAGACGTACACCGTCAAATCTGGTGACACGCTTTCAGGCATTGCGGCCAAGTTCGGCACGACTTATCAGAAGATTGCCGCCAAAAACGGCATCACGAACCCGAATATCATCTATCCGGGTCAACGGCTCAAAATCTGACGTTAAAACGGGGCACCCTGATAAGGGGTGCCCCGTTTTCGTGCGTTACAGGGCAAATACGCAAGCCGCCTATCTGGTATTTTGCAGGTTGCCTATGACCGCAAACCAATTGCGGTTAATCTGCAAATAACAGGTTTCAAGGCTTATAACCGTGTTCGCCTTAGTTATACTAGGCTCCACCATGTATTCAAGGTCCGCCTAAGGCGGGCCTTTTTTACATTTATGACTTGCCTTTTCCGTCATGAAACAGGTAGACGCGTGTCAATGCACTATAATTCGACTGCAACTTTGAGCGCATAAAGGAAGAAGAGACCATATGAAACAAGATAATATTCGTAACGTAGCGATCATTGCGCACGTTGACCATGGTAAGACTACTATGGTCGACCGCCTTTTGTATACCGCAGGCGCTTTCCGCGAGAACCAGGAAGTAGCTGAGCGTGTTCTTGACTCGAACGACCAGGAACGCGAACGCGGTATTACGATCTTATCGAAGAATATTTCTGTTACCTATAAAGACATCAAGATCAATGTTATCGACACCCCGGGTCACGCTGACTTCGGCGGCGAAGTTGAGCGCGTCCTTAATATGGCGGATGGCGCTTTACTTATCGTCGATGCGTTCGAAGGCCCTATGCCTCAGACGCGCTTCGTGCTTTCCAAGGCGCTTTCGCTGGGTCTTCGTATCGTCGTGGTGGTCAACAAGATCGACCGCCCTGGTTCTCGTCCCGAAGAAGTAGTGGATGAAGTGTTCGATCTCATGGTCGAACTCGACGCAAGCGACGAACAGCTTGATTTTCCCGTTATCTACGCCAGCGCTATGAATGGGTATGCGCGCTATGAAGTGGAAGATGACAACATGAATATGGTTCCTCTTCTGGAAACCATCCTGAAAGAGATTCCCGCGCCTGATTGCGAGCCAGCGGGTCCTGTTGCGCTTCAGATCTGCACGGTCGACCATTCGAGCTTCGTTGGTCGTATCGGTGTTGGTCGTCTGTTCTCGGGTACGATGCATAAGAACGAGCCAGTATTGGTCGTGAAGAACGATGGTACGCGCTATAACACCATGATCAAGCAGGTGTTCACCTTCCAGGAGCTTGGTAAAAAGGAGGTCCAGGAGGCAACCGCAGGCGACATTATCGCCGTCGTTGGTGTTGAAGATGCAGATATTGGAGATATGGTAACCAACCGCGACACCCCGGTTCTCCTTGATCCTATTGAGGTCGAAGAGCCTACCATGGCTGTTGTATTCGAAGCCTCCACTTCACCGCTCGTCGGCCGCGAAGGTGAGATCGTTCAGGCACGTCAGTTGAAAGAGCGCCTGTTCAAGGAAGCTGAATCGAATATTTCCATGCGTATCGCTGAAACGGAAGATAAGTCCGGCGTCGAAGTGGCTGGTCGTGGCTTGCTTCACCTGTCTGTTCTGATGGAGACCATGCGCCGCGAAGGATACGAGTTCCAGGTCGGCCGTCCACGCGTCATCATTAAGAAGGATGAGAACGGTAATCGCTTTGAGCCCATTGAAGAAGCAACCGTCGACACTCCGAGTGAATATGCAGGCAAGTGCATCGAAGTATTCGGATCTGCAGGCGGTGAAATGACCGATATGTTCCAGCGTGGCGAACAAACTCACCTGGTATTCAAGATCCCTTCTCGTGGCACGATGGGTCTTCGCACTAAGCTGCTCAACGTTTCCCGCGGTGAAGCTACTATGTTCCATCACTTCAGTGAATACGGCTCATATCGCGGCGAATTCACCGGTCGTAAGAACGGCTGTATGATCGCTATGGCTACCGAAAAGTCGGTCGCATATGCGCTGGATACCCTTCAGCAGCGTGGTCGTTTGTTCGTGGGTCCTGGCGAGGATTGTTATGAGGGCATGATCGTTGGAGAATCCGCCAAAGAAGGCGACATGGTGGTTAATGTTGCTAAAGCGAAGCAGTTGGGCAATCAGCGTTCATCCGGCGCCGATAAGGCTATCCAGCTCACGCCGCCGGTAACGTTCACGCTGGAAGAAGCGCTCGAGTATATCGAAGACGATGAGCTGGTGGAGATCACCCCGAAATCCATCCGTCTTCGTAAGCGAATCCTTTCCGCTGTCCAGCGCAAGAAAGAAGCGAAGAACGCATAGGGCCATCAGCGCCGCTCCGTGAATATGGAGAGCTTATGGTGAACATCGCGTCTAAAGTGAGCAAATTGTGCGAACTAATTTAGACGCTCCACATTGTGCAACAATATCGAAGAATCGCGCATCCACGTGCGGTTCTTCAGCGTTGTAAGAGAATAGGGATACATATGAATCACAAAGCGCTTCTTCGAAAGGTATCTATTATTGGTGTTTCCGCGGCGTGTTGTTTCGCGCTTGCTGGTTGCGGTGGCACAAATTATGGATACACCGGAGGTGTTGCAGCTACGGTAAATGGCACCGAGATCCAGGAAGATACTATTACGAAGTATGTTCAGGATTTCCGCACTAGCTCCGATCTTGGAAGCGATCAAGATTGGGCGAATTGGATGAGTGAGAATTCCCTTGATCCCACAACGGTTCGCAGCCAGGTCATTGATTACTACACGGAAGTCGAGTTGAAGAAGCAGGCTTGCGACGAAAAGGGAATCACGATTGATTCGGCTAAGGTTGACGAACAGCTTAATTCCATGAAGTCCAGCTATGAAAGCGATGATGCGTGGAAAGAGGCTCTCAACAGCGCTGGTTTAACTGAAGAGCAGTATCGCGCATCCATTGAATCAGGTCTTCGCGATGAGGCCTTGATGGAAAACGTAGCAGGAGATGCTGCTACGGCAGATGATGCTCAGACCCTGGAAATGCTCAATACGTACTACACCATGTTCAACGGGGCGAAGCGCTCTTCTCATATCCTGTTCGCATCTGGTGATGAAGCGACCGCTCAGCAAGTCCTCGATCAGATCAATGCAGGTACTCTTGATTTTGCAGAGGCTGCAAAGCAGTATTCTACCGATACCACTTCGGCTGAAAATGGCGGTGATGTAGGTTGGGATGCCACCAATACGTTCGTTCAGGAATACACCGATTCTCTGAGCGCTTTGTCAAAGGGCCAGGTGTCTGGTCTTGTGACCAGCGATTATGGCATTCATATCATCATGTGCACCGATGAGTTCACGTGCGACGGCACCGCTACTAACGTTTCGGACTATCCTTCTGAATTCGTTGAATACATTGCCAACATTCTGAAGAGCCAGAACCAGTCCACTGCGTATAACGAATGGTTCGATTCTTATAAGGAGCAGGCAGATATTCAGACCAATGAAATGCCAAGCAATGTTCCTTATAACCTGGATATGACCCAGTATGAGGATACGTCCACTGAGGGAACAACAGATGGCTCCACTGATACTACCACCGAAAGTGGAGATGCTGCTACCGAAGGTGAGAACACTGACACGACCACTGATGCTACTACCGAGGGGCAGAGCACTGAAGGCCAGTAAGAACCACCCATGCTTTTCCATTGACCTGTGAAGGATCGCTCTTAAGGAGCGATCCTTTCTTTAAGGTGATAGCCCATAAACGGGTATCCTGATTAGCGCTATTCTAATAAAGGTATGATGTGATAACGGAAGGGATCGCATGGCTTGTGTTGAAAAGACTCCTCTGATTACGCTCCACGACGCAGTAGTTCGTCGTGAGGGAAAAGTGATTCTCCATATTGATGATTTCGTTCTCGACCAAGGTGAGAGCATCGCGCTCATCGGTCCGAATGGAGCCGGTAAATCGACTTTCATAAACCTCATCACTCGAGAGGTGTTTCCCCTTCATCGTGATCATCCGCCGGTATTATTCAAGGGAAAGTCGCTGGTTACGCTTCAAGAGGTGAAAGCGCATCTCGGAGTGGTCTCGTCTTCAATGCAGAGTCAGATCACGGTTCATCTACCTGTGTTCGACATTGTATATGGTGGTCTTCTGGGGACATTAGGTGTTCCCCGCCAGTATTCGATGACTGAAGAGGGAAAAGCGAAGGTCGCTCGTACGCTTTCTTTCTTAGGGATAGAACATCTTGCCGACCGCGATGTTATGACGCTTTCTTCAGGTCAGGCGCGCCGTGTGCTCATCGCCCGCGCTTTAGTGCATGACCCGGAAGTGCTCGTTCTCGATGAACCGACGACGGGTCTTGATCCTGAGGGTATGTATTATGTGCGTAAGACCATGCGCGATCTGACCGCTGCGGGAAAAGCGATAATCCTCGTTACCCATTATCCTGAAGATATTATTCCGGAGATCGACCGCGTAGTAATGATCAAGGATGGTCAGCTTTTCGCGGATAAGGCAAAGGAGGAGGCGCTTACCAGCGCTTGCATGTCCGATCTATTCGAGGTTCCTTTAAGAATCTTGTCACAAGATGGATATTTTTCTCTTGTGACAGAGTACTAGATTGGTGTATACTGCCAACTTGCACGTGCGAATAGCACGGTTTTCTTTGGAGAGATGTCCGAGTCTGGCTGAAGGAGCACGATTGGAAATCGTGTGTGCGCCAAAAGCGTACCTGGGGTTCGAATCCCCATCTCTCCGCCACTGAATTTTAAGCCCGCCTTTTCGGTGGGCTTTTTTCGTCCTGGCGAATAATGCGCCGCGGGCTCGTTATACGGAGGATCGGAGAAAAGCCTTTGCCTGGCGCTTTGAATGAGTTACACTGACTAGGCTTCACTTTTGGGGCGAATATATATATGGAAGGGTGGCAGAGCGGCTGAATGCGGCGGTCTCGAAAACCGTTTTACCGGTACTCCCGGTAACGAGGGTTCAAATCCCTCCCCTTCCGCCACTGAATTTCAAGGCACCTCGGGTTTTCTGGGGTGCTTTTTAGTTTTGAATCGAATGTGGCTCGACACCGCCGCTTCTTCGGCGATGCACCTTTAGCCTGTCGGGCGATGGTCTTCTTCGGATGAAAAACGACCTTCGTTATATCCCTCAGTTCATCGTGCTACACTGCAAAACACTTAGTAATGGACGACGAAAGGATGGCCATGTCCGAACGTGTGGTTGATCCCGAGGCTAATGACCTTGAATCAGATATTGATGATGTTCTGAAAACCGTTATCCGCGCAGTGCTCGATGAAGCGGCGGCGAAGATGGAAAGCGGCGAAGAAGTGGTACCCTTCACGGGTTTAGCAGTAAAGGAAAATCTCTTCATCGAAACTCATCCTGGCGATGATGTTGAGGAATGTTTCTTGGCTGCTCGTCGTGAGGTCCAGGGCGCTCGTGGCGCAACGGCGTATGCCTTCTGCTACGACGGCTATATTGAAACCGAAGATGGCGTGCGTGATGTTCTGATCGCTGAAGGCGGTTTGCCGGGCGAAGAGCAGGCTTATGCCTTTGGTTATTTGTATGACGACGAGGGCATCGATCGCGAGATCGTCTATATCGGCCCTGCGCCTAACTTTATGGAGAACCTCAAGCTTGAGCTTGATATGGAAGGATCGCTTGATCCTATGGCTTCTCAGGAAGAGGGCACCGGATCCGAAGAGCCGGCTGAGGAAAAATAAACGACTCAACGCCTTTGCTTCACTAGTAAGTAGCCACCCGTTTCGGGTGGCTACTGTGCGTTCGGGGGATGGATGCGTGGAAGTTTCCATTCATATTTGAGGTTCATGTCAACAAAATGTGAGATATCTTTCACACATATTTGAGGTTCATTCTCTAGGATGAGAACAGGTTCTCTTAAAAGAGAGCAGGTCTGTGATTCTGGTTGTTTAAGAAAGAACAACGGATGACGCCGGTACGGGCGAAAGCAAAGGTTCAGGAAAGGGGTTTTCATGATCGGTTGGTGCTAATGTGTGCAAACCGTGAGTTCGACTACATAATCAATTGCGGAAAGAATAGCGGTTTGCTACTATAGACCGGCTATTCCTGCTTCGGGCATGCCTTCAGATCCCGAAGCCGTAAGTCCAGAGGAGGTGAACTGATGAAGGCTTATGAACTCTTGTATTTTGTAGCTCCGTCTATCGACGAAGAATCCCGTATCGCTGTTATGAAACGTATCGAGACCGCCCTCGCAGAAGGTAACGGTGTTGTTGATAATGTTGATAACTGGGGTAAGCGCAAGCTTGCTTACGAAATCAACGGTCTTACTGACGGTGATTACACCCTTATCGATTTCCATGCAGAGCCTGCTAACATTGCAGAGCTCGATCGCGTTCTGCGCATCTCCGATGCTGTTGAGCGTCACATGATCGTTGCTCGCACTGACCGCGACTAATTATTAAAGCTTTAAGGAAATCAAAAGGCGAACGGGAAGTTCGCTTTACGAAAGAGGTTCGAAAATGAGCATCAATCGAGTCATCATTACGGGTAACTTGACGCGCGACCCCGATCTGCGCTCCACTGCTGGCGGTATGCCAGTGCTGGGCTTCGGCGTGGCCGTTAACGATCGCCGTAAGAACCAGCAGACAGGGGAATGGGAAGACTACCCCAACTTCATTGACTGCACGATGTTTGGTGCTCGTGCACAGAGCGTCTCCCGCTTTCTTTCCAAAGGAAGCAAGGTGGCCATCGAAGGTAAGCTTCGTTGGAGCCAGTGGGAACGTGACGGGCAGAAGCGCTCGAAGATCGAAGTCATTGTAGATGAAATCGAATTCATGACGAGCCGCAATGAAGGCGCCCCACGCGCCGCTGCGCCGGCACCTGCTATGAATGCTGCACCGGCTCCTGCCGCAGCACCTGTAGCCGCTCCGGTTGTCGATGCCTCCGTATACGACACTGACATCCCGTTCTAATCATTCGAAAGAGGTTTACATGTCTGACTACACAAAGCAGCCTCGTCGAAAGTATTGCCAGTTCTGCAAGGATCACGCAGAATATGTCGATTACAAAGACACCCAGATGCTGCGTAAGTATGTTACTGATCGTGGGAAGATCAAGCCCCGCCGCGTAACGGGCGCTTGCACCCAGCACCAGCGCGATATCGCAAACGCCGTGAAGCGTGCACGTGAAATGGCTCTCATGCCTTATGCTGTGCCTGCTGTAAGTGGTCGTGGCGATCGCCGTAATCGCTAAAAGGAGGATGAGATGAAAGTTATCCTTCTGACCGAGGTAAAGGGTAAGGGCGGCGAAGGCGACGTAGTAGAAGTTGCTGCCGGCTTTGCTAACAACTACCTGCTCCCTCAGGGAATGGCTGTTGCTGCAACTAAGGGCAACCTGAAGCAGCTCGAACAGCGCAAGCACAACATTGCAGCTCGTGAAGAGAACCGCATTGCTGATGCGAACAAGACCAAGGCCATCCTTGACGCTCTGACCGCTAAGGTTGAGGCACGCGTAGGCGAAGAGGGCGTTCTCTTCGGTTCCGTTACTGCTCAGATGGTTGCAGACGCAGTAAAGGCTCAGGCTGACATCGATATCGATCGCCGCCGCATCGAGATCAAGTCCGCTATTAAGTCTGCTGGTGCTCACGAAGTCACCGTTGCTCTGTACCGCGACATCAAGGCGAACCTGACCATCCTCGTTGGCGATGAGTCCACGTTCGCTGCAGAAGAAGCAGTTGAAGAAGAGGAAACCACTGAGGCTGTTGAAGCTGAAGAGGCTACCGAAGAAGAAGCTGCTGAATAACTCGTATCTTACGAGATCACTGCTAAAGGCCGTCCTATGTTGGGCGGCCTTTTTTAGATATAAAGCGATCATCGCCGGCTCTTTGACAACTGATTGTCGAGGGCATTATGAAGCGCACATCTGTTGTAATATGGCTAATACTTATATAAGAAGAGAACGGAACGATCGCCGTGGCGGATACCTCAACAGAATCATCCTCAAGCCTTAAAAAAGCATTTCCTCAGAACGTCGAGGCCGAACAAACGGTCTTGGCCGCCTGCTTGCTTTCTACGGGTGTGTTCGAAGAGGTTTCTCTTAAGCTCAAACCGGAAAGTTTTTTCCGCCCCGCTCATCGCATTATTTTCGAGACCATGCGCGAAATGAACGCACGCTCTATTCCGATCGATGTGATTTCCGTTTCGGACAACCTTAAAGCTACTGGTCAGCTTGAAGCGATCGGCGGGCAGGCTTATTTGTTGGAACTGGCCGAGAACACCTTCGCGTTCACTAGCTGGCAACATCATGCTGAAATCGTTTCGCGTGATGCTATGCGCCGTGAGTTGCTTCATGCATCTGCACAGATCACATCGCTGGCCTACGATTCGCCTGCTGATCCTGCTGAATTGGTGTCGCAGGCGGAAGCGTCGCTTTTCAGTGTGACGGAGCAAACGGTAAGCTCCACGTTCAAGGATATTCAGACGCTCATCATCGAAGCAAACGATGAGATCGCTGAAATGGCGAATCGTGCGGGTACAATGCAGGGTGTTCCGACGGGCTTTACCGATGTAGATAAGCTGTTCTGCGGGCTTCGCGGTGGCGATCTTATTATTTTGGCGGCACGTCCTGCGGTAGGTAAGACCTCGTTCGCTATGAACCTGGCGACCAATGCGGCAAAACTCGGTTCCACCGTTGCGTTCTTCAGTTTGGAAATGTCCTCGGTGCAGATTACTCAGCGTCTGCTGGCGGCAGAGGCGGGCATGAGCTTGTCGCGTATGCGCGGGGGCATGTTGGCTGATAGCGACTGGGGCGAACTGGTGCGTGTGTCGGGCGAATTGTCCCAATACGATTTGTATGTTGACGATTCTCCTTCGCTGTCTATCGTCGAGTTGCGTACCAAGGCACGCCGTATGATGCGAAATAAGAAGAACGGCCTCATTATCGTTGACTATTTGCAGCTGATGCAGCCGGTCATTCCCCATCCTAATAATCGCGCAGTCGAAGTTGCTGAGATCTCTCGTGGTTTGAAGGTGCTCGCGAAGGAACTGAACGTCCCCATCCTTTCGCTTTCCCAGCTTTCCCGTGGTGTTGAGACGCGTACTGATAAGCGCCCCATGCTTTCTGACCTGCGAGAATCAGGCTCTATCGAACAGGACGCCGACATTGTTATGTTCCTAGACCGAAGCACGTCTGAAGCGGAAGCGGAAGCGGAGAAGCGCCCTGATTGGGGTATGGCCGAACTCATCGTTGCGAAGCACCGTAATGGTCCTACGCGCGATATTCCGCTGACCTTCATCCCTGAGTTCACTAAGTTCACGAATCACTTTGATGATTCCAGTTACTGATTCGCGTACGCAAAGCGCTACACTCGAACCATGAGTACCGTAACGTTCATACACGCAGCCGATCTTCATTTGGGGGCACCCTTTAAGGGGTTGCGCTCTCTTGCGCCGGCGTGGAACGATGCGTTGCTTCACGCGATCCCGAAATCGTTCAAAAAAGTCATCGACCTTGCTATTTCAGAAGAGGTTGATTTTGTGGTCCTCTCGGGGGATATCTTTGATAATTCTCATCCTTCGTATGCGGATTTCTCACTGTTCGTATCGGAGCTCACGCGTCTTCAGCAGTTAGGCATTCCCGTTTATTTCGTAACCGGCAATCATGACCCCTATATTTCATGGGATAGTTCGTTTTCGGCATTACCCGAAAATGCGCACCTATTAGGTGTTTCGAAGGCGGAATTCGCGTGCTATGAGCGCGATGGACAGCCGATCGCCTTAATAGGAGGGCGCAGTTATTACACTCAATCGTGGCCATCGGATGAAGATATATCCGAAGGTATTTCACGTGAAACAGCCATGTCTGAACTGGGGATATCCGCTCCTTTCATGATCGGCGTGATCCATACGGGCCTCGATATAGACCCCACGCGGTCCCCTGTCAAACCAAGAACGCTTCTCATGCGTAATGTGGATTATTGGGCATGCGGGCACATTCACCAGCCGAAGATCTTCCCCTCTTCAGACGATCCTCGCATCGTCTTTTCGGGCTGCCCTCAGGGGCGGGATATGAAGGAAGAAGGAGAACATGGTGCGTTCAAGGTGACGCTTGAGACGGGTAAGCCCAATAAGACAGAGTTCTTCCCGGCGGCCAGTATTGCATGGAAGCGCCTCGAGTTGGATATTTCGGAATGCGACACTATTTCAGAGGTCCAAGAGCGGATCATAGATGCGGAATTCTCCTGCAACGCCCAAACGCGTTGCCAGCGTATGATGTTCCGTCTTAGCTTGACAGGCCGCAGTTCGCTTCATGCTGATCTGACTGAAGCTGTATTAGAAGATGTTCGTAACGCACTCAACGACGGCTATCCGTTCTTCTTCGTCGATGCGATCGCTAATCGCACGAAGCCGCCCCTTAATTACAAGGCCCTTCGCAAGGAGGGATTGTTCCCGTCGGTCTATTTCGAAGCGATGGATGATTGCCGCCATCATGAGCAAGAGGTTCTTCTGGACCTGGAAAAGCAGTTCTATCAGCGCGATCTGACGCTTCCTTCGGCGGTCGAGCAGCAGTTCTCGTCATTGTGCGACGAGGCGGAAACGCTCGTGCTCGATCTGCTGGGACGGGATGATGAGCGATGAGTAAGAAAGATACCGCCAAGTCCAAGCAGCTCGCATTGCGAAAGCGCCCAACGCAAAAGCAGCCGTTCTTCCTCGAGCATGTCAAAATAACGAGTTTCGGCCGTTTCGCGAATACGATCGTCGGCCCCTTTATCCAAGGGATGAATGTGGTGTACGGGCCGAACGAGGCAGGTAAGACCACGCTGAACGAACTAGTTAAAGGGGTGTTGTTCGGTTGGCCTGCAGCACGAGGTGAAGCCAATTCATATCGTCCCGAGAACGCGGAGCGCTCAGGAAGCCTGTTCTTCAAGAACACGACAACGCATGATGTGGTCGAATTGAAACGTATCAAGAACTCCGATGATGTTTCTCTTCCGAATACGCTTATGACCGACATCGATAAAGAAACATACGAGACCATGTTCTCCCTTACGAGCGATGAACTGATGCGTCTCGACCGGCACAGTGATATTACCGCGCGCCTGCTTACGGCTGGGTCGGGCACTTCATCATCGCCGGCGCATGCTCTTGAAGAAATCAACTCACGTATCAAGGTGCTTACATCGCGCTCATCTCATAATCCCGATTCCATTTCTAACCTCAAGGCGGAGCAGACCCGTTTGCGGGGTCTAATACGGACGGAACGAGAAGAAGCCGACCAGCTGCGTGAACAGGAGCGGATACTGGCCTCTTTGCGTCCTCGAAGCGAAATGCTGCAGGGTACTCAGGAACGGCTTAATACTGAAATAGAAGAGCTGGGCAAGGCCATCGCCCAGATCGATTCATTTGACATGCGCATCGCGGTACTCGAGGGTGAGCTAGATAAAGTGTGTGAGGCGGAAAAGCAGAGCGGCCAGCAAGCCCGCCCCTATCTTGATGATGATATCGCGCCGCTGGTGGATCTTACGCAATCCGAGGAATACCTCCTCTACGATGCTCTTGATGATTTTGACCAAAAAAAGATCAAGCTCGATCACGCCATCGATAATGCCCGCGCTGTTGCAAATGCATCTCAGGTCGAATATGAACTGCATTCCGAAGATGGGCAGAAACAGCAGCAATATGAGCGCGCCCGCATTCAACGCCGATTAAGGATCGGTATGGCGGTCGTGATCCCGCTTGTCATGGTGGCGATCGGTGCGGCCATCATCGGATCTGCCCTTCAGGGGTCCGGGTCCTCGTATCTCATCGCGGGAGTCAGCGTTGTGGTGTTCGCGCTCGTGATGGCGGTCGCGGGGATAGCCATGGCACTTCGCCCTACAAGGACCGAAGAAGAATGGGCTGATGAACGCAATAAAAAAGAATGGGTCATGCAGCAAGATCGGAAGAACCTCGAAATGTGCGAGCGCGATGCGCGTGTTCATACCGAGCAGGTAGAAGCGTTCCTCGCTGATCAAGGGCTTGGTGCGGCGTTGGGTTCCACAAAGAGGGCGCGCAGGATACTCGATCGTTTGCGCGAATACCGTGCTGCCTGCGAATTGACCGATCAGACCCATCGTGCACAGGCGGCGCATCGTTCGTCGCTGGTAACGGAGCTCGACCAGATCCGCTCGGAATATCGGGCTCTTTGCGCTCGTGCGCAGGTAAGCGATGAAACGCCTTTAGATGACCTGCGTACCATTCTCGATCGGAAGACGATAGAACGTAGCAAGACCGTAGAACTCGCACATGAAACGCAGCGCCAGATCGGCGAGATCACCGAGCGCTTGGCTAATGCGAGCCGCGGCATGTCCTTCGATGAGCTGAAATTCAAGAACGAGACCATAGAGACCCGGCTTCATGAGCAATATCGGGAACTGGCAATGCTTTTGCTCGCGCAGCGATCTTTGGAGCAGGCCATTGCCGATTGGGAACGGAAGAGCCAGCCAGAGGTGTACAAATGCGCTTCTCGTCTGTTCGCGCAGATGACCGATGGCGCATGGCGGGTGGTACGCATGAACGCGCGGGGTGATATCGAAGTGGTCGATGCGGTCAAGACCGCCCGATCGCCCCATTTGCTGTCATTGGGTACTCGACAGCAGTTGTATTTGAGTTTGCGCATCGCGCTTTTGCTCACTGCGGATAATGTAGGTCGTGGGCTGCCCATCATGTGTGATGACATCCTGGTGAATTTCGACAACGAACGCCGCGTGCAAGCAGTGCGCGCGCTTGTCGAATTGGCTAAAAAACGCCAAGTTATCCTATTTACCTGTCATCCGGATGTAGCTTCCTTGGTATGCAACACCGATCCGCAGTGCAACATGATCGAACTGTAGTATCATTCCTTTGTTGGGTCGTAACGGAAAAAGTGCGCCCAGTCATCTAAATCAGAATCGAGAGGACCATTCATGCCAAGCACAGTTCTCCTCGGCGCTCAGTGGGGCGATGAGGGTAAAGGCAAGATCACCGATCTTATTTCGAGTGATTATGACTACGTTGTTCGATACCAAGGGGGTAACAACGCCGGACATACGGTCATCAATGGCGACACCAAGCTTGCGCTTCACCTGATCCCCTCTGGTGTTATGTATGAACATATTACGCCGGTCATTGGAAACGGCTGTGTGATCGATCCGAAGGTACTTACCGAAGAAATGCAGATGCTCGAAGATTCGGGCTTCCCCTGCGATCGCCTGCGTATTTCCTGCGACGCGCATATCATCATGCCGTATCACATTGACCTTGATGGCGCTTCTGAACGTCATCTGGGTAAGCATAAGATCGGCACCACGAACCGTGGTATTGGTCCTGCTTATGAAGACAAGGTCGCACGTAATGGCATTCGCGTTCAGGATCTGCTTGATGAAAAGATCTTCCGCGAGAAGCTGGATGCTGCGCTTGCGATCAAGAACCAGATCCTTACCAAGATCTATGGCCTCGATGCGTATACGATCGATCAGATCTGCGAAATGTATCTGCCCTATGCCGATATCATCCGTCCTCATATGACCGAGACCACCCAGCTCCTTAATGCCGAGTTGCGTGCAGGAAAGAACGTTCTGTTCGAGGGCGCTCAGGGCACCATGCTCGATATCGACCATGGCACCTATCCCTTCGTTACCTCATCGTCGTGCTGCGCAGGCGGCGCTCCCACTGGTTCGGGCGTTGGTCCTAAGGCGATCGATAAGGTATTGGGTATCGCAAAGGCTTACATCACGCGTGTTGGTTCGGGTCCGTTCCCGACCGAGCTCCACGATGAGATCGGCGAGCGTCTGTGCAAGGTCGGCGGCGAATACGGCGTAACAACAGGCCGTAAGCGTCGTTGTGGCTGGTTCGATGCGGTGCAGGCCCGCTATGCGGTCGAGGTCAATTCCATGACCGATATGGCGTTGACCAAGCTCGATGTGCTTTCGTGCGTTCCTACCATCAAGGTATGCGTTGGATACGAAGCTGACGGGGTCCGTTATGATTACTTCCCCATGCAGCATTCGGTCATCTATCCCAAGAACGTAACTCCTATTTATGAAGAGCTTCCCGGTTGGGAAGGTATTGATATTTCGGATTGCAAGAAGTTCGAGGATCTGCCCGCTAATGCGCAGCGCTACATTGCCTACCTCGAAGAGGTGTCGGGCGTGAAGGCTTCCATTATCGCAGTCGGCCCCGACCGTAATCAGACCATCTTCAATGGCTGGGAAAGCCGTTAGTCGTGATAGGTCGATCCGAATAAACAGTATGGCGAAAGCACCTTCGTAGGGTTTCTGCGGAGGTGCTTTGCATAAGAGAAAGGCGAACAGTGAATATCCTTGTGCTTGGCGGCGGCGGCCGTGAACATGCGATCGCGTGGGGACTTGCTCAGTCTCCTCGTTGTGAAACGCTGTATGTAGCTCCGGGTAATGGTGGTACGGCGTCGATCGCCCAGAACGTGAAGACGCTCGATGCGGAAAATGGCGAAGAGGTTCTCGCATTCGCTCGTGAACATAAGATCGACCTGGTCGTTATCGGCCCTGAAGCTCCGTTGGTCGCTGGCGTGGCCGACGTGGTGCGCGCTGGTGGCATTCCCGTATTCGGCCCCGATGCTCAGGGTGCTCAGCTTGAGGGTTCGAAAACGTATTCCAAACAGTTCATGGAGGCCAACGGCATTCCCACCGCTCGCTATCGTAGCTTTACGAACGCAGCAGATGCGCGTGCGTATTGCGAAGAGCTCGGCGCTCCTTTGGTAGTGAAGGCCGACGGCCTTGCCGCAGGCAAGGGCGTTATCGTGGCCGAATCGCTCGAAATGGCCCTTGATGCGGTTGATCTGTGCTTTGCGGGAAGCTTTGGTGAAGCGGGAAGCACGGTAGTGGTTGAAGAAATGCTCACGGGCCCTGAATGTTCGCTTCTTGCATTCGTGTCGGGCGGCAGCGCGTTCTGTATGGCGCCAGCACAGGATCACAAGCGCGCCTTCGATGGCGATCTTGGCCCCAACACAGGCGGCATGGGCGTGTATTCTCCTGTTCCTATTGTGACCGATGAGGAAATGGAGACCATGGTGTCGGTCATGGAAACCGCCGCATCTGCAACGGCGCGCGAGCCGTTCGCGAACGACTATCGTGGGTGCCTGTATGGTGGATTCATGCTGACTCCCGAAGGTCCTAAGGTCCTCGAATTCAATGCGCGTTTCGGCGACCCGGAGACCCAGGTGGTCCTTCCTCGTTTGCAGGGCGATCTGGTTGATATTATGCTTGCGGTGGCGGAGGGTCGTCCGCAGGATATCGATCTTTCCTGGTCCGATCAGTGGGCGGTAAGTGTTGTGCTGGCAAGCGGCGGATACCCTGGCTCGTACGAAAAGGGCAAGGTCATCTTGGGTGTTTCCGAAGCGGAGAGCATCGACGACGTTATCGTGTTCCATGCAGGAACCGCACTGAATCCCGATGGCGAACTGGTTACCGCGGGTGGCCGCGTGCTCAATGTGGTGGCTTTGGGTTCTTCTTTCGAAGAGGCGCGAAACCGCGCGTATGAGGCCTGCGACCGTATTAAGTTCGAAGATATGCAGTTCCGTAGCGACATTGGTAAGCGTGCTCTGCAGGGTCGTTCTGCATGGGATGCTTAAGAGCGTACGGGCCGTTTATAAATATTCGCTTGACGAAATCGTGATGTATCGTTAGAATACCAATTCGCGTCAAGAAACGCATTCGGTTGGGTAGCTCAGCTGGTAGAGCAGCGGATTGAAAATCCGCGTGTCGCGGGTTCAAGTCCCGCCCCGACCACCATTTGAATTCAAGAGCCCCGCAGTGCGGGGCTCTTTTCGTGTTGTGCTTTGCTATCCGAATGACGTGGAAGGGTCATCTGTGGCTTGGGGCCCCGGCCCCAGACAAAATGGGTGTTCGGGCAATTATTCAACCGAGTCCAGGTATGCCCTCTGCGCTCTTTTACATCATCGCTCCGAAATCGGATACCAGGATCTGCCCAGTCAGCGGACGGGATTCATTGCTCGCGAGGAACAATACGATGTTGGCGATATCTTCCGGCATGCAAGGCTGGGTCTGCAGGTTGCTGTGCGTGGCCATGGCGCCGATCATGTCGGGGTCGAGGTCGGCCTGGGATTGATTCATCGTCATCGGAGTAACGACCGTTCCGGGGCAAATGGCATTGCAGCGAATACCCGTTGCTTGGAAGCGAAGCGCCGTATGCTTGGTAACGCCGATAATGGCGGCCTTCGATGCGACGTACGCTGCGCCACCGCAGCCTTTTTCACCGGCGACCGAGGCGATGTTCACGATCGAGGCACCGGATTCCATCTTGGCTGATGCCGCACGGATGCAGCGCATTGCACCCTTGGTGTTGGTTTCTAAGATGCGGTCAAGATCTGCATCTTCGTAGCGGTCGATGGGCTTGAGGCCCTTTTCCAGAATACCGGCGTTGTTCACCAGAACGTCAATGCGACCATATGCATCCAGGACCTGAGCAATCAGTGCGTCGGCATCGCCTTCTTTGGAGATGTCCGTTACGATGGCCATGACTTCTCCGCCAGCGTCCTTGATCTGCTGAGCAACTTCATCGAGCGCTTCTTTGCGGCGCGCTGTGATGACGACCTTCGCGCCTTCTGCTGCAAGCAACTTTGCGCAGGCAGCGCCAACTCCAGAGTTGCCGCCCGTGATGATCGCGACCTTGTTTTCCATTCTGGCCATAAGAACACCTCTCTTTTTTGTGGCTTTCACGTGGGTTAATGTGAAAACACGTTGATGGGATGAAAACTACGGTACCGAAGGGGCTTATGGGGTTTCATTTATGGCAAACGGACTATTGTCGTTACTTAACGGAAGTCCGTCAGATCAATACATGACAAAATCCTGTGGTATTGTCCGATCGGTTGGGTGCGAGCGCGCCCTTTGATAGAATGACGGAATCAATGAAAGAAGGATCGATGATTGATTTCGCCATACAAGGTATCTATCCGCCTTCGCTGCAGGCGCTGGTAGACGGAAAAGTTGCGAGCCGCATCAGGAGCAAAGATGCGTCTCTATACGAGTTCTCTGAAGAAGCGCAGCAATGCGCGCGTGATTACATGGGCTGGGCAACGCTTGCGAGCGAGCCGCCTTGTCCTATTGAAGAGATTCAGGCATTCGCCAACGAAAAGATCGCCTGCGGTTTAAAGACCGTCGTTCTGATCGGCCAGGGTGGATCCACTCAGGCTCCCATGACGTTGACGAAATACAATAAGCCCGACTCTTCCGCAATCACATTCAAGACGCTCGATTCAGTGTCGCCCGTTCGCGTGCGAACCATTTTGTCTCAGTGCGACCTGAAGAAGACGCTCATTATCCAGTCGTCGAAGTCGGGCGGCACCATTGAGCCTACCTTGGTCATGAAGGCCGTTCGTGACGTGCTAGCTGAAAGCATGTCCGAAGAAGAGATTCCGTCGCATTTGGTGGCTATCACCGATCCCGGCTCTGATTTGGAGCAGCGTGCCACTGAAGAGGGATGGGCGAAGGTCTTTTCCGGCGAGCCCACCGTTGGCGGGCGCTATTCTGCGCTTTCAGTGTTCGGTTTGGTCCCCGCTGCTCTGGTGGGAATGGATATTACGGCACTCATCCAGAGCGCGTGCACTGCAGAAGAGCTGTGCGCTTCGGATGACCTTGATAATCCTGCGGCTAATCTTGCCGCGTTCTTGTACGACAACTACGAACGGGGCCGCGATAAGTTCTCGCTCTTCACGCCTAAGCGCGGGCGCGTTCTTGGTCTGTGGATCGAACAGCTGGTTGCGGAGAGCCTTGGCAAGAACGGTTTCGGTATTCTACCGAACATCGAAGTTGATTCTTTGGTGCTGCGCAAGGATCCCGGCGATCGTACGGTCATTACTTATAACACCAAGACCGATCAGTGGGATGATCGCCAGAACTTCAGCCATGCGCTCGAGTTCCTCGACCCCGCCATTCCGCAGATGAGCTTCAAGGTACTCAATGTTGAAGACCTTGCCGCCCATTTCGTCATGTGGGAATACGCCATCGCTATGGTCGGTTACCTCATGAAGGTCTGTCCCTTCGACCAGCCCGATGTTGCCGTGGCTAAAGCAGAAGTGCTGCGCATTTTGGCTGATGGCGCTCGTGAGCCTGAGTTCGTTGAAGAGGGCCTTGCGGGGGTTCCCATTGGTAAGGTGGAAGTGCACGTATCCGATGCGCTTCGTGACCAGGTGAAAGAAGAGTCGCTCGATGCCGTGCTGCGCACGTTGTTCGGAAGCATCGAGCCGGGCGATTACTTCTCCTTCAATGCGTTCCTGCCCTTTGCCGGTGAAGGTCGCCGCGAGGCTATAGAAGAGATTCGCCATGCTGTTGCGATGCATTATGGAGTGGCATCGTGCTTGGAGATCGGTCCGCGCTATCTGCATTCAACGGGTCAGCTGCATAAGGGTGGCCCCAACAAGGGCGTGTTCCTTATCTTGTCCGCTGACGAGCCGAAGGATATTCAGATCGATGATCCTCGTGCGCAGAGCTTGGGCGAATTGGCCAAGGCGCAGGCATCGGGCGATTTCGCTATTTTGTCTTCGCGCGGCCGCCGTTGCGTTCACGTGCACCTGCCCGATAATTCCGCGGTATCGATCCGTGCGCTGGTGAAAGCCTTTAAGAAAGTGGTGTATGCATGAGTCGTGAAGCAGTAGTGCTTACGATAACCGGAGTTGTACAAGGGGTGGGTTTCCGCCCCTTTGTCTATCGTGAGGCAAATACGCATGGGATAACGGGATGGGTGCTGAATACCGTTGAGGGCGTGACCGTCCATGCTGAAGGCGAACCTGATGATGTGGACCGTTTCGTCGTCGCGTTGTCGCAAGAGGCTCCTGCCGCTGCTCAGATCCGCGAGATCGATATCAATGAGACATCCCTTGAAGGATTCGACACCTTCGAGATCCGGTTCTCGAAGGATTCCCTAGCCGACAGAACTACGCTCGTATCGCCTGATCTTGCAACGTGCGATGCGTGCGTGGAAGAGTTGTTCGACCAACACGATCGCCGCTATCACTATCCGTTCATTAATTGCACGAATTGCGGCCCACGCTTCACTATCATGCGCGCGTTGCCTTACGACCGCACACAGACATCCATGGAGCCCTTTACGATGTGCTCATCGTGTCAGACCGAATACGATGATCCTGCCAATAGGCGCTTTCATGCTCAGCCCGACGCGTGTTTCGAATGCGGCCCCCATATTGGATGGGCGCGCGTAGACGCGGAAGATGGCGTGGGTGGAGTGTCGTGGGCTCATACGGTCGAGGAGAGCGATGAGATCATTGCTTGTGCAGTTGAAGTACTGCACCGGGGTGGAATCGTGGCCGTCAAGGGCCTGGGCGGTTACCACCTGGTGTGTGATGCCGCCGATCCAGAGGTGCTCGCTCGTTTGCGTGAGCGCAAGCACCGTGAAGGCAAGGCCTTTGCGGTGATGATGGCGGACGTGAATGAAGCGCGCCAATATTGTTATGTGAACGATGCGGAAGAAAAACAATTGCGTGACCCCGCGCGCCCCATTGTGTTGTTGCAGAAACTCCCTGATGCTTCTTTCGCTTCAGGACTCGCTGATGATCTGCCCGAACTCGGGGTAATGTTGCCCGCAACGCCGGTTCAGCATCTGCTCATGCGCGCATTCGGAGGCATGCTCGTTATGACGTCGGGTAACATCCATGATGAGCCTATCGTGACTGACGAGGTAGTGGCATTCGAGCAATTAGGATGCGTGGCTGATGCCTTCTTGGTGAATGATCGTGCTATCGAGGGACGCTATGATGATTCGGTATTGCGCGTGCTTGATGCGGGCCCTGCGGGTAAGGTCGTTCAGTTCATCCGCCGCGCACGCGGATATGCGCCCTTACCCCTTTCGGTTCCCTGTCTATCGCCGCAGGAGCCGGATGCGGCTGAAGGTGCTGACCCTTCTGTTGATCACGATGATGTGACACCTGCTTCCGAGCTTTTTGCGGTAGGACCCGAGCAAAAGAGCACCTTCACCTTTGTACGTGGCGGGCAGGCGTTCGTTTCGCAACATATTGGAGATATGGAAAGCGTTGCGGTCATGGATGCATGGGGTGAAACGCGCAAGCGCTACCAGGAGCTGTTCCGTTTGCAGCCTAAGCGGCTGCTGTGTGACTACCATCCCGAATACCTGACCAGTAAATGGGCGCATGATCAGCATGAACGATCCGGTATGCCGCTCGTTCAGGTACAGCATCATCATGCGCATATCCTTTCGGTCATGGGCGAGAACGGTCTTGAAGGACCTGTTTGCGGATTCGCGTTCGACGGCACGGGCTACGGGCTTGATGGCGCGATCTGGGGAGGCGAGGTGCTGTTGTCTAATTTGCAGGCATTCGAGCGCTTTGCGAACTTCGCCTACACCCCCCTACCGGGCGGAGCTGCCGCCATTAAGAATCCTGCTCGCATAGCGTATGGTGCGTTGTGGGCGTTCGATCTGTTAGATCACCCGATGGCTCAGCGCTTCGTCGAGGGCCAGGTGCCCGATGCGTCCACCTATTTGCAGATGATCGAAAAGGGTATCAATTCCCCCCAGACCTCTTCGGTGGGCCGCTTGTTCGACGCTGCATCAGCTTTGCTGGGGGTATGCACCAAGCCGCGCTATGAGGGTGAAGCCGCTATCCTGCTTGAGGCGGAGGTTCACAAAGGCATTGATCAGGCCGTTCAGGATCAGCATCCCGATCATGCGCAAGCGTATCGCATCGAGCTCATTAAGAACGTGGCTACCGAAACCAGTACCGCTACAGACACCTCTGTTCTTCTTTTGGATGCGGCGCCGGTGTTCGAAGCGATGCTCAACGATCTTGAAGCGGGCTTGCCGGTCACGCTCATCGCACGTTGGTTCCATGATGCCTTCGTGCGCGTTATGGAAGATATGGCCGAACTGATCAGGGCCACCTATGACATAAATACGATCGCGCTTGGCGGCGGTGTGTTCATGAATCGCTACCTTATGGAGCGCACTTTGGCTCAGTTGCAGGATCGCGGATTTACGATTGCTCTCAATCGGGATCTGCCGCCCAACGACGCATCGATCTCCTATGGTCAGGCTGTGCTAGGATTGCAGACACAAATCAAGGAGTGATGATGTATGTGCTTGGCTATTCCTGCTCGAGTGAAGTCGATCGGTGACGATCGCCTGGCTTCAGTAGATATTCTCGGCGTTTCCCGTGAAGTGGCGCTCGATCTTACCCCTGCGGCGAATATCGGTGACTACGTGCTCGTTCACGCGGGATTCGCTATTGAAGTGGTAAGCGAAGAGGACGCACAGGAGACCCTCAACCTCATTAAGGAGTTCCCCGAACTTGCCGATGTGGAAGGGTTATAGGAAGGCAGTACTCAATCATGGATCTCTCGTCTTTTAAGGACCCCGAACTTGTCCACGGGCTAGTTCATTCCATTCAGAAGTGGGCACCCGAGAACGCGACGCTCATGGAAGTGTGCGGAACGCATACGGTGGCCATTGCGCGTAATGGATTGCGGGGGCTCATGCCTGAAGGTACCCGTTTGGCTTCAGGCCCGGGGTGTCCGGTGTGCGTCACCTCGAACCGTGACATCGATACGGTCATTGCCCTTGCACGGGTTCCTGGTGTTACCATTGCGACGTTCGGTGATATGACTCGCGTTCCCGGTTCTACTTCGAGCCTGCTCAAAGAACAGGCGCAGGGCCGTTCGGTGAAGATCGTCTATTCGCCCTTGGATGCTTTGAGGTTCGCCCAAGAAAATCCGGACGAACAGGTAGTGTTCGTCGGCGTCGGGTTCGAAACCACCACGCCTTTGGTGGCTATGGCCGTCAAGCGTGCTAAAGCGATGGGCCTCAAGAATTTCAGTGTGTTCGTCGCTCATAAGAACATGCCAGGTGCGCTGGAGGCGATCGTTGCTGATCCGGCACTGAAGATCGATGCGCTCATCCTGCCTGGTCATGTGAGCACGATCATCGGCATGAAGCCTTATCAGTTCCTTGCGGATAAATACGGTATTCCTGGAGTCATTACCGGATTCGAGCCGGTCGATGTGCTGCAGGGCATTGCCATGATCATGCGTCAGCTTCACGAAGGCCGTGCAGAAATTGAGATCGCTTATATGCGCGGAGTGGCTCCCGAGGGCAATCCCGTTGCAGTTGCCGCTATCGATGAAGTGTTCGAAACCGTAGATGCCACGTGGCGCGGGTTGGGTATGATCCCTGGATCAGGGTATGCGATCCGCTCTGAATTTGCAGAGTTCGATGCGGTGGCTCGATTCGCGCCCGATGTTGAACCCACGCAGGAGCCCAAGGGTTGTCGCTGTGGCGATGTGCTTCGTGGCGCTATGGCTCCTAACGAATGCCCTTTGTTCAGGAAGGTGTGCACTCCCGAGAACCCCGTGGGGCCCTGCATGGTCTCTTCGGAAGGTTCATGTGCCGCTTATTTCAGGTATCTGTAACGCATTTGTTGAGCAGGCGCCGTTCGTATTTCCTCATAAACGGGTAGGATGGAAGTTAATGAACGAATGGTGCCTGTTTGTCCAAAAAAGCGAGCAGGCCTGACAAGAGGGGTAATTCATGAGGGAAAAACCGCAGAACAAGCTCGATCCTCGTATCAAGATGGTGTGGCGTATCAGCGATGCGATCGTCATCACCCTAATTTTCCTTTGTATCGGTCTTGTTGGCGGATTGGCCTGGTTCTTTGACGAGTCGAATCGGTTTTGGGCCGAGCCGTACTGTCTTATCTGCGCGGTAGTGTTCGTGGTCGTGCTGGTTGCCGATCTTGCGGCCATTACGCCCTTTCGCTATGCGCGTTGGCGCTATCAGTTGTTCTCTGACTTTCTTGAGATAGAGAACGGCCTCATCTGGCGCAAGCACATTGTCATCCCTTTCATTCGCGTACAGAACACCGACACCCGACAGGGGCCCCTGTTGCGTGCGTTCGGCTTGGCTTCGGTAACGGTCTCCACTGCGGGTGATTCTTTGGAAATCCCCGGCTTGAAGTCCGATGTGGCAGATGAGGTGCGCGACCGCGCGGCCGAACTGGCTCGTATTGCTCGAGAGGATGTTTAGCTATGCCGTTGCATGAGCATCCGAAAGAGCCGCTCTCTTCCGTTCAACCTGAAGCGCCCCTAAGTACGCCGCAAGACGCCTCGATGGTATCGGCGTCCGTGCCAGCCGACCAGCCCGAGGCGGCACCTCTGCATGGTGGTCAACCTGGGGCGGCGCCTCTGCAGAGCGATCAGCCCGAACATCATTCCTTGCACCACAGCTATATTTGGCTGAGTCCTTTGCGGGCGCTGCCGTATATCTTCGTTGGCGTGCTTGCGTCGGGGTTTTCGGCGCTTAGGGGCTTATCAGAATTATTCGGTCCTTCGGCATTGGTAATACCAGTGACGTTTGCGCTTGCGCTGGCTCTCACGTTATTGATCGGCGCGATCGTGGTCGGGTACTCCGCTCTTGCCTATCGGTATAAATGGTACGAATTTGACGTATCTGAATTTACATACTGCTCGGGCATTTTAAGTAA
Organism: Eggerthellaceae bacterium; assembly: GCA_036553105.1. Taxonomy (GTDB): domain Bacteria; phylum Actinomycetota; class Coriobacteriia; order Coriobacteriales; family Eggerthellaceae; genus Anaerotardibacter. The sequence goes on from JAXKBI010000035.1 coordinate 516,922, forward strand.
GAAACGCACCCATGTGCCGTACCAAAAAGTTCAATCAGTGAACGAGAAGATGTCTTTGCTGCAACGACTGGCGGGCGTGTGCTCGGTCACGATCGACACGGCTGGTGGCGCCGACAACAAGGCATTGGTTCTGTCCTATATTGAAAAATCTGCCGCAGAACGCATTCGGCGAGAACTATTCATGCGCAAGAACCTCATGGCAGAGGGGCTTGATCCTGCAGGCGTTGATGAGCGCATGAAGCAAATGAGCGCTCAGATGACCGCCGCTTCATCTTTCGATAATGGTGCTCCTGGCGCACCGGTTCCTCCGTGGGAACTGCAGGCGCAGCAAGCTCAAAGGGCAGTAACGAACAATGACCCTTCCACTGAAGGGAACATCCTTGATATGCCTTCGGCCATTGCTGATGATTTTCGGGGGGTTTTCGCAAAGGACGCCATTGACACCGGGGATGTCGTTTGTGAATACGGATTGAATAATAAAGAACTGCTGTTATCGGCTCTTTCGGGCAAGACTTCCTTTGCGCTTGTTCTTGTTCTGGTGGTTTCTTCTATCGCTTCGGTCGTGAGCGGGATGGTAGATGTGGGGCTGTTCTCCGATGAATCGGCGGCGTATTCAGCTGCCTGGGGTGCTATGCAGGATGCTGTTGTGCATATGGGCATAATCGCGCTGCTCTGCTTTCTTGGCCTTCTCCTTTTTATATGGGGGCTCAGTGTCGTGGGCTCCTGTCTGTCGTTCGCTGGATTTCGCTCGCGCAGGCGGGGAGATCGCATTGAGGTCGAGCGCGGTCTTATTACGCATATGTTCACCGGCATGGATGTAGAGCGCATCCAATCGATTCACGTTCATCAGACTTTTTTCCAGCGCCTGTTGAAGTGCTGTTCGGTCGCGTATGGTCGCGTTGGCGCCATGGAACAGCAATCGGATAGCTCTCAAGCTAGCAGCATCCAGGACCGTATCGTCGTTCACCCTTTCTTGCCGCTATCGCGTGTGGATGAGGTTATTACGGGGCTTACTCCCGAATACGCTGATCTTCCCCTTGCGGATAAACGGGTCGACCGAAAGGCGCTTCGTCGTGGGTTGACTCGTCGCGTGGTGTGGCAGGGACTGGGCTTCTGGCTGGCCGTGACGGTGGTTCTTTGTTGGGTGCTGTTCTCCCTGTTCTCGCCTTATGAGGTGTATAGCGAACTGGGGATATTCGGCACTCGGCAGGTGATGTTCATTGCCGCCGGGTCTGTGCTCGTGTTGGCGGGGGTTATTGCGGTGTTCGAGGCGATCGGCGCTGTCATGTGGTATCGCCGCTCTTCGTTCGGCTGGGATCGCAGGGGGCTGACCTTGGTCAATGGTGGCTTTTCGATCGATACGGTGACTATTCCCCGCGTGAAGATACAGAGCGCTGCCATTCGTACTAATCCGCTGCAGCGTCATGCGCGTGTTGCAACGGTGCGTGTTAAGACGGCTGCCGGTATTGGGAGCACGCGCCATCGCTTGATCGATGTGTCGGAAGCCGATGCCGCGACCTGGCTCGCATGGGCACGTCCGCACGGGGGTGGCATCGAATGAGCGGAAGGAACGAAGCTGAGTTGAACGACGCCCCGATCGTGTCTGATGGCGATGAAGATATTGCCAAACATCCCTTTTTCAAGGGTGGAACGGTGCGTGAATACACGCTTGGCGAAGAGATAGCCAATTCGATCACACATGGCATCGGCGCTGCGCTTTCCATTGCGGCCATCCCCCTATGCATCATAGCGTCACTCGATTCAGGGGCGGGACTGCATCTGGCGGCGGCGCTGGTGTACAGCATTTTCATGCTGCTGGAATACACCATGTCTACCTTGTATCACGCGATAAGCCACGAGAAGGCGAAGCGGGTCTTTAAGGTTCTCGACCATAGCTTCATCTATCTGTTCATCGCGGCATCGTATAGCCCGTTCTGTCTTGTTACGTTGGTCGATAGCGTGGGTGTTCCGCTCTTCATCTTCGTATGGGTAGTGGCCCTTGCGGGAGTTGCTGCGGAGTCGTTCTGGGTATTTCGCCCCCGATGGATATCGGCACTTTTGTATCTTTGCTTAGGATGGGCCGTCGTTGCCTTCCTTCCTTTGTTATACGAACTACTGGCACCCCCGGCGTTCTGGCTCTTGCTTGCGGGCGGATTGTGTTACAGCGCGGGATGCATCTTCTATGTACTGAAGAAAGTGCCTTATATGCACACGGTGTTCCACGTGTGGATCCTTGCAGGATCGGTATGCCAGTTCCTGTCCATTGTGCTGTATGTTCTGTGAGGACAGAGGTTCTGTTGGGCAACGATTTCTTGACGAAGCCGTTCTCCTATGGCGAATATGGGGTATGAATAAGAAGCTATATCGAACAGTCACGCAAGGTCGCGCTGACCAGGCTGGCAACATTGACTGAAGGAACGCGTGGTGCGCATTCGTACAACACATAACCGAGGGTTTTCGAACAAGACCTTTCGCTCCTTGTTCAGAGGGGATGATCGGGTCGTTGCAGGTGTGTGTTCGGGCATTGCGCAGCGGCTTGAGGTAGATAGTGTTGTCGTGCGGGTGACTGCGGTGGTGCTGTTCGTGTGCACGGCGGGACTCGTTACGATTCCCTATGTGGCGCTCGCGGTCCTTATGCCCGCTTCGCCCGACGCGGATGATCTGGTCGATGTGGATCCTCTATCGGTCGCATCTGATCGATATCAAGAAGTGGTCGAAGCGAAGAAAACCGCCCCCCAAGGATCACTTGAACAGTATGGTGTTCAAGCTGATGCGGGACACGTGCCGCCTCGGCCACCTCAAGGTAAGGATGTGCGCGCGGTTCCTCAGGCTGCATATATCGCATACCGCCATACGTCCGATCGGGAGCCGTACGGCTTTTCGCGCGGACGACGTGCGGTGCTGGTCGCAACCGTTGCCGCCGCAGCGGCGGTCTTGTTCCTGTCTTCCATTAATTCATTTATTCTGCGTCACCCCGAACAGGAGCTCATCAACTTCTGGCCGGTGGCGTTCATTGTCGTGGGAATCACGTTCTTGGTGTGCTTCTATGACTGCGTTTCGTTCGCTATTCGAGTGAGCGTAATGCTGTTCTGTCTTGAGCTCTGCGGTGCGTTCCTTCCGTTCGCGCTTGGTATTTGCCCCCCCTGGTCCCTTGAGCGAATCGGCGCTGTTCCCGTGTTGTTCGCCATTGTGGGGTGCGCTAGTTTGCTTTGGGGCTTCGTGCGCAAACGAAGCGAAGGGCTCGTTGTGGCCGCGATAGTGTTCATTGGAACTCTGGTGTTCGCCATGATCGATATGGGCTTATTCGAGCGGTCGTTAGCCGCTGCATCATATTCAACACACAATATTACTTCCCCCCTGTTCAGAAGCTAAAACAGTCAAATTCTGCTCAGCTGAAGGAGGGGCGAACGGTGTTTTCCCGACCGTTTGCGGAGTAAAAAGTTTGTTGCGAAAACGCTAACGAGGTATAATTCTCGGGCACACTTTTAGTGCTCATCTTTCGTGATGCTTGGCAGCATGCCGATAGATGATTTAAGGCCCGTATGGTTTTGCAGTGCGCTTTGTCGCAAAAAGCATACGCGCGAAGTTGCGGCATTGGAGTTTTTTGCCTAACGCTAGACTACATACCAAACGCCGAGTAGCTCCAGGACTGTTCATTGTTCTTTTGGCAGTTGCGGTTGTAACCGCCTTGCTACTTTCTAACGTAACTCAGGCTCAGGGTTCGGGGCAGGAAGATTCCTCGACGCTTGGGCTTGGTTCTTCTCAAGCCTATTCCGATGGCTCTTCGGTTTCGGCCGAACAGCGTGTGTCGGGAACTTCTCCTCAATCCTTAGGCGATGTATCCGTGAGCGAAGCAGTTAGCTTATCCACGAGTTCGCAGCGCTCCATTACGGTCAAGGACCCCGATCCTGTCGTAGTGCCGGTAGCTATTGATGAATCCAACCCCGAAGCAGTGCGCAAGGCTGCTGAGGTATGCACGCTCGATCCGCTGCCTACAGCTCCTCGTGTTGCTCCCGATGTGAATGATGGTACCTGGTCTTCAGGTGTCGCCTCTGCATACTCCATTGAAACCAACGACGATGGTCAGGGCAATTTCGGTGTTGCTACCACGGCGTCCGGTATCGACCTGACTCATTCGAGCATTACGGTAGCGGTACCTGCCGAGAAATCCTATTTAGTAGGGCGCATCGTCGAGGTGTGTTACGACGGCAAGGTCGTCATCGCTACGGTCACTGATACGGGCGGATTCGCTCAGTACGGACGTGCGCTTGACCTGGCCCCTGGTGTGTATAAAGCATTCGGCGCTTCCTCGTATTCTGATTGGGGAACGCGCACCGTTCACTATCGCTTCCTGTAGTTCAACTTCGGATAAACAGAATAGAAACTCATATATCGCTATCGATGCTTCGGCTCTATACTGGAGCAACGAGAAAAGGATGGTTATGAGTAACGTGATTATCGTCGGGTGCGGCCGTGTTGGTTCGCGCTTGGCATTGATGCTGTCTGATTACGATAACAATGTGTGTGTTATCGACCGTAACCCGCGCGCCTTCGCTGCATTGGGGCGCGATTTTAACGGGTCCACTTTTCCTGGCGTTGGCTACGACGAAGAAGTGCTCATGGCGGCGGGTATCGAAGATTGCGACTTCATTGCCGCAGTGACCCAGAGCGACAACGCCAACCTTATGGTCGTCGAGATCGCACGTCGACTGTACGACGTGCCGCATGCGGTCGCGCGCTTGTATGACAGTTCGCATGAACGCACCTATATGCAGCTGGGTATCGATTACGTTTGCGGTACCACGCTCGTCGCCGAAGAGCTGTTCTCAAAGGCGACCTCTGGCATTGGAGATCATATTGCGACGTTCTCTGATTATGAGGTGCTGCAATTCGCCCTCGATCTTAGTTCGACGGGCCAGAAATCAATCAAGGTATCTGAATTGGAAAGTCGCCATTCATTACGCGTGTGCGCGTTTGAGCGCGCTGACGGCTCCATCAGCTCCATCCCCTCATCTTCGAGCATTTTGTATCACGGAGACACCGTGCTGGCCGTTGCGGCGCAAAGCTCGATCCCTACCATTGCCAAGTTCGCTCAGGATTAACGAGGAGAGACGAATATGTATATCGTGATCGTCGGTGGCGGTAAGTTGGGTGCGTATCTGGCAGGCACCCTTCTACGTGGTGATAACCAGGTGGCTCTTATCGAAGAGGACGAAGATGTTGCAGTCGAGCTCTCCGAAAAGCTGGATGGTTCGTATCTCGTAGTGCATGGCGATGGGTGCTCTGTTTCCGTTCAGGAAGACGCCAACACCCAGACCGCCGACGTGTTCGTGGCCGCTACCGGCCAAGACGAGGACAATCTTGCTGCGTGCGAGATCGCTTCGCGCGTATATGACGTGCCGCGCTGCATCGCACGCGTTAATAGCCCGAAGAACCTACGTATTTTCAGGCGGCTCGGCATTGAAAGTGTTTCTTCGACGGCGCTGATCGCCAACATGATCGAAGAGGAGGCCATGCTCGGATCCATGAGCGCAACGGTCACGATGACGAGCGATCAGATCGGCTTGATCGAGATCAAAGTGCCCGTTATGCGCAACCATGATAATTACAGTGGAGTTCGTGCGCTCGATCTGGAATTCGGCGACGGTATTCGCCTGGTCGCGGTATCGCACGAAGGCGAAGTTGAGGTCGCGGGGGAGGAAACGCGCATCTATCCTGGCGACCAGGTTATCGTTGCCGCTGATACCGATCGGATCTCTGACGCGCGCGAAACGATTCGTTCGTTGTAGTGTTCGCCCCGTGAACTAAGTTGGTAAAATAGACCTGCTGCGAAAAAAACGCAGAGAGATAGGAAGGAAAACGCATGATCGGTCGTTACACGCGTCCCGAAATGGGTGCAATTTGGGAGCTTCAGAATAAATTCGAGATCTGGAAAGAGATCGAAGTTCTCGCATGCGAAGCTCAGGCAGAATTGGGTAAGTCGGGCATCACCAAGGAAGAAGCGGCATGGATCCGCCACCACGCCGATTTCACGGTCGAGCGCATTGATGAAATTGAAAAAGTGACCAATCATGACGTCATTGCATTCACTACCAATATGGCTGAGTATATCGACGCTGACCTTCCTGAGGGAATGGAACCTCCAAGCCGCTGGGTCCACTACGGCATGACCTCTTCGGACTTGGGCGACACGGCGCTTTCTTATCAGATCACCCAGGCGATCGATATCGTTCTTGCTGACGTAAAGCAGCTCGGTGAAACCTGCAAGCGCCGCGCGTTCGAATTCCAGGAGACCTTGTGCGTTGGCCGCACCCACGGCATTCACGCTGAGCCGATGACCTTCGGTATGAAGTTCGGCTCTTGGGCATGGGCGCTCAAGCGCGCGCAGACGCGTTTGGAAGAAGCGCGCCGCGTAGCTGCGACGGGTGCTATCTCCGGTGCAGTGGGAACGTATTCCAGCATCGATCCCTTCGTTGAGCAGTACGTATGCGAAAAGCTGGGTCTCGCTCCCGATCCGCTTTCCACTCAGGTGCTCGCGCGCGATCGTCATGCGCAGGTCATGACGGCTCTTGCGGTAACCGCATCCACCCTTGAATCGATCGCCATGCAGGTGCGTTTGCTGCAGCAGTCCGATGTTATCGAGGCGGAAGAGCCGTTCGCAAAGGGCCAGAAGGGTTCTTCGGCAATGCCTCACAAGCGCAACCCCATCACGGCAGAGCGCGTATGCGGTTTGGCCCGCGTGGTGAAATCGAATGCTCAGGTGGCTCTGGATGATGTGGCTCTGTGGTACGAGCGCGACATTTCCCATTCCGGCGCGGAGCGCGTTGCCTTGGCTGACAGTTTCATTGCGGTCGATTATATGTTCGGCAAGATGCAGTGGATGCTCGATGGCCTGCAGACCTATCCCGCCAAGATGGAGCACAATCTTTGGCGCACCAAGGGTCTTATCTTCTCGTCGAAGGTGCTGCTTGCACTGGTTCAGACGGGAATCACCCGCGAAGATGCGTACGTTATCGTGCAGCGCAACGCCATGCAGGTGTGGGAAGACATCCAGAACGCCGTCGATGGCCCTACGTATCGTGAGCGCCTTGAGGCCGATCCAGAGGCCAACCTTTCTCAGGAGACCTTGGACGAGATCTTCGATCCGTGGGACTTCCTGACCCGCAAAGATGTGGTGTTCGACCGCCTGAAGGAACTTGAGTTCTAGACGAACGCACCACCAACAGACCCCTCTATGGGGGTGAATACACGAACAAGGGCTCGATCGTTCTCGGCGTTGGTGTCGTCAGTTATCTGAGACAGGCCAACGAACGATGAGCACGAGCCCGATGAAACGAGCTGTTCTCCGAAGGTGTCGGCGCCGCTTGCCACATCGATCGCGAAATAGCTCTTACTCGAAAAATGAATGCCCGTAAGCGCGGTGGTCGATTTAACTACGAACCAATCGCCGCACCAGCAGGGCGCGGTAATGGGCGTGCGGCTAAAACGGAACCATGATAGGCCGTTATAATTGTTCGCTTGAACCGCTGCGCGAGGGGTATATGTTCCGAGGTTAGCGATACCGCCCCCGTAACTATAGATGCTGGCGAAGCCGAACGAGAACCCGCTTGCGCCATATCCTACGACATCGGGCGTCATAGAAGCGGGAAGAGTCATCTGATCGACCGTTTCACAGCTTTGCGCATCGATCTTAGTAAGCTGATAATATACACCGGTTGATTCGGCGCGCGGGGTGATCACAACGCCATCGGTCGCTGCGCTAACGCGTGTCGCGAAGGCCCGCTTGGACGAATATACCTCGCGAGCTTCGCTTTGCCCGAACGATGCGGCCTTAAGTTTCGCGCGTTCGTTAGCTGCGTCCCCGGTCGTATTAAGGCAGACCTGCCAGAAGGCATTTTGTCCGACTGCGGCAAGGGAAGGCATGAGCCAATTGGCATCGCCTTCATCCACCTGCTGAATGGAAGATGCGCTACCGTTTGCGATGCTTGCGGTGTAGACGCGCCAGCTGGACTGATAGGTATTGGATTCGGTCCAGACGATTCCCTGATCACTGCAGCGAACATCGATGATCTCATATCCTTCGCTTGCTCCTTGGGCGGCATCAAGAACTGTTGGATTATTGCCGCTCGAAAGATAGAGCAAGCTCACGGTGCACAGGGGGCTTGCGGTGTTGGTCGGGGTCAAGCAGGCGGCAACGGTATCGTTGTCGGCCCAGACCAGCGTGCCGTAAGGCAACGAGAACGTAGCGGAGGTCTGCACGTGATCGCTATAGGGTACGAGCGTGTAATCGGATTGGCTTTGGACGGCATCTTCCGGGACGCTGATGTATGAAACGCTGGTGTCGGAATCAGCGTTGAGGGCGTTGCTTGCAAGCGAAATGCCGCCGCCGATAGCGGCAATGCCGCCCACTGCCGCGGCGCCTATAAGGAGGTTTCGGCGGGTGAGCAGTACTTCGGGACCGCCTTTTTTGGACTGGTTCGCCGCGTTGGGGGGGTTCGAAGGGAACCCATTGGCTTTGGAAGCTCTGGGGCGCGGAGAGATGCCCGACGTAGGTGCCGACGTGGAGAACCCGCGAGGAGCACCTGACCTGCTGCGTCGACTGTGGACGTTCCGTGAGGGATGCGGGTTTTTCCCTGGGGTGTTCTGTCTGCGTTTCGTGGGCACTATAACTCCTGGTCAAAATCGCTTTATTTCGCAAAAAAGCAGATTATACTGAAGGGACATTGTGACATTTGGGTGTCGCTTAAAGCTCTAAAATGGTCAATTGATACAATAATCTCAAACGAAGCGTGCGTGATGGATAGCGTTGCGCTTTCTATGGTAATTATAGGCATCGAACCAAATTGTTTGAAAAAGGCACAAGACAGAAGCGCAGCGAACGCCTAGCATAGAATGCGATATGGTGCCTACCAGGAGGTACAACATGACTTCAACATCTAATGAGAACACTCGCCGTATTCTTCTTGTAGAAGACGAAAAGGCAATTCGCGATGCTGTAGCAGCTTACCTTGAACGTGAGAACTATTGGGTTACGGCAGTCGGCGATGGACAAGAGGCCTTGGAAGAGTTCTCTAAGCATCATTTCGATCTGGTCGTGCTCGACCTGATGCTCCCCCGTGTTCCGGGCGAGCGCGTATGTCGTGTTATTCGCGATAACTCGAGCACTCCTATTATCATGCTCACCGCAAAGGGCGAGGTCGAAGACCGCATTATCGGTCTCGAATTGGGCGCCGATGACTATCTGGTCAAACCGTTCAGCCCTCGAGAGCTGGTCGCTCGTGTACGTGCGTTGTTGCGTCGCGTTCATTCTGACACTGAACCTCAGCGCGAGGTAATGGACTTCGGCGAACTGACCATTGATATTTCCGGCCATAAGGTGCTCGTGAACAACGAGGAAGTCGATCTGACTGCAAGCGAATTCAAGTTGCTCACTACGCTTTGCCGTTATCCTGGACGGGTGTATTCTCGTATGGAACTGGTTGAAAAAGTGCTGGGGTACGACTTCGAGGGTTATGAGCGCACCATCGACTCGCACGTGAAGAACCTGCGCGCTAAGATCGGCGACAATCCCCGCAGCCCCAAGTGGCTCCATACGGTGCACGGCGTAGGATATCGTTTCGAAGATCCTACTAAAATCGGCTAGTATTCGGAGCACCATTCGTACCGACTTGTTACAGAGGCGTCCTGCGCATGCGGGGCGCTTCCTGTTCGTTAGGAGAGCTTGTGCGCGCTCAGGAAAATACCTCATTTAGCAGCCAAACGCACCAGGAAGAGGCTGAAGGAAGGGGAAGGGGTTTCACTCTTTCCTTTACTAAGCGGGTCATGCTGGTGTCGATCATCATCTCCCTTATTACGGTGGTGTCTTCAATCGCTGTCTTGTCGTTCGTATGGGAGCAGCATTTTCAGTCGTATACGCGTGAGAATATTCAGCGCGTCGCCGATGTTTCCGCCGCTTCGATTGGCGAAGGATACGAGCAGTCCCATGGTGATTGGTATAGCGGGGCGCTTTCGGCGGCTACGTCGGCTAGTTCGTTGTATGACACTATCTATCTGCAAGTACGTACTATCGATGGCACTATCGTCTATGATGAAGGCTCCGATAAGGTCTTGGGCTCAGTAGGGGTCAAGGCGACGGGAACGAACGTGGCGGCTGCTCCCATTATGGCCAATGGTGAACAGGTCGGTACGGTGTTCGTGCGTGTTCCGGGTTCCGAGACGCTCCTCACTAAGGCGGATTCTGAGTTCCGAGAGAAATCGTATGGCGCGATGATGTTCGCGGCGATCATCGCCTTGTTCATCGCCATGATCGTCGGTGCGTTCGTAGCGCGTGCTCTTGTGGCACCCATCAAACGCATCACCAATACGGCGAAAGCGCTCAAAGAGGGAGATTATTCTGCGCGAACAGGCATGTCGGGCACTGATGAGATCGCCCGCCTAGGCAATATGTTCGACCTGATGGCCGATTCGGTCGAATCGAAGCAAAAGCTCGAGCGACGCCTGGTGACCGACGTGGCTCATGAGCTGCGCACACCCCTGATGGCGATTCAATCGACCGTTGAGGCGATGATCGACGGCGTGTTCGAACCTGATGCCGAGCGCCTAGAGACGCTCAATTCTGAAGTGCAGCGCCTTTCGCGTCTGGTCGATGCGCTCTTGAAACTATCACGCTTGGAGGGTCGCACGAAGCCGATCGAACGCAAGAAGCTTGACTTGAGTGAAATACTTTCCGCGGTCGTAACCACTCATCAGGCGTACATCCACGATGCGGGGCTGACGCTCGAATTTGATTATGACCCCCATGTGTATGTGTTCGGCGATGCCGACCTGCTGCGTCAAGCAACGGCGAACCTTATTTCCAATGCCGTGCGCTATACCCCAGAAGGGGGCACGATCACCGTCACTGCGCGCAAGGGCGACCTGATGGGACAGATCAGCGTGCGCGATACCGGTATTGGCCTTACGCCCGAAGAGGCGAAGATGGTGTTCCAGCGTTTTTGGCGCGCCGATTCCGGTCGCGCTCGCTCGACCGGCGGATTAGGCATTGGCCTATCGGTCGTGAAGGAAATCGTCGATCAGCATAATGGTTGGGTCCGTGTTGAAGGTCGCCCCGACGAAGGTGCGTGCTTCACGATGTATATCCCCCTCTATACCGAGGAAGCTAAGAACAAGCGCAACACCAAGAAGAGCGGCAAATAGTACGCCAACAGAAGATGGTTCGTTACGCGTCGATCAACGAGAATCAAAGACTGTCACGGCACATAAAGAAGTGTTTGTTCTTTTTCGTGCAGGCGTGCTCAATATGTTTCATAATAGGAATCTGTGAATAAACTCTCAAGGAAGGACCATCATGTCTGGAATAGACATCAAGCCTGATGCGCAAGGCAAGGTACGCGATCTGTACGACCTCGGAGATAAGCTCCTCTTGGTGGCGTCCGACCGCATTTCTGCCTTCGACTATATTTTGCAAGATGAAATTCCCTATAAAGGACAGGTGCTCACTCAGCTTTCCTGCTTCTGGTTCGATCTGTTGGCCGACGTCGTGGACAACCACCTCATTTCCGCCGATGTGGCCGATCTGCCCGAGCGCTTCAAACCCTATTCGGATTACCTGGCGGGCCGTTTCATGCTGGTGAAGAAAGCCAACATGTTCCCCGTTGAATGCATCGTGCGTGGATACCTGACGGGTTCCGGCTTGAAGGATTACCAGGCAACGGGATCGGTTTGCGGAATCGAACTTCCGGAAGGGTTGGTTAATTCCTCGAAGCTTCCCGAGGCCATCTTCACCCCTTCGACGAAGGCCGAGATCGGCGAGCACGACGAGAACATCAGCTTTGAGCGCTGTGAAGACCTGATCGGCGCTGAAGATGCAGCTGCGATCCGCGATCTGACGCTCGCGGTATACAATCGCGCTGCTGACCATGCCCGCGAGCGCGGTATCATCATCGCTGATACGAAGTTCGAATTCGGCACCGTGGATAGAAAGATCATCTTGGGTGATGAGGTCCTGACCCCCGACTCTTCGCGTTTCTGGGCGGCGGACACCTATCAGGTCGGCGAAGAACAGCCCAGCTTCGACAAGCAGTTCGTCCGCAATTGGCTGAACGCGAACTGGGATCGCACTGGCAATCCTCCTCGCCTTCCCGAGGATATCGTCAAGAAGACGAGCGAAAAGTACATTCAGGCATACGAGAAGATCACGGGCAAGGCGTTCGTCGCTCAGTAGAGCAGTCGAATTGCATGCGCTCGGCGAATAAGACTCAATAAGGAGTTTGAGGGATGAGTCAACGAAACCCCATGAACGAACGCTACACCACCGATAAGCCGCAGGGCAAAACACGCAGGAGCGCAGCTTCGGCAAAGCCCATGACGAAAGCAGCTTCTTCGGTGCGCACGGCACCCGACAAGCCAGAGAAGAAGGGCTTCTTCTCTAAGAAGTCTCCCGAAGAAAAGAAGGAGATCAAGCAGGAGCGTGCCGAAGAGCGTAATGAGGAAAAGGAAGAACGTAAGACGGGCCGCGCGCGTCGTCGCGCTATCCAGCGATTCGTTCCCGATAGCGCTGAGTTCAAGCGCCTCAATCGCAAGCGCATGATCTATTCTGCGATCGGCTTGACCGGCATGGTGATCGCCATCATCTTGTCGCTGCTCATACCAACGCAGCCGGTGGTTTCCATCGTCATCATGATGGTAGCGTGGGTGTTCTTCTTCATCAGCGTCCGTATCGATTCGAAGCAGCTTCGTCCCATGCGCCAAGAAGCGTACGACCGCGCAGAGCGCAAGGCGGCGAAAAAGCGCAAGTAAGTCGATCGCGTAAGTGAGAGCTGTTTGCGCAAGTAGGTTGACCGTACAGAGCGAGTTAACCGCGCAAGCAAATTAATCGCGTAAAGTAAGTTGGTACTACAGCAGCGTTTGCTTGAAGGGCATGCGCTGCTGTTGCATATAGGGAGGAACGTATGAGGCTAGTTTCGTGGAACGTGAACGGCTTGCGTGCCGTTATGAAAAAAGGGTTCATGGATGTGTTCGATGAACTGCAGGCTGACGTGTTCGCTCTTCAAGAAACGAAATTGCAGGCCGGTCAGATCGAAATGGATCTGCCGGGTTATCACGAATACTGGAGCTATGCGCAACGCAAGGGGTATTCGGGTACGGCGGTGTTCTGCAAGGAAGAGCCACTGCAAGTACTGCACGAGGTTGGCGTTGAAGAGCTGGATACTGAAGGACGCGTCGTTATCTGCGAATTCAAGGAGTACTGGTTCGTCAACGTATACACCCCTAATGCTCAATCTGAACTTGCACGCTTAGATCACCGCATGGCATGGGACGATACGTTCCGCGAAGTGTGCAAGGGCCTCGAAGCGGGGACGCTCCCTTCGGGGGAACCCTGCGCGGCGAAGCCTGTTGTGATGTGCGGCGATTTCAACGTGGCGCACCAGGAGATCGACCTGAAGAACCCGCGTACCAATCGAGGTAACCCGGGCTTTTCCGACGAAGAACGCGAAAAATTCACCACGTTGCTCGATGCAGGATTCATCGATACGTTCCGTTCGCTTCATCCAACGACCGAGGGCGCTTATTCGTGGTGGAGCTATCGCTTCAATGCACGCGCCAATAACGCGGGGTGGCGCATTGACTACTTCCTGGCGAGCGAAGCGCTGCGCGAGCAAGTGGTAATGGCGAACATCTACCCCGAAATCATGGGATCGGACCACTGCCCCGTTTCGATAGAGCTCGACCTGTAAGCCGGGCGCATACTGCGCTATCGATGCCAGGTGTACTACAATACGAAAAACAAATACGTAAGGAAGGGCCATTAATGGCACAAACTGCAATGGACTTAGAAAAAATCGAAGAAGGCGTGCGCCTGATTCTCGAGGGTATTGGCGAGGACCCCCAGCGTGAGGGGCTCCTGAAGACCCCTGCTCGTGTGGCACGCATGTACGAAGAGTGTTTCGCGGGGCTATATGAAGATCCCTCGGTTCATTTCGAGACGACCTTCGATGAGCACCATGAGGAACTGGTCATCGTGCACGATATCCCCTTCTATTCCATGTGCGAGCACCACTTGGTTCCTTTCTTCGGTAAGGCCCATGTGGCGTACATCCCTGCGAAGAGCGGTCGTATTTGCGGCATTTCAAAGTTGGCTCGTCTGGTCGATTCATACGCGCGTCGCCCTCAGGTGCAAGAGCGTTTGACGTCTCAGGTCGCCGATACGCTGGTGGAACAACTTGATCCTCAGGGAGTCATCGTGGTCATGGAGGCCGAGCACTTGTGCATGAGTATGCGCGGTGTCAAAAAGCCCGGCGCGAAAACGACCACCAGTGCCGTGCGTGGTATATTCAAGAGCAGCGCGAGCGCCGCAACGCGTGCCGAAGCGTTATCTCTTTTGATGGGTCGATAGTCTCGAATGCTGATGGAGGGCGCATCGCGGGATGATGCCCTGGCGAAAGGAACTTTTATGCGTTGTGTTATTTCTGTTTTGGGTAAGGATCGCAGCGGCATTGTTGCTGCAACTTCTGGCATGTTGGCAGAAAAGGGCGCCAACATCGACGATATCAGCCAGACCATCCTTGATGACATCTTCAGCATGACCATGCTGGTCCGTCTTGATCCCGAGGTCGCTGGCTTCAATGAGGTTCAGGAAGCGCTTACTCAGGTAGGGGAGGATCTGGGCGTACAGGTGATCATCCAGCGCGAAGACGTGTTCCAGTTCATGTACAAGATCTAGCAAGAGGTGGGCGTATGGCTTCAGCGGAAGAAGAGTTCTCTGCATTCGTAAATACTATCGCTGCCCTGCGTGCTCCCGATGGGTGTCCTTGGGATCGCGAGCAGACTCATGAATCGATCGCCCACAACATGATTGAAGAAGCATACGAAGCGGTCGATGCTATCGAGCAGGGCGATGTGAGCCATCTTCGTGAAGAACTGGGCGATGTGCTATTGCAGGTAGTACTGCAAAGTCAGATCGCTGCCGATGCGGGTGAATTCACTGTTGCCGATGTGTGCCGTGACGTGAACGAGAAAATGATCCGCCGCCACCCGCATGTGTTCGGCACCGATACTCATGCCGGGTCGTCCAATGAAGTGCTTGATATCTGGGATTCGGTGAAGCTCGCTGAAAAGAACGCGGCTGATGCGCAAGAGCCCCAAGGTCTTCTCGACAGCGTGCCATCGAGTTTTCCCGCGCTTATGCAGGCGAGCAAAATATCACGCAAGGCGGTTTCGGCGGGATTCGAATGGGATACCATCGACGACGTATGGACGAAGGTCGAAGAAGAGCTTGCTGAATTCAAGCAGGCGTGCGCTGAAGGCAGTGCTGCGGAAAAGGAAATAGAATTCGGCGACGTGCTGTTCTCTTTGGTGAACATTGCCCGCAAGTTGGGCATCGATCCCGAGTCGGCACTGCGCGCAACGTGCCGAAAGTTCCGCGATCGCTGGTCGTTCATGGAGGGTGCTGCCTGGGCTCAGGGGATGAACATCGAAGACATGCCCATGAATGAGCTGCAGGAGCTGTGGGATCTGGCAAAAGCGCATCTCGATCATTAAACGACGGGCCGGACAAGACCAGAAGGACCAGGCGAAGGTGTAGATGGCAAAGATTTATTCTCATACCGTACGGCTCGATGCCGATATCATCGATGCCTTTTGCGTTCTTCAAAAGGGTTTTACCGATCAGTTCGTGTACTACGATAAACAGCAGGTCAATCGTTATATGGGCCTTGGTCGATGCATCGCGGTCCCGTCCTTGGAAAGCGCAGACGTGGTGCTTCAGGGCGAGCCTGATCGCGAGCCTATTTTCTTTTCCTTCAACCGATTTGACGAGGCGAATCCAAAGCCCGTTGACGATATGATGGCCGCGTTCCCTAAAGTGCGCCTGATGGTGCCCGAAGTGGTGCTTATGCAAGTGCCCGAGGGTGCCTTTTTGCAGGTGAACAGCCTAGGTCCTGTGTATCTCGGTCGCGTTGAGCGTTTCGTACGTCATGCGCGTGAGGCCAAGACGCGCACGCATCGCAGCATTGTTTACGCTCTCACGTGTGACTCGTATGAGGATTGGCAACAGGTGATGGCGCTGGGTTCGAGCCGCATCGAAAGCCAACGCATTCACAAGCTCGTCCCTTCTCGCCGTGTGTTCCTGCAGGCGCAGGAGCCGTTCTCATCAAAAGATGTGCTCATCAATCTTATCGATGGGGATGCGCAGGGTACGGTGTTCATGTACCGCTATGGAGATGTGTTCTTCTGTGGGTGCACGCCCGAGCTGCTGGTCCGCAAGCAAGGCGACCATGTGGAGAGCATGTGCTTGGCGGGTACGATATCGTGCGGGACGAATGAGGAAGAGCGCGCTCAACTTGCCGATGCGCTTCTGAATGACGACAAGAACCGCCGCGAACATGAATACGTCGTGCAGTTCATGCGTGAAGTGTTCGGGCGCAACTGCCATAATGTGTCCATCCCCCAGGCTCCCGATATTGCCGTTCTCCGCCACGTGCAGCATTTGTGCACGCCGGTCAGTGCGCAGGTCATGGAAGGCCGCTCGCTTCTTTCGCTTGCGAGCCAGCTTCATCCCACGCCGGCGCTTTCTGGAACGCCTGTTGGCGAAGCGATGATGGCGCTTCGAGAAGCGGAGTCGTATAACCGCGGGTTCTTTGGTGGAGCGGTCGGCTATGTGGACGGCGCAGGTAGCGGAGAGTTCTCAGTTGCCATTCGGTCGGGCGTGTTCGATGGTGAATCGGCCTGGCTGTACGCAGGATGCGGTATCGTTGAGGGGAGCGATCCACGAAGCGAATTCGATGAGATCGATTTGAAGCTGAAGACTATTTTGAGCGCGATGGAAGCCCCGCGAGCGGCAGAGGCATAACGACCGACTTGCGGGTGGTGTGTGCAATTCGCGATCATGTGAGAACGCGCCTTTAACCATGCATGCGTCATGCAAGGGTGACAAAGGGAAAGGGTAGGCTTGTTGTGACGAACCTTTCAGATGATGAACAACGCGCAGAATGCGGCCATACGGTTGTGAAGCCGAACACGGCGTCGGTATCTGCCGGTGATCTAGGGCTCTATATAGGAGCCTTTTTTGACGAGTTGATCCGCGCAGGAGTGCGTGATGTTGTAGTGAGCCCCGGGTCGCGCTCGACCCCGCTTGCAATGGTGGCGTTCGAGGCGCAGATGCGCTTTGGGGCTGCGTTCAATCTGTATCTTGATGTGGATGAGAGGGGTGCGGCCTTCTTCGCCTTGGGTCTCGCTAAAGCGAGCGGGCGTGCAGTGGCCTTGATATGCACTTCAGGTACGGCGGCGGCGAACTACTATCCCGCTGTCATGGAGGCGGAATCATCACGAGTGCCGCTCATCGTGCTTTCGGGCGACCGCCCTCCACGCCTGCAGAACCTAGGCGCGCCTCAAACGTGCGACCAGAACAAGTTGTTCTCCGACCACGTACGCCGCTTCTATGGTATGCCCCTTCCCAGCGCAGACGAAAAGGCGGTGCGCCACGTTCGCCAAGTGGCGCGAGAACTGGTGGTGCAGGCTGCGCCGGGAACGCATGTGGCGGCGCCGGTCCACGCGAACTTTCCCTTCGACGAACCATTGGTGCCTTGCACTTCGCAGGAGGGCCTGTTCGCGCTCGGGCGCATCGAAGACCATGATGTGCTGCCGAGTATCATCCGATCGGGAAACTGCCTGTTCCATAAAGAAGCGCAGGCGCTCGCTCAATATTTGGATGATCATCGGGTGATCGTACTGGTGGGCGAAGGGACCTTCTCCGTCGAAGCGGTGGTCGATCGGGCTCGTCGTGATAGGGAAGCGCAGGCGTTGTTGGCATTCAGCGAACGTTTCGATGCGCCCTTGCTGGCCGACCCGCTCTCGCAGCTGCGCTCATATGGGCACCCGGCGGTCATCTGCGGATACGATGCTATCCTCGCGCGTGATGAGGCTCCTGAATTCGATGTGGTAGTGCGCTTCGGGCGCTATCCGGTTTCTAAGCGTGTTTGCCAGCTGATCGAAGGTTCGAATGCTGTGCAGATCGTGGTCGACCTGCAAGAATCACGTGATTTCAATGCACGAACCACGACGTTCGTTGCCGCCGACCCCCTTGACTTAGTGACGGCGCTGCTCGATGCGGTGTTGTTCGATTTCCAGGAAATGCCCAATGAGGCATCGGCCCTTCCCGAGAACATTCAAGAGTGGGGTATGCTCGACCGCGCTTATGCGGAACGCCTTTTGTCGTCGAATATGGTAGCAAACGATGATTTTGAAGGGGCGTACGTGCAGGCGCTCATAAACGAACTGCCCGCAGATGCGCTGCTCTTCAGTGCGAACAGCATGTCCGTGCGCGCGGTGGATTCGTATTACTTCGAGCGGGGCAAGCACATAACGGTCCTGGCGAACCGCGGACTCAATGGCATTGATGGTACGGTTTCGAGTGCACTTGGCGCGGCGCAGTCATACGGCCAGACCGTGTTCCTCACGGGTGATCTGACGATGCTCCATGATCTGAATGCGCTTGCGTTGCAGGGAGAAATGGAGATCAGGGAAAAGCGCGGGGCGCGCCGGCCAAGTATAGCGATCGTGCTGTTGAACAACAATGGAGGCGCGATTTTCGATATGCTCCCCCAAAGTTCGGACGAGCCGTATTTCGATCGCTTGTTCCTTACGCCGCAGAACGTCGATTTCGTTCAGGCAGCGCAGGCCTTCGGTGTTCCCGCGAAGCGGGTCTCTTCAGTGAGTGATTTCCGTAACGCATGCCAAGAGGCATTTGGGACCCCCGGCATATCGCTTATTGAGGTGCCGATGCCGCTGAGGGGTGTCAAGGAGCGCTATGGGCAGTATCGATAAAGCGGGCGACGTCTCTGTGACGGCTAGCGCTCACTCGATCAGTGCGCGAGACGAGTATTTCTCTTATGAGGGGCAGCGTCTTCACGCGCTCGTATGGGACGCCTCCGATATGAGCGGCAATAGATCACCGATCGTGCTTCTTCACGGATTCATGCAGTCTGCACACAGCTGGACGAAGATCGCGCAGGTGCTCGCCGAAACGCATACCGTATATGCGCTCGACCTTATGGGCCATGGCGAAAGCGCAAAGCCGAACGATCCTGCGCGTTACACCTACGATGATGTTGCTGCGTCGGTAGATGCTTTTCTACGCACGGTGGTCTGCGCATCTGCGCAGTGCGGGTCTCACCGATCCACGTCCGCGCGGTCCACATTTGCGCAACGGGCGCATGTGGTGGGCTATTCCATGGGTGCGCGCGTGGCATTGCGCCTTGCGTCAACTTCAAAGGATGTCGTTGCATCGCTCGTGTTGGAAAGCTGTAATCTGGGGTGCGCGGATGAAGCCGCTTGTGCGCTTGCGCAGGAGCGCAACGAAGGATGGGTCTCGCGTTTGCGTACGGAGGGTATGGAAGATTTCGTAGGTTATTGGGAGTCACTTTCCTTATTCGAAACGCAGCGCGCACAGGGCTTCGACGTGTTGTTGCGGCCGGGGCGCTTGGATAACGATCCAACCGCTCTAGCACTATGCCTTCAGGGCTCGGGCAAGCAGGCCATGCCGCTCGTAGCGGAAACGCTGGCATGCATAAAGGAAAGCGCCCTGCCCATTGCGTATATATGGGGTGGTCTTGATAAGGGGTGCGCTCTTGTTGCGCAGCAGCTTTCCGAGGTGGGAGCTACCACAAAAATGTTCAATACAGGCCATAACGTTCATTTAGAAGCGCCAATGCTTTATCTTGAAGAGGTACGAAAATTTCTTATCAGTACTGATATGGACGGGTAGTTCGAAAGGAGCCGCTATGGGCGACTTTCCCTGGAAAAAGGGTAAAGAATACGACGAGATCATCTACGAAACGTATGAGGGTATCGCCAAGATCACTATCAACCGACCAGAGGTGCGTAACGCATTTACGCCGAAGACCAACGTCGAATTGTACGATGCGTTCTCCATCGCACGCGACGATGCTTCGATCGGAGTCATCATCTTGACGGGCGCGAACCACGACGGTTGTCCGGAAGACCAGGCGTTCTGCTCTGGCGGCGACCAGAAGAAGCGCGGAAACGGTGGCTATGTGGGTGAAGATAACATCCCGCGTCTGAACGTGCTCGATCTGCAGCGTCTGATCCGTGTGGTTCCTAAGCCGGTCATCGCTATGGTGAACGGATACGCTATTGGCGGCGGTCATGTGCTGCATATCCTGTGCGATCTGTCCATTGCTGCGGAAACGGCGAAGTTCGGACAGACCGGTCCTCGTGTTGGCAGCTTCGATGCGGGGTACGGTGCGGCTTATCTGGCTGCTATCGTTGGGCAGAAGAAGGCGCGTGAGATCTGGTACCTGTGTCGTCAGTACACTGCTGCCGAAGCATTGGAAATGGGCCTGGTCAACAAAGTCGTTCCCTTCGACGAGCTGGAGGCGGAATGCGTGGCCTGGGCAAAGGATATGCTGGCGCTGTCCCCTACGGCATTGCGTTTCATGAAGGCATCGTTCAATGCGGCGACCGATGGTTATGCGGGCCTGCAGCAGCTTGCCGGTGATGCGACCCTGCTGTATTACACCACTGACGAGGCGAAGGAAGGTCGCGATGCTTTCAAGGAGCATCGCAAGCCTGATTTCGACCAGTTCCCCAAGTTTCCCTGATAAATCGGACCGGCACGAACGATTCGAACGAGTAGCAAGAAAGTGATCCGTATGATTTCGCATCTGGCTGAAATGGCACATCGAGGAGCCGACAAACTATTCTTTTGCGTGCAGCAGGATACTCGTTCGATCGAGTATTCGTTCCGACGTGCTCATTTTGCGGCTGCGGCATTGGCTCGTCAGCTCGACAGACGAGGGGTAAAACCGGGCAGTACGATCGCCTGCACAATGTATAACGGCGTCGAACTGGTGCTGCTCATTCTTGCGGCGGCATACGGGGGCTTCACGCTTGCGCTGTTGAATCCCCGCCTTTCTTCTGACGAGCGTCAACTGCGCTTGGTCGAGTTGGAGAACGCGACGGGTGATCGCGGGATGGATGTGCTTACCGACAGCATGGTCAATCGCCTGATGATCGACGCAACGGGGTTCGACGCGGCGCAATTTGCCTATGCGGCGAATGAATCGGCTGCGTCCCTTGAATTCGAATCGGCTCTTGAGCAGTACGCTCAGACGCGCGAAGCGGCATTCGATGGTACGGAAGCCGGCGTGGTTATGTTCACTTCGGGGTCTTCGGGTACTCCAAAGGCTGCGTTCCTGCCGTGGAACTGCATCATGGCTTCGGCTCATGCTGCTAACGATGCTCTTGCTTTCGAGGGTCGTGGGGTATGGCAGATGGTGCTGCCTATGTGCCACATCGGTGGGTTCCAGATCATGGTGCGCTCTCTTCTTAACGGAAGCTCGTTCATCGTGTATGAGCGTTATCAGCCCGCGCGCATCCTCAATGATGTGCTGAGCTTTCAGGTGACCCATATTTCAGTTGTGGATAAGATCCTGGCCGATCTCCTCGAACACGATCGCGATAAGGTGATCACACAGTATGCCTGCATTCTGTTGGGCGGAGCGGCTCTTAACGACAAGACCATCCGCAAGGCGCTTCGTGCTAAAGCGACCGTGTATGCCAGCTATGGCATGACCGAAACGGCGAGCCTTATTGCCACGGCACCGATAACGCGCGGCTTTGCGGGCGAGCTTCATCTTTTGCCGGGGTATCAGGTGCGCATTATGCGCCCGGATGAAGAAGGCATCGGCCAGCTCCATGTTTCAGGTCCAGGCGTTTTCGAGGGGTACTTGAATGCGCGAAAGGCCTCGAGCGCCGATGGGTATTTTGTAACGGGCGACCGCGCGAAGCTCGATGCTCAGGGATTGCTGCAGGTCTACGCGCGTACGGAAGACCTTATTATTTCTGGTGGCGAGAACATATACCCAGCAGAGATCCGTGAGGTGCTGGTGGGCATCCCGGGCGTGAAGGATGCGTATGTGTTCGGCACGGCGGACGAGACCTGGGGGTATCGTCCGGTCGCGTTCGTTGAAGCGGACTATTCGGCGAAGAGCGTGCAGCAGGATCACGATGCATTGGGGCTGAGCCCTGATGAAACGGGTATTCGTCCGGCAAGTTGCCCGCAGGAATTCGCGCACATGATCCATCGTTATTTAGATCAACGCATGTCGAACCTGCATCACCCGAAGCATATTCTGGTCATGGATGAGCTCCCGCTTACGGTAAGCGGTAAGGTCGATCGCATCGCGTTGAAGCAGCGCTACGATAAGCGCATTGATATCAAATCGCTCACGATATATCGCGTGAAGCAGCCCTTCATTCATCCTGTTAAGACCGCCAAGGCCGTGGTCGATCAGCGTGAATCGTTCTTCGTGGAGGTTGAAGATTGGGCGGGACGCGTCGGTATTGCGGAATGCGTGTCGTTCACGACGAACTGGTATCTGCCTGAAACCATTGAGGAAGATTTTGCGGTCGTGCGCGATCGCATTGCTTCAGTAGTCATGGGTGAGCGCTATCTTCATCCCAGCGAAGTGTCGCGTTCGCTAGCGACGTTCCCTGATTTGGCGGCGTATCCTATGGCCAAAGCTGCGGTGGAGCCGGCTGTTTGGGACCTCTACGGCAAGATCGTCGGGAAGCCGCTGTCGAAGTTGATCGGTGGGTCTAGTCAGGAAAAGATCTTCGGAGGCGTGGTCGTTGGGCTGGGTAGCTTTGAAGAGGTATGCAGGGCGGTCGATGCTGCGGTTGCTGCGGGCTATACGCGCGTAAAGCTCAAGATCGAGCCTACGACGGCCCTCGAATGCGTTTCGGCTGTTCGGCAAGCATATCCTGATCTGACCATTATGCTTGATGCGAACCAGTCGTTCGACGAATCGAACCTTGATGTGCTGTACAAGTTAGATGCCCTGAATATCGCCTGTATTGAGGAGCCATTCGATCCCGCCTATGTTCCTGTGAGCGGTGAAACCGATCTGTTCGTGCGTCTATCAAAATTGCAGGAGTCGCTTACTGCGCCGGTTTGCTTGGACGAATCGGTGGTAAGCGCTGCTGATATGGAACGTGCTATGGCTCACGATAACCTTACGTGCTACGCCTTAAAGATCGCTAAGTTCGGTGGCATTCAGCCCACGCTCGATTTTTATCAATGGGTGCGCGAAGCAGGCAAGACCGCATGGATGGGTGGCATGTTCGATACGGGGGTCTCAAAGCGCATGCATGCGGCCTTCGCTACCCTACCTGGTATGGACCTACCAGCGGACGTTTCGGATTATTCGGAGTACTTCTTGCACGATAGTGCTGTTCCCGCGTTGGAGCTGCGTGAGGGCGTTTTGGTTCTCAATACATCCGATCATCCAGTGGGGTTGGGCTGCGTACTTGATAAAGAGTATCTGCAGGCGATCCTAGTGGATGAAGTTCGTATTGCGAAAGACGCGTGATCGTCACGTGGCGCGAATCGTTGTTGAACAAATTCCCTGGGCGTGTTGAAGCAATACGCCCTAGGACGCTGAATGGCGTTTACGCCTTTCGAATTTGTAAAATAATGTTTTAAATTCGCTAAATATTTTCCTTTTATTTTCGTATCATTAGTAGCGATCATGCGCGGCCGACCGTATGTGCGTTATGCAGCGGCTGGGCAGGGCAACTGCAGTGTTGATTCATGCGTAAAGGATGCGAACTGTGATCGATTTTGGCTCGTTCATTACGGCTTTAATGGGAAGCCCTGTCTTGATAGTGGTACTGCTGCTCACCCTGGGCGCGACGGTGGTCAATGGTGCAACAGACGCACCGAACGCGATCGCAACCGTTGTCGGTACGCGAAGCATGTCGCCCGGTGCCGCGATCGTCATGGCTGCGGTGTGCAATTTCATCGGGCTTCTCGCGGTTACGACCATCGGAGCTGCGGTAGCGAAGACCATCTTCAATATGGCGAATTTCGGGGGCGATAATGAAGCGGCGCTCCTTGCGTTAGCGGCGGCGATGGTCGCCATTATCGTGTGGGGTGTTGCGACCTGGTACTTTGGCATCCCTTCATCTCAAGGCCATTCTTTGATAGCCGGTATCACCGGTGCGGCCATTGCTCTTCAAAACGGCATCGGCGGCGTTAATGGGGCTGAATGGATGAAGGTCCTGTATGGCCTGGGTATTTCGACCATTCTCGGTTTTGTGTGCGGCTGGCTGTTCACGAAGCTCATCGAATTCTGCGCGAAGGATCTTGATAGGCGTAAATCGGCCAATGCCTGGCATTGGGCCCAGATCGCCGCAGGTGCGGGCGTGGCTATTATGCACGGTGCGCAAGACGGTCAGAAGTTCCTGTCCATCAGCATGATGGGCATCATGCTGTGCATGGGTATGGGAACGGAAACCAACGACGTGATGTTCCCCATGTGGCTCGTTGTTCTTTGCGCGGCCACCATGGGTCTGGGTACCGCCATTGGCGGCAAGCGCATCATTAAGAGCGTCGGCATGGACATGGTTAAAATGGAGCCGTATCAAGGCTTCGCTGCCTGCATGTCGGCCATTTTCTGTATTGGCTTGGCTAATGGAACCGGCATGCCGGTGTCGACGACCCACACCAAGACGACCGCCATCATGGGCGTTGGCGCATCGAAGCGCTTAAGTAATGTGAAGTGGGGTAAAGCGGGCAATATGGTGCTGGCATGGATTCTCACCTTCCCCGGATGCGGCATCATCGGCTACGTGCTGGCGAAGATATTTCTCATGTTCTAGGTTCTTCGGGGTCTCAAGCTCCAATTTTCAAATTCCAAGTCTCAAGCTCCGAACTTCAAGTTGTAGAGATATTCGGATAGTAATATCATCGGCGATGGGAGTTCGAATATCGAAAGGGATGGTTTGTAATGGAATTGGAGATTCTCGATCTAGGTCGAATTCGTTGCAAAAAATTAGAGCTCGTTGCTACGGATAACGAAAGCGAGTTCATTTATTCGCCAATGATAGCGGTGCTCATTCGCCACCCGCAGCTTGGCAATGTTCTCTACGACACGGGAAATAGTCCGTTCTATAACACGGAATACAGTGCCGAAGAGCTGGAAACGTATCCCATCGACACGTTCGTGTCTATCGAAGAGGCCCTGGCGCAAAAAGGCCTTTCTCCAGCAGATATTGATGTGCTGATCTTATCCCATCTTCATTTTGATCATGTGGGTGGTTTGCGCTACTTCCAAGGTACGAAGGCCATCAAGAACGTATTGGTTGCCGATGCAGATCTGCGCGAAGCGTATGCGCGCACCATGTCAGGCAACGGCGGCGCTTACATTAAGACACTGTTCGACGTTGATGGGGTGCAGTATCGCCCAGTAGAGGACGAGCTTGAGTTGGCGCCTGATCTTAAGTTGTTCGTTCAGCGTTCGCACACGCCTGGGTGCATGGGCATGATCGTGGAAACGCAAAGCAAAGGAACGGTTATCTTCACGAGTGACACCATCTATACACGCGAGAGCTACGAAAAAGCGTTGGCACCTGGCGGGGGAATCAATAAGACGGCTGACGAGTTCTTCAGTAATCTTGATCGGATCAAGGGGATGGAAGCGGATCTGCAAGCAACATTGTTCTTCGGCCATGACTACGAACAGGCCCAGCAGTGGCGTGAAGAAGGGGTTATCCGCTAGCTGTGATGCCGGGCGGGCGTTCTCGTCCTGTTTTGGCAGATTGTGCACACCTTGTGAACGACCAGTTATTTCTTGTGCAATCGTAAAAAATCTGTATACTTAGATGTCGCGCTATACAAGCGTTCCAGATATTGCGGGGTGGAGCAGTCTGGTAGCTCGCCGGGCTCATAACCCGGAGGTCGTTGGTTCAAATCCGGCCCCCGCGACCAAAAACTTGCAGCTCGGAAGTCGAAAGGCTTCCGAGCTTTTCTTTTACCTGGGCTTATCGGGACAAAAACGGGACATGAAAGTTGGGGGAAGTCGGCATCGACTTTGTTGATGAAGGCCCTGATTCCGCTGCGATTGGGCTATTCTTCACTTCGAGGTCCGTAGGTTTTAATGCAGTAAGGCCTAACGATTTCGTCGACCCATTTGTCATACCAATACCACTGACCGGAAACGTCAACTCCGTAGCTTTTTTACCGTCCTTGCCCTCGAGGGACTTCCATGAATCCGTATGAGCATTGATGGTGAACGCGGATCAGCCCTCGCTCTTCATGTCGGCAACAACTTCACCGGGCCGCCTTTTGTTTTTTTGACCTGCTGAGCAAAGATAGGAGTTGATCCTTCCAGGTGGTCTTCGATCTGGGGGATGAGCCCGCTTGCGACCTTCGCCGAAGATGTGGCGAAGTGCGGCTCTCCCGTGGTTTCGTCGAGCAGCTTCCAGGCGTGTTTCTTGATTCGCTTGCGCGGATCTTCCAGAGTCAGGTAGAGCACCTTGCTCTTGTTGGTGGCGTATCCCAGAAAGGGGTCTCCCTGGGATACGGCGATTCCCATGCCCAAGCTCATCCAGCTCTTGCCCACTTTGGGCGGGCCTACGAGAAGGTGGAGTCCCATGGATAGGAAGTCCTCGATGATCCAGTCGTCGCTCTCTTCCGGCTCCTGCAGGATTTCCTCGAGAGTGAAGGTTTCGAGTTTGGCCATCAGCCAACCTCCCTCGGAACTACCATCCAGTGATTGCGTGCGTCCTTGCGCGGTTGCAGCCCCAGGTGGGAGCAGAGCGCGCTCAATGCTTCTTCGTGTTCGAGCAATCGGAACACGAGCTCGCTTTCGCTTGGCATTCGGTCGAGTCCGTGACGCCTGAGCAGTGCATGCTCGCGCGCCATGCTGTTGAAGTAGCTGTTCGCGGACATGTTACTTCGCCGACTTTCGCTGCGTCGTGCTCTTCGGCCACGTGATGGTGATTGAGCCGTGCTTTCGCAGGTAGTCTCCCAGGTCTTCCGCACGTACGAAAACCGCGCGTCCGATGTAGACGACGCCGACCTGGTGCATGAGGAGAAGGGCCTTGCTGCGGCCGCAGTGGAACATCTCTGCGAAATCTGACCAGCTCAGATAAGGGCATCGGTGATTAGAAGACATGACGTCCTCCTTTCCGGCAGCCGTCTGAGACGACTGCCCGTTTTGCTTCGATACGATTGGGCAGATGTGGCGCTGCCCGCTTCACGCCGTTCCGGATTGGCTTTGGCTGGTCATAGGGTGGAACGAAGTGAAAGCCGATGGAAGATGCTGGAATCAGCAAAAAGACTTAAGACAGATAAAATGCTTTTACAGAGGAGCGTGGGATGGACAAAGGAGATAGGCTCTTCGTTCGATGCGGATTCGCCAGACAGCGTTCTCTCCTTTATCCGCGGCGGGGGGATGATTCTTGCCCCCCCCTGTATTCTTCGCAGAAAAGATTTCTCGATGCCCGTTACGCTTCGGATGAGGGCGCTATCACCTATCGGCACCTACACGCCGTGGTTCCGTCGGAAGAGTTCGAAGGGGCGACGACGTTGATGGGGCGAGGGGATAGTCAAGCCTATTCGCATCTTTGCAATGCCATTTGGGATGTGTATGTTGAGCGTCTTCGGGAAACCGAATCGCTCCATCCTTCTGCCTACGAGTTTCCTGATTTGGTTCAAGGCTCATTTGCGAATGCTGTTGCCTTGTCTGAGTATGCGCGTCGTGTAAGACGTAAGGATAAGCAGCCTGGGGAGGGCGGAATAGTTTCCTTTTACGAAGTCTCCCTTTCGATCAAAGCTATGAAACGTGCAGTTGAGACGATCTGTGCTATCGATGCCTCACGGGGCGATGCTGAAACGCTAGTCGATATGAAGTTCAATGGGGTGGGAGATCGCATATCGTCCGACATGTTGCATGCGACGATGGACAACGAGGCAACTTCGAATGCGAGAAAGCAGCATTTGGCAAGTAATTGGTATTCCTTTCAGTTGTCCCAGTCTCTGGATTTCGTTTCGCGTTGTGTATTCTCCGTTGAAGGCGCTTCTGCGGTATCGATGGGTCGTGATCTCGTCAATGCGGAAGTCTTTGACGGGCGTCTTCGTACGTCGATGGAAGTCTCTGGAGGAATACTGCGGGCGAATTATTACGAGGAAAATGAGCCGCGATTCTTGGACAACCGCTATGTCGAGGGTACGTTTGGGGCCGCGCTTTGCGCCCAATTACTGGAGGACGTTCAGGATGAGGCGCCGTGGAAGCAATGCACCAATCCCGAATGCGGTCGCTATTTCAAATACAAAAGATCAAACAAAAGCACAGGTCAAAGAAAACGTGAAGGAAGCAAGTTCTGCTCTGACAGGTGCTCGTGCATCGTCAGCAATAAGCTTTACGACGCCGAGAACCAGGCAATAGAGAGGGCGGTGCGTCGGGGCCTGAACATCGCGGAAGCCCGCAAGTACGTTGAATCGCAAATGGAAGACCTTGTCGACTCGGCTGATCTTCCAAAGGCGCGCGAGCGGTGGCGTAGCAAGATAGCGGCATCATTGAAGGATGGGTTTGAGAAGAAGCAATAGCGGCGTGCTGTGCCCGAGATACCCATCACTCCCATCGTACGTACCGCGTGATAGGAATAGGGGGTCTCAGCCTCTGTATTGCTATGATTTTGTTTGGATTGTTCACAATGACGAAATGGGAGAACGCGTGGTGAATGAAAGCACTTCAACGAAAGAGGACGGTTTTGGGGAGATCTTGGCTGATGGAAGCGAAGCTTCTGTCTCGGCTGATGCAGTGATTGATTATTTGAAAGATGTCATCTCTTTTCGTCGAACGCTGAACTCCGAGAGCGACTGCGGGTGCGCGCTGATGGCCGGGCGTGCGTCTTCGTCGTGCTCGCGCTTCGCCAGAGCGGCCAGGCTGTCGTAGTGGTCTCGGTTGCTGTCGTAGGGGGTTGCGGGCTCGATTTCTACCAGGTCGGCGCCCGTTTACCGTGCAATCTCCTCCGCGGCCTTCTTCGCGGTGCCGTACACGGAGAAATAGAGAACCAAATTCTTTGCCATTGCCATCACCTTCGTTGTTACTTGGCGCTGTTTTGGATAATTCGATTATGTATACGCAAAACGTGCAAGTACAATGTCAATAGCGCAAGCGAGTATCAGCAAAACGCATAGCTATGCTACGAGTTCTGTGTCATTGTTTGTCTCCGTCGATAGCGGAGGGATCGGAGTGCGGAGAGAGCTGCCTATCTCTGCGAGACGAGCTTCAGTGCCTTCCCGCCGAGTTCTTGCAGCTTCTTATCATTGAGGGCGAACTGTTTGAACACTTCGTTGCGTTCTTTTTCGCCGAGGCCGTACTGCATGCCGAAGACCGTCATTCCGGGCTGCATGCGCTGCGCGATGTCGAACGGCTTATGGGACGCAAGGTTGAAATATATCAGCTCATACAAGCCGCCCATTGCCACGATGAGGTCCTGTCGGAGCTGGCTGGATGGCTGGGCTGCTTCTACAGTTCCGAAGGCGTACTTAAGCGACCATCTGAAATCGTTGGAAATCGTCTCCTCGGTGAGCAGCCGACTTTCCAGAATGTCACCCAAAAACGCGCGGGAGCCCTGGCTGCTGAGAAGAGCCGCGATGTAGATTTGGCCCAAGAGAAACATTTTGGAGAAAGCGTCCTCGACGGAGGGGAACTCGTCGTGCTCCACCTTGGCTGCGCAGAATCGCAGGCGCTCGAGGTTCGCCGCTGCCAGCGTGCTCTTGAGCGGAAAGTTGTTTTGCACGCTGATCTTCGAGACTCCGCAGGCGGTGGCGATATCGGAGTAGGTTGTATCCTTATACCCCTTCTCCAAGAACAGTCGCCAGGAAGCGTTTACGATATCGTTGATGAGTTTCTGATTCTTTGGGAGAGCCACGGATTTGCAACCTTACGAAAGACAAAGATACGAAATAGGCAAGGCACGCTGCCGATACGGTCGAAACAACGTGCCTTTCGATTTTAAAGCAACAGGGACTGGTTGCTCAAGCCCCCGTTACGCATTCTTCTACCTCTACCAGATAGGTTTCTTGCCGTTCGGCAGAAGACCTTCTTTCTTCGGGAGCTTCGCGCACTGCCAGAGATTGTAGATGGCAAGTGCGGACATCGCAGCGCCGCAGATGTAGAACCAAGGCTGATTGAAGAACTCGGTCAGGCACAGGTTCCAACTGAGGCCCGGCACCCACATGAGTGCGATCTGAATCGTGATGATGATCTGGAGTCCCATGGAATTGCCCTCGCGGCTGTTCGATTCCGCGGCACGATGGGTCCAGTAGCGCCAGGTCCAGAGAGCGAACACATAGTTCGTGAAGGGGTTGAACAGCCAGTATGCACCGTTTTCGATGCCGCCAACCATCGACATGGCGTAGAGGTTGAAGATTGCACACAGCACGACCATTCCGATGGCATAGAACCATGCGGTCCCTTCGCTGATCTCCTTGCCGCCCTTGGTGAGGCCGCCGAAGTGGCGCTCCCGCTCGTATTTCACGCCGAAGTAGATGCTGTACGCTTCCATGACGACCCAAATGGGGACGCAAAACGCGAACAGGGTGAAGAACCAGAAGAAGTCGTATTTGAGCATGAGGACCCACGATGTTACCGTGCCGATGCAGTCGATCGTGATCATCCAGCAATGCATGTAGAGCGGATACGGATCGGTTTTCTCGCGTCGCAGGATTCTTAGGCCCTGCACGTAAAGCAGGTAGCCGAAAGTTCCGCAAAGCGCCAGGGCTAAAAAGTGCGGCCAGTTTTCGATGCGAAGATCCATCGCATCCATGAGCTGCAGCGGGAAGTCCGCCAGAAACTGCATGTACTCCATCGTATCCTCCTTGGAATCGGGGCTTTGATGATACTAGTATTACCAATAAGGGCATTGTGACATGACAATACTAGTATTGTCAATAGTGAATTCAGAGAATGATGGATGGCGATTTCGCCTTTGCGTATCGAGCGATGGGGGTGCTTCAGTTGCCTTCGGTCGCCCAGGAGGGGTCGGCGTTGCGGAGCAAGGTGGGGTCGCGGGATTTTCCCTGGTCTGCCCGATTCGCACGGGGTCTTACGAGGCGCTTTGGGAGATGTTCACCATCACGACGCCGGTGATGCACACGGCGACCCCGATGATCATCGGCAAGTTGACGGGTTCTTTGAAGATGAAGCTGCCTGGAGGCGAAGGGCTGACGTGATGGGGGATGACGAGATAATTGCTGAAATTGCCCGGAGATTCGAATAGTCCATGGTTGCTGACTGTAATCGCTCGCGCATTGAGGTTTTTTGCCGCCTGCCGAGGGAAGCGCTAATGACGTTGCGGGTTCCCCGGTCGCTTTCTCTAGTTGCATGAGCGAGAACCCGAACGGTTAGGGATGCGCTTGTGCTGACGTCTACTTGGGAACTTACTTAGGAACTTAGGAAGCTCGGTTTCCCAAGTAAGTTCCCAAGTGAGTTTTCCAGTTGGCCATTTTGTTCCAACCAGCCGGTATCTTCTTTTCGGACTGTTCAACGAACCCAGACCTTCGACGATGCTGTTAAACATTACGAGAGCATAGTTTGTGGTGACGGTTGCGGTGGTGTGGGACTTCATCGACCACTGCCGTCACAGCTTTCACCGATTAAGGCGTTGCTGCGGGTGACGGGCGCGATGGACTTTATTGTGCTTCGGCTGGCGATCTGTCTTGATAAAGAGAGCCCCTTTTACTCGAACAGGTGGCCAATTTGAGCTAGTAAATACCAACCTAGAACACATGCTGACCTGGGGTTTTATGTGGTATACTGTAAAGTACCAATTCGAGACCAACTTTTTAGAATATGGGCTTATAACCCGGAGGTCGTTGGTTCAAATCCGGCCCCCGCGACCAAAAACTTGCAGCTCGGAAGTCGAAAGGCTTCAGAGCTTTTTATCCTAAAAACCCGAGAGACGAAAGGCTCTCGGGTTTTTTGTGCCATGAAAGCGGCTTTGGTTTTCCGTGGTAGCCGCACTACAAAAGTGGCTCTGATTTTTCGCGTTGGCCGCACTAGCTCCTGCGGCCAACGATCAGCGTAGGGTTATTTCATCTTTCGGAGTCTCATCCGTACTGCAACAGCAGTCACGGCGCTGCCGAGAATGAGCGTGAAAGCAATCAGCTCCATGTAAGGCAAATCACCTGTGTGAGGTGTTTTGGATTTTTTGACTGACGAGCTAGTTCCCTTGTCTGATGAATTTTGCCCCTTGTCTGATGGGTTGGATGCCTCATCGGATGAGTTCGACCCTCCATTTGGCGAATCATTCCCATTGTCTGAGGGGCCGGGCTTTTCGCTTTCTTGTTTTTCGAAGCTCCAAGTTCCCTCAAAGGCTACATTCGCCTTTGCTATTGTTTGTTCGCTCGGATTCCAACCCTTGAATGTCCAAGTGCCCTCTGAGGTCTTAATAGTGGTTTTACTGGGAGTTCGAGGGGTAACGGTCGTCCCTTCGCGATAGGTCTGATCGTCGCTCGGCAGTAGGGCCAAGACCGTGTCGGGCAGGGCGTATTCCGCCGAATCACTGACGAACGAGTAGCTTACGCTATAGGTAGGAGGCAGCGTGGGCTGCAGGTCGTTGGACTTGAACGAATAGAGGGGCGTGAACTCGGTTTTCTGCCCGTTGTTGTATCTGTCACCAAGCTCATAATAGGCATTTAGCGTTGGCAACGCTTCTTCAAGAGATATCCCGTCTTTAAGCTTTATGGTTACCGTTCCGACGAATTTGGACGGCTTGCCTCGTTCCGACACATCTCGGGGCTCACCTGGTTGATTGAAGAGCCACCTGATGCCGTTGTTGGTCAGTTCCGTGTCCTTGAATTGGCTGAAAGTATGCCTGACGATGCCTATTTGGTCGCTATCTTTTGTAAGGTCATCGACTATTTCAAAATACGGTGATGCATCAAGGCGCACTGCCGGAAACTTTGAGAATCCGTCATTATCGCTGATCGCCCATGAGAGATACGATTCCTTTGGAATTGGAGCTTCGACACGAAGCGTATAGATCTGATTTCTCCTTTCGGGATCGACGAGGAATGTGTCAGACGAGCTCCCTTCGGAGCCGATGACCTTCAAGGATGGTTCGGGGTAGGTGAAGTTTTCCTTGCTCGTATTCGTGTAGCGCGTTTGGCTTCCATCCTTTTCTACAAGGGTCAGCGTGGACTTACTTTCAAAGTAGAATTTTCCCGTGGCGCTATCGACCTTGTAGTGGTAGCCGTTCGCAAGCATGTCCGTGACGCTATGAGGGAACACGGGAACCATGAAGACGAATTCCTTTAGATCGTTCGCTCCGGAGTATGACAAAAGCGGCAGCACCTTTGAGTTCTTCATGTCGAACTGTACGGCGGTATTGAATTTTTTAGTTGCGCCCCCATTGGTTTTAAGGGATTCGGTCTTGAAGAAGTATTCATTCATGCCGCTTAGAAAGAGCCCATCAATAGCAAGCGAGGTTAAGCGAGAGGGCTCGTTCGGGTTGACTGCCAAGAACGCGGGATATTCCCCTGTGCCAAATCCTGAGCTGTTGGCGATCTTCAGGCAGTCATCTAATGGGTCCGAGATAAGAATGTTCTCGTACTCGACGATCGGTTTGGGCAGTTTTACGTGCAGGTAGTAGTAGAACTCGGAGGGTTGATAGACGGTCGACTCACCCTGTTTTGCATCGGCTGGGATGCCGTGATTAGTTGAGGAGTAGTCGGTCTTGGTGTTGCTCACCCATCTTTCGAATGTGACTTCTTGAGTTGTGGTTGGAACTTTAGGGTCTTCTTTTTCGGGAGTATCGGCGTAAGCCAATGTTGCATTCATCAGCCCTAGTCCCAGCAAAAGGGTCAATAGACCTTGGGCTAGTCTGGTTCTTATTGTTGAATTGCGGGTATGTAGCACTTAGATCCACCTCTTTTAGAGCACCAATGCAGGGCATTGGTGAGGCATTTGATATTGTGATGCGAAAATTGAGTCCGAATGCACGGAAGAGGTGCCTGGCGATTGGCTGAGCGCCTCTTCGCGGTTTCAGGATCGGCTATCGGTTTGCTGGATCGTTTCCAGGTTAGCGACGGCTCTTCCTTCTAGCGAGGACCAATCCGGCTAGGGCCAGGGTCAGTCCTGCGACTGCCGCGGCTCCCGTCAATCCCATGACGGCCGTTCCGGTATCGTCTCCGGTCTTGGGCAGCGATTTCGCATGCTTGATTTGCACCTGGGTTTTAATCAGTTGCTTCGTGTTGTTGGACTGTGCCTGTGGATTTTGTACTGAAGGGGTTTCCGGCTTCAGCTGATTGCCCTGATCAACGTTCTGATCGCCGGTGTCCGGTGCTATGGGAATCAGTTCAAGCTGGGTGTAGAAGTTCTGGGCGACCGTTCCGGCTGCCACCTTTATCTTATCGCCTGAATTAATATAGGCGCCCATTGATGCGGTATCGCCAGCTAGGAAGCGATACCCTTGTAGCATTGAGAATTCGAGAGTGTATTCTCCTTCAGGGACGTCTTTGAAATTAAAAATGAAGCCATTGCTCGCGATTCCGACGGGTTCTACTCGCGTTCCATCGGAGGCAATAAGAGCAGGCTTCATTTTGTTAAGCATTTCAGCGGTGGGGTATGTTCGCTTTCCGTTGACATTGAGGTGAACGGCCAGGTCAACACGGTCGGCTTTTGGTACGGGCGCGGTCTTTACAAAGGTCCATGCTCCCGTGGTGAGTGTGTTGCCCTGCACGGTTTGAGTGTTTCCTGCAGGCCACCCGTTGAATACCCACTTACCACCATCGACTTCGACTTCTGTCTTTTCTGGTTGGGGATGATTGAGGATATCGCCATTTTTCAAGCCCGTGGACGGGGGAGGAAGCAGATCAAGCACCTCTACCGGTAACGTAGTGTAGCCGGCTTTTTGGCTTACGATAGACGGAACGAAAGAGTATGAGGCGAATAGTGCCTTGTACTGATCAAGAGCCCACTTTCCCGTAAAGGTCACGTTCTTGCCATTCACCGTTGTTTCGGATTTATCCCAACCCTTGAAGTGCCAAATGCCATTATTCGCCCTCACCTTAGTGAGAGCCAAGGTTGGCGGAATGACCTTCGTGCCATTCGCTACACCGCTTTTCATAACGGGAAGCATATCCTTGATCTCCTGAGGGAGGGGTCGATACGCTGGCACGTTCTGGAACTGGTAGCTGACAGAATAGGTTTCCTCGTTCGGTGCAGCAGTACCGCTGCCCCTTGTTCCCTCTACGGATTTCGTGGTCGGTTCGTTGGCGACAGAGGGTGAAGCCTCAGTGGCAAGTGCCGCTGAAGGGCCGGCCTCGGATGCCTCAGACGCCTTAGTTGCTGGTTCATCAGCAAAAGCAGCTGGCACGCAGATCGCGAGAGCGACGATCAGTGCCAGCAAGCATGTGCCGACGAACATCATTTTTCTTTCCATAACTAATTTCCTCCTTTTCGAATTAAGAAATGAAAATGAGTATAAGTATGCAATAATATACTCCATACATATGGAGAGCGACAGAGCTGGGATTATGTCATGGAACTTACATACTAAAAAGGGAAAGAGGGCCTGAAGAGCGGACCGAACTTTGCGGTTTGGTCTTGATAGAGAGGAGCTCTTAAGGGTGCTTTTCGAGAAGAGCTTTTCGTTGGGGTTTGCACTAAAAAAGAACAGCGAGGTTTACTCGCTGTTCTTTTTCTGTCTGCGTTGAATTTTTTGGTGCTAGATGTGTGTTCGTGGAATTCGGAGCTTTGAAGTTTTTCCTGGCTGTCCTTCGAAGGCCTTGTTGGCTTTAGCCTTCTGTACGGATGAATGCTTCAATGCTCCGCTGGATGCTAGCGCGCGTTCGCCTGGTAGCTTTCGCCCCATGTCCACATAGCATCCATGATGGGTTTCAGGCTTTCTCCGGTTTTGGTGAGGGAATATTCGACTCGTGGCGGAACCTCTGCGTACACGCGGCGGATGATAAGCCCTGCTTCTTCCATGTCGCGCAGATTGCTGGTGAGGACCTTTTGGGACACGCCCCCGATCGAGCGCTGGAGCTCCTTGAAGCGCATGGACCCATTCAGAAGCAGATCACGCATGATGAGCAGCCGCCATTTACTTCCAATCAGTGAAACGCATGTTTCTACGGGGCATGCGGGAAGGCTTGCACGAAGAGGGGTTTCATCATTGCGGTATTCGGAATAGTTGATGTTTGATGTGCTCATAAAAACCCCTGAATAAAGTCAATAGTTACTTTTTAGTACCTATAGCACAATATTGTGCCTACTTACATTCTGATAGCGTTAATTCTAGTCTATGTGCCATACCAAGGCAACGGGCGCTATAGCCCACTAACGAAAGGAAGGTTATGAAAATCGCAGTAGTTGCAGCTAATGGCAAGGCAGGACGTCTTATTGCGAACGAGCTTGTTGTGCGCGGTGAAGACGTGACCGCCATCACGCGTAAGGCTAACGAAACCGA
Organism: Eggerthellaceae bacterium; assembly: GCA_036553105.1. Classification (GTDB taxonomy): domain Bacteria; phylum Actinomycetota; class Coriobacteriia; order Coriobacteriales; family Eggerthellaceae; genus Anaerotardibacter. Next base: position 553,207 of record JAXKBI010000035.1, read on the forward strand.
TGCACAGGGTTCCATTCAAAAGGGAATCATGGAGCTGACCAAAGATGATCTTGTAGGATTCGACGCGGTGGTAGATGCATTCGGTGCATGGACCCCCGAAACGCTTGACCAGCATTCCACTACGCTCGCTCATTTATGCAGCGTTCTTTCGGGAACTGAAACCAGGCTTCTGGTTGTTGGCGGCGCAGGTAGCCTGTATGTTGATTCCGATCACACTACGACGCTCAACCAAACTCCTGATTTCCCTGAAGCGTATCAGCCTGTGGCGTCTGCTATGCAAAAGGCATTGAATGAACTTCGCAAGCGCAATGATGTTAAGTGGACCTACATCAGTCCCGCAGCCGATTTCCAGGCAGAGGGCGAGCGTACGGGCGAATACCAGCTTGGCGGCGAAGAGCTCATGGTTGGATCCGAAGGTCCTGTTATCAGTTATGCTGACTATGCGATAGCTATGGCGGATGAGATCCAGAACGGCGATCACATTCAGCAGCGCATCTCTGTCGTGCGCAAGTAGGGGCACGTACAACGCTGCGCTTAGCCGTAAGGAAGGGCACCGCCGACACCGCTGGATAACGCTAACGAAAAGCAGTCAAGACTGCAAAGGCGCTGTTGTCGGTGGAGGTCGAACGGTTCGTTCGTTTTGCTAGGGGGTTTCGTCTTGGAGCGAAGCCCCCTATGAAGCGGTTACGAAGGAGTGAACATGCAAGTAGTGGATGACTTACGTTATTGCGTCGAATATCTGGCAACTGAACGGTTCGGAGCTGATGTCGCGCAGAAGATGGTGCGTGAATCAGCTGATGACGCGCAAGCGCTTTTCAATGCGTACCGCGATCTAGTCAACGTTCGTGAGCCAGATCCTGTTGATCAAAGGTTTCTTACTGCTCAGGATCGTATGCTCAAAGAGCGCATTGAGCATACGGGAATAACCGATTCTTCCGAGCTGTTGCGCGCACCCCTGGATGACCGTTTGGCCCTTTGGTGCGGTGATATCACCACGCTTCGCATCGATGCTATCGTTAATGCTGCCAATTCTCGGCTGTTGGGTTGTTGGGTGCCAAGGCATTATTGCATCGACAACGCGATCCACTCTTTCGCCGGTGTGCAGCTGCGTGCCGAATGTGCGCGCATCATGCGCGAGCAGGGGTACTTGGAGCCAACGGGCATGGCGAAGGTGACGCCTGCATTCAATCTTCCTTCCAAGTGGGTTATCCATACCGTGGGTCCTATTGCCAATGGGGATCCCAGCGACGAGCATCGCGCTTTGTTGGCAAGCTGTTATCGAAGCTGCCTGGAAGCGGCAGAGTCGATCGGGGCAAAAAGCATCGCCTTTTGCTGTATCAGCACGGGGGTTTTCGGGTTCCCTCAGGATGAAGCGGCGAAGATCGCGGTGAGCACCGTTCAGGATTGGCTTGATAAGAACCAATCAGACAAGCATGTCGTGTTCAACGTTTTTGAACCTGTTGACGAGGAGCTCTATAGTGGCCTTTTATTCGGATAATGCGTTTTATGGCGGAGGATATGTTCACGCGAAAAAAGAGGGTGCTCTTGTTCGTGGAAGCGAAGCGCCTCTTTATGAGGCGGCCCGAGAGCTGAAATATCAGCTCGAAAGCTGCAGTGCGATCATTGTTGGTGCGGGAGCCGGATTGTCAACTGCGGCGGGGCTTGGGTATTCGGGTAAGCGCTTTGCCAGAAACTTCGCTGACTTTCAAGATCGCTTCGGCATTGCCGATATGTATTCGGGTGGCTTTTACCCATTTCCAGACCTGGAAACGTATTGGGCTTGGTGGAGCCGGCATATCAAACTCAACCGTTATGATGCGGGGCCTGCAGAGCTCTACCTTCGGTTGCTCGAGTTGCTGCAAGATAAGAGCTATTTCGTGTTGACTACGAACGTCGATCATCAGTTTCAGCTTGCGGGCTTCGATAAACAGCGCCTGTTTTATACGCAAGGGGATTACGGGTTGTTGCAGTGTGTGAACAATTGCTCGAATGAGGTCGTTCGCAATGAAGCGCTTGTGTATGAAATGGTGGAAAGGCAGCGTAATATGCGTGTGCCGAGCGAACTTGTGCCAGTGTGTCCCCGTTGCGGATCTTTTATGGTGCCCAATCTGCGTGTAGACAACAACTTTTGTGAACCGTGTGGGTGGCACGAGGCCGCGCGCCGCTATTCTGATTTTTGTGAGCGGTACATCGACGGGCGAGTGCTTTACCTGGAGCTCGGCGTGGGTGGCAATACGCCCGTCATCATCAAATATCCGTTTTGGCGTGCGGTTGCTCAGAATGCGAACAGCACGTATGTGTGCCTGAACTTAGGAGAAGCGCATGCGCCTAGCCGAATCTCCGAGCGCAGCATTCTGATAGATGCAGATATAAACAGAGTGGTCGCATCGCTGGAATAGTGAAGGATTATTGAGACGGGCGCTGTTTTGCGCTTGGTGGTTGCTTGTTCGTTAGACTTCGGGTTTGAGTGGGCCGTAGTAGTAGCTTGCTGTGGCGCCTCCATCAATAAGAACGTCCGTGCCGGTGATGAACGCCCCGCGTTCGCTCATGAGTAGTTCGGCGACGTTGGCTACTTCGTCGGCTGTGCCGGGCCGTCCTGCAGGGGCCTTTGCGAACATGTTCATGTAAAAATCGCCGCGTGGTCCGTTGAATTCATCAAGGGCAAGCGGAGTTACGATGATGCCGGGGCTGATCGAGTTGATTCGCGCTCCGCGTTCGCCCCAGTGTACCGCTTCGGCCATAACCCGTTTTTCATTGCAGCGCTTTGCCAGCTGATAGGCATGAAGGGTGTCGTGTACGTTGGCGGGTTGCAGCATTTCAAGGTTCAGCAGTTCTTCGGCGGGAGTAGTTGCCAAAAGTTCGTCTTGGTGGGTGGTAAGTGCACCCATGCGTTTACCGGACTGACTGGAGATAACAATGCCTACACCCCCTGGTTCGATGACATTTCTTGTTTCTTCAAGGAGCATTGCAGTACCGTAGAGGTCTATGGCAAGGATGGATTCAATAGGGGCTTGACTGGGGGAGACCCCTGCGGCATTCACGAGCGCCTTAACTGGACCAAGTGATGCGGCGTGCGTTATGAACTCATGTACGCTCGTGCGGTCCGCAAGATCCATCTCGTATGTTTCGGTATCAAAACCCGCTTCATTCATTGTTTTGGAGACGGCTTGAGCGTTGGTGAGCTTTTTGTCTCCAATGACTATCTTCACGTTGTAGCCTGTGCGGCGAGCAATGGCCATACCGATTTGCCCGGCGCCAGCAAGAATCATGACGTTTTTCATGGAGCTCCTCTCTTTGGATGTTTAGTTGATTTTGTTTATCTTTGAGTAAGTAAAGCTAATGAGCAATTTGAATTCATCTGAAATGAAATAAGATTAACTTATAAATGCACGTTCGAGAGGGAGCTGGAATGTTTCGCCAACTTGAATATTTTTGTGCTGTTGCAGAGCGGGGGAGTTTTACGCGTGCTGCTGAGGACTGCTTCGTGTCCCAATCGGCTATATCGCAGCAAATTAAATCTTTAGAGGCCGAGTTCGACTGTCAACTGATCGAACGAAAAGGTCGTGGTTTTTCTCTTACGCCAGCCGGCGAGTATCTTGCGCGCCGAGGTCGGGTTCTTCTTGATGAGTCCTATCGGCTTCGATGCGAGGTTGAGGATATTGCGTTTGGACTGCCGCGCAGTTTAACCGTTGGCTATCTCAATCGCTACGATGGCTGGGAAGTCGCTGGTGCGATCGCAGCATTTACGCGTCGCCATCCGAACATTGAAGTGAAAGCGGTGCCTGGTTCGCATGATGACCTTTACCGAAAGATGCTTTCCGGGGAGATAGATCTTGCCTTCAATGATCGTCGTCGTGCGTTGTCAGATGATTTTTGCAATCGTTATCTTATGCGTAGCTGGAGCTATATTGAGGTATCGGAGGCAAGCGCTCTTGTGGAGTTGGATGAGGTTGCGGCGACTCGGCTTTCGGGGGAGACTTGCATTATAGTGACCACACCCGAGCAGGAGCATATTGAGCAGGAGCATTATCGCGATCGGCTCAATTTCGATTGTGCTTTCTTGAGGGCAGATACATTAGAGCAAGCGCGGTTTATGGTGGCAGGTAATAGAGGGTTTTTGCCAGTTGGAGCAAGAGATGAAATTGGACCAACCGGCACGGTGATTCGCAGGATTCCATTAATGGAGGCAACGCCTGATGGCTCAGGGACGCTTGAGCATGCCCACATTGACTACTATGCGTTTTGGCTTCGCGCTCACGAGCGCCCGATGACGGCAGAGTTTGCCGAGATACTCGCGGGATTGTTCGGAGAATAGTGGGCTGCTTTCCGCATGGGGCGGGGCTGACTGCCACATTTCCCTTTGAAATGTATCCGTTGCGCATAAACAGGCCCTTTAAAAGGCCATTATCGCACCTCTTCGATACAGAGCTTCATGCATTTCAAGGGGAAATGTGGTGCGGGTTCGTCTAGAAGCGGATTTCGAGATACATTTTAAAGCCATTTGTGGCATGAACAGGCTTTTTGCTGTGCAGCAGATACATTTCAAGCACATTTGTGGCGCACGGGTGGAAATGGCGAAGGCGACGGTCCACCGTCGCCTTCACAAGGTTCCGCTAGCGACCATCAATCGATGGATCGCTGCTCTCCTACAGATAGCTCACCGTTTCCTCTAGCGGCTTGCGCGAAAAATGGTTCTTTAGGGGACCCGCGCTTTCGGCGGCATAGCCCAGGTCAAGCAGCATGAGGATCTCTTCGTTTTCGGGGAGTCCGAATTCCTTTGCGGTGGCAGTAGGGTCAAAAAGATTGATCCAGCAATTGTTCACGCCAACGCTCGTAGCTGCAAGCATAAGGTGCGTGGCCACGATGCTCGCATCTTCAATGCCGGAATCGCGCTCTTCGCCGGGATAGACGAATACGTTCTCTTTGTCGAACGTCACCATCAGCACCACGGGGGCGCCATAGCGGCAAGGCGTTACGGCATCGATCTTCGCCAGACCTTCTTCGGAGCGCACCACGTAGATGTGCTGCTCTTGGAGGTTCTTCGCGGTGGGGGCAAGGCGCCCTGCTTCGAGGATGGCGTTCAGTTGCTCTTCGCTGATCATGCGGCCATCGTATTTCTTGCAAGCGTAGCGTTCTTTGATAACGTCAGTGAATTCCATGGCAGCTCCTTTGAGAGAGAAGGATTCTTGCTTGTCATGCTACGGCGCGGTGTGCGAATTGTCTATGAGGAGTACGTGTTCGGAACCGCTCGGATACAATGGGTTAAATTGGCAGCCGCTAGTCAGGAGAAGAGCGATCATGCAGTATACCTCAACGTATCTTTCGCCTTTCGGCGTCATTGTCTTGGCGTCGGACGCGGATGCTCTTACAGGCCTTTGGTTCGGCCGCCAAAAATATTTCGGTCTTAATTTGGACGAAGATCACATCGAGCAGGAAACTGCGCCAATTGTTCAGGCGAAGGTATGGCTCGATCAGTATTTTGCTGGCGAAATTCCCTCGGTTCCGGTTCCTCTTCGCTTTGAGGGAACTCCATTTCAGAAGGAAGCGTGGGAGATCTTGTGCACTATTCCGTATGGCGAAACCGTGACATACGGTGCCATCGCTCAACAGCTTGCGAAGAAGCGCGGCATTGCCCGCATGGCTGCGCAGGCGGTCGGCGGCGCGGTGGGTCGCAACCCTATATCGATCATCGTGCCTTGTCATCGAGTGGTCGGATCGAACGGGAGCCTTACCGGGTATGCAGGCGGCATTGATAAGAAGATCCAGCTCCTTACGCTGGAAGGCTCGCTCAAAGACGAGTTCTTCGTACCCAAGAAGGGAACGGCGCTTTAGAGAAGACGCTCTAGCGGGACGTGTTGAAAAAAGCGCTCTAGCGAAGGTGCCCTAGCAAAGGCGTGTTGGCAAAACTTTAGCGAAGACGCTCTGGTGAAGGTGCGCTAGTGAAGACGCGCGGGATCTGTCCGTTCGAATCGTTTGATGCTTAGGCACAGCCCAATGCCACATATGGTCGCGTATAAAAGAGCGACCAGTACGGTGATCGCGGGGTCGATCGCCGCGGTGCCGTTGTGCTGAAATACGTCTACCAGTTCCGAGGCGGCGCCAAGGGGCAGGAACCAGAACGATATGCCCCAGAGCATTTTTCCGGCAGGGGCCAATATGCCTAGGATAAGGGGAACGGCGCCCCAGGACGATGCACGTTGCTGGTCGTTCAGATGAAGGCCGACCGCGACTGAAAAAAGTGCAACGGGAACCGTGTTCGTTGCCATGCATGCAGCCACCATTGCTGCAGCAAGCACATTCACCTCTATGAGATATGCGCAAATGAAAGATACCGCTTCTGCTAACACTATGCAGGCCACGGTCTTTCCTATTGCCAGTTGTAGAGGCGATAGACCCGCGTACGACAACGTGATGAAAACGCCTTGCTCTCGTTCTTCGGCAGCAGTGCAGATCGTACCGATGAAGCCCACGCTGCAAATAGCCAGCTGGCAGAGAAATGGCGTAGCGAACCAGCGGAAGAAACCCAGGAACGAGAACAGCCCACCGAACGCAAGCAACATGAAAAGCGTTGCGAGCATTGACGGGTTGACCATAAGAGAGCGTAGCTCATGCAGGGTGACCACGACGATATTTCGAATGCAAAGTGCTCTCACGTTATTTCATTCCCAGGGTCGCTCGCATTTCTTCGGCGCGCCCTTTTGCCAACGGGATGGAGCTGTGCGCCGCATCCGATAGGGTCAGGTTGAACGAATTGCGCGTGAAGCGCTCGATCTTCGCAATGCGCTGCACATTGACGATGTAGGAGCGGTGGCAGCGGAAGAACCCGAAATAAGCCAGCTCGGATTCAAGTTCGTCTAAGGTCGAAGGCGTTTGGTAGAGCTCGCCGCGCACTGAAACGAAGTTCTGGCGGTTGATGCTTTCAATGAAGTCGATCTCTCGGGGGTCGAAAAGCAGAGTCGAGCCTTCCGTCTTCGCCTGCACCTTGCATACGCGCACCTCGTCTCCCGCGAAGACCACTTCGCTGTTGGAATTCTCGGCGTCGGAAGAACCGGCAGAAGATCCGTCGTCGGTTTGAGCGGGAAAGAAGCGCCCCTCTTCTTCCCACCAGGCGTCGCCAGGCATGAGCAGAGCTTCACGCAGCGGTTCGCCGACCGAAATGAAGATGGTGCCGCGATCGGTCTCGTTCGCTATCCAATTCAGAACGAGGGATCGCGCGTGGGCTTCTAGATTCGCCAAGGGGCGCTCGCAGAACACCACTTCTGGCTCGAATAAGAACAAGCGGGCGAAATTCACCAATGCGCGTTGTTCGCGTGTGAGTTTTCTTATGGGGGTGCGGGAAAGAGACGCTATGTCGAATCGTTTCATCGCTTCGGCGGCGGTGATGACGCTTCCCGCTAAACGCGAAAAGAAGACAAGATACGAGCGAACCGTATCGCGCCCGAAGCCATTGTCTGATTCGAGGAAGAACGCACAACGGCGATGCTGATAGATGGTGCGTACCGTATTGATGGCCTTGCGGCTGGTAGCGTTGCGGCATTCGATATGAATGCTCTTATTACCTTGTTCGTTAAGCAGGTCTTCGATGGAGTCGTAATCAGATGCCGATTCGGACATGTGCGGTTCCTTCGCTGATCGGATAGGAGTCGCATCGTATCATAGCGCACTTGCCCTTCTGCGGTCGTTGTTCTGCAGGGGGCGCGTGCTCCTGTCGTGGTCTCCTATGCTCCTTTCGTAAAAAGGCCTGCTCCGCGCGTAGTTGATCTATGGTGTCGCATCAGGCGAGATGGTTCACTGGCGTTGTGACGGATGTTGCATGCGCGAGATCGCGATGGGAGATTAATGGGCCGCCCAAACGGGAAGATCTTCGGTGATAACGTCCATAAAACGATTCAGGAGGATGGTAATGTCCAAAACAGTTCTAGCAATGGAAGGCGTTTGCCTTTCGTTCAAGACAAGTGGAAAGATGGGGGCCGATCGAAAACGAGTTCTTAATGATCTGACGTTCTCGGTTTCGCAGGCAGAAGCATTCGGCTTCTTGGGGCCATCGGGTGCCGGCAAAACGACCACCATTAAACTGCTTACTCGTCAATTGCGAAAAGAGGCGGGAAGTATCCATCTGTTCGGTAATCCGATCGAGTGCGCGAGTGATGGCGATTATGGGCGCATCGGAATTCTGTCGGATACCAGTGCGCTATACGAAAGGATGTCGATCGAGGAGAACCTGCGGTTCTACGCGAAGGTACGCGGGGCGTCCGATAAACAGATCGCTGAGCTGCTTGAGCGAATGGCGCTCGACCGCGATTCTAAAACGCTGATAAAGAACTGTTCCAAGGGAATGCGCCAGCGTGCAGCTCTCCTTGCGGCGCTCATTCATTCGCCGGAGCTGCTCTTTCTTGACGAACCTACGAGCGGCCTCGACCCGGCGGCGCGTGCCGAAGTTCACAGAATGCTGGCGGAACTGAAGGCGGCGGGCACGACCATCTTTCTTACCACACATGACATGACCGAAGCCGATAGCGTATGCGATCGTATCGCCATTTTGAATGAGGGTCATATTGTGGCAAGCGATACGCCCGAGTCGCTGAAGCTCGCGCATGCACGCAATCGAGTGACTATCAGAACGAAGACGCGCGGTACTATAGTGACCACAAAAGATGAAGCGGGTGCCGCATTGATCGCCGAACTGCTTTGCGCGAACGAATGTCTTTCGATTCATTCGGATGAACCGAACCTTGAAGAAGTATTTCTCGACCTGACGGGAAGGGAGTTTTAAATGAATACCACGATGCGCAAAATCGGCGTTCTGTGCCAAAAGGATCTTATCGATCTGTTCAAGAATCCCAGCATGATGATCTGCCTTGTTCTTCCCATTGGCTTCGCGGTGTTGTACCGATTCATGATGGGAGATGCTCAGGCCTCGATGTCGGCTGGAACAGTGGGTGATGCCGCTGCGAACGAGCTGAGCGCTGTTCTTTCATCGTTCCAGATGTCTTCGGCTCTCTGTATTTCTATAGGTATGGTCGTGGGAATGGTCATCGTGTACGGCATTGCTGAAGAAAAGGAGAAGCACACGCTGCGCACCCTTATGCTCGCCAATGTGAGCGCTGGTCAGATCATCGCCTCGCGTGCTTTGGTCTCCATGGTGGCAACGCTTGCCGTGGCTGCTGTGTGCTTTTTCGTCATAGGTGTGGACGGCACTTCTCTTTTGCCAATGTATCTTGCGCTCTGCGTATTAGGTGCGCTTCCGATCGTGTTGCTTTCGCTGGTGCTAGGCTTGGCTGCCCGCGATCAGATGACCGCGGGGCTGTATTCGGTGCCGGTTATCCTCATTGCCATGGCTCCCATGTTCGGCATGTATGATGAAGCGATTTCCAACGTGGTGAAGTGGCTGCCGACAGGAGGCATGAATTCGCTTGTGGATCTGATGGTCCGAGGTCAGCTTTTCACCAACGACGCGTTGCTTCCTTTGAGTGTTACGCTCGTGTGGATCGTGGCAGGCGTGGTGATATTCGCGTTGCTGTTCAAGCGCTTGGTCCGCGATAACTAACTCCGCAATAACTGACGCATGCCAGCAAATAACTGACGCCCGCCAACCCGAGCGTCCGACCAGCCCGCGGCGCCCTGCCCATCCCCGCACGCTAATCAGAAAATACCTGTGCGAGCTTTTCGACCGTTTCAGCTACGTTATCGTCGGACAAGCTCGCATAGTTCACGACGACGATCTTTTCCGCGATGGGATAGCTCTTAAAGGAGTAATCCGACAGGAGGGCTAATTCAAGATCGTTCTGCTGCGCGGCTCGCTTGATTTCGCTGGGCATCATCTTGGTTTCAACGTACAGGAGAAAATGCGTCCCCGCGTTGTTCTCAATGATGCGGCATTTTTCGTTCAGCCGGGAACTGCGGATGGCCTGCATGACCGCCTTGCGTTGTTTGCGGTAATGGTTGCGCAGGCGAACAATGTGCCGTTCTAGATAACCCTCATCAATGAACTTAGCCAAGGTGCGCTGCTCGAATCCAGATACCGTGCATGAATAGAAGCTCATGGTGTCGCGATACCGCTCTAGCAGCGCGTCCGGCAAAATCATGTAGCTGATGCGCAAGCTGGGCATCAGGGTTTTAGAGAACGTGTTGAGGTAGATCACGCGCTCGTGGGTATCGCTGGCGAAGAGCGGCAACATGATGTTGCCGGTATAACGCAGTTCGCTATCGTAATCGTCTTCAATGATGAGCCGTTCCGGCTTTTCGTACGCCCAGCGCAGCAGTTCCCTGCGACGGGCGACGGGCATCGTGATTCCCGAAGGGAAATTATTCGCTGGTGAAATATGTACGGCATCCGCCTTGAGCGCCCGAAGGCTTTCAACGTTCAGCCCTTGGGAATCGACGTTACAGAAGGTCCAGGATATGCGCTGGTTGTCGGCGATGTGAGCTAGCTTGTGGTACCCCGGGTTCTCGAATGCGAACAACGTGTTGGGGGAAAGCAGCTGCAAGATGCGGCCGTACAGGTATTCGGTACCCGCGCCGATGATGATATTTGCGGGCGACACCTTCATGCCGCGGCTACGCAGCAGGTAGCGCGCAATGGCGTTGCGCAGAACGGGCAGCCCGTTATACGGAACGGTATCGAAGAGGTCGGGCGGGTTCTCGGCAATGACCTTGCGCATGAGCTTGAACCAGGTGGCAAGGGGGAACTCTTGAAAGCCGGTGCGATTCGCCTTGAGGGTGGTGCCCGATTCGTCGATCGGTTCGCCGAGTGGATCGATGGTGTCGAAATCTGTTCTGCCTGCGTTGCTTGCGCTATTAGGTGCGGCGGGCATTCCGTCGGCGTCGGTTCCGTTGCTTGGCTCGGGACCCTTTGTTTTGGGCGCGAAGGGAAGATCACCCACGTCCTGAACGTAATGACCGCTGCGCTGCCGCGATTCAAGATAGCCTTCAAGAACCAGCTGACGAAAGGCGTTCTCTATGGTGGAGATGCTTACGCCGAGCGATCGGGAAAGCGTGCGTTTTGAAGGCAGCTTTTCGCCAGGGATCAGCCGTCCTTCCAGAATATCGTTGCGGATGCTCTGATAAAGGAACTCATACAAGGGGAGCGCTCCGCGAGATCCTATGTCATAAGTAAGGGAAGCAGTCATATCTGGTCTCTTCGTTATTGCAAGAACGTACATCTTTAATCATGCCATAGTGTTCATGGGGTGGGGAGATGGTAAGGCCAGCGGCAGCGAACAGACCTCATTCTGGTATCAAAATTAAGAATATTCAATCAGGCCAGTTTTGGCTTTTTCCACCGACAAAGGGCTTTTTTTCGTTCGTTAATCAATTCGAAACATTCGGATATTTATACGGGGGTAAGACGGGAATCGTCTCAAGCGATTTGATCGGCAGTCCCTTCGGACTCTCAAGGGAATCGCGCGGTCTAGCGAATAACCGCGAATCGCTATGAAACGAGAAAGAAAGATACTCAATTAGGAGGTAACAATGGCCCGATTCACTCTCCCTCGCGATATTTACTGGGGTAAAGACGCTCTTGCGAGTTTGGCTACATTCAAGGGGCAGCGCGCAGTGCTGGTCTTAGGTGGCGGCTCGATGAAGCGCGGTGGATTCGTTGATCGTGCTGTTGATTACCTGAAGCAGGCAGGCATTGAGACTGCGCTCATTGAAGGCGTCGAGCCCGATCCTTCCGTTGAGACCGTCATGCGTGGCGCTCAAACGATGCGCGAAGTGCAGCCCGACTGGATCGTGGCGATGGGCGGCGGCTCTCCTATTGATGCCGCAAAGGCCATGTGGGTGTTCTACGAGTACCCCGAGTGCACGCTCGAGCAGCTGATCACCCCGTTCAGCTTCCCCGACCTGCGCCAGAAGGCCAAGTTCTGCGCAATCTCTTCCACGTCCGGCACGGCAACTGAAGTAACGGCGTTCTCGGTAATCACCGACTACGAAAAGGGCATCAAGTACCCCTTGGCCGACTTCAACATTACGCCTGACGTGGCTATCGTCGATCCCGAACTACCGGCGACCATGCCTCAGAAGTTGGTCGCATACACCGGCATGGATGCACTGACCCACGCTATCGAAGCCTACACCTCTACCGCGCACTGCGATTTCACCGATCCGCTTGCCATGAAGGCTATCGCGTTCGTGAATCAGTACCTGCGCAAGTCCTACGATGGCGATATGGTCGCGCGTGAAAAGATGCACTACGGTCAGTGCATGGCCGGCATGGCGTTCTCGAATGCATTGTTGGGCATCGTCCATTCCATGGCTCATAAAACGGGTGCGGTGTTCTCAACGGGGCACATCGCTCACGGCTTGGCCAACGCCCTCTATCTTCCTTACGTGATCAAGTACAACTCGGCTGATCCTGAAACGGCGGTTCGCTATGGCTCGATCGCAGCTTCTTTAGGTCTTGAACCTTCCGTAGAAGCGCTCATTGATTTCGTGAAGGGTCTGAATGCGTATATGAACATCCCTGGCACGCTTGCTGACCTGGGCGTTATCGAAGATGAGTTCAAGGAAAAAGTGGCAACGTTCTCCGCTCACGCTATCGAAGATGCCTGCACGCCTTCCAACCCTCGTCCTATCGATGCCGCGACCATGGAACGCCTGTTCACGTGCGTATATTACGGCACTGAGGTGGACTTCTAGGGCGATTGGGTATCGACGATCTCGTTGGTAATACATCCTCTTAGGAAAGGATTTCATTATGAACAATCCAGCTCAAGAATCTTACAAGCTCTATATCGGCGGCGAATGGGTCGATGCCTCCGATGGGGCAACGCTCGATTCGTTTTGCCCGGCAAATGGAGAGAAGCTTTCGACCATTGCCGATGCAACGCGCGAAGACGTTGATCGTGCGGTAGATGCTGCATGGAAGGCGTTCGAAACCTGGGGCAAGACCGACAAGGCTCAGCGCGCCATCATTTTGAACAAGGTGGCCGATATCATCGAAGAAAACGCTGAAAAGCTCGCCCTGCTCGAAACCATCGACAACGGCAAGCCCATTCGTGAAACCCGTGCGATCGACATCGCGTTTTCGGTCGATCACTTCCGCTATTTCGCGGGCGTTCTTTTGGCTGACACCGGCGAGGCTGATATGCTTTCGGGCAACATGATGTCGCTGGTGTTGCATGAGCCCATCGGCGTAGTTGGCCAGATCGTACCTTGGAACTTCCCGTTCCTCATGGCGGCATGGAAGTTGGCTCCGGTGCTTGCCGCAGGCGACTGCACGGTGTTCAAGCCTTCTTCCACCACCAGTTTGTCGGTACTCGAATTCGCCAAGCTCACCCAGGATGTTATTCCCGCTGGTGTGTTCAACGTAATCACCGGCCGCGGTTCCAAGTCGGGCCAATACCTGCTCGAGAACCAGCGCCTCTCGAAGCTTGCATTCACCGGCTCGACCGAAGTGGGACGCGATGTCGCTCGTGCGGCAGCTGATCGCCTCATTCCCGCAACGCTCGAATTGGGCGGCAAATCGGCCAACATCGTGTTCCCCGATGCACAGTGGGATATGGTCATCGACGGTGTTCAGCTGGGTATTCTGTTCAATCAAGGTCAAGTGTGCTGCGCTGGTAGCCGAATCTTCGTTCACGAAGACGTCTACGGTCAGTTCGTCAAGGATGCCGTTGATGCCTTCAATAAGGTGAAGGTCGGTCTTCCCTGGGAGGATGATACTCAGATGGGAAGCCAGATCGATGAGCGCCAGATGAACAAGATCCTGGACTACATCGAAATCGCCAAGCAGGAAGGCGGCAAGGTTCTGTGCGGCGGCGAGCGTGCCACCGAAGGCGAACTTGGCAAGGGTGCGTTCCTGAAGCCGACGCTCATTGAGGTACCCAACAACTCGTGCCGTTGCGCTCAGGAAGAGATCTTCGGCCCTGTGGCAGTGGTCATCAAGTTTAAGGACGAACAAGAGGTCATCGATATGGCTAACGATTCGGTTTATGGTCTTGGCGGCGCTGTGTGGACGCGCGATATCAACCGTGCGTTCCGTGTAGCTCAGGGTATCCAGACCGGTCGTATGTGGGTGAACACCTACAACCAGATCCCCTCGGGATCGCCCTTCGGTGGCTACAAGCAGTCGGGCATCGGTCGTGAAACCCACAAGGTCATGCTGGAGCATTACTGCCAGACCAAGAACATCATGATCAACTTGAACGAAGTTCCGAGCGGATTCTACCCTCAGCAGTAAGCTCGGTTGCAGGCAAGCGAGAAGCGAAAACCGCGGAACAATTCGGGGACCCTGTCCCGTGCGTTAAGTTCGGCGATAGGCAAGAACGCTGCAATCAACCGCATGCCGCACGTAACTGATTCCGGATGTTGTGTGCGTGCGGCATCTTTTCTTGGCGGACCCGTCATTGTGGCGGGTCCGCTGGTGTTTTGGGGCGGGTTCGAGGCCGAGGTCGACTGCCACATTTCCCTTTGAAATGTATCTATTGCGCATAAATTTCGCCCTTCAGAAGGTCATTTTTGACCTTGTCGATGTAGCTTTTCGTGCATTTCAAAGGGGAATGTGGCACGGATTCGTTCCGGATCGGATTTCAAGATACATTTTAAAGCCACTTGTGGCACGAACGGGCTTTTTGCTGCGCAGCCGATACATTTCAGGCACATTTGTGGCTCGCGGGTGGAGAAGCGCACCGATCGAACCGCGTGAGGAGAGCTATGCCGATCGGACCGTGCCCCGAGTGAGCCGCGTGCCAAACGAGCCGTGCACCGATCGAACCGCGTGGGGTTGCCCCAATCGGACCGCGTACCAATCGAGCCGCGTGCCAAACGAGCCGTGCACCGATCGAACCGCGTGGGGTTGCCCCAATCGGACCGCGTACCAATCGAGCCGCGTGCCAAACGAGCCGCGTGGAGAAGCGCACCGATCGAGCCGCGCACCGATCGAGGGCGCGGGGATAGTCAAGGAGAGCCCGAGCCTCCCCTTTTTTTCTCGTCGGAGACCCTATCGAAGGCGTTCGCCCAAAGCTATCCCTTGTCCCCGAGTATCGGAAAACCCGTTCGAGCCTGCATGGTCTGCCGTTTGCCTGGTACACATTCGGCTTCACCTAGACGAACATCGCCGCGCATGGTACTGGGATATTATCGAGGAGATATGCACGCGGAGGGTGCTGGCGAAGCTGATCGCCTTGCGCCAGATTCGCTCTTTGATTTAAGTAACGGTAGGGAAGGATATCATGGCTGAATACAACGAGCTCACCGACGAACTAGTCGGGCAACTTAAAGCGATCGTCGGCGAAGCGAACTGCTATGTTGGCGAGGATATTAGTGCAGATTACGCGCACGACGAGATGCCTATTTATGGCACTCGCATGCCGGAGGCTGTATGCATGCCTGCGACCACTGAAGAAGTTTCCGCCATTATGAAGCTGTGCAACGAAAACACTGTTCCGGTGACGGTTCGCGGTGCAGGCACGGGCCTTGTTGGCGGCAGCACCCCGCTGTTCGGTGGCGTGGTTCTGTGCACCATGCGCATGAACGAGATCCTGGAATACGACATGAACAACCTGGTCGTGAAGATCCAGCCCGGCGTTCGTCTGTGCGATCTGGCCGCTGATGCGCTCGATCATGGTTTGATGTATCCCCCTGATCCGGGCGAGAAGACCGGTTCGGTCGGCGGCAACGTGAGCACTAATGCTGGCGGTATGCGTGCGGTAAAGTATGGCACCACCCGCGATTATGTACTGGCTATGACGGTCGTTCTTCCTAATGGCGAGATCCTTGAGTTGGGCCGTTCGGTCACCAAGACCAGCTCGGGTTACAGCTTGCTTCATCTGATGATCGGTTCCGAAGGCACGTTGGGCGTTATTACCGAACTGACGCTGAAGCTCATCCCTAATCCCAAAGAAGACATCAGCTTCATTCTTCCGTTCGAAGATATCGAGACCGCAATTACGGCTGTGCCTAAGATCAAACTCGCTGGCCTGAGCCCTCAGTCCATTGAGTTCATGGAGCGCGACATTGTTGATTCGTCGGCGAACTACACGGGCAACAAGATCATTCCTACGGTCGTGGACGGCAAGGAAGCGGGCGCTTATATTCTGGTAACGCTCGATGGCAACGACCAGGACGAGATTTTCCAGCGTGCGGAAACGCTTGCGGAGATCGGCGATGAGATCGGCGCATACGATACCTTAGTGCTGAGCCATCCATCTGATAAGCGCGCGGTTTGGGAAGCACGTAGTGCGTTCTTGACTGTTATCGAGGCCGAAACCGATTTGATCGACGAAATGGACGTTGTCGTTCCTGTTGATAAGATCGCTGAGTTCTTGAGCTACGCTCATGAGGTCGGTCAGGAGAACGGCGTGCGTATTCGCTCGTTCGGTCATGCAGGCGACGGCAACCTGCACATTTACTGCTGCGCGAATGACATGGACCAGGATGAGTTCTTGCAGATGTCCGAAAAGGTCATGCAGGCGGCATATGCCAAGTGCACCGAGCTGCGCGGTCAGGTTTCCGGCGAGCATGGCATCGGCCACGCCAAGAAGGACTACCTGCGCGAATCGGTGGGCGAAACGGCCATTGGCCTGATGGCGGGCATTAAGCAGGTATTCGACCCGAAGACGATCCTGAATCCAGGCAAGGTGTGCAGCTAAGTTCACGCCTTCGTGTTGTCTGATGTGCGTTGAGCGCGGATGGGTTGTGCGATCCGGCTAGCCTTGAGTGCAACCGAGGTCTGCTCGGCCTTGATGCGGGCAGGGTGTAGACAGATTACGTACTCTCTTGCTTTGGGTGTACCAGCGATCGCTCCTTAATGAGAATTTCGAAAGAGCGCGGCAAACGAACGCCGCGCTCTTTTTTTCGTGGGAGGGCACTGTCTCAGGTTCGGCTCAGTTTTATTCCCGGTCCTCGCTTGTCTCGTCTGCTGTCGTCCCTCCCTTCTGCCGATGAGCCACAAATGTGCCTGAAATGTATCGGCTGCGACCTGCGCACAGGTGGACCCCGCAACCTGCGGCATGACTTACGCGTAGACGAACCCCGCCACCTGTGATTTCGACCCGCGCATGGGCGAGTCCCGCCACTTACGGTCCTAGCCGCCATAGGGAAGCTTCCTTTCGACGTCCGCCCGAAAATCCGGCGCGTGGTCGAAAATGCGACATAGCGAAAGAATCCCGAGCGAGCAAAATTTCACCGACTCGGTAACCTGGAAGAGCGGGTCGAGAGTTACGATTCTTATGGCTTAAGGAGGCAATATGGAATTCGCACATATGTTCAGTCCTATATCGTTCGGGCCGATAAGCATCAAGAACCGCTTTGTCGTGCCTCCGATGGGAAACAATTTCGCCAATCCTGATGGAACGTGGTCGGAGCAGTCCATCGCATATTATCGCGAGCGTGCCAAAGGCGAATACGGCCTCATAACGATCGAAGCAACGGTGGCGCACGACAACGCGAAGGGCGGTCCTCTGAAGCCGTGTTTGTTCAGCGACGCTTCCGTTCCCAGCTTGACGAAAATCGCCGATGCATGTCATGCCTATGGTGGGAAGGTGGCAGTGCAGCTACAGAACGCCGGCCCCGAAGGCAATGCGG
Source organism: Eggerthellaceae bacterium (assembly GCA_036553105.1). GTDB lineage: Bacteria > Actinomycetota > Coriobacteriia > Coriobacteriales > Eggerthellaceae > Anaerotardibacter. Next base: position 570,733 of record JAXKBI010000035.1, read on the forward strand.
CTTGCGCGGGGGCTCCCTTGCAAGCGGCGTCGGCTATTGCCGCAGCGGACGGGCGGGATGTTCCTCAAGCACTGAGTGTTGAGCAGATATACGACCTGGTCAAAGGATATGGCGATGCTGCGGAGCGCGCGCTCAAAGCGGGAGTCGATGCTCTCGAGATCCATATGGCCCATGGGTATTTAGTCAGCTCGTTCATTTCTCCGCGAACCAACAAGCGCGTGGATGAATTCGGCGGGCCGTTCGAGAACCGCATGAGGTTCCCGCGTCTCATTCTGGAAGAGGTGCGTGCGCGTGTGGGGAGCCGTATGGCGGTGGGATGTCGCATTAATTCGTCGGATGAAATGCCGGGTGGCATCGATGTTCACGATGCGGCTATCATTGCGCGTTATCTGGAGGCGCGTGGGGCTGATTATCTGCATGTTTCGCGTGCGGTTCACATTAAGGATGAATTTATGTGGGCGCCCACATCGGTGCATGCGGGATTCAGTGCGGACCTGGTTACTGAAATAAAGCGCGCCGTGCACATTCCCGTGATCACAGTGGGTCGTTTCACGGATGCGTATTATGCCGAGCTCCTGGTGGAGCAAGGGCGAAGCGATCTGGTCGCCTTCGGCCGTCAGTCGCTGGCGGACCCTTATATGCCGCTGAAGATCAAAGAGCATCGTCAGGAGGACATCGTCCCCTGTATTGCTTGTTTACAAGGGTGCGTTGCCAACATGTATTGCGGTAAGCCTATTCGTTGTTTGGCGAATCCGGAACTTGGTTTTGAGCACGATGCATCGGATGGCGGCTATCGGGATCATGCGGCGGATGGTGGCGACCAAGAGCACACGGCAAAGCGCGTCGTCGTAGTGGGTGGCGGCGTTGGTGGCTTGTGCGCGTCGGCTGTTGCGGCTGAGCGCGGGCATGAGGTGGTACTTCTTGAAGAGCAGTCGCAGCCGGGTGGCAACATGCGGTTGGCGGCGTTTCCTCCGGGTAAAGGCGATATTACCGCGTTGGTGCGTTCGTATATCGTGCGTGCGGAAAAGGCGGGCGCGGATATCCGTTGCAACACGAAATCGTCCCTTGAGAACATTTTGGCTTGCGAGCCCGATGTGGTTGTGGTTGCAACTGGCGCGAAGCCGTTCATCCTGCCGGTCAAGGGCACGGATGAAAAGAAGTTCGCATTGGGCGAAGAGATCCTGTCTGGCGCAGTGAATCCGGGGCATGCGGTGCTCGTCATCGGCGGCGGCATGGTGGGCTGCGAGATAGGTGATTTCCTGGCTGAATTAGGACATGAAGTCAGTATCGTTGAATATCGGGATGTGCTTGCTGGCGATATGATTTCCGAGCATCGCAAGGAGATAATGAAGCACTTCAGCGAATACGGCGTGAAGTCGCATTGCCAGGCGAATGTGCAAGAGTTGTTCGAGGACGGAGTGGCATACTGTACGCCTGATGGAATCCGTCACGAATTGCACGGTTTCGACACGGTGATCATGGCGGTGGGGTATCGTTCGTGCGATGAGCTTTCCGAAGAATTGCGTGCGCAGGGAATCGAAACATACACGATAGGTGATGCCGTTAGAGCCCGTCGCGCAATAGACGCAACTCGCGAAGCGTACGACGTGGCGCGGGGCTTATAGCTGGCAAGCGCGGGGCCGTGTATCCGTGGGGGCGCTTTCTGCTTGTCCCGCCACGGTGTCAGGTAGCTGCGAAGGCACAGTGCCGTGGCAGGTGTCGATTGTAAAAGCCGACGCGCTGTGGAAGGACCGCGAAAATGCGGTGGTGGGCGCCGGCTGTGAAGCCGCAGGTGATAACGCGAATAATGAATAACATGAGATGCGGTCTTTTGTCTGGATGTATATGAGCAGGCAAAAGGCCGCATTTTTTTTGGGAAGTATAGTGCAAAACGCTTGTTTGACCTGCGCAAATGCTGTAAATCGTGATGTCTTTTTATCGTACCAGCTTTTACCCGTTTAGCAGCTAGCTAAGAAAAGGGCCTTTAATCTGGGGTAATATAAAAAAAGAACCCCGAAGGGTTCAATTTTCTCATCTAAATGAGGTCGCCGGAGCGACGGTTAAGGCTGGGCCGTTATTTTGACTCGCAGCAGTCGTTCCGAGTAGAAACAACAATTGAAGAGTACCAAACAAGAGGGGATGCTGCAATATGAATTTGCGTAAAGTGGGAACGTATGATGTGGGTCTGGACATTGGTACCGGGTCTGTGGGCTGGGCCGTTGTTGACGAAAACGGTGATCTTTGCAAGATAAAGGGCAAGAACACCTGGGGCTCCAGGCTGTTCGAAAGCGCTCAAACTGCTGAAGCTACGCGAACCAAACGTACGCTTAGGCGTAGGTATAACCGTCGAAAGCAGCGCATCGAAAACCTTCGGGAACTTGTTTATCCAGAAATCGAAAAGATAGACCCCGAATTCTTTCTTAGGATGAAGCAGCAGTCTCTTGTTTCTGAGGACCGAAGCTTCACGGAGCGCCATGTTCTGTTTGGCGACGAAGATTACGAAAGACTGTTCCTGCTGAAGGGGGCAGACGGCGAAGACGTCAAAAAGTATCCCACTATCTATCATTTGCGTAAGCGTCTTGTAGAGGATGATTCCCAGGAAGACATTCGCCTGGTGTATCTCGCCTTGCATCACATGATGAAGTATCGTGGGAACTTCCTTATTGAAAACGAAGTTACGGCAAAAGACGCAGATGCTCGCGCAGCAATCGAAACCCTTCTCAGTGCGTGTAACGAATATCTACAGGGCAAAGAGGGTTTTTCATTCGATGGGGGCAGCGTAGATGCCGAACTGTTGAATGCGCTGATCGTTGATTCTTCGAAGGTAAAGCGCGATAGGCAAAAAGAGTTTTCTGCCGCGCTTGGCTTAAAGGGTAATGCAGAAGAAAAGAATTTTGCCACTGCAATTGGCAATGCTGTTTTTGGATACATGGTTACGTGGCCCAATGTGTTCGAAGTTGAGGCGGGCACGAAGTTCTCGCTGGATAAAGACGACAAAGTTGAAGAATTCGAAGGTGCGTTGTTGCCCGAAGACGGATGCGATTTGTTCGAAGCTTTGAAGGCCGTGCACAACGCCTTCCTGCTTTCGGGGATTTTGAAAGAGGCAAAAGGCGGAACGCTATCGAGTTCCATGGTTGCCATCTGTGAGCAGCATCAGGCTGACCTTAAGGACCTGAAGGCCCTGGCTAAGCGCTATTTTCCAAAAGAAAATGGAGTCAGCGAAAACTATAACAAGCTGTTCCGCGGCCCCAGGTATTCCAAAGACGGAGTGTACGTTAAGGCGAAAGCGCATGGCTATACGGGCTATTTGCTTGGCGTAAAAAACGGAATGAAAACTCCTACGGAGACGTTTTATTCAGAAATAAAGAACCTTTTCAAGGATGTGTCCTTTTCTGAAGAAGACCAGAAGCTCTATGCATCCATCGAGCGAAAAATGGAAGAGGGAACCTATCTGCGCAAACTCCGCACAAGCGAAAACGGAGCCATTCCTCATCAGCTTCACCTCGAAGAGTTGGGCATGATTCTGGCCAACCAAGGTAAATACTATCCAGCTTTAGCTGAAAACAAGGAAAAAATCGAAAGCCTGTTGGCTTTCAGGATTCCCTATTACGTTGGTCCTTTGGGAAGCAATTCCAACCCGAACAGATCAAAGCCCTTTGGCTGGGCTAAGCGCAATCCAGGAATGGAAAACCAGGCCATCCGCCCTTGGAATTTTGATCAAATTATTAATCGCGACCAGGCAGCAGAAGACTTCATCACTAACCTGACGGGCGAATGTTCTTACTACTACGGAAAGCCCGTTATTCCCAAGTATTCTCTGCTCTACTCCGAGTTCTGTGTTCGACAAGAGCTGAACAAATGCACCGTTGCGCAGGACGGTGAAAACAAGGCCCCTATGGACAATGAAACTGTTGAGGCAATTTATCGCGATGTATTTCAGCGTAAAGTGCGTGTAACGGTTGACGATGTTCGTAATTACCTAAAAGAGAAACTGGGCTTTATCAACACAGCTTTCTTTGGTACGCAGAAGGAAAACGAGTTTGCGTCAAGCTTGAAGTCGTATAACGATTTCAAGCGAATTCTTGGTCGCGAAATTGAAACGTTCGAAGATCAAGAAATGGTCGAGCAGCTTATTCTTTGGGTCACGGTTTTTGAAGACAAGAAGATTCTTAAGCGTAGGATGACCGCAACGTATGGCCCCAACGGCAACGGCGCGTTAAGTCAGGAACAGATAAAGGCAATCTCGAAGCTCCGCTACACGGGCTGGTCAAACCTATCCAAGGAATTCTTGACTGAGGTAAAGGCCGAATACAATGGTCGTCAGGTCTCCATAATGTCCATTTTGCGCAACAGCGAAAAAATGTACCCAATGAACCTGATGCAGATTTTGGGCGACGAGCGATTTGGTTTTAAAGACATCCTCCAAAAGCTGAATGAAGATTACCTGAAGGCTAACGAAGGTGCCTTACTTGAAGATATTCCAGGGTCACCCGCAATTAAGAGGGGTATCAATCAGAGCCTGAAGATCGTTGAGGAGATTACGAAAATTGCAGGAAAGCCTCCACGTAAGATCATTGTGGAAATGGCACGCGAAGAGGTAGGAAAAGGCAAGGGCAGGCGCACAAATTCAAGGGCGAAAGTGCTTCAGGAGGCCTACAAGGGAATCACTCAGGACATTATTCTTGAGGATGATACGGACCTGAAGCAGGCGCTCAAGCAGAACGAGCAGCGCTTAGATAACGATAAGATCTTCCTGTACTTGCAGCAGCGTGGCAAATGTGTTTATTGCGGCAAGCCGCTGGATATCAACGACGTGGTTTCCGGGGGTCCCGGATCTCATATCGATCACATTGTTCCGCAGAGCACCATCAAAGATGATTCTTTGGATAACCGCGTGCTTGTTCACCTTAAGTGCAATGAATCGAAGACGGATCAGTATCCATTACCCAGCGAGATACGCGACAAGCGCTACGTGCTGTGGCGCGCATTGAAAGATGCTGGACTTATGAGTGCTCGAAAGTTCGAGAAGCTTACTTGTGCGCGTATTAATAAAGGGCAGGCAAAGGGCTTCATTAATCGTCAGCTGGTCGAAACGCGCCAGATTTCGAAGCATGTAGTCACCTTGCTTCAGGCCCAGTACCCCGATTCAAGCGTCGAAACGGTAAAGGCGGAGCTTTCTCATAATTTGCGCATTGCGTACGGTCTGCCCAAGGTTCGCGAAGTGAACGACTGGCATCATGCTCACGATGCGTATTTGGCATGCCAGTTGAGCCGCTTTATTCATACGCGCTTTAAGGGCATAGCTCAAGATTTGGAATACAGCACTATTTCGCGTTATGCCATGGCAATGAAAGGCAAGACGCAAGGAAACGCCGGCTTGATCGTGAATAGCTTCAAATTCGATGGAGCAAGCAAGGAAACGGGCGAGGTCTTCCGCGACACGTGGATGGGATCGGATGAACTCGATCGCATCAGGCGATGCCTCAACTACAAGGATTGCTTCGTTTCGCGTAAGCTCGAGCGCCTGACGGGCGAGTTCTGGAACCAGACGGTATATTCGCCCCGCGCTACTTCAGCGAAGGCCATCCCTCTCAAGAAGGGCCTGAACCCCAATAAATACGGGTATTACATGAGTCCGAATTCGGCGTATTACGCGGTAATTCGGCATACTGAAGAGGTGCGTGGCAAGGCGAAAGAAAAGATCTCCATGGTCGGTATCCCTGTTGACGCTTCCTACAGGATAGAAAACGCGGCGGACCCTCTTACTCTTGAATCGTATTTGTCCACCGAATACGAAGGAGCCGAAATCCTGAAGGCGCCTATTTACAAGTATCAAAAAATTAAGTGGGATGGGGCGGAGTATTACCTGACCTCTCCGTCGGAAATGATCAATGCTCGTCAATTGTGGCTTCCGTCCGATGCTGTTGCTTTTTTGGCTGCTGCGCAGTCACGGAAGAAGCTTGTGAATATGGAAGAGACGGAATTTGCTAAGGAGGCTGCGAACGTTTGGGAGCATCTTGTGGGGCAGATCGAAGAGGACTATCCCCGTTATGCGGGAATCGCTAAGAAGCTGACAGATGGAAAAACGCTAAGTAGATTCATGGCGGCGGGTCGAGAAGGCAAGGTAACCGCGCTTATGGAGATAGTATCAATGCTCCATTGCGATGCCGCGGATGGCTTAAAGGAAAATGGGCTTGCGGGAGCAGCTGGACGAATGAACAACTTGAACTTTGGTGGCGCTTCTGCGGATATTACTTACATAGACACTTCCGTGACAGGCATGTTCGAAAGACGATCGAAAATTGAGCTTTAGAACGGTCTATATTACTGAGCGTTGTAGGCTGTCGTATGAGAACGGTCATATGGTGGTGCGCCAAGCAGATCAAATCACGATCCATCTGTCTGAAATAGATGTCGTGGTTGTCGAGACAACGGCAGCCTACATAAGCTCTTATTTGCTTGCGGAGCTGGCACGGGCGAAGGTGCCCGTGCTGTTCTGTGACCTGCAGCACAACCCTGTTGGGCAGTATGTCCCCTTGTATGCCGCTCATGATTCTTCGAGGCGTGTTAGAGAGCAGGCGATGTGGGATGAGGGCACTTCGCGTGAGTTGTGGCGAAAAATCATCCAGTCAAAAATCAAGAACCAGGCCAAAGTCTTAAGGATTCTTGGTGATTCCCGCGAGTCTATGCTCGAGGAATACGCAGAAAACGTTTTGCCGGGAGACGTGTCCAATAGGGAAGGACATGCAGCAAAGGTGTATTTCAATGCTTTGTTCGGTATGGGGTTCTCAAGGGATGATGATTGCGGAATCAATGCTTGTCTGAATTACGGATATGCCATTTTGCTTGCATGGATCAGTCGAGAAATATCTTCAAGGGGCTACCTCACGCAGTTGGGAATTAATCATAAGAACGATTACAACCACTTCAATCTTTCTTGCGATTTTATGGAGCCCTTCAGGCCTGTCATTGATTTGTTTGTTGCTCAGAATCCCGACCTTGAACTTACAAAAGACGCGAAGATCAGGTTGCTGAATCTCTTCAGTGAGTATCACGAATTCGATAACGGAAACTATCGTCTATCTTCGATTTTGGGGCTGTCTGTCAAAACAAATCTAGGCATCATGTGCGGAAGAATAGACATGGAAGACTACCTAGAATTCGAGTTGTATGAAGGTTAGATTTATGCGGCTGGTTGTGTTTTTCGATGTGCCCATGGAAACAGCGGCGCAGCAGAAGAGTTATCGAATCTTTAGGAGGTTCTTAATCAAAGACGGCTATCAGATGATGCAAAAAAGCGTCTATTCAAAGATGGTCACCGATGGCCAGGCGGCTCAAAGCGCCATCGCCCGATTAAGAAAAAACAAGCCGAAATATGGTTTGGTGCAGGTCCTTCGCGTTAAAGAGGCTCAATTTGCGGCAATAGAAGACATTGCTGGAGAGGCTCTCGCTTCAGATCTGGTCGCTACCATGGAAAGGCTGGTCGTTCTATGAAGGTGGTTTTTCAGAAATTCGAGAACGATTTAGAACTTGAGCGCGGATACGTGAATGTAGTTCGTATAGAAGATAAGGCGCTGTTCTCTAGATGCGCAGAGTCTCTTAGCCTTGCTTTTTCGGCTGAATCTCCTGAACCAGCAATGGTGTTTGAATCGAGGGTGCCGCTCAAGCCAAAAGATTGTATTTTCATGGTTGGAGATTTATTGGCGTTTGATTTAGCTGATCGAAAAATCGTAAACCTAGCATTGCGTCGCATAGTGGAAGACTTGTCTAAATACGAAGGCGTGGTTGCTAATCTAGAATTATTGAACAATAGCATCGTTGGGCTTTTGGAAGATCAAATGAACCAGATGGCAGGCGATTATGTTATTGAGGGTGATTGGGATGCAGCGGCTTTTCTGAAGGCTGCTGGGTTTTCGATTGATTCCGTGGTTGAAGATGGGTTGTTTGGGAAAGCCTGTCGTTTCTTGCGCATAGCTGCTGATCTTTTCCCGGACAAAGTGCTTGCCTTCGTGAACCTGAATACTTATCTCGATCAGGCTCGGTATTGCGAATTCGGACGAATGGTCAAGGCGAATGAGCTTATAATTTTGTCGTATGAAGTAGGCGATTCGCCCGACTTCGAGTACTTTGAAAATGGAATGTTTATTGACGCAAATTACTGCGAAATTAGCAATCTACCCGGATAGGCCGTCCTCATGCAGCGAGGAATTTGTTCCATTTGAGGTTTTGGAGCAGCGTCTTTCCGAGTAGGAACAAAACTTCACGGTTCCGCTACCGTTAGTACCCTCAGTTTTGGAGCAGCGTCTTTCCGAGTAGGAACAAAACTATTCGCAAGCGATGATGCTTGGGTCTTTGTTTTGGAGCAGCGTCTTTCCGAGTAGGAACAAAACCTGATGCTGCATTGAGGGGTGAGGACCACGTTTTGGAGCAGCGTCTTTCCGAGTAGGAACAAAACACTTCGGCTCTATGTCCATGTCGATGTCGAGTTTTGGAGCAGCGTCTTTCCGAGTAGGAACAAAACTTAACTACGAAGGCACGAACGGAAGCGGCAGTTTTGGAGCAGCGTCTTTCCGAGTAGGAACAAAACACCCAACTAGGCTTGTAAAAACCAGCGTTAGGTTTTGGAGCAGCGTCTTTCCGAGTAGGAACAAAACTGTAGATCGCGGTGCCAACGCCGTTAGCCGGTTTTGGAGCAGCGTCTTTCCGAGTAGGAACAAAACAGAACTGGTACACGCTCGGGCGGTATTAAAGTTTTGGAGCAGCGTCTTTCCGAGTAGGAACAAAACTGGGAAATGCGGAGCAAGAAGCACCCGCGCGTTTTGGAGCAGCGTCTTTCCGAGTAGGAACAAAACTCGAATCGCCTTGTTTCGCAAGCAGCGTTCGTTTTGGAGCAGCGTCTTTCCGAGTAGGAACAAAACCGGAACCAGATGGGAGAAGAGGAGAGTGAGTTTTGGAGC
>JAXKBI010000036.1:0-3920 GCA_036553105.1 Eggerthellaceae bacterium
ATAGTGGAGATTTCCCCTATTTCTGTGTCTATGTCTGAGAAACAAATACAGGTTAAGGGTGATGCGGATTATGTCGGGCTGCAATTTGATGGCAATGATGCAGGATTTGTTTCAATTAAGGGAGACAAACAATCTGACGATGTTGGCGCGACTCTTGACAATGGTCGTCGTTCTTTGGGTGTAACTAAACTATCTCGTAGTGGTGTAGTCCATTTACAAGATAATTACAAGTGCCATGTTCAGGGATATCGTTTAGTTGTTAGATAATTTGACTATCTGTCTATTTTGAGGTTAAAAGCACTGATTCCTTTGGGCGTTATTAATTGTGTTATGCTGTCGGCCATAGTGCGGAAGCTCCATGCTTATGATGTACTGTGGTCGACGGCAAAACAACAATGTAATAAATAATGTGACTATGCGTGCCGTCAGAAAAGGATGCTGTCGCTGGCACTAGACATCAATTTATACTAAGCGACAAATAGTTCAAATGCTAGTTTATCTATTCTTTGTTAAATTTTTCGGCAGAAAGATAGTTCTTACCTGCGGTCATATCATATTGTACAAGTTTGTAATCGTGTAGCAATTCTTGTTGTTTTTTTGAGAGAGAACTTGAATTAATGATGTTACCAGTGGAATCAAGATATGTTGTTGTGCCTTTTTGATCCCATTTTTTTGTAAAAGAAATTCTTCCCATTGCTGGAACTTCTGCTGATAATTTAGTTAATAAAGCGAGATAAGGAGTTACTTTTGCATTCATGTGAGTTGCTGCAAGTGCCATGAAATAATTGGGCGAAGTGAATGAAGAAATAGAGGGGTCAAGCTTCGTTCCTGCAGAAGGAGATGCAGCATTGGACCAAATAAAGTAATCTGTCTCGTGAAGTGGTAAATCGTTATTTTTATTATTTAGTGAATTTGGATAGATCCCTGGTAAATGATCGCCATAGAAAACCACTGTTATTGGACGGTTGATGCTGTTGAGGCTGTTAAGGAATTCGGCTGTAGCCGAATCAGTGTAACTAATGCCTTTCGCATATGTATCAGTATTGTCTTTTTCCCATCCTGAAAGTTCGTTTGAATTATTTGCTTCTTGGAATTCATTATTTGAATACCAATTATCGTAAGGCGTATGGTTTTGCATGGTAATTAGCTGCAAGAACTGTGGGGTATGTGAGCTATCTTTTTTGATGAGATCGATGATGTCCTTGTATGCGGAGTCGTCATCAATATATGGACTATTGTCAATTCTTTCTCTGTAAGGCGCCTGAACCTTACTGTCGTCGGTGTACAGATAATTGAATCCAAACTTTTCATAATTAACATGTCTTAAATACATATTTTGAGCGTATGGATGAACGGCTTCTGCGGATTTGATTCCATATCTTTGCGTCCAGAGCTGATTGAATGCATAAGGATTTTTTTGATTGGGGACGAGTTGCTGGTAGGGCACAGACATAGAATCACTGAAATTTGAGAGACTTAGCCCTGTGATTTCCTGATATTCTATGTTTGCGGTTCCTCCTCCGTAACCGGGAGATAGCATCAAACCGGAGGTCGTTTGTTCTTTGATTGCTCGAATCTGGGGCATTGGGTCGATGCTGTATGAGACACGAGGCGCACGTAACGGATCAGAGAAGGATTCAGACAGAACCATAATAACGGTGCTGTCAGTAAGGCGATTTTGTCGATTTTGATTAATGGAAATAGCTTCTTTTTTATACTTATCGGCTATCTTCTTCATTGTTTGTTTGTTGTAATTATCAGGTTCATTCATTACCTTTACATTGGTTAAACTAAGGAAAGTTGTTGCTGGACCATTAGTTTGAGCGTCAAGAATTGGACTAAAAAGTTGTGGTTTATATCCTTGATCTTTCGCCCAAAGGTATACAGAAGAAGTAGGGATTGTCAGATTCCATGTAAAGGATAATAGGAGAATGATGCTGATTATAGCCGCTGCTATTCGGGAAAGATTTCCAACTATATTCTTGAAGCATGAAATTGGGTGCAATACTGAGCAGTAAATTAGTTTTCTGCGGCGATCAAAGATGAAAAGTGCAATGCAAATAATGGTAAACCACTTAACGACAAGAATAGCCCCGTCGACGAACGCTTGGCTGTCTGTTGGTACAAAGGACAAAATATTATTTGCATTTCCTCCTGAAATAAAGCTGAAATCTGCGGGAATGATGGGCTCTGAGCGTACGGTCATTTTGATTTTGTTGGCTACACCAAATGCAGTTATTGCTACACCGAAAATAAGTGTGGCAAGCCAGAACCTATTAAGAACAAAGATGAGAACGAGATAGATGAGAGCAAGCCCGACGAAATTGACAATAAAAAGATGATTATGGTCAGTGAGCCACATGTTTGTTACATATGTTGTTAACTGACCGACTGCACCTTCAACAAGTTTTCTGTGGTGAGATATTTTGGTACCAGAAGAGTATGTTGGCTCAACGATTACTGTCCATTCCATGAAGAGCGTTTCTGCCGTAGTCAGTAACAGGAGCACAACGGTATAAAGAGTGTAGGAGAATTTCATACGCTTCTTCCACAGGGCGTGCGCGCTCTTGAAGAATTTGACGATGAGTTGGACGGCTTTGAAGCTGGTGAACGTACGCCAAGCGGCGCGTACTTTGGTGGCGGCGGTGCGGATGGTACGTGTGGTGGTTTTGGCCGCTTTGGCGGTGGCCTGTCCTGCTCGTACAAAACCATGCCCTATGGTCGCCAATGCTGTGTCGGGCGTTTTGGGGGTGTGCGTTTGCGGCGCGGGCTCATTGCTGGATGACATGGAATCGGCGGGAGCGGCATTGCCTTGTGTGTGCGTAGTTGTAAGAACATCTGTAGAAATATGCGGCGACGAAGCTGGAGCGGCCGACGTGAAAATGCTCTTACGGGAGGGTGCTGCGCAAAGCGCATTCTTGTGTGTGTACAGTGCCGCGCGACGGCGTGCCCTGAAGTCGACGGGGGAGAGCGTTTCGTTGCTTTTAGCTAGGGGATGGTACGTGCCTGTGGCAAGAGGCTGCCTTTCATGCCTAACGTATGAAGGCGCAGAATCGTGGGCTGCGGACTGCACGTGTTGCATCGTTGCTTCCTTTGAAAGCCCCTGAAAACGGGGATTACGGGCACATAAAACCAACGCACATACTAGCTCCCGCGTATGGACGATTGAGTGTCTTGAAGGTAGCTGTGAGATGTCTGGACGGTAAACGCGATTTTGTGTGTTTGACTAATGTGACACACAGAATACATGGTGCTATTCGAATTTGATGTATTCGATACGTAGTGTCAGAGGCTGTCGGTCAATCCTCGATGGTGGCGATGTAGGGGCGCAGCTTGGTGAGGAGTGCTTCGGCGTCGGTTGTGGCGGATTCGTAGAGCGCGAAAGCGTCTATGCCGTCGTATTCATGCACGATGACGTTACGCAATGCACGCAGTTCGTTCCATGGAAGCTGTGGAACGGTTTCATGAAATTCGTCGGAAAGGCGGCGTGCCGATTCCTGCGCCTGCACCACATCCATCGCAACGGAATTGAATCGCATGTAATCCTCTTCAAGCGCTTCGGCGGAACCAACTGCGGAAGCATCATCATGCGCTCGTTGCAGATGTTCGACGAGACGGATGAGATTCGTCTCGTCGCGGAAACGCTGATCGGTGTGGTTGCTGCGTGCCATCAGGCCACCCTAACCATGTCCGGCTGGATGTGTTCGTAAAACCGACGGCTCGCGCGGCTGGTTTGCGCCCTACGTTGCAGCGAATCCAATGAAGTGAGCGAAACCTCCCGGCCGAATGCACGCTCCAACTCGGCTTGCAGTGCTTTTCGTTGCATCATATTGAGAGGGGAACCTGGTTCGGTCCGGTACAGCAAATCGACGTCCGAATCGTCCGTTGCCTCGCCGCGTGCCACGGAACCATACACATAG
>JAXKBI010000037.1:0-4462 GCA_036553105.1 Eggerthellaceae bacterium
ACCTGGTATATGATTACCACCAACGTGTCCGACCAAGGAAATTTTATCGTCACTGCAAAAGATCCGCGCGGCCCCTGGTCCGAGCCTTACTATTTGGGTGAGTCTACCGGCGGCATTGATCCCAGTCTCTTTTTTGACGATGACGGTACCTGCTATTATATCGGCCAACGGCCGCGTTCTGCCGGGTACCGCTACAATGGCGACTGCGAAATTTGGATTCAAACTCTGGATCTGGACACGATGAAGTTAAAGCCCGATGCCACCATTGTACTTACCGGATTCCAGCGCAAAGCCATTTGGCCGGAGGGACCTCACCTGTACAAAAAGGACGGTTACTATTACATTTTGCATGCGGAAAGCGGTACTTCCATCCACCACAGCGTCATGATCGCGCGCAGCAAAAATGTGTTTGGTCCCTACGAGTACTGCCCCTGCAACCCCATTCTGACGCATCGCCATTTGGGTGCTCAATATCCTGTTACCTGCGTCGGTCATGCCGACTTAGTGGATGACGGAAACGGCAACTGGTATATGGTTGTATTGGCTTGCCGGCCGAACCAAGGATACACGTTGTTGGGGCGTGAAACCTTTTTGGCAAAGGTCACCTGGGAAGATGGTTGGCCGGTTGTAAATGCGGGGGTCGGTCATCTTGAAGAAGTAGTCACGCTGCCTTACGAGGGGCAGCCTTCTGACGACGTACCCCAATGTAAAACCTATACGTTTGATACACCTTCTCTGCCGCTGGAATTGCTGACTTTGCGCAATCACCGCGATCACGAACTGGAACTGCACGCAGAAGAGCATATTGTTCGTCTTTTCCATCGTTGCGACAGCTTGAAGGATTGCGGTGAGCCTGCATACCTCGCGCTGCGTCAGCAACACTGGAATTGCGAATTTGAAACCAGCTTTATCCCGCATTTCTGCAAAGAGAGTGATTGCGCCGGTATTGCCATGGTTCAAAGCAACGAAAACCATCTGCGGGCAGAGTGCTATCCCCAGGATTCGGGGGTCAAACTTGTTGTTTCTCTTTGCAAAGATGGTAAAGACAGCTGTTTGGCGCGAATGGATCTGCCGGCTGCACTCCCCATCAAACTGAAGTTGCGCGTAGAAGGGCTTGTGGCCAGTGTTCTTTACCAAAGCAATAGTGAATGGAAACCGGTTATCTCCGACATTGATCTGCGCTCTTTAAGCACGGAACATGCCGGCGGTTTTGTCGGCTGTACACTGGGGTTATACGCTTCCGGCAATGGAGAGGACGCTGGTGGTTATTCTGATTTTGAAAGAATGACCTATCGCGAACTTCCCACCAATTAATCCTTCACGAATCATTCGGTAGCGGCTGCCAAATGGGGAGAGAATGTCCAGCCGGCGAGGAGCCCGCCCACAAATAAAAAGCCATACGAATCCGCGAAAAGCCCAGCGGATGTGGGTGTTTGGAAACCGAATTTCCTGGATCGATACCTGCGTAACCCGTCCATACTCTTCCCTATCGCAAATACAAAAAGCAGACCCGTGGACTCACGGGTCTGCTTTTTGTATGCACGATTCATTTACAAAACGAAACGCTTGATTGCTCCGCAACACAATAGGCTTATAGTTTTCAACTCATCTTTTTCAAAGTTGTACAAAGACGTCGGTATTTTCTCCGGTCAATCCAATATACCTTGCATGGGAATACGATGCATTGCGTGGTGCCTGGAGGGCTGTGTAACGTCGTTTTTGCTTCTTGTAAACCCCCCTTTGTCATCTGGCACTGAAACGTGCTGTATGGTGCCTTAAAATCGATCCTGTGGCATGGCCGGAATTGATTCGAGAAGAAGTGTTTATGGTTACACAGTTCAGCCATAAACGTCTGATGGGCAAACTGTTCATCCTGCATGGCGATCATGGCGATTCGCATTTCGTCGGAATTCTGGTCGATGACATTGCGGAGATTGCCAAGACGTTCCTTCAGACAGAATCCACTGGCAGAGACCCTGATAATCTTCTGAGATGGATCATCTCGCACTTTTTGAGCAATGTTTTTGCTGGTGTTCCCAACGAAAATAAAATCCGCAGAAAAGGCTGCACGCAACGATCCAGGTAATAGGATTGGTTAGACAAATACACCAGAAACCAAAAGGTTGAAGCAGAAAATGAATGCACAAAAAACGGCAAAGAAGCTCGGCCACGCCACCAATTATGGTGATAAGGCCGTTCCCGAGCCCAACCAAAGCATTGCGGAACAGAAAAATCCATGCCAAAAATAAAAGGAACCACACGCTTGTGTAGAGATATTGCAGTGCATAATGTACCATTTCGGGCGAGGGATCACTCAAAAATATCCGCAGAATGGCTTTGGAGGCAATTCCATACAAAGCCATACCCAGAATTGCAGCACCAAGGGAAAGGAGCATCGTGCTGCGTACACCAACAAAAATGCGTTTTGTTTTCCTGGCCCCTATGTTTTGTGCGCAATACGTAGAAATGCCCGAGCCCAGTGCGATCATAGGTTGCATCACCAAGGATTCAAGCTTAGAAGCGGCAGTATAGGCCGCCATTACGGAAGAACCGAATTGATTGATGCCGCTCTGCAGAATCATAATTCCAAACGCAGTAACGGTTTGGTTTAAAGCCATGGGAATGCCGCTTTGTATCATACACAGAATCCGATAAGGATCGGGGTACAGATCGTGGATACTGAGACGTAGATTGTTGTAGTTGTGAAACATGTACCAAAAGCATAGCAGTGCAGAAATTCCCTGTGACAACACCGTTGCCCAAGCGGCGCCTGCAGTTCCCATATGTAGTGTCGCGATAAAAAATATATCCAAAACAATATTCAAGAATGACGACAAAATGAGGAAATATAAAGGTGTGCGGCTGTCACCCAAAGAGCGAAGGATACTGGCTGCAATATTGTAGGCCATCGTGCACAGGATACCGCCAAAGATGACGCGAAGATATTCGTGTGCGTAGAGGAGTACGTTCGAAGGGGTGTGCAACGCTAACAGAATCTGGCGGCTAAAAGAAACGGTAGGAATCGTGAGGATAACTGAAAACACCACTGTGAGCAAGAGCGCTGTGCCAACTACCTTCTTTAGTTCGTTCAGACGGTGCCCGCCAAATGCCTGTGAGACTAAAATACCGCAGCCCTGGGTAAGGCCGGAAGCAAAGCCAATTACAAGATATACAGTGCTTCCGGTCGCCCCCACGGCAGCAAGGGCGTCTTCACCCAAAAATTGCCCGACAATGATCGTATCGGCCATGTTATATATTTGCTGGAATAGGGTTCCAAGCAAGACGGGTACGGAGAAAAAGAAGATTGTTTTGGTGGGGCTGCCTACGGTCATATCTTTTGTCTTGTTCATGGCGTAATCCTCGGATCAATCCCAAACTCTGTGTGATCCACATTCAGGGTGCAAATAGAGCAAAAATTATTCGAGGCGGCATCAAGCTTGTCCGGCTGCCTTCTCGTTGGCATCATAACACCGAGGGGGGTGGATGTCAAGGGGGGAAAATATAGTTCATTTCACCCTTGACTTCTGACCCCGACAGCATTATTGAGCATTGATGATTTGGTACGAACCAACACCAGAAATCACTCCTTTTAGGCTACGCTTTGGCCCACAATAAAGCTCCCAACTGCTAGGCAGCCAGGTTTTTCGTTCTGGGTCAAATTGTTTTGAAACAAAAAAGAGAAGGCTTGCGCCTTCCCTTTACAACTGCATATTACCATGCAACAAGTCTACACCAACACCTTTACACAAATAACCTGCCTTTGCGTTTTTATTTTAGCAGTTTACTTGATGTAGATTAAGTACAAGTTTTTGAAGTCAAGAATTACTTCGGTCTTTTCGTCGTCGTAAGGAGAGACATCGAAGCCATCTACGATTTTCAAAAGTTCTTGTAACAGCTTGTGTTTTGATTCATCATTCCAGGTGCTGAAATAACTGGAAAAGGCGCAAGGGCAAAGTATATTCCCATGGACAGAGTATAACACATCACAAAAACGCACGCGTACGATTCTTAACGCGCGCGTGTTTTTTGACGCGTTCTATGTGTGCTATGCCTCTTGACAACCATCTGACCACTCTTTTCTCCCTAGCCGGTTTTATTTGCCGTTTTTCACGCTCCAACGTTTTATTACAACCACCATAACCAGCGCCGGAAGTTGTGCACACCACACAATTTCCGGCGCTGGTTCATTGTATTTTCCTGGCTGTCACAGTTTTCCCTTCTCGGCAGCCTGCAAAACACCGTCCAGCTTGGCGGATTTTAGTTCCGATTTTCATGATGTAGCGCTGCCTCCATTTTGTAGACACATTCGAAGCCCTGATATACTATATTCGCTGGTATAAACTAAAAAAGGGAGGCCCGACACTAAGTGTCGATTCTCCCAATATAGATCAACATAAGAAAAGCGCCCTACACTTTCGTGTAAGGCATTCTTTGGTGCACCATCAGTGGGCGCGTTAAGAAT
>JAXKBI010000038.1:0-3767 GCA_036553105.1 Eggerthellaceae bacterium
GAAATAGTCCAGTCGGTCAGCGTCCTTTTTGGCAGGGGACAAGTGGCCGCTCTGCCCAGCTAGTTCGGCAGCGAGTCCGAAAAAACCTGGAAGTCCGGAAGGAACAGATACTCCAGCGCCTACAAAAAGGACCAAACGGTCCCTCTTGAGTTGTCTTTCCAATTCGTCGGGGATATTCACAGATTCGGTAATGTACATACGATTCGATTTCTAAATGCTTTTTTATATTTAAAGGGCGTTCGGATTCTTACGTATATTGTGGTTTGGGTTTCCGGAAGAGAGCGTAGCTATTTTTCCCGGAACGATTTTCATTTGCTAAGACAAAAGAGCGATTGGAAATTGGAAGATGCAGCTTGATTGAACTGCTCTTTTATGGCGTTGACTCCCAAAAAGGCTTTGCTGTGCGAGGCGTTGTCGAGAGGGGCGCCGAACTGCCAGATGCGGTGTCCAGCAGTTCGGGCGCGGATTAATAGCGAGTTCAACAAATGTTGTCACATTTTTAATGACTCCTGAGAGATAATTTACATGTCGTAAGTCATGGTCCCTGGCATGTGGCTATGCCTCTCTACTGGTTGTCGTGTATTTCTATGTGTTAGTTTTGGAATCGTTGTCTTGATCAGTGAGACGAATAGTCAATGCTGAGGATGAAAACGACATGGTGCTTGTCTCCCTGTGGCGATGTTTGATATTCGTCGCAATACTGGTAGTTGATCCGAGCCATGCTTGAAAGTTCATAATGGATGGTTTTAGAGAAGCCTTTCCCTTTTGGGGTTCCAGCCTTGCCTCTCAGGAAGCAGCTATTAGCTATAGGGTCTTTGCTGCCTGGCGAATATGCGACATGATCCCAGAATTGTTGGGCTTGCTGCAAGCCAACCCGTTCGACAATCTGATTCCAAGCTGCTTCGTACTTTCTATGAACCAATATGCGGTATTTAGGTGCATTGATAGGTTTCCCTCCTGGCCTCTTTGCTGGCACTTCGGGATCATATGCTCCCATTGTCCGCTCCTGATGCTGGTGCCTGGGCTTCGGTGAAGTCCGCTTTTTCGAGCTCTGAAGCTAGCAGGATGCGTTTCCGTAACGGGTCTTCAAGCTGTCCGGCTGTTGCGCGCCACTCTCGTATTAAACAGTCGAGACCGGTGAAGTCATCTTCAGAGGCATCGATAATGAGTTCATTGGCTAAATCTTCGCAGAAAGTGCTCAGATCATCGTTGTCGAGGACGCGCAACCATGCTAAATCGCCCCATTCTACTGTGTTGGGACGATTCTCTGAATTGATAATGCTGCGTAGTCTTTCTAGACGCATAGACCATTGCTGATATTTTTCAAGATTCGACAGTCTGCTTTTTTTCAGCATGACCAAATCCTGGTCTTTATCTCGAATGACGGCGCAGTCGGTTCGAGCCGCTTCTATCACTGCTGTTCTTTTTCTTGCTAAATCGGAAACTTGAAAAGTCCCCATCATCATACTCCTGCGTTTTTGAAACCTTTATACATAAAAAAGTATACATGATATTATATAAAAATATCGCTGTTGATGAAGAAGGAAAGAGAATACGTGTATGGACGCTGTTTGTGAAGTTCGGATTCCGGAAGGTCTGCGGAAGGTCTTCTATGTGCTTTATTCCGCAGTCATGCGGCCCATTCCGGACACTGACGAAAAAGCGCATGAACGTATTTCCCTTATCAAAAAAATGATTACCGCATTAGAAAAGCACGGCCTTACAGAGAGCGTTCTTAGATATGGATTTGCCGATGACATTGCCGTTTTTCTTATTTCAGGGGTAATTTTGAATAAAATTGGTCTTCCTGATTCCATGGTGTCTCGTTGGCGCAACATCCTCGGAATAGAGGAGGATGGGAAAGATTGTTCCTGGTTCTTAAATGATATCCATAGATTTAAGATCTGGGCTTCTACTGCTTCTATGAATGATTTAATAGGTTTTATCCCTCCTTCAAAGGATGAGTGGGATAATCTTAATCTTGCTCCCATGGAGGATTTATCTGTCGTGGAATCCTATGTTTGGTTAAGAGACAGATATTTGTTTGGCGACAATATGAAAGCGTGGGAAGATTCATCTTTACGTAAAGAGTACAAGTTTATCCATTGCGGTTATACAGATGCCTTTCCTGAACGTGCCGTTGAAAAATTGGGTCTAGATGAGGTGAAACTCAATTCGGAAATTGCGAAGCGTGCCGTTCTGCGATCGGATAGGAGTAACTCTCGTCTTTACATGCAAGTGTACGAGTCTGCTAAACGGCATTTGGCTCGTCAGGAGTACGGTGCTGCTGCCACATTGTTTCAATTCTTTTTAAAGCAATACCCTGGCGATACGTGTGCTCAAAATTCACGAGGGTTCTGTCTCATTCCCGATTCCCCTAGTGAAGCTGGAGATATCATTCAGGATGCATTGAAACGTGGCCTTACAAATCGATGTCTCGGTTACTACAATCTTTGTTGTTGTCTTATTCTGCAACATGATTATGATTCTGCTCTTCGAACTGCGGAGAAATATTGGTTGGAGTTTAGGAATAATGATGATATATGTGAAGCTTTAATCTGGGAAATTCAGGATGGAGAATGCACTCTGTGTGATAGTAAAAATGTGCAGTTGTCGCTTGTTGATTTATGTGTATCGATAAGCGAAAAAATAGACGATAAGGCTCGTTTGCACTCTTGGATTAGCCGCAAGAATGTGTTTATTGAAAATGAGAAGTGTGATATTGATACTGAATCTAAATGTTGAGCATGAACTTATTCTATGAGGTACGAATATGATACTTTGCCTATGGATGAGAGGTTGTGGATATTTTCTTGGAAGTTGAATGGAAAGATTTTCATACTCCAGAAATTCTTTGATGGTAAAGAGAATGTTTGGGAGGAAGATGAAGAGGATTCTTGGTCTATTGATAGCTTCAATCTTCCTGATTGGCTGAGACGTTTTCTTTGAGCATAACATCTGGTGTTTTGCAACGACGGTTTTTAGGAAAGGAAGATCGAGTATGCTTACCAAGACGCAAATGAAACATGAGATTGTGGGGCAATCTGCTCTCAGTCTGCTTGCTTCGGGAATTCGATTCATGGAGATTCCGCAGCTTTATCCGACGTTTGACAATGTGTTCGAACATGCGTTTAAGGAATGTGGGCTGGATAGGGTCTATCCGCATGTCCTTGGGCTGAACTATTCGGATCCGCAAGATTTGGTTGATGATTCAATCGTCCATACGGGCTATGAGATCACGCCTGCAAGGTGGCGCAGGGGGATTCATGAGGGAAGACGTTGTTATGAGCTTTATTTCACTGATGCCGCTGATCAGGATCGGCTTGAGAAGGGCTATGATCCCCGGAGCATAGTCAGGGAGATTATTTCTCAGGATCATGGGTCTGAGGACGTCTCGCCTTTTGCAGCGTGGCCATGGGCTGATTTCGGCAAGGTGATGGGCGATGAGTTAATTGCTCAGAATGTTGCGCGGTATCCTGCCAAGGGTGCGGAACTCGGGCAAAGTCAGAGCTGAGGGTGGTGCGGCTTGCGCGGGGCTCTGACAGTGCTTTGCTTTCCAAGAGTTTGTGCTAGTAATGGGGAGGGGGTCGTGCGTACCGTGCAGCGCGCTCAGGGCCTGCCCATCGCAATCGTGGGGGAGATCTCTTTCGAGTGTCTTTCGTCAAATAAATCTGCGTGTCGTCACCAGTTAATCTGAACACCATCGGCGTTCAAAATGGACACCGTCACCGGCGGCCGGGTTGGTTCCGCTCTTTTCGTTTATTTCA
>JAXKBI010000039.1:0-1418 GCA_036553105.1 Eggerthellaceae bacterium
AGCGACGCACTAAAAGATGGGGGCGCAACCGTGAGTCGCACCCCCATCTTTTAGTGTCAGCCCAAACCGCAAAATATGAAGGTAGGTAAATCATTTACCTGGTATCTGCCATGCTTTCTTGAACGTCAACAATGACACCCCACTCATCTTCAGCTGGTTCGACCACACACTCAATACGCGCACCAACCTCAAGCGCATAATCGGTATCCGTCCACATACGACAAGCCGATTGAATCGATATACCGTTCTTCCTCCCCTACCATTAAGCATCCTTTCGGAGTCCCTCATTATCCTTTTCCAGCCGCAGGTACTACAAATCTCCATACCTTGGATAAGCAAATATGTTAGAGGCTTCTGCTGTTTTCGTGGGTTAGGTTCTTGGTTGGGGTAGGCGTATGTCGAGTCCGCCGCAGCGGAGCATGACGAGGGCGATGAGGTTGTCGACGTGGTGGAAGCCGTAGGCCATGCGGATGGTGACCTTGATCCTGTTGTCGGACGCCTCGAGCCTGGAGTTGGAGTATCCAAGCCGGATGGTTCTGATGATGTCGGGCCGTCGTCTCCTGATTTTCCGGGCGGGTTCGGCAGTGTTTTTCCGCCTTACCCGTAGCCTCCGCAAGAAAACGCAGTTGCTTAACGCGCGTCCAGTGCCGCCAATATCCCGCTGGGAAAGCATTGAAGTAGGTGCATAGCGAGATATGCGTGTTCGGTTCCAATGTGATGACGGTACGTGCATCGACAGTGAAGCCGTGCGGATCATCGGCCAGTGGCCTATTTCCATGAGCTACGAGATTACTGAAAATCCGAACGGCTTACAGCATTCAGATTGACGCTCATCATGCTGTCGCGTTCATCGAACACGTTCGCATCAAAATGGGAAGGATGCCAGTTCACTGCATATAGGGGCAATGTCAAATCAGTATCTGTAACGGGGTAAACGACCCTGTTCACCGTTTCCCATTGAGCCTTGTGATCAACTGCAGTCTGTGCCATACATGCCAGTATATAAATGAGACACAAACAAGAATGGCCACCTGCACAATGCTCGGCAGATGGCCATTCTTGTTTGGCATTACTTCACTGTGAAGAAGTTGGTGCCGTTCAGATATCCCTTGCCAGCAGTCATGTCGTACTGGATGAGCTTATAGTCGTGCAAGGTGTTCTTGGCCTGCTTAGACAGTGCCTTGCGCTTGATTGCGTTGCCGTTCTGATCCAGATACGCTCCGCCTGCGCCAATCACCAGACGTTCTAGTGCAGGGACATCGGTTCGTGTCTGAGTAAGGAATGCGAGATATGGCGAAACCTTGGCGTTCATGTGTTCGGCTGCCATCTCCATGAAGTAATTCGGAGACGTGTATGCAGTGTTGCTAGCATCGAGTTTTACGCCAGCTGAGGCTGATGCTTGGTTCGACCAGATGAAG
>JAXKBI010000040.1:0-32911 GCA_036553105.1 Eggerthellaceae bacterium
ACTTTAGGAGCGATCGCAGACGCGACCGAACGGACCGTCGGCTGACCCTGGACGAAATCGACTACCTCTACCGCTTCGTGAGTCACCTTGCCGGCAAGCGCAGCAAGCCCTGCAACGCTTCCTCCGCCCTCGAAATACTCAATAGCGGCTCGACCTATGGCCTGCGTGCCCAAATAGCCCATAGAGCCTTTGACGGCCCAGCCTAGAGCAGGCACCAGCCCGGCGACCTGACGCGAAATTCCACGGCAGATGAAAGCGTTCGCCAATACGCCGATCAGTTCTTTGACGCGATCGGGCCCTAAGGGCTGACCATAGGCCGCTGCGATCTGCAGGACCATCTTGATCTGGTTGGCCGTCATGAGCGGCATATCGGCTCCGGGAATGAAGACGACCACGCCTACGCCCGCGTTCTGAAGCGCCGTCGTATTGATCGCGTCATATGCAAGAGGACGACGCACGAACGGATACGCGATGGAGAACGCCAAGCGCTTTTCCGCATCGACCGAATTCACGATCCAACGCCCTATCTTGTCGGCGAGAACGCCCTTGATATCATCTGAAAGCTCCGAAGCTGCATCGCTCTGTACGAAAAGCAGGTCTTCTTCAGGAACAGGATGGCCTGACTCCTTAGCCTTATCCTGCACCGAAGTTCCCGGCTCAGCCACGACGAGTACCGGCGTGCCCTGCTCACGGAACGCCGCCGCCAATGCACCGACCGAATCGCTCGCTCCCGCCGCAATGACCGTCAGATCACATGCAAGCAAACTGTCGGGGGTCTGCGTAGGAAAATAACTGATATACACTCGCGAGTTAGCGGATTCGCTATTGAACCCCGCCCGAACGAAAACCTGGAAATCAGGTGATGCGGTTTCGTCTATCAAAATATTGACCGAAACCGGAATAGCACTCGCGCGATCTATGTCGATCGCCGCTGAAATGACCGCTGGGATGTCAACCGGAAGTTTCATACGATCCCCTTTCACTTAGCGACCATGATGAACCCAAACTGAGTTGATCAAGCCAAGCATCATAAAATTAACAACCATAAAGGATGACCCATAGCTGATGAACGGAAGCGGGATACCCGTGATGGGCATCAAGCCGCACGTCATGCCGATGTTCTCCAGGATCTGGAAAAGCCACATACCCACAACGCACACCACGATGATCGTGCCGAACAGATCGTTCGCGCCACGCGCCACATGAATCGCCGTAACAATAAGACCCACATAGAACGCAAGCAGAACCAACGCTCCTACAAAACCGAATTGTTCCGCCAGTACGCAGAAGACGAAGTCCGTCGGCGCCTCAGGCAAGAAGCCCAAAGATGACTGGGTCGCATTCATGAAGCCCTTGCCAAGCAAACCACCGCTACCGATGGCGATCTTCGCCTGCTGTAGGTTATAGCCATCACCCGAGGTGTCATATGACGAATCCATGAACACGAGCAAACGGCCGAGCTGATAGTCCTTCAGAAGCACATCGTGCCCTGCCATATCATCAAGGATGGGGTCGATAGCCAGAACAGCGGCGACCAGCGCCACCAATACGCCGAGCGTCGCCACGATGAAACGCCAATTAGCACCGCCGATAATGAGCGAAAAGCCCGCGATCATCAGATATACCAGACCCGTACCCAGGTCAGGCTGCGTCATAACGCAAATGAAGGGAACGGTCATGATACCCAGCGCTTTGAGGTATTCGCGCACATCATCTAAGCGTCCCCCGTAGCGCGCCATGACCGATGCAGCCAGCAGCACGACAGTGACCTTAGCGAATTCGCCTGGCTGGAGCTGTATGCCCAATTTGATCCACGATTGACCACCGTTGACCTCTACGCCAAGGCCCGGTATGTGAGGAGAAAGCAGCAGAACCACATTGATGACCAGAAAAACCATCGTGTAGCCGGAAAGCACATGGTAGTCTATGCGCGTGATCAGCACGAACAGCACTGCACCTGCCGCCACACCGGCAAGCTGACGGGTGAAACTATAATCAGCATCAGTCGCCGTAGCAGAGAACTGCACGATCAGACCATACGCGATAAGCGCAAGGACGAAGAACAAGAACGGCGGATTAATGTATTTGAAACGACGCGGTTTAAGCGCTTTGGCAATCGCCGGATCCTGAGGACGCAGAGAACTGATCTCATGCATTGCTTGAGGCATTATTCGTCACCCCCGTACCGGAAATCGGCGTCATATCTTCGGTCCAATTGGCATCAAGCGAATTGATGGCAGCATCCATAATATGCGCTGCGACCGGACCACAGGTAACACCACCGCTGCCACCTTCCTCAACGCAGAGCGTCAAGGCGAAACGAGGCTCTTCATAGGGTGCATAGCAGGAGAACCATGCCATATCTTCCTTGCCCGCGACCTCTGCCGTACCTGTTTTAGCTGCAGCGCTGAACGAATACTGGCTGAAGTCGGATGCTACCGTGGCGTTCTCTGTCGCAACCGCGCGTAAGGCATCCTGCATGATGGCACGCAGATTATCATCTACTTCGGGATGATAATCTTCGATAGTATCGAATGAGAGGACGGTCTCACCCAACGAATTGCGCACTTCCTTCAAAAGATGAGGACGCAAGAGCTTACCGGTCGCAACCGCCGCATACGAGCGCGCTACTTGGATCGGCGTGACCAATACATAACCCTGGCCGATGATCATATTCGACATATCGCCCGGGAGCCACTGAGCTTCTTCAGGAACATCCTTGAAGTATTCTTTTTTCCACTGTGGCGTAGGAATACGTCCCTCGGCTTCGCCTGCCAGATCGACATGGGTCGATTGAGCGTATCCGAATTCCTTGATGAAGTCCTGCAGCGCTTCGTCACCAATGGAACCGCGGGCCTCATAGAAGCTCTTCGCGATCTCATAGAACACGACGTCGCACGATTCGACCACGCCCTCGCGCAAGCCGATCCACCCATGGCCGCTTTCGTTCCAGCACTTCTGTGGGAAGGACTCGCCGAAGCCCGTCCACGTACCCTGACAATCCCAGGTGCGTGACGTATCAGCGAACCCGTAAGTAAGCCCCGCCATACCTGTGAACGCCTTGAAACACGATGCCGCCGGATACGTACCGGCGATCGCGCGGTTCATGAGAGGATAGTGCGATTCTTCGGTCTGATACGCATCCCACATATCCTGGGAAATGCCGCCGATAAAACGTTCTGGTTCATAGGTGGGGTAATTACCCATTGCAACGATGCCGCCCGTCTGAACATCTACGACAACGCACGATGCTGCGGTACCCGTGCCACCCGTGACCGTTTCCTCGAGTGCCACATCGACCACATGCTGGACCCGCGCGTCGATCGTAAGATATACATCGTTACCCTTGGTGGGATCGGTCTCTCCGATCACCTGCTGAACGACACCCTTCGCATCAGTGACCAGCACGCGCTGACCGTGATCGCCCGCGATCAGATCATCGTAGGTCTGCTCAATACCACTCTTGCCGACCGCGTCACCTGATTCAACACTGCGGCCTTCAGTCACGTTCTTCAGGTCATCTTCTGAAGCGGTACCCACATAGCCCAGCACGTGCGCGGCAAGCGCCCCATAGGGATAGGTGCGCGTTGTGCGGATCTGGGTAGTAACCCCCGGGAACGCATCGCGATGTTCGGAAATGAAGGCAACGTCGCGAAGCTTCACATCGCTTGCAACGACGCGCTGGCTCTGCGCACCGGATGACGAATCAAGAATGCGTGAGCGCACCACTTCATAAGGAATACCCAATAAGGCAGACAAACGCAGCAGCACATCGGAATTATTGGCTACTTCCGCATCGGCAAGAACGGTCTGAACCTGTCGATTGGCAATGAGCGCGACCCCATTAGCATCGTAGACGACACCGCGTGGAGCAGGTGTCGATACCGTGGTGTAGAGATTCGACTGAGCTTCTTCGCTATAACGAGCACTATCGAGGATCTGAAGGCCGAACAGCTTTGCGGTCAAAGCTGCGAACACTCCGGCAGCCAATACCCCGACCGTCACGAAACGATTACGGAGCCCATCAGGATTCGCCGATGCCGTGCCCATGGAAGGACCGGGGCCCGACGCGACCGACGTCTTGGGCGTTTCGGCCGAGATGCCGACCGAGGTCACCGAGCGTACGCGCATACGATCGCGCGTTCTACCCTGAGACGAATTCGCTCGAACACGAAAGATCACTATCGCGAGCACGCCCAGTACTACCAGAGCGAAAAGAGTTGTCAAAATGGCGGACAGCATACCGTGGTCTCCTTAGCGGTAACGACCGCTATCCGACACTTTCCAGGCATCGTTGACAGCCTGCGTAAAGGGCAGACGCCGCATGATAACGAACAGGAGCGCAGCAATGAGCGCATTGAACACCGTACTCGGCAGAACGCGCTGCAAGAAGATCTCGATGAAAGATCCCTGATATCCCACGACCATCAGAACGATCGCGAACAACAATTCGAACACGAACAGCGTTGCGGCAAGCGCGATCAAAGGCATCGTAAGCGTTGTATCATCAAGCACTTCGAACGCACGCGAAAGCACGAACGTCGCGATCAGGAGGAGCAGTGGAGTCAGGCCTACTGGCGTTTGAGCGAACAAATCGGCTATCAACCCCAATACGAATGCATAGGCATACGTTGAATCGGGCCTGCGCATGATCGCTAGAACCAAGGAGAACGCCACGATAAAACTCGGTACGACCGAAAAGATGGTCAAGATCGGTGCGAAAACGATCTGGATCACCACGATGATCGCGGAAGATATGAGAGGAAGCATCCAGTCGCGCATGGTATCACTCACTTTGCTGATCAGATGTGCCATCTGATGAAGTGTCGGCATTGCTCGAGCCATCGCCCGAAGATTGGTTCGCAGTATCGTTATTGGTGCTCTGTTGAGCAGCGCCCGTATTCAACAAAGCTTCAGGTCCTACCGCGGAAACGATCGCGTTCGCAGCGGACTGATCACCCGAAGCTGCGCCTTCACCGCTCATTCCCAGTACGACCAGCACTTCGCTAATGTTGCTGAACGAGGCATTGGGAGTGATCACGATGGTGCGTGTTGCATCGCCCTGTCGCTGCTCGACCTTAGACACGGTGCCAATGACCAGGCCACGGAAATATCCACCCCCAAGACCAGTGGTGATGACCGCTTCGCCTTCTTGTACTTCAACGCTCGCATCGACTCCATCAAGGTACAAGACCCCCTCGACCGAACCCGAAACGATGCCTTCCGTACGAGAAGACTGGAGCATGACCGCAACACCGCTCTGTGCGTCATTAAGGAGACGCACCTGGGAAGTGTATGCACTGACCGATATGACCTGCCCCACAACGCCGGTCGAGCCCATGACCGGAAGGCCTGCGCTTATCCCGGAAGCACTTCCAACATCAATGGTGATGAGGCGATTGTAAGAGTCAGACGAATACCCCGTTACATGGGCAGCAACCGACGTGAATCCATATGCATCATGCAAGCCGATCAGCGATTCGAGGCGCATTGCCTCCTGGCGGTACTCCTCAAGTTCAACCACCATCTGACTTAAGGTCGCGTTGCTCTCACGCAACTGATTGAGCGTTTGCCCATCCGCCGTCAGATCTTCCAAAGATGAAGACGCAGAGGCAGCAAGAGAACCCGTAGCGCTTCCTACGGATGTAAGAGGTGAAGCTATTGCTGAAGCAGAATCCTGCACAGCATGAAGAGGACCTTCGTCCCCTTCGCGCACATAGACAACGACCAAAACCAACGAGACCACCAGGAGAATCACCAGTAGTCCCGTTCCTTTGAATTGGCCACCGAATGGTATGTTGATGTTGTTCGACTTCAGGGCCATCGTATGCGAAGATCTCCTATTTCGATCTCATGAGTATTTGTTTTAATGCCGTTGGGGTTTCCAGGACCCTCAAACAGCCGGTAACGACGTTGGTAAGCGCCGTTTCGCTCGTCCAAACCGGAATCTCGAGCTGCTGCGAGAAATAGCGATCCAAACCAGCAAGCAATCCGCCACCACCGGTGAGCAGAATGCCATTAGAGATGATGTCAGAAGCCAAGTCGGGGTTGGTCTTCTTAAAGGTCTCCTTGATGTGAACTACCATTTCATCGATGGGAGCCTGCAGCGCATCGCGAACATCTTCTGACTGAATGGTAACCTCTTTGGGCTGTTCAGTTAATACATCCTGCCCAGAAATGATCATGTCGCGTTCACGACCGTCTTCGAACGGCAAGATGGAACCTATTTTAATCTTGATGACCTCTGCTGTGCGCTCGCCGATCTTGATTCCAAGAAGATCACGCAAATGCATTGCGATCGCTTCATCAAGACGATTACCTGCAAGGCGCAGCGATGACGACGTTACGATGCCGCCCAAGGAAATGACCGCGACTTCCGTGGTGCCGCCACCAATATCAACGACCATCGAACCGGTCGGTTCGGTCACGGGCAGATCAGCGCCCATGGCAGCTGCCATTGGCTCTTCAATAAGATATGCCTGTCGCGCGCCCGCCTGGATGGTGGCCTCGAATACCGCGCGCTTCTCTACCGAAGTAGCACCGCAGGGAATACACACGACGATGCGCGGCTTAGGCTGCCACGGATAACGACGTGGCGCCGCCTTATTAATGAAGGCGGAGATCATAGCTTCGGTCACATCGTAATCAGCGATCACACCATCATGAAGCGGGTGTTCAGCGGAGAACGTATCGGGCGTGTGGTTGATCATGTTCTTCGCTTCATGACCAACGGCCAAGACTCGATGAGTGCTTCGCTCGATAGCGACAACCGAAGGCTCATTGATAACGATACCCTGACCCGTAATGGCAACCAAGGTGTTCGCGGTACCCAAGTCGATAGCCATGTCGTAGGACGTCGACGAAGTAGCGTTCTGTATGAAATCAAGGAAAGACATACATCATCCTTAAACGTTTAGTGAGCAATCGTAAACATGAATTCTATCATAGTGCACCGCCGCCTTGCTGAAATCCACAGGTGCCGCAAACCGATAGAAATGTTCACCTACATACAACGAGCCCTCGCATAACGCTCGGGCTCGCATTTCACTTCAAAAAAGCGGCAATTCTTATGCGAAGAAAATACCGATTTCGCGCTCTGCAGAAGCAACGGAGTCAGAGCCATGGATAACGTTCTCATCCATGATCAGACCGAAATCACCACGGATGGTGCCAGGAGCTGCTTCAGCAGGATTGGTAGCACCCATGAGAGAGCGGCACTTCAGAACAGCACCTTCACCAGATACCACCATCTTCACAACAGGACCGGAGGTGATATAGGAGATCAGGCCATCATAGAAAGGCTTGCCTTCGTGCTCAGCATAGTTTGCTGCTGCCTGCTCGGAAGTGACCATGCCCATTTCCATGCGCTCGATCTTCAGACCAGCACGCTCGAAACGATTGACGATTTCGCCGATATGACCATTGCGAACACCGTCGGGCTTGATCATGCTGTAGGTCTTTTCGATTGCCATACTTTAGTTCCTTTCAAAAAAAATGATCGTCATATTTAATCAAGATCCTCGCGATGAGCGACAGATCTTAGATCGCATAAGTACCCGCACTTACGACTGACTTGCAAATGCGAGCGATACGCCAGATACTTTCCACCCAATACAATCGCGCACCATGGTGATGTGGTAGGGAACTTCCCCACCCTCGGAAGTGGTAGCCGTCACGTATACATCTGCTGTACTGAGGTTATTGACCGTGCCATTAACGACGATGTTGCTCGTCTGAACGATCATATCGGAGAAGCGATCCTTTGCAGCATCATCAAGACTCGATGCATAGACTTCATTGTTGCTCGGATCATTGAACATCGTTGCGACTTGGTCTTGTTGGGACGGGAATCCCACTCCTTGCATATAAGCGACCGTGCCCGCACCGCCGATCAGGACCAACACGAACAAGATGACGAGAAAGACCTTCAAGCCGCGATGACGGTGCTTCTTCTTAGCACCCGTCGTCCAATCCTGGAAATCCATTTCATTCGCCGTGAAGAAATCGCTGTTCTGTTCGGCTTCGGCAATGCTTCGCATGATGCTCGTTTCGGACATTTGCGTCGTACCCATTTCAGACGCATCGAGAGCCTGCGCCTGCAGAGGGACCCCATCACCCGAAACATCCAAGCCGGATAAGTCGTTGTGCTGCATCGTGCTTGCTGGAGCAGAAGCAGTGGGAACCGCTTCGCTTTCATCGGTCACGCCAGCCGCCACCGCAGCGACCGCGCGCTGATAGTCAACGTTAGCAGCGTCATTGAATACGTAGGTCTTATCGGAAAGCGCCGATTCGAAGGCGCGAACCGCCTTGTCCATCTTGCCAGCCGCGACGTATGCCTGACCTATGTTCGCGAACAGCTTGTTACGCGTTTCGGGTCGCATGTCGAACTGAAGAGCGCTCTCATATGATGCGATAGCATCCATGGGGCGATCGAGCGCCATGAAGCACACGCCTAAATTGAGCAGTGCTTTAGTTGGATCGGGGTTCATCTCATCAAGTGCCGCAGAACGGAACGCTGCACCTGCTTCAGCAGACTTGCCCAGTTTCAGCAAAGAATTGCCCATACTCTGATACGCCTTATAGGGAGTTGCGTAACGGGAGTCATCGACCGCTGACTGGAAATGGGTAACGGCATCTTCGAAATCACCCTGCGAAGCGTACACCATGCCCAAGTTGTAGCTCACTGAACCAAGCGCATCGTATGACGAATCGATCATTGCCTGAGAATACGCATGGATCGCTTCGTTCGGATCATCGAGCTTAACCAGGCAATTGCCGATCTGGTGATAAAGCAGACCGAGCTCACCCGGAGCCTTTGCGACAGAGGTGTCCTGCAGGCAATCGGTGAACTTCGCCAATGCTACGTCGTATCTTTTGGTAACGTATGCGCTACGCGCCTGCTGGAAAATCTCGTTGTTCATATATGGTTCGATTCCTCTCCTGCAACTTCAACTAACACGTCCGCGAGAACTGCGTCTCGTACCGACTCTATGCGTTAGTTAGCGTTCTCGATGATGACCGTTTCGATAACATCACCAACACGCAATTGCCCCACAACGTCAAGACCTTCTACGGTCTGACCGAATACAGTATAGCCCGAGTCCAAAAACGGCTGAGCACCAAGGCACAAATAGAACTGAGAACCCGCTGAATTAGGATCCTGAGAACGAGCCATGGCGAGCGTGCCATCGAGATGCTTATTGTTGGGGTTAGTGGTGTACTCTTCCTTGATGGTATAACCGGGACCACCCGTGCCAAGACCAGCGAACGGATTGCCTTCAGCGGCCTTTACCTGCTCAGAATCAAGAGCGCGCGTATTAGGGCAACCACCCTGGATCACAAAACCGGGAACATAGCGATGGAACTTCAGGTTGTCGTAGAAGCCCTTCTGAGCCAGCTCGACGAAATTACCTACGTGGACCGGCGCATCGTTGCCCGCCAATTCAACGCGAACATCGCCCTTTGAGGTCTTAATGATAGCCACTTCGTTACCGTTGGGCTTATATTCGGGTGTGTACAAAGCCATAGCTTCCCCTTACTACCAGTATGTTTAGAAAATGGTGCCCTCTACAGGATTCGAACCTGCGGCTTTCTGCTCCGGAGGCAGACGCTCTATCCCCTGAGCTAAGAGGGCCCAAGTCCCCATATTATACGCTATGATTGACATCGTTTGCATTTCCGCACGAAAACCAAAGGATGACACGTTAAATGCGCATAAAAATCGACACCATGGCCTACGGAGCCAACGCAGTAGGTCGCACCAATGACGGCAAAGTAGTGTTCGTACCAGGTGCTGCACCCGGCGAAACCGTCGATATTGACATTGTTCGCGAGACGTCATCTTTCTGCGAAGGCAGCCTTAAAGATATCGTTGAGGCAAGCCCCATGCGCACTCAACCTGCCTGCCCCTTCACCTCTGTCTGCGGCGGAT
The DNA here is from genome assembly GCA_036553105.1 of Eggerthellaceae bacterium. Lineage (GTDB taxonomy): Bacteria > Actinomycetota > Coriobacteriia > Coriobacteriales > Eggerthellaceae > Anaerotardibacter. Next base: position 9,932 of record JAXKBI010000040.1, read on the forward strand.
GCCCCTGGATGCATCTTTCATATGAAGCGCAGTGCGAAGCGAAGCGGGCTAACGTCGTCAATCAGCTCTCCCGCATCGGGAAGATCGAACGCGACAAGGCCGAAGAACTGGTCGGGGCCTGCGTGCCTTCCAAGCGCACTTTGGGATACCGTAATAAACTCGAGCTCGCCACTGGTCGCGATGCGCAGGGGAAGTTCGCCCTCGGCTTCCACCAGCAAGGTGGCTCCTTCGCACCCATTCCCAAGGCGTGCCTTCTGGGAGCCCGAGGTATCGAAAAATCACCCGGCGCTCTGCGGGGAGCCCTGGCATATCTTCAAGGTCAGAACGACCTAGGCATATTCCGCGTTGGCGTTCGCCGCAGCGTGCGCACCAAAGATACCGAGATCGCACTTTGGACACGCCCCAGTGCGTTCCCCCGAAAAATAGCCGCGGATACCCTGAACAGTGCCCTTAAATGCACCAGCATCGTACGCGTCATCGCCGATGAAGGGCGAGCACGCAAGGTAAAGAAGGTCGAAGCACTGCATGGAAAAGGATGTTGGAGCGAAGAAGTCGCGGGGAACACCTATCGCATCAGCGCCCCGAGTTTCTTTCAGGTGAACACCGCACAAGCAGAGGTCATGATCGATCTGGTCGTGGAAGGACTCGAACTGAGCGAGCGTTCCGTAGTAGCGGACCTGTATTGCGGAGCCGGCACGTTCACCCTTCCCCTCGCCCAGCGCGTCGATACCGTGTTCGCCGTCGAATCTGCCGCTTCTTCAGTGCGCGACCTACGACGCAATCTTGAGGGCATCGATGGATACGTGGAAGTGATCGGAGGCGACAGCGCACGCGAACTTCCCACTTTGGGACGCCTGGATGCGCTCATCGTTGATCCTCCTCGCGCCGGTCTTGCTAAAGGGGTCGCCGAAAGCATCGCCTCTTCGAAAGCAAAGCGCGTGGCCTACGTGAGCTGCGATCCGGCAACATGGGCGCGCGATGTGGCACGCTTCAAGGAAGTGGGTTACGATCTGATCCGCGCCACCCCGGTCGACCTGTTCCCGCAGACCTATCACGTAGAGACCGTAAGTATCCTGGCGCGATCATAAAAAGCGCGATCATTCCAACACGGTCGTAGCAGGTTGCGAGCATCCCGACATGATCGCAACCCATACCAACACCGCGAGCTGGGGCGTAGATGAGACCGAAGCTAACGCCGCAAGCCGCAACACAACCACAGCCAACGATAACACTGCGATCCGCGAACACCACCGCATCCTAACGCGTTCATAACGGAAACCGCGAGCGTCCGAGCGCGGCCATGTTTTTTGGTAAGATGTGGGAGCTTTACAGACACAAACGAGCACGCCTCTCTTTTTCGCATTAGGTGCTCGCTTCAAGCGCTTATATCGAAAGGGGCTGAAATGAGTCCAGAGCTCAACGACGCACTCATCGCCATCACCGGCACCATCAGCGACTTCATGTATACATACGTGCTGGTCATCATGCTGGTATTCGTTGCCATCTATTTCACCATCCGTACCAAAGGCGTACAGATCCGCTTCTTCAAGGACATGATCCTTCAACTCACGGAAAAGAAGCATGTCGACGGAAAGAGATCCATTTCATCGTTTCAAGCCATGATGGTGTCCACCGCTTCTCGCGTTGGCACCGGCAACATCGCCGGCATCGCCACGGCGATCGCCACCGGTGGCCCCGGAGCTATTTTCTGGATGTGGCTCATGGCGCTTCTGGGCGCCGCGTCGGCCTTTATCGAATCGACCTTAGCGCAGATCTGGAAAGTGCGCGGTAAAGAGGGTGAGTTCCGCGGCGGTCCGGCCTACTATATCGAACAGGCGCTCGGCAAACGCTGGATGGGCATCCTGTTCGCGGTACTGCTCATCATCTGTTACGCCTATGGCTTCAACGGTCTTCAGGCATACAACATGGCAAGTGCCCTGGAGTATTACATCCCCGACTACGCGACGAACGGCACCGCGATAGCCTTGGGTATTGTGCTTATGGTCATGACCGCCTTCGTGATCTTTGGCGGCTCTAAGCGTATTAGCGTCATATCTTCCATTATCGTTCCGATCATGGCGCTCGCCTACTTAGCGCTGGGCATATTCATTACCATCACCAACATCAACCTGCTTCCCGAAGCATTCGGTTACCTCTTCGCTTCTGCCTTCGACTTCCAATCCATCTTCGGTGGATTCGCCGGTTCGGTAGTAGTACTAGGCATCAAGCGCGGTCTGTTCTCCAACGAAGCGGGCATGGGTTCGGCGCCGAACGCCGCCGCTACGGCGAGCGTATCGCACCCCTGCAAGCAAGGCCTCGTGCAGACCCTTTCGGTCTATATCGATACCATGCTGGTATGCACGTGTTCCGCTTTCATCGTGCTGATCTTCCTGGTGAAATCCGGCGGCACCTTCGGCGATCTGAACGGCATGCCCCTGGTACAGATGGCCATCAATTCCTCTGTGGGTGAATTCGGCATCCATGTGGTGACCTTCGCCATTTTCGCGTTCGCGTTCTCGAGCCTTATCGGTAACTACTTCTACGCAGAAGGCAACATTAAGTTCATCACTAAGAGCCCCCTGGTTCTGACCCTCTTCCGTTGCACCTGCCTTGCCGCCATCATGGTCGGCTGCCTGAATAATTTCACTTTGGCGTGGAACTTTGCCGATATCACGATGGGCTTCATGGCGATCGTCAACCTCATCGCCATCTTCCTGTTGGGTCGCTGGGCTCTGAAGGCACTCGACGATTACACGCGTCAGCGAAAAGCGGGGCTCGATCCCGTATTCGTCGCGAACAACATTCCGGGGCTTCCCCTTACTGAATGCTGGCACGTAGAGATGGATGAACTTAAAGACATAGGTCCCCAGCCGGTCATGGAGTACCTGGATGAGGCCATCGACGCCGAAGGGCAGATAAGCGGCCTGAAATGATCGCTATCGACGAAGCGGACGCAGCAAAGAGGGCCGAAACAACCGCTCGAACAAGACCGAAGCAGCCACCCAAAAATGGGGTTACAGAATAAAAAAAATGCGAGGCCAGAACGGCCTCGCAAACAAAAGTGAATTAGGGGGCAACCCTTCATGTGATTACCGATTACCCTTCGCGCGACTGCTCTACATAGCCGACCAGCTTAGCAATACGCTCAGAATACTCAGGGTGCTCGATGCCGGCTTCTGCCAAATCAATGATGGGCGCATCGTTCCACAGCATTTCAAGGCGATAATAATCGCGCGCCTCGGGCTGGAAGATATCCACCACGAACGAGCCGTAGTCCAAAAGCTCCCACGAATGATCGTTAGTAGCCTCGCGCGATGCAGGCTTCACTCCCGCTTCCTTGCGCAACTCCTCTTCAACAGATTCGATAATGGCTTCGACCTGTGGCGTATTGGCGCCGGTCGCAATAACGAAATAATCGGTCACATCGACCAGATCGCCCACTTTGATGACCATAACATCAGTAGCTTTGCGCTCGTCAGCGGCACGTGCCGCAATGAGGGCGCATTCTCGTGAAGACTTTGCCTCTTCCACTTGCTCTCCTTTGGATTTCACTCAACTATTCGATCGCACTCGCACTTAAGCCGCTCGGTCATACCCGAAGGCTCCGAACGGATCGGGGCTTGGTCGCCCGGTCGCATCGCACCCGAACGCTCAACGCTGCCGAATCAGTTCTTTTCCTTACGTGCTTGACTATACCAGTTCCACACTTCAACCGATTCCTGGCAGATAGGTTTTTCGGAACGCACCAAATATGCCATGCTCTCCTTCAGAACCGCGAAGAACAGATCCTCCAAACTCGCCTGGCCGATCTGCTTGTAGATCTGCTTATACGAATTCACTTCATGGGTGGGCTCGACCTTGTCCGCCACGAACACGATCATATCAAGAGGGGTCATATCAGGAGCGCCTACCGTATGACGCGCGATAGCCTGATACATCTCCTTACCGAACTGGGGCGCCTCTTCGGCGAGCACTGCAGCCGCCGTCATGCCATGAAGCACCCATGGCATCTTTGCCACCACATCTTCATCGACCGCGATGTCATAGTGCGCAACTCGGTCCGCCAAACGAGCAGGCTTCAACGCCTTGTCCCAATCGTGCAACAGCCCCGCCATACGCGCAACATGGGGATCGTATCCATATGCACGAGCGATCTTGCGAGCTGTTTTCGCCACTGACAGGCTATGGACGTATCGCGCAGGGCTAACACGCTGCATGAGCAGGCCCTTCATGTATTTATATGAGGTGGAACCGAACGGTTTATTATCATTGAGCCCCGAGATCTCCGTGGGCTGATAGGCGAATTCCGAAAGCTCCTCTGGAGTTGGCTCCGTAAGAACTTTCTGCAGCTTCTTACGACCGTCCTCACGATCCTTGGACATGAATAGCCTCCTCGCTATTGTAGAACCGATGTTCCATCACATGGTCGACAACCACTTGAGGAGTGAGGTAGCGAATAGACAATCCTGTCTCCAAACGCCGCCGCAGCTCACTCGAAGAAATAGCAAGCGCTTCGATAGTAATGAACGAAAGCGTAATGCCCTTCGCACTTTCCTTGATGGCCTGCCTTTGCTGATCGGTCAATTCATAACCCGGCCGATCAACACCAATGAATGTTGCCAGTGCGCCCATTTTGGACGCATCCTTCCACATTGAAACACTCGCGATAGCATCAGCCCCGGCAATGAAATACAATTTTACATTTTCAGGATAATGTTTCCGCAAAATGCGCAGGGTATCGATAGTATACGTATCCCCTTCACGTAACACCTCAAGAGCACTCACATCAAAATACGGATTATCCGAAACAGCGGCCCTACACATCGCAAGACGCTCCCGTGCCGGTGCGATGCGCTTTCCTCGCTTAAAGATCGGCTGCCCTGTCGGAATGAACACGATCGCATCCAATCGGAATGCCTCTCGCACCTGCTCGGCGCAAGCCAAATGGCCATTATGGATAGGATCGAACGTACCCCCCATGATCCCCAATCGACACGGTGCTCCATCCTTCCCAAGATCATCAAAACGATCGCTGATGATTGGCTGGGGAACCCCAAGTGCTACGCGCTCTGCCTCAAAGACATCAATAGCGCTCATTACTAAGCCCTCACCTGGCCCTCTCCGTTAATGAGATACTTCGAACTCGTAAGTGCCTCGAGCGCAAAAGGACCGCGCACATGAAGCTTCTGGGTCGAAATACCGATTTCGGCACCCAGGCCGAATTCTCCCCCATCAGTAAAACGCGTTGACGCATTAACATACACCGCAGCCGCATCAACGAGCCGCTGGAAACGCTGCGCTGTCGCACTATCGGAAGTGATGATCGATTCCGAATGGCCCGTTCCGTAGCGATTAATATGATCGATGGCCTCTTCCACTCCGCCATCGATGACCTTAACGCTGATTTCGGGACCTAGGTATTCACATCCCCAATCATCATCGGTCGCTTCGACGAAATGCTCGAGAACCGCACTTCTCGCACGCTCTTCATTGGCGAACACCGCCGCCTCGCGGGTGCGCTCATCGCCATGGATGGTCACCCCTGCACTCGCAAGTTCCGAGAGCATCTGAGGCAAGAACGCTCGCGCCACCGACGCATCGACCAATAACGACTCTTCGGCGTTGCATACACCCGGACGCTGGGTCTTCGCGTTCATGACAATGGCGCGCGCCGTATCAAGATCGGCCGTTTCATGCACATACACATGGCAATTGCCCGTGCCAGTTTCGATGACAGGCACTTTAGCGTGCTCGACGCAATGCTGGATCAAGCCCGCACCACCACGCGGAATGAGCACATCGACGAGCCCATGCAAAGAAAGCAGCTCGTCGGTCTCTGCGCGGTCGGTCGACTGAATGGCCACGATAGCATCAGCCGGCAACCCCACGCTCTCCACCGCACCACGCAGCACATCCGCGATGGCGTTATTCGAATGCACCGCGAGCGAGCCGCCACGCAGAACCGCAGCGTTACCCGACTTAATGCAAATACCCGCCGCGTCGGCAGTAACATTAGGACGCGCTTCATACACCATAGCAACCACACCCAAAGGCACCGACACCCGACGCAGCCGAAGCCCGTTATAGAGCACGCGCTCCTCCAGAACGCGTCCCGTCGGATCATCGAGCTTTGCAAGCGCCTCAAGCGCGTTGGCCATCGAATTAACACGTGCTTCGTTGAGCATCAGGCGATCGAGCAATGATTCGCTGATACCCCTCTCACGAGCAGCTGCGCAATCGGTCTCATTTGCATTCAGAATAGCAGCGCTTTGCGTACGCAACGCCGCAGCCATAGCGAAGAGCGCCTCGTTCTTCAGATCATTCGATGCCTGCGCCAATGCCGAAACGCAAGCCCGCGCTCGCAGGGCCGCCTGTTTTGCTTCACTCATTCGAACACCACCAATTCGTCTCGATGAACCGCCGGACGCGAGCTTAGATGCTCGAGCAATTCATTATGTTCAAGTTCTGCCTTGGATCGACCACGCGCAAGACTCATCTCAGCCGATGACGCCTCCGCACGACCGCGGGCGAACAGATACCCCGTACTATCCTTTATATCAACGATATCACCCCTCATGAACGAGCCCTGCACGTCCGTGATGCCAACGGGCAACAGCGATGAACCCTTGTTCACCAACGCCTGCCTTGCCCCATCATCGACCTCAAGCACGCCTTTTGCGGAATCGCCCAATGCGATCCACAATTTGCGGGGCGTGATGTCATGCTGTGGTGTCTGCGCAGAAAAACGCGTACCGACCGCTTCTCCGTGCGCCAAACGAACCAGCGCGTTCTGCTCGCGGCCATGACACACCACCATGGGAATGCCCGCCGCCATCAGCACACGTGCTGCCCTGATCTTGGTGACCATGCCACCGCTACCCACCTTCGAGGTCACGCCACCCGCAGAGGCCATAAGCTCCGGCGTGATGCGGGTAACTTCAGGAATGAACTCAGCCTGCGGATCCAAGAAGGGATTCGCCGTATACAGACCATCGATATCGGAGAAGATCACGCACGCATCGGCACGAACCAAACACGCGACTAACGCAGCAAGCGTATCGTTGTCGCCGAAGCGAATCTGCTCGACCGAGACCGTATCGTTCTCATTAATAATGGGTACCACATTGAAATCGAGCAGACGCTCAAGGGTATCACGCGCATGTAAGTACGAATCACGTCGTGCGGTCGTATGACGTGTGATGAGAACCACCGAAGTAAGCACATCGTATGCCCCGAACGCTTCAGCGTACGTCGCCATAAGCGCGTTCTGCCCTACCGATGCCGCCGCCTGAAGCGAGGGGATATCGGTAGGGCGCTCGGAAATACCCAATGCCTCAAGACCACAGGCGATCGCCGCACTCGACACGATAAGGGGGCTCCAACCCGCCTTGCGCAATTCGTGCACCTGCCAGGCAAGACCGTCGAAATAACCTCGGTCGAGCTTCCCCTGCTTATCAACGAGGGTCGATGAACCGATCTTGATCACTATGACTTTCTTGCCATTTTGCATAGCCTATATGTCCAATCCGCTATAGATATCGTCTTCATGCATGCGTGCAGACTCGAATTCGAATTCGTATCCGAGAATGCGGATCTCATCCCCGTCACGCGCGCCTGCTTCTTCAAGAGCCTGGTCAAGCTTCAAGCGCTTGAAGCGGTGCTGAAGGAACGCGATCGCCTCGTCGTTCTCCCAGTCCGTCTGGATCACCATGCGCTCGATCTGCTTACCACGCACGCGGAACACCCCTTCAGAAAGCTGCGTGACCTCGTAGCGCTTATCGCGTTCATCGCGACGATGCTGCCAGATCTGATCGAAGTGTTCTACACCTTCTTGGGCCTTACGTGCTTCCTCGCGTAGCTTCGTCACCTGAGCACCCGTTACCTTCATGAGGACATCGATACCCTGTCCCGTAATGGCACTCGTGCAATACAGCTTGGAATCGAGGGGGCTCTCAACGAATTCATTGCCGCCCGCCCTATCGAGCGAATCCTTGCGCACTTCTTCTGCGAGCCGTTCAGCCGCTTGCTGTGCACCAGGAGCATCGATCTTGTTACCGATCACAATACAAGGGCGTTCAGCCAATTCAGGAGCATACAGCTCGAGCTCTCGCTTGATGATGCGATAATCCTCAACCGGATCGCGCCCCTCGTATCCACCCGACAGGTCGACGACGTGCAAGATGATAGCGCTTCGCTCAATATGGCGCAGGAACTCGTGGCCGAGACCCTTGCCTTCATGAGCACCCTCGATGAGTCCGGGAACATCAGCGACGACATAGTTATAATCATCCACTTTAACGACGCCTAAATTAGGTACCAGCGTGGTGAAAGGATAATCGGCGATCTTCGGTTTTGCAGCGGAAATACGTGAAATGAGCGATGACTTACCCGCGGAAGGAACACCCACCAGTGCCGCATCGGCCATGAGCTTCATCTCAAGTTCGATCCAGCACTCTTCCGCTGGCACACCCAGTTCCGCGAACGCAGGAGCGCGACGCGTAGGCGTTACGAAATGCGTGTTACCACGACCGCCGATACCGCCGCGTGCAACAACGATACGTTCACCATCGTGAGTAAGGTCAGCGATGATCTCGCCCGTTTTTTTCGTTTCTTCGTTATATTCACGCACCACCGTGCCAACGGGAACCTTCAGAATAAGGTCCTCGCCATTGGCTCCATTCATCTTGGAACCCTTGCCGTGAGTGCCGCGCGTAGCCTTGAAATGATGCTTGAAACGATAATCGATCAAAGAAGAGACACGCATATCCGCCACTAATACGACATCGCCGCCCTTACCGCCATCGCCGCCATCGGGGCCGCCTTTGGGCACATGCGCTTCACGGCGAAAGGACATGCATCCTGCCCCGCCGTCTCCTGCTTTAACAAATATGCGAACTTTATCAGTAAACATAGTATGTCCGATTCTAAACGAAAAGCCCCCTGCACAGCAGAGGGCTTTGAAAATCAATCCAATTTAGCGGTGTGTTACGCCAAAGGGCGAACATGAACCTTACGGCGAGCACCCTTCGTGTATTCAACCGTACCTTCGCACATAGCGAAAAGGGTATCGTCCTTACCGCGACCTACATTCTCACCGGGGTGAAAATGCGTACCACGCTGACGGACCAGGATATTGCCCGCACCGACGAGTTCACCGGCAAAGCGCTTGCAACCAAGACGCTTGGACTGAGAATCGCGACCGTTGCGGATGGAACCTTGACCTTTCTTGTGTGCCATTCTATTCCCTCCTTACTTACGCCTGCTCGGAACCCACAGCGCAGATCTGAATGCGAGTCAGGTTCTGACGATGACCGCGCATCTTCTTGTAGTTCTTGCGCTTCTTGAACTTGAATACGAGCTGCTTTTCACCCTTGAACTGCTCAACGACCTTAGCCTCGACCTTGGTCTTAGCAGCCTCTGCGGGGTCAGCAACTACGTTCTTGCCATCAACAACAGCGATAGCATTCAAAGCCACGGTGCTACCAACCTCAGCATCGAGCTTCTCAACGTTAAGATAATCACCAGCGGCCACTTTGTACTGCTTGCCGCCCGTTTTAATAATAGCGTACATGAATAATCTCCTATAAAAATGCCAAAACGCAAGCCGTAATCCTACCAGCCAGCGTGGGCGGTGTCAACGCCTAAGTTGTATTTCTTCACAAACTCACCCGTTACACCCGACTGATAGCAGCGACCGCTTATATTATCACGTTTTCTAGAACTTAATGAGCTTCTGCCCAATTTCTTCCCGAAGAAACCTCAACTTCCAAGGGGACGGACAGATCTATGACCGATTCCATAATATCCTTCACCAACGCGGACACCTCTTCCAGCTCTGCCATCGGCACTGAAAGATCCAGTTCGTCGTGCACCTGCAGCAACAGGCGCGTTTCAAGATCGCGCTCCACGAGCGTATCCATCACGCGACGCATGGCGATCTTGATGATGTCAGCCGCCGTACCCTGCATCGGATGATTCATGGCCGTACGTTCACCGAAGCCGCGCTGAGACGGGTTCTTCGCTTTCAGTTCGGGGATATAGCGCCTTCTGCCGAAGAGCGTGGTCGCATATCCCCTATCGTGAGCCTGCACCACCGTTTCGTCCAAGAAACGGCGCACCCCCGGGTATGCCTCAAAATAACGGTCGATCATCTCTTTGGCTTCATAGAACGGAATATCAAGCGACTGCGCCAATCCGAATGCCTGTTGCCCGTACACGATGCCGAAGTTAACCGCCTTAGCGCGGCTTCGCAATTCAGGAGTGACTTCATCGACCGCTACGCCGAATACGCGCGAAGCGGTGCGCGCATGAAAGTCCTCGCCCGAATTGAACGCGTCGATAAGGTGCTCATCGCCCGAAAGATGCGCGAGCAAGCGCAGTTCGATCTGCGAATAGTCGGCCGAGACGAACACTTCGCCTTCACGCAAGGGAACAAAGCACGTACGGATATTGCGACCGAATTCAGTGCGCACGGGAATGTTCTGCAGATTCGGATCTGACGACGACAAGCGCCCCGTTGTCGTGACCATTTCATTGAACGAAGTATGCACGCGGCCATCATGTGCCACCATACGAGGCAACGCATCAATATAGGTCGATTTGATCTTGGCGTATTCGCGATACGCGAGTACCAATCCTGGCAATTCATGCTCAGAGGAAAGCTCCTTCAACACCCGCGCATCGGTCGAATACCCGCGCTGGTTCTTCTTGACGGGCTTCAAACCGATCTCATCGAACAGCACTTCAGCGAGCTGCTTGGGGGAATCCACGTTGAATTCCCGACCTGCCGCACGATAGATCTCGGCGCGCAAACGGTCGATCTCCAAGCCCGCATCATGCGCGAGCGCAGCGAGGTGATCAGAATCGATCGCAGCACCGATACGCTCCATACAGGCAAGCACGCCCACCAGAGGAAGATCGATGTCTTCGTAGATGTTCTGCACTTCGCGTTCAGCGAGGGCCTTTGTAAGCGGCTCGACCAGTGCCGCTATCGCCGCGGCATCACAAGCAAGCACACGATCGGCATCATCCTCATCGGACAGCACTACCGCCGCATAGCGCTCCATGAGCGCCGAGAGCGACGATGCCCCATTGTTCGAATCGACCACATAGGCAGCAAGCGCCACATCAAAGACACGCATGGCGAGCACTTCATGCGCACTCACCTGCGCCTCTTGGGATTTGTCAGCAGGGAACACGCATCTGAGCAACGCCTTCGCATCAAAAGTCGCGAAGGGTGTTTCGCGGATCACGCGTGCCAACATACGTTGCGCCTGCTCTTCGCGCAACAGTGCAACATCTTCTCCCAAGTAGAAGGCGATGGACAATCCCGGATCGAACAGGGATGTTTGCGCCTCGTATTTCCACGACACCGCCAAAGGCGCTTCGTCGCCCTGGCCCCCAGCCGCAGCCCTAGCAAGGTAGGCCTCGAGCGCCTGAGTAGCCGCATCGTCTTGCAATATGCTTCCCGAGAACTCGAACTGGGAACCCTGGACAGAAGACGCCGATTCCCCCACGAAGCTCAGGACCTTATTGAGGTGCGCCATGAAGCGCACTTCAGTGAAGACCTCAGTCACGCATGCGCTATCAAAATCAGGGAACGACACTTCCGATGGGTCTATTTCGATATCGGCATCACGCACGATCGTAGCGACCTGACGCGACAAGAACGCATCATCTTTGTTTTGAGTGAGGTTCTCGAGCTGCTTGCCCTTGAACTTATCAAGATTCTCGTAAATTCCCTCAAGATCGCCATAGGCTTGCAACATCGCAGCGGCTTTCTTGTCACCAATGCCAGGCACTCCGGGAATATTGTCTGATTTATCGCCCTTGAGCCCAAGGAAATCAGGGAACTGCGCGGGCGTTACCCCATAGCGCTCCTCCACTTCTTCAGGACCATAGATGACCACATCGGTGATACCGCGTTTGGTGGTAACGACCCGCGTAAGATCGCTCACCAATTGATAGGCATCCTTATCACCTGTGACCAACAGCGTTTCATAGCCGAGCTCTTCATCGCGTGCAGCGATGGTTCCCAGGATGTCATCACCCTCCCAGCCTTTTTTAGACACAACAGGAATTCCCATCGAGAGCAGGAGCTTTTCGATGATGGGGAACTGCACACGCAGATCTTCATCCATGGGAGGACGCTGTGCCTTGTACTGCTTTAGCGCTTCCATACGAAACGCGGGGCGCCCTTTATCGAACGCGCAGATGATCGCATCGGGATGAGCTGTCTCAATGAACTTGACCAACATCGAGATGAACCCGAACGCCGCATTAGTCGGAGTTCCATCCGGAGCGGTCATCGCGGGAGGCACCGCATGAAAGGCGCGATGCATCAAAGAATTTCCGTCAATGACGGCAACGGTTTTAGGCATGAAAGGTCCTCTCGATCGGAATGCAATCGATTATACGTTATGCGTTCCAGAGGTATCCTACGCCACGTACGGTCTCCAAATGCTGTGACAGTTCCGGTCCGAGCTTCGCGCGAACACGGCGTACATGCACATCAACAGTACGCGATCCGCCAAAGTAATCGAAGCCCCACACGCGCCGCAGCAAGGTATCGCGCGAATACGTACGTCCGGGATGTGTGACCAAAAACGCCAAAAGAGCATATTCCAAGTAGGTAAAATCAATAGGCTCGCCGTTGACGGTAACCTGATAGATAGCCAAGTTGATGGTCATACCCTCGATGGTTATCACATCATCTGCCGAACCTTCGTTACCCGGCCACAACAACTGCCGAATACGCAGCGAGCACTCATCGACACTCGCTCCATGGACGACGAAATCGGTACGCACCTGCACGGGCAAGCTCAAGCTCTTCAACCCATCCTCTTTGACGATGATCAGAAGCGGGATGTTGCCATCGGCCACCAACGCCTGCTCGATAGAGCCCAACGCATGAGCGCCCTGAGACGGCAGTTCATAAATGATCAGATCATACGAGGGGTTATCGCTCAATATCTTCTTGAATTGCAGCGACGAACCTGCCGCGACCTCCACATCAAGGCTCGATAGAACCGCCTGGAACTTGTGGGCGTTATCAAGACTATCCGCAATGAATACTACTTTTTTTCGTGCCTGCATATTCACTCATCCTCGACTACAGAACGCCCAGATAACGATCCAGCTCCCAACCGGAAACCTGCTTTTGGTATTCGTTCCACTCTTTACGCTTCACGTTCACCAAGAACGAATGAATATGGGACCCCAGAACATCCTTCATCAGATCGGACTGAGCGAATCGCTCCACCGCTTCACCCAACGTATCAGGAAGCGTTTCAATGCCCTGTGCGTGCAGCTCCTGGCGACTCAAATGCGACCAGGTGCAGCCCTCGATAGGATCCTGCAACGGCAGCTCTTCTTCGATACCCTTCAAACCAGCAGCGAGCAAGGCGGAGAACGCCAAGTAGGGATTAGCGCAAGGATCGGGGCTTCTCAGTTCTACGCGGCACGCTTCTTCCTTATGGGGCTTATAGCCGGGAATGCGCACCAGAGCGGAGCGATTGTTGCGGCCCCACGTAATATGAACCGGTGCTCCCCCGCCGGGAATGAGGCGCTTGTAGGAATTGACCACAGGATTGGTGAGCAGGCAATATTCCGGAGCGTATTTAAGCAGTCCGGCAATATAGTGCTTTGCGATCTTCGAAAGATTGAAGCCCTCTGGATCATCAGCATCGAAGAAGGCATTATTGCCTTCCGCATCGAACAGGCTCTGATGCACATGCATGCCCGAACCCGGAGCATCGGCCAAGGGCTTAGGCATAAACGAAGCATACGCTCCGTACTTAGTTGCGATCTCCTTCACGACCAGCTTGTAGGTCATCACGTTATCGGCCATGGTGAGCGCGTCAGCAAAGCGCAGGTCGATCTCTTGCTGAGAAGGACCGCTTTCATGATGAGAGTACTCCACGGGAATACCCATCTTTTCCAGCGTCAGAATAGTATCGCGGCGCAGATCACTCGCCATATCGAGCGATGTCAGATCGAAATAGCCTCCCTGATCGAGCACTTCAGTGCCCGTAGAATCCTTGAAATAGAAGTACTCTAGTTCGGGACCGACGTTCATGGTATATCCCAGTTGCGCAGCCTTCGCCACCTGACGCTTCAACACGTAACGAGAATCGCCATCGAAAGATTCACCCTCGGGGGTCTTGATAGCGCAGAACATGCGTGCGACCGCATTGCGCTCGGGGCGCCACGGAAGGATCTGGAACGTCGATGCTTCGGGATAGGCGAGCATATCGGATTCGCTTGCATGAGCGAATCCGCGAACACAGCTCGCATCGAATCCCATTCCCTCTTCGAAAGCGTTCTCCAGTTCACTCGGAATAACGGCGAACGACTTCATGTAGCCAAGCACATCGCAGAACCAGAAACGCACGAAGTGGACATCGCGGCTCTTGATGGTCTTCAGGACAAAATCTTGATCAGGGCTGCCAGTCATAGCGATCCTTCCGAAAGGGACATAGTTCGACCCCTATTATACCGGCGAAGATGTTTCAGCCCTGTTTCAGACTGTTGAGCGCTACTTTTTCTTGTCGACTTTACGCGCAGCAAAATCGCAGGTGCTCTGAATGACCTGGACCAGAACGATCAGGATGATGATGGTAACGATCATCATATCAGCCATATAACGCTGATAACCATAGCGAATGGCGATATCGCCTAAACCACCAGCACCTACCGTGCCCGCCATTGCGGAATAACCCAGCAAGGTGATGAGCGTGATGGAAAAACCGCGAATGAGCGAAGGAAGGCTCTCCCATAGATACACTTTGACCACGATCTGCCAGGTAGAAGCACCAAAGCTCTGAGCAGCCTCGACAAGACCCGCATCCACTTCAGCTAGGCTCTGCTCCACCATACGACCAACGAAGGGCGCCGCCGCGATCACGAGCGGCACGATAGCGCCTGGTACGCCAAGAGAGGTACCCACCACTAAACGGGTAAACGGAATAATGGCGACCAACAAGATGATAAAGGGAATGGAGCGACCGATATTGACGATCCAACCCAGCACCGCATTGAAAATACGATGCGGCAGCAAGCCCTTCTTAGGATCAGTCAGTACCACCAGAACACCCAGCGGCACACCGATTACATAGGCGAACGCCGTTGATACCAAGCTCATGACAATGGTATCCCACGTGCCTTGAGCTAGCAGTTCACCATACTGTGCAAAGAATGTCTGCAAATATTCCATGTAGTTACAGCCTCTTCTCCAAAAGTTTGCGTGCTACATCGCTTTGCGGGTTGGAGAACACGTCTTCTGTTTTTCCCTGTTCAACGACGGAGCCATCATCGATAACGACCACGGTATCGCAGATAAGCTCCGCTACGGTAAGCGAATGCGTGATGACGATGAGCGTCACTCCCAGTTCGCGGTTGATCTTTTTCAGCAGCTCCAGGATCGAATGCGTCGTCATAGTATCAAGCGCGCTGGTCGCTTCGTCACACAACATGATCGAAGGGTTGTTAGCTAACGCACGCGCGATAGCCACGCGCTGCTGCTGACCACCAGAAAGCTGGCTGGGATACTTATTGGCCTTATCTTCAAGACCGACCATTTCCAGCAATTCACGCGCACGTGCTTCAGCCTGCTTCTTGTCAGCATGACGCAATTCAAGAGGAAACATAACGTTGCGCAATACCGTACGCTGCTGGAACAAGCTGAAATTCTGGAAGATCATACCCACTGAACTGCGGAACTCAAGTAGCTCTTTGCCACTCAGGCTCGTAATATCCCGACCATCGATCTTAATGGACCCCGACGTGGGGCGCTCGAGCAGGTTAAGGCAGCGCACCAGCGTCGACTTACCCGCACCCGATTGACCGATGATGCCGAAGATCGAACCATCTTCGATGGTGAGATCAATATCATGCAAAGCAGTATGGGTCTCGCCAGAAGCGAGTTCATATGTCTTGTTGAGATTCTCTATCTGAATCATATCTACGTTTCCTCATTGTGAACTATACACAGCCTTGCCACTATACCCTAAGGGTATAACGCGCTCAAGATTTCCCCTTACAACATCTATCTATAGCCAGTTATAGACCCACCTCAACGAACAGCGCCCTGACCCTCGCCAGACGCACTTGCCGCCTTAGAACTGACCGAGGCGATAGTAAGGCGAATCCCCATCAAAGCAAGCACTCATATATGGATCGCCATCGATGAAGTACCGAGGCCAACGGTAATGCAAGAACGCGCGCTCGCGTTCCGCTCGCACCAATTGCTCGTTGGTGAGCACATGGCCTGACGTGGCGTTTTCCTGATGGTAGAACTCAATATCGCCATTGAACACCACACGATACCCCGCCTTGTTCACCTTGAGACAGAAATCAACATCATGGCAGCTGACCAAAAAGCGCTCATCAAAACCACCCACCTCATCGAACACCGTGCGCTTCACCATCATGACCGCACCTGAGACCGCAGAAAGGTTATGGGCACAGATAAAGCGTCTGCCATAGCCATAGTCGCTTCGCGGCAGGTCAACACCTATGGTACCCGCCGACCCATATGCTCCGACCATGAGCCCGGCATGCTGGATGGTGTCATCGGGAAACAGCATCTTCGCACCCACGACGCCCACATCGCGTTGCATACAGTGCGCCAACATGGATGAGATCGCTGCAGTGGAGATGACTTCCGTATCGTTGTCCAGGAACAGCAGATAATCCGATGTGCATGTTTTCGCCGCCGCATTAGCGATAGCCGCCGGATTGTAATCCGCGTCGTACGAAACGATGCGCATCTGGGGCAGGTCGTGTGCGAGCTGATGATAGTAAGCCAACGTATGCGCATCGGTGCTGCCGTTGTCAATGATGACGATCTCGCATCCCTCGAGCGAATCGTGCTCGATCAAAGACGTTACGCAGGTATCGAGCAGTACGACCTCGTTCTTCGTGGGAATAATGATCGATAGTGACGGACGCTCTTCGGGAAGACGATAACGCACCCGATAGATGCGCTTCGATATTTCAGATAGAACCACTGCATCGATACGATGACGCCGCAAATGCATCGCGAGGGCCTTGCGTCCCAATCGGAACGCCTCCTCTTCCCGTTGGGCTTGGATCTGCTCGGCTTCAGCTGAAATGCATGCGGCATCCTGGATGTGATACAGCACGCGGTCAATACGATCGACCCGTTCCGCCCGATCGATGGCCTTGAGTACAAGATCGTAATCAAAAGCCTCGGTGGAGAACCCTTCGTTCCGCGATATAGCATCGATGATCCGGCGAGCCACGAACACCAACGGCCCCAGATAAAAATAGGAATACAGCAGATCGGGTGAATACACCGGCTTGAAAGACGGATCATGAAAGCCGATCTCGCGATCGAAGCGATCATGATTGGCATACACCACATCACAGGGAGCCACTCCCACGAATGCATCATCTTCCAGTGAAGTACGCTCACGTCCCTGTTCGGCACGCTGCTCGTTGATATGACGCACATATTCGAACAGCGCCTCGGGAGCTAAAATGATGCGCGGGTCGAGTAATGCGCACGCATCCCCCTTCGACTGCAAAATGCCGCTCAAGCGCACTGAAGCATCATCAAGCGTCGAATCGCCCATTATGTGGACCAGACGCTCATCGTCGACCCAGAGGCGAAACGCATGATCATAACTCGACTCATCCAACCCGCAATCCATGACTACCAACTCGAAACGGGAGTAGGTCTGCTGCTGCAACGCACGCAGCGTGGCAGGCAGATAGCATACATCTTGAGGGAACAGCGGGAGCACTAAGCTGATAAGTGGCTCATAGTCGAATCGCTTTTCGCGTTGCACCACAAGACCCGAAAGGGTCTCGCAATGATGATGGAACCAATCCTCATAACGCTCATCGTGTGCCGCATCGAGATAGGTCGCCTCGAAGGTCTCCCGCAATGATCCATACGTTTCGTCGCAAAAATGAGCGAAGCCACCCGGCACCAGTTCATTAGCATCGTATACCGTGGCGCAGAACTCCTTCGCCTCCGATCGAACCCGTACCGAAAAACCGATCCGAAGACGATCGGGGTCACCATAGCGGCTCGATGGGTTCACTTCATCAATCAGGGGATATACCGGCAGATCGATCTCTTTTCCCCACTGATCGGTAAAGTCCACCATGACATCAGCGCCTTCGACATGAGGCATATCGACCAACATCTTCACGATGATCTCATCGCCATCATCTATTGCATTGGCGAAGAAGATATTCATGCGATGAGTGGAATATTCACGCTCGATATCGAACATCTGCGCGATCAATTCGTTATGAACCAGAGCGTTGATGCGGGTCCTCCAGCGCACCATATTAAGCTCGACCGTCAGTCGACTTTGGCTCACGGGGGCATCTTCGCCCACATATTCGAAGAACGTCAGATCGACTTCGCGCACATCATAGCGCGGCAGCACGACGATATAGTTCGCCGCCGATGACGGTTCAAGAGGCGTGAAGGGGAAAAGATGCGCGGGGATCTTCTTCCCATCTTTCAGATGAGCATCAAGCAATAGCTCCGCATCAGGATTCAGACGGTCAAGTACCATCTGCAGATACACCTTACCGTCGCCATGACTCATGCTTTCAAGACGTGCATTCATATAGTTTTATCGCTCCATGTGTTTCAGTGCAAAATACGAACTATCGGGATCGAGGTTGGGATTGTAGAACGCATCCCCCTCCACGAAAGCAGAAGGCCACGCCGCTTGCAAGAACGCCATTTCACGACGACGCTCGATACGCAGTTCCTTAGAATGAATACGCAAACGCGACGTGCTTTTCAAGTGACTCAGTTCCACATACGGAGTGAACACCGTTAAATACCCCGCCTTACGTATTTTCAGGCAGAAATCGACATCGGCATAGAACAAAGCGAGCTCTTCGCTGAACCCACCCACTTCGTCATAAGTGCTTCGGCGGATCATCATGCATTCGCCGGTCACCGCCGAAACGTTCTGTGCAACACATGCCCTATCGAGGTACCCACACCAATCGGCTGGCAAATACCTGAACAGCGGCACTACCGCCCGCGATCCACCCACCACGATACCCGCATGCTCGATCGTGTCATCAACGAACAGCTGCTTGGGTCCGACAACGGCCACTTCTTCTGACTGGAAATATCCCAACAACGTTTCGAGGGCGTCGTTAGACAGAACACGCGCATCGCCACCGATGAACATAAGGAACTCGCCTTGCGTATGCTCAACGGCATAATTCGCCATCTTGGCACGATTAGTAGGACCATTCCACGACAGGATCGAGAACGCCTCATAGGTGCTCTGAAGATCCGCGAAGCAAGCTTGCTTCTCATCGGAGTCCTGCGTAGTGTCCACTACCACTACTTCGAAATTGTCATAGGTCACCTTTTCATAAAGCGACCTGATGCAAGTACGCAAAATAGCCGGATTGTCTTCATATGACACCACGATGGTCACCCGTGGATGACGGGTCAGCACATGGCGGATCCGATAATGACCCGGCGTTGCATCGTTGAGCACCTCAGCCTTAATACCCATCCGCTGACAGTGCCCCACCAGGGCCTTGCGCCCGATCTCCTGACTGATATGCGAAAGGAACTTCGCCTCGGTCAGATCAAGCGTTGCTAAACGGCGATAACAAAGCACGCGAGGCACATGACATACGCGACGGGCCTTTTCGGTCGCACGCAAGACAAGTTCATATCCCCCACCCTCGAACATACTGCGGGAAAGAGGGGGAATGTTCGCGAGCAAAGACTCCCTAACGACCACAAGATCGCGAATATAGTTAAATGAACGCAGCAGTTCGGGTGAAAAATCGGGACGGAACAACGGTTGCGAATGATTGCCTTGCGCATCACAGGTATCAACATCGGTATACAGAAAATCGCAATCGTCATATTCATTGATGGTACGTGCACATTCGAACAATGCATCCGGCGCCAACACATCGGACACCCGTGAGAACACAACGAAATCGCCCTCAGCGGCCTCAAGGCCAATACCGAAATTCGCATCGATCCCCACCGTAGGATCAGCATCGATGACATACAGACGGTCGTCATCGACAAGATCCTTCAAGTCATCGACCCGCTGCTGAGTGCCCACCATGTCGACCAAGATGAGCTCCCAATGCCCATAGCTTTGCTGGACGACCGAATTCACGAAGTCATAAATATGGTGATCGGGTGCATCAACAAGCAAACAGACAATACTGAAAAGCGGCGCATATTCGAATCGCGTTGCTACCTGTTCGAGTAGCACCGGAACATCCGCCCGGTGAACTTCGCTGAACCACCGATGGTATTCGGGGTCATCGAAGGCAGCTGTCGTACGCACCTGAAAACGCTCTATCAGGCTTTCCGTGGTGCGCGCACCCAACATAGCGAACCCAGGAGCGACCATACCGAGAGTATCAGTCACGCAAAGGCACAGACGAGGATTGTTCTCGTCCACCAAGAACGAAACGACCATGTAACGACGACGCAGGGCGCCATATTCGGCGGGCTGCGCGATGGAATCTTCCACTACCGCATAATCAACATCGAGCGGACGCCCATGAGAATCGAGGAAATCGCATTCAACTGAAGCATCGTCATGATACGGCATCTCAATAAGCGCTGAGACCCGCAGCTTATCTTCCGCTTCCACGGCCCGCAAGAAACTCACGCGGATGCGATCGTGCACGAAGCGTCCATCGAGATCCTTGATCTTCTCGCCCAATTCGGGATTCGTACGATGAGAGGCGAGCGCTTTGAGGGCAGCAGAGCGAACATCTAAGTTCTTACGGCAAGAGGTGATGACATTACCCGACGAGTCGATCGCCTTGAACACCAGATCCCAACGCTTTACTTCAAGCCACGGCAGCGCGATAACGAAGAAACGGACCCCCGCGGAGTTCTTCGAATGCAGGGAGAAGAGAGAGGGTTCCTGATTAGCCAGCGCTCCATCGAAAAGGACCTGACGCAAAGCAAAGGCATCGTCTATATCGCAATACGGGAACGTATCAGAGGGGATGAGCGCACCGGATTCTGTCGAAGCGGACAGAACTACCGGCAAATATTCATCGCAGTCTGAGATCTCAGAGAGAACGTACGCCTTATCCCCTAGGCGGCATATGGTTTTGAACGACACATTCATGATGGTTCCTTTTCCCTCAAGAAAGAACAAGGAGTCTCTAGAACAAAGCTAAGTCCGTCCATTATCCCCTGTTTAGGCGCACGCGAGCAGGAATCCATCGGAAAAGTTCAGAAAGCACTAGTCCTTCGCTTCGAGGAAGATCTTTCGCGTGACGAAGTTCCAAACCGCAACGACGACCGTAACGACGATCTTCGAAATACGATAGTCGATGAACAGAAAATCGACCATGAGCCACATAAGCAGGTCATTGATGCCCAGACCGATGACAGACAAGACAATGAAGATAATGAATTCACGATGACGGCTCATATCATCTTTGCGCTTGAACACATAACGCATGGAGGCCACGTAGTTGAAGATGACCGAAACAATGAACGAAACCGTCGTACTGACGAGATACGGCACACCAAAGGCTTCGGTGAGCAGGATCATGAGGCCGTAGTCGATCACGAAAGCGATAACGCCGACGATGCCGAACTTCATAAACTGAGCGAACAGTTTCTTCAAGGGGATCTCCTCAACACGTCGCAAAATAAAAAAGGTTCTGCTAAGCAGAACCTGTAAATCCATGGTGCCCCCAACGGGACTCGAACCCGTGTTTCAGCCTTGAAAGGGCCGCGTCCTAACCGCTAGACGATGGGGACCATTTCTTGCCGCTCAACAGCAGCCCGTTTATTTTTACAAACATCACCAAAAGATGCAAGTGCTTTTTTGAACTTTTTTTAAGCTTTCCTATCGCGCCCTTAAATACACCCTTGGACGAAAGCTTAAAATCCTGCATCTGCTAGGGTTTATCGTGATACTGTTCAGTTTTTACAAACAAGTTTTGAAAGTGCTCTTTTTACTATGCCGATCCGTCTTACACGGCATTTGGCATAAAACGATTAGGAACGGTATGAGGATCGCTGTAGCAAGTGAAGGTTTGGATGTCAGTGGCCATTTTAGCTGCTGCACCAACTTTAATTACTACAAAATAGAAAATGGCGAAATGGTAGATTCACGCAATCTGCCCAGCCAAGGTCACCTGTGCGGCTCTCAGGCTAATTTCCTACGTCAGATCGAAGTCAAGGTCCTCATTTGCGGATGCATTTCCGAAAAAGAAGCACAGAGCATGACCAACGCGGGCATTACGGTAGTGCCCGGAGCGCACGGACGCGCATTCAATGCTACTGAAGCCTATCTCAAGGGCGAACTTCTTCCAACGCCCGTCTAGAGCCTATTAGCGGTCAAACACACGATCGAAATCGTTCTCCGTCGCAACGATAAGGCCCTGTTCCTTGAGCATCGCCGCCGCAACGCCATCCCCAGGAACCAGCGTCTTGGAAAAAGTGCCATCATACACCTGCCCCACGCCACATGAAGGGCTCTTCGCCTTGAGCAGGGCATGGGTACATCCTGCATCCTTCGCACATTGGCACGCTTTGCGCGCACCTGACTCGAATTCTTCAGTGTGATCGTTACCATCACGATCGACCACGCGGTACCCTTCAGCTGTTCGCTGTATTTCGTGAGCAGGATGAGGGATGGACAAACCGCCCATTACTTCAGGGCATATTTTGACTACTTCGCAACCATGTTCTGCAAGGAACGACTGCGCTTGCAGCGAAGGCTTCGACCTTCCATCGTAGCGACAAGGAACGCCTAACAAACAAGCACTTACTGCGACCTTCATAAAGCACTCATCTTCCTCTGTCCGCCCCATATCAAAGCCGAGAGACACAAGCCCCATCGAACCTCATATAAAAAAGGCCGTTCGCGAAGAACGGCCTTTAAAAAAATTGGTGGAGCATAGGGGGATCGAACCCCTGACCTCATGGCTGCCAGCCATGCGCTCTCCCAGCTGAGCTAA
>JAXKBI010000041.1:0-19945 GCA_036553105.1 Eggerthellaceae bacterium
GATCACTACAACAGAGCCGTCGTTAGCAGCAGCGAGCTGAGCTGCAGCCTCGATAGCGTTCTTGTCGTAGGCACTAATGATCTGATGGGCCTTAGAGTAGTCGAGCGAACGATCACCAGCGACGAAGATGTCCTGGTCGTCAGCAACTACCTTTACTGCGACAACAATTTTCATAACTTTCTTGCTCCTATTCTCCTTGTATTACCTACAATAGGGAGTTTTTCTACGCTACGCGGTTGGTTACTTGTATGCCTTAGGCACTGCACGTCCGGCAATGTAGTCCATAACCTCACACGTACCGCCAGCAAGCATATTACCACGAAGGTCACGCCAAATGCGACCCACACGAACTTCATCGGTATAACCGAGGCCGCCATAGATCTCAATGCAGTTGTCTGCGACCTGAAGATGTGCACGAGTGCCCCAAGACTTCAGCATAGCAATGTCAGCATTGATGGACTCACCCTGATCGAGCTTCCAGAGGCAGTAGTAGAGCCACCAGCGAGACTGCTGAAGGATGGTTTCGTTCTCGGTGATGAGGTCCTGAACGCGGGGGTTGGTAACGATAGGCTTGTTGAATGCGATACGATCCTTTGCGTACTGGATAGCGTCATTCTGAGCAGCCTGTGCAAGACCGAGACCCTGAGCAACAACGAGGCAGCGCTCGAACTCGAAGTTCTTCATGAGCAGCAGCCAACCAGCGCCAGCTTCGCCGATGCGCTGATCTTCGGTTACAACAACGTTGTCAAAGAATACGTCAACGAAAGGAACGGTGTGCTGACCGAGCTTAGTCAGGTGAGCAGTGGAAACACCTTCAGCCTCGCGCTTTACCAGCCACAGAGACATCTTGTTGTTCTCGCGAGCAGGATCCTCGTCCTTGCAGATTACCAGGAGGTAAGGTACGTCAGCACCATTGGTAACCCAAGTCTTCTGGCCATTGAGGATGTAGGTGCCATCTTCCTGCTTCTTGGAAGTCATGGCCATACCCATGTTGTCGGAACCAGCTGCAGGCTCGGAAAGACAGAGCGCAGCAACGGACTGACCGGACCTGTCGTACTCTTCCATGATGACAGAGGACTGTTCAGGAGTACCGAACTCAGCAAGGTCAGCGCAAGCGAGCATACCCGTCATGAACGGAGTCATGGCACCGGTGAACTCGTAGAGCTTTTCGGTCATGAGACCCAAGGTCACGTGGTCGGTAGGAATGCCGCCTACTTCTTCAGGAAGACCCATGAATGGGAAACCTGCGTCACGGTAAGCGTCCTGAGCCTCTGCGGAAACCTGGTGGTTCTCGTACATCTGCCTTACAGACTCGTCGTCGAAGTAGCGGTCAGCATACTCCTTAAGGGATTCAACAAGAAGCTGTTGCTCGTCGGTAAGACCAAAATCCATAATCTTCTCCTTCTCCTCGCCTTTCATAGAAAAGACGAACGTGGTCCTGGCAGCACAAAATGCCAGAAAACGGACTTTCTGATTGCTAAAGTTTAAGCGCAAATGAATCTACATCCAACATAAAATAAGTAAGCGAGCATAAGAAATTGCCAATTCATAAAGCAATTTTTATAGGTTCAATCTATCAATGGACGTAAAACGCATGTTACGTATTTTTATCTATAAATTAGTAAGAGGAAGCATGATCGGCCCGCGATGGAATCCGCTTTGCTCCATGTTCTCAAGGTCCTTACGCATTCATTTTTTTTCAGACGAAATGCCTGCTTAACACTATTGAACCGCTCACGCCACCACACCGACCACTGGCGCCTGATCGTTCCATGTATTACTATTCGTGATTCCTTTTAAAGGAACCAATAGAACAGACCTATGAAAAAAACTTGAATAGGCGTTTATATCCTATTGGACACTCTCTAACGCGCGAATGGTAAACTAATTCGTAGCGGAATATCCGGAATCTGCCGCATAGGGTTAATACGGAGCCGACAGGCTCCAATTTCAAACCGATTAGGAGGGTTTAATGAATCCGAATGCAACCATTACCGACGAGCAGTTCAAGACCTACCTCAAAAAGGTCCGCGAAATGGTCGAAGGTCCTTACACCGAATGGCAGAAGGAAATCGAGGTAACCAACAAGTTCCCCGAGAAGTTCTACCAGTCCAACATCGACAACGATATCTATCGTTTCGCTCTCCCTGCAGAGTACGGTGGATGGGGCCTCACCGAGAAGGAAATTCTCCAGGTTCAGGAAGAGTTCTCCCGTGGTCCTTCGGGCATGCGTATGCACATGCACTATGCTGCTGACTTGAACTGGCGCATCCTGGACGACTTCGGTCAGGCTGAAGTTAAAGAGAAGTACATGCCTCTCTTCCAGGACAAGACCATCTTCACCAACTTCGCTCTTACCGAGAAGAGCGGTGGTACTGGTGCTGACCTCCACTCTACTGCTGTATGGGACGAAGAAAAGGGCAAGTGGATCCTCAACGGTGAGAAGTGGCTCATCTCCCACACCGACTGCTCTCAGTTCTCTTATGTTATTGCTGTAACTGATCCTGACAAGGTTGGCGACGAGCGCCTTTCCGCTTTCTTCGTACCTATGGATCTTCCTGGCTTCGAACTCGTTCCTATGCCCCACATGATGGGTTGCCGTGGTTCCGGTCACACCGGTCTGAAGTTCACCAATGTTGAGCTCGGCCCCGAGTTGATGCTCGGCGAGCGTGGCGAGGGCATGAAGGTTGCTATGCACTCTCTCGCTGTTTCCCGCGTTCACATCGCTACTTCTAACCTCGGTATTTCCCAGCGCATGTTCGAGATGTCCATCGCTCGCGCTCGCGATCGCGTTACCTTCGGTAAGCCGATCATCAAGCGCCAGGCTATCCGCGTGAAGCTTGCTAACATGCAGATGATGATCCACGCACTCCGCTGCATGATCATCGACTTCTGCGATGACTTCGACATCGACAACGAAGGCGAATATGTATCCGAGAAGGCTGCAATGTGCAAGCTCTTCTCCATCGACACCGTTCGTCTCGTCTCCGACGAGATGCTCGAGATCTTCGGTGGCGACGGTTACTTCGAGGACTCTCCTTATGGTCCTACCGAACTCCTCTACCGCGACTGCCGCGCTATGTGGCTTGAGGAAGGCGCTCCTACCGTACAGCGCATCACCATCGCTAAGGGTATCGAAGATCACGACGGCACCCTCGAGTACCAGACCTGGATCGCTGGCTCTAAGCTCGACTAGTTCTGGCTCTCAAACCAAGATTCTCTCTTGGCTAGATTCCGGGAAGGGAGGAAGCGAAAGCTTCCTCCCTTTTGCTTTTCTCTACGGCTTTTTATTTAGCCAATTCCCTGCCTCAATAATTCAGGGAATACGAGCAACAGAGGATAGGGCCCCCCTCCGATTGCCTGGCAGACACTAAAGTGGCGCTGAGTGTTTTATGCACTCAGCGCCACTGTGCCTTGATGTTGCTACCAAGAAAACTAGATACTTAGTTCAATCGATTTGCTAACTGGACCATTAGATATACGCAAGTCAAAATTCGTATCAGGTATTGGTTGCGTATACACCTTCTCTTCCGAAATGTTAGCAACGTAGGGAATATAAGTCGTGTATTCGGTATCAGGGACCAAGGTAAGTGCGCCTATGTCACTGGGCGCATTCGGCTCGGCCAGCTGCCAAAGAGAAGAGTCGATTATAAAGTAGGTATTCGCTCGTTTTGGAATTAAGTAGTACATCATTGCATTCAGGTAACCATCCGTATTCCCTTCATTGCGAATGGTCACCTCAAGAAGGATGATGCTAGGAGCATCTCTACCATCTACTACCATGAATGGTTGAGCAAATCGTTTGACGTAATCGTTATAGCTCACTTTTTCGATGCTATTTACCCTCCATGAATACCCTTGAGTGTTCTCTGATATTTTTTGAACATATGAACCATCCAAGTCAACATTTGTTCCCATGGAGTACGATTCTTTGAGAACAACCAAGGCATTCGCATTCACCGAGTAGATCTTTAAGCCAACGCCCACAAGGATAATAAAAACGACAAACACAGCCCCCACAAGAATGCTTTTTCTAGCTCCATGAATCATAATGGTCAACTCCTGTGGTTTTCCTCACTTTCCCTGCCTCGAAGACCAAGACTTCATCGGAAAGCGACTCAAGAAATGCTCTATCATGACTTGCTAATACGACCGTTGCCCCTCTTTCCTTTTGCTCTTTTATAACTTTTCTCAGCATTTCAATACCCGATTCATCCAGGGCATTCGTGGGTTCGTCCAATAAAACCACATCGGGCTCGCCCATGATCGCCGCGGCAATGCCAAGCCGTTGCTTCATTCCTAATGAGTATTTTTTATATTTACGTTTATCGCTAGGATCAAGCCCCACCTTACGAATTAGGCTGGAGAGATATCGTGCGCTCGCACCCCCTGACAAGAAGGCAAGCATGTCTAGATTTTGAATACCGGTATAAGTATCAAGAAATGCAGGATTTTCAATAAGAAGCCCCATGCTTTCTGGCATGGCAACGTCTTTCCATAGCTCTTTGCCATCAATGACCACGCTCCCCTTTGTTGGCTTGATAAGTCCTGCGATTACCCTCATCAGCATCGTCTTGCCTGAACCGTTAATACCCTGAAGCCCGGTTATGGTACCTGTTCGCAATGTCGCAGTAATACGATCAAGTACAACTCGCCCGCCAATCTGCTTTGACACTTCCTGCAGCTGAATCATGACTGCTCCTTTCCAAATACATCGCGATACCTGAAGATCAGGGCGCCACACATAGTGGCCCACACTCCCAGTGCGAACGCAAACAGCAGTCCGATCTCTGTCCGAAATCCCCCGACTTCAAATATGGCATTGCGCGCTGCCATCAAATACTCACCCGGTAATAATTCGAGGTCGAAATATGCCGAAAGAAACAATATGACCGCCATGCATCCAAAACTTGGAAGCGGATAGATCACAAAAGAAAGAAACATTTGCACAAGACAAAGTGAACACAAAACCATCGGGATGGATAAGAGGAACAATCCGACATCCCAAGGTGAGCCAGTCAAGCCAGCCAGATTAAAACCCAAAACCTGAGGTAGTTCGGTATGAACGTCTAAGGACAATTCCCCTCCATTTATAACCACCACTACCACCGCTGCAAGAAGAACCAACAAACAAAAGAGAAGTACGCTTGCCATCACCCACAGGGACTTTCCGATCCACCACGCCGTTCTGCTTTTTCCTCTAACAAGCGTGTTCGCACCAACCGATCCCAAATCGAAAGAGGGATAATCAAGCGTAAGATACAACGCCATTAACACGATGAACATCCACGATACCGGCAGCCAAAATGGCATTCCGCTAGTTGGGTAATAAACATCCCTTCCCGCAAATAACACAATAAGCAGATCGCCTAGCGAAAGGGGGAAAGACGTCATGGCGTTATCAGGCCCAAAAAGAATCGACCACTCATAGTACGTTTCATTGAGAAACGAAAGGCCAAGCACCAAAAGAAAGTACACCGCATAAAGCCTCCACTTCATCACGGTACCCTTTCGTATATCCAACACGAAGTAACGAATCATCTGCTTCATAAAGCATCTTCCTTCCGCCAACGCAACCAAAGGATTGAGCACGAAGCAATCAAGACCACAATCCATACCGCCGCAGGGACGATGCTGGTATTCCCACTGATTGAAACTCCTCGCAACCAGGTAAGGGGAGAAACACTTAGATACTCTGTAGCGCTCCCTACAAACAGCACGCCCAGTTGGTACTCCAACGAAGCAAACAGATACACGCACAAAAACATTCCGGCAATTAAACGAACGCTGTCGCTCACGTACCCACCTACCAAAAGCGCGAGTGCGGCCCATGATGCAGCAAATAATGCGGTAAGCACCACATAAAGTGTTACGAAAAAGATCGGAGCATTGTAGTACAACTCCGAACCCATTACCGAGTCATAGATACCAGTATTAAACACCGTTGTTACATCAGGAGCATACGCGGGAATAAAGCAAGCGCACAACATAATATTGAGCAGCAACGGGCCAACGACCGCGATTCCTCCAGCACATGCGGCAGCGAGTGTCTTTGCCCCCACATAACGACCACGAGTCGCCTTAACGAAAGCAATGTTGAGATATCCTCGCTTTTTTTCTGCGCACAACGACCAGCTATACGGCAAGGCTGCCAGCAATGGTAACAATGCATAGAACAGATCTGTCGAGCCCTGAATATAATCCGATGTCATGATGAATCTAAAACATGACGAAGCAGATAATCCCGCATCTCCAGTCCCCCACCATTCAAGGATCAGATTCAAGGATTCGGCATATACCGCTATATTTCCAGCCGCTGAAGCACACGCCAAGAAGCATCCTGCAGCAAAAGCCAGCGCAAACCATCGGTTAAAAATCGCTTTTCGAGCTTCAACAATAAACACGTGCATGATCAACGCTCCTGTATGCTCGTGGAGGGAATATCGAAGATATATTTTTCACTTCCAGTAGACCCCACTACCAGCTTCATATCATTTGATAGGTCAGCTTCGTGCACGAACCACCCAAGCTTGATCTGCTCTTTATTTCCAGGACCTATGAAGAACTTGAGTAGGTCTTTTTCTGTTGAATTCAACGCCGCATCGCCTAAGTCGACATAAGGGTAATCTCCGCCGGACGGAAATGGCTGAAGTTCAAAAACCGATGCCATGAAGAAGTTATCCATCACTGGTTTAGCATCGATGTTCTCCAGCTCCAAAGTAGCTACAATAAGCGCTACGGACGATAGATCATCAGAGATATGAGATAACGCATTGCTATCGACCAGCCCATTGAAACCATTTTCGCCGTTGCGATAAGCAGATACATCCTTCAAGGTGACCGCAAACGTTCCTTCCCAGAAAAAGCCTGCATGCCAAAAGTAAGGGCTTCCTTCGTCATCTTGCACAGAATCCAAATTCGCAGTTTCGCCTATGGCGAAATGATACGTATGAGAATCTTTGTAGCTTGTGTCTTGCTCTGCTTCTGTGCCCTGCTGAACGTTTCCTAGAAACACAACAACAAGCAACACAGCAGCCAAGGAAACCAGCGCCCCTGCTACTACGACTATTGTTCGATTCCTCATGATTCACCTCTCTTCCCAAGCAAAAGTGGCTTTGAGACGTATTGTTGCGAGTTCGGGGAACGAATGGAAGTGTTTTACGCCTTAACAAATCCTTACATTTTGCCTGGTCATAAACGTGTTTATGACGTATTGCACCTATAATGCAGACATGGAGAACGCAAAGGGCATACTTGTTGTCGACGACGATGAAACCATCGTTCGGCTCGTTTTGGAGCTACTTGAACGTGAAGGATTATTCGCCGAAGCATGCCACAGCGCATCGGAAGCGCTGCGTATGCTGCATATGCGATCGTATGACTTGCTAGTACTCGACATTATGATGCCGGAGATGGACGGGTTCGAACTGTGTCAGGAGATCAGAAGAACGTCTCTTATCCCCATCCTCTTTCTAACCGCAAAGGACGCAAAGACCGACAAGGTAACCGGGTTGACCCTTGGTGCAGATGATTACATAACCAAGCCATTCGAACCTCAGGAATTCATCGCGCGTATTAAAGCCCATTTAAGGCGCGCCGAGTGGAGCCAGAAAAACACCGTAAATGAAACGATACTCACGGTACAGAATCTTTCCCTCTCCCCTGCGCGCCACGAATGCCACATCAACGATACACTAATCGCCCTTGCTCCAAAGGAGTTCGAGCTGCTGCGTGTTCTCATGGAAGAACCTAGCGCCTTTCATTCAGTACAGGAGCTGTTTGAGCGCGTCTGGGGTGAAACCTATGACGAATCGGGTGGCAATTCAGTGATGGTCCACATTAGACGCCTGCGCAAGAAGCTCGCATCGATCGATAGTACCCATACCTACATAACCACCGTATGGGGTGTTGGTTACAAGATCCAGGAAAAGGACAACCATCCATGAAACCCATCAGCGATCAATCGAAAGAACTACGCAAACGTCTTTTCGGTCGTTTCGTATTCGCATTCATCATATATACCCTGGGGATGTTCGCGGTATATACTGCATTCGAAACATATATTTCACCCGCCATAGGAAACGTCATAGCCGAGAACACTTCGGAATGGGTGGAAACCAGCATGGAAGAATTCGAGCAAGCCACCGTAAGTCATCGCATGATCCAAACCGATACATCCAGCTTACATGCCAACCCGGACGAACGGGACACCATCCGTTATCGAGCATTGGACACCTACGCCTTCCTCAAAGTTCTCAAAGACGACATGGCTCCTGTTATCTTCGTTTTGGGCATAGCAGGCCTTATCGCGTTCTTCTTGAACAAATTCGTGCATTACTTCGATGAACTTTCCGCGAGCGTCACTGCCCTTTTCACTAACAAAACTGCTCCCGTCATGCTGAGCCCAGACCTTGCCATCGTGCAAAACGAGCTGAATGGCATCCGCAGTGAATCCATCCAAAACGAACGTCGCGCCAAGGAAGCAGAGGCGCGCAAGAACAAGCTGGTCACCTACATCGCCCACGACGCTCGAACGCCCCTTACCTCCATCACCGGATATCTTGCCCTACTCAAAGAACCCGAGATTCCTAGCGATGAAAAACGCGTATCATATGCCACTATCGCTTACGAGCAAGCACGAAACCTCAACGCCCTCCTCGATGAGCTCTTCGAAATAACCCGCTTCAACATACAAGGCATTCACCTGGTTAAACAACCCACCGATATACGGACCCTCTACCTGCAGGTATGCGACGAGTTCCGTCCTGCTCTTGAGGAAAAGAACCTTCAAACCAAGATAGATGCACCCCTGGATCTTTGCGGCAACCTCGATTCGGAAAAGATTGCTCGCGCACTGGCCAACATCATGCGCAATGCTATCCACTACGCAGACAATGGATCGACGATCGAATTGATCGGCACAGGAAGGCCCGCCGTCAAATCGGCCACCAGAGAAGGGTTAGCCGATGAACCGAACAGCAAGAAGAGCCCAACCATCAAGACGGACAGCGAAAAAGAATCGGTCAGCGCGTTGGACAGCAAAGGGGAAAGCAATGTATTGACGCTGAGCATTTCGAACCACGGGCAGTCCATTGCTCCAGAGAACCTCGAGAAGATATTCGAGCGGTTCTACCGCGAAAACGAAGCACGTACTGCAAACAGAGGCAGCGCTGGCTTAGGGCTTGCCATTACTAAAGAAATAATCGAAGCGCACGGTGGTTCAATATGCGCCACCAGCGAAAACTCCCTGACCACGTTCATTATCGAACTACCGCAGGATCAGCAATAGGCAAAGCTGCGAGCAGGATAATTTTCGCTCGGCGAGCAGACTGGCTTGGCTTCACAGGTTCAGCAATCGGCAAAACTGAACGCGAGACCCCCTGCCCTAGCAAGCGAATGGCCTCAGGGCATCCCGTAGCGCGGCTTTTAAGAAGACCTTTAAGGCATAGCCCCCGATTCGCGGGCAAGTGTGCGGGGATGTGGCTGACGTGTCCGCGTAATTTCGCTATGCCATTCGCTTGCTAGGGCAGCCAGTTGGGTGACAGATGAAGTAAGAAGCTAGAGAGTTACGCAGCAGGTGAAGTGAGCATCTAGGGAGCTGAACGGCGGGCGAAATGAGCGGTTAAAGGGACGGAATAAGCGAACAAGTTCCTTACAACTGCTCGATAACTTTTTCGAGTGCGTCCTTGAACACTGAAAGCGTGTGCCATTCCTCTTCGTTCTTCTGAGGAACGCCCAGCGAAATGGTATAACGAGCCTGCTTGGAAAGGGGCACGCGAACAAGTTGCTGAGAATCGTCATTCACGCCTAGCACATCCGTCGGACAGAACACCGCCCCTAGCCCTTTCTGAGCCATGGCGAGCAAGGTGGCCATATTGTTACTCGTCGCGATCACATGAGGTTTGATTCCTGCATTACGTAGAACGGAATATGCAACGCGCCCGGCGATATCATCAAGAGATCCCAACACAAAGGGACAATCCGCAAGCGCCACCACTCCTTCGCGCTGCACGCGCTCCAGAGCCTCTTCAGCACTCATACCCATCGCCGCTTCCAGAACCTTCACGTGAAGAGCAAGGACGATCTCCTCTTCATACAGAGGAGACACATCAACGCCGGGGTGAATATCATCAAAGCGCGCCACGACCACGTCCACTTCGGCGCGTTCTGCCATACGGAGCAATTCGCGATTGGTTCCTTCAACGATCTGCAGTCTGACCTTTGGAAGCAGGGTCGCCATGCGAAGGGTTACCTCAGGCATGATCAGCTGACTGCGCACGTGTGAAGTACCCACCTTCAACACACCCGCGCCGCTACCCGTTACTTCGCCGATCTGGCGCATCATTTCTTCACGAGCTTGCCGCTGTTCACGCGCATACAGCAAAACGACCGTTCCGGCAGGAGTAAGCGATAAGGGAGTACCACGCGAGACGAGCTTCACTTCAAGCGTTTTTTCCAACGCCACCAAGCGTGCACTCAATGTTTGCTGCGATATCTGCAAACGCTCGGCCGCCTTAGTAAAGCTTTCCTGCTCCGAAAGAGCAATGAACCAATCTAAATTGTCTACCGCCATGGGTTCACTTTCCGCTCAAGTGTCTTTTCCTTCGAGTCGCACAAGCAGGCGCGACGCTTTTCAACCATCGTCACAGTACGTCGCTTCAAGCTTCCCGCTTGCCCGTAATATAGTACCGTTATCCATCTGTTTTTGTTATGCGACAAAAAATATTTTACTTTCCCTACCTTCGTGAAGCTCCATCACGTAAAATCAACAAAAGTTGTAAAACAAGTGTTTATTACTATTGGAGAGGATAAGTAATGAAGAAGAAACTTCTCGCCATTATTACTACGGCTTTCGTTGCGGTAATGGCATTCGCTCTTGTTGGCTGCGGCGGTAACAGCGACTCTGGTAGCTCTAGCAGCTCTAGCGAACTTCGCTTCGTCACCGGCGGAGAATCTGGTACGTATTATGCATACGGAACCGTACTTGCCCAGTATGCGACCAACAATGCTGACACCCCCGTCAACGCTCTTTCGAGCGAAGGTTCCAAGGCAAATATCGAATCATTGCAGCACAACGAAGCTGAACTCGCGTTCTGCCAGTCCGACGTTGCAACCTACGCCTATGAAGGCACCAGCCTTTTCGAGGGCGCACAGTACCAGGACTTCTCTGTTGTAGCAGCCCTGTATGGCGAGCAGGTTCAGATCGTTACCTGTAACCCTGACATCAAGACCGTTGCTGACCTGAAGGGTAAGACCGTTTCCATCGGTGCTGCGAACTCCGGCGTATACTTCAACGCAGTTGACATCCTCAAGGCATACGACATGACCGAGTCTGACATCAACGCGGTATATCAGAACTT
The DNA here is from genome assembly GCA_036553105.1 of Eggerthellaceae bacterium. GTDB lineage: Bacteria > Actinomycetota > Coriobacteriia > Coriobacteriales > Eggerthellaceae > Anaerotardibacter. Next base: position 11,361 of record JAXKBI010000041.1, read on the forward strand.
CGCTGACTCCGCTGACTCCCTGAAGAACGACAAGATCGACGCTGCCTTCATTACCGCAGGCGCTCCCACCACTGCTATCACCGACCTCTGCACTTCTAAGCAGGCTTACCTGGTATCCATGGACGCTGAGCACATCGCTAAGCTCCAGGAAGCTTCCCCCTACTATGCAGCATCCACCATTCCTGCAGGTACCTACAATGGCATGGAAGCCGACACCCAGACCGTAGCAGTTCTGGCTATCGTTCTTGCTAACGATTCCGTTGATGAGAACGCGGTGTACAACTTCACGAAGTCCCTGTTCGAGGGTGCAAAGAACCAGCCCGATGCTCATGCTAAGTACAAGGAGCTGAGCCTGGAAGAAGCAACTTCCATCACCTCTCTGCCCTACAGCGCTGGTGCTGCTAAGTACTATGCCGAACAGGACGTAACGGTAAACACCAAGTAAATACCCATAAGTAATCATCTTTTTGATACTTACCTTCATTCAGGGCTGCGGCAAAGAAATTTGCTCCGGCCCTGATAGGCTTTTAAGTACTGAAGTCGAAGTATTAGATCAAGGAGACCTATGAGCATATTTAAGAAAAAACCCGCGAACGAAACCGAGGTCGTTGCTTCTAACACTGGCGAAGAAGTCGATGCCGAAGCGATCCTTCGCAAATATGACAAAGAATCGAACACTCGTATTTGGGAAGGCGTTCCGAAGCTCGTCATTACGACGACGATGGTAGTTTTCTCCATCTACTGCTTATGCATGACGCTGTTCAGTCTAGAACAGGCAGAAACCCGTCTCGCACGTTTCCTCGCGTTCGTCATCATCATCGGATACCTCATGTATCCCTCAAAGAAAACCGACCATAAGGTCAATCACATCCCCTGGTACGACATCGTTCTGATGGTCGTAGGCGCAGGGGCATTTCTGTACTATGCCTTCAATACGGTGGACATCCTGATGATGGGCTCTCGCATTGGCACCCTTGAGGTCGTTCTCGGCGTTGCGGGCATTCTCGTCCTGGTCGAGCTCTGCCGTCGCTGCGTAGGCATCCCTATCATCATCGTAGTCGGATGCTTGCTCATCTATGCGTTCTATTGGCAGTTCGGATTCAACAACGATGCCTACCGCACGCTGTCGAACATCGTTCAGAAGCTCTTCTACACCACCAGTGGCGTTATCGGCACTCCGACCAACGTTTGCTACACCTACATCGTTCTCTTCATCATCTTCGGTGCCTTCCTTGAGCGTACCGGCATTGCGAACTTCTTCATTTCGTTCGCGAACCGCATTGCGGGATGGTCCTCCGGTGGCCCTGCGAAAGTAGCGGTCATCTCTTCTGCATTGTGCGGCATGGTCTCCGGTTCTTCGGTCGGCAACACCGTAACCACCGGTGCGGTCACCATCCCCATGATGAAAAAGACCGGTTATCGTCCTGAATTCGCCGGCGCAGTCGAAGCGGCCTCCTCTACCGGTGGCCAGATCATGCCGCCTATCATGGGTGCTGCCGCGTTCCTGATGGCCGAATACATGGGCATTCCTTATATCCAGGTCGCTACCATCGCTATCATCCCGGCTATCCTGTACTTCACGGGCATCTTCTGCACGGTGCACCTTGAAGCGAAGAAGCGCGGCCTGAAGGGCATTCCTCTTAAGGATCTGCCTTCTTGGATCTATCTTCTCAAGAACTGCTATTTGATCATTCCACTCGTTCTGCTGGTTTGGATCGTTTCCGCTGGTATCTACACCATGGCAATGTCGGCGGCTATTTCCATTTTCGCCGCAATGATCATCGGCTTCATTCACTTCTTCCTTACCAACTGGCAGGAGCGCACTGAAGACGATACATTCGGAAGCGTTCTGTTCGAAACCTGCAAGGCATCCATCATGAGCGCGGGCGACGCGTTCGCAACCGGCGCACGCAACACCATTTCTGTCGCAGTTGCCTGTGCGCTCGCTGGCCTGATCGCAGGCTGCATTACCTTCACCGGTCTTGCATCTACTCTCATCAACGTCATCGTTCTGGCTGCAGGCGATATGCTCATCATCGGCCTGATCCTGACCATGCTCTGCTGCATCATCCTCGGCATGGGTGTTCCCACTACCGCGAACTACTGCATCATGGCCGCTACCTGCGCTCCCATCCTTATTCAGCTGGGCGTTCCGCTGGTATGCGCGCACTTCTTCGTGTTCTACTTCGGCATCCTGGCCGACATCACACCTCCTGTCGCCCTAGCGGCATACGCAGGCAGTGCGATCGCGAAGTCGAAGCCCATGAAGACGGCAGTCACCGCATCGCGCTTGGGCATTGCCGCCTACATCATTCCGTTCATCTTCGCCTTCTTCCCCGCCATGATCCTGCAAGGTGATGCAGAGCTGCCTATCACACTCGTCGTCCTGAACGTCGTCATGGCCGGATGCGGTCTTTATGGCATTGCGGCTGGTCTGCAGGGATACCTGTTCCAGAAGATCAACCCCGTATTCCGCGTAATAGCGGTGATCGCCGGCGTCATCATTATGATCCCCATCTCATCGTCTGCGGAAATGTATACTCTGGTAGGTAACGTTGTCGGATTCGCCATCATCATCGCCATCACGCTCATTCAGCGTGCCCTTGGCAAAAAGAACGGTAACGGTCCTGACGACCCCGACAATACCGACCAAACCACTCCGACGGCGCAAGCTGCTTAGACGCAAGATCAGTTCCGCGAGATCAATAATCAATGGTCCCGCGGAACCCCACGAAAAAGCATGGGAATCTGAATAAGGAACAACACTATGAGTGATAAAAAAACTATTTGGATCACGGGATCAAAGGGTTTCATCGGAGGCGAACTCACCAGGCGCTTAGGCGATTACGGCTATCGCGTCGTAGGAACCGACACGGAATTAAGCGTTGCAGAACCAAGCCGCTTGGAAGCGTTCGCTATCGAGCTCCAGCCTGATGTGATCATCAATTCAGCAGGTATTTCGCGTAACGCCACCGGTATCAGCAATCGCCTGAAAGCATACGAAGTGAACGCGATGGGTGCCATGAATGTTGCCGTCGTCGCCAACACCGTCGGCGCACACATGATCCAGATCTCAACCGACGACGTATACCCCCAACGTATGTCCGAACCTGCCAACGAATTCGACACCCCAAGGCCCGAAACGCCCTACGGAAAGTCGAAGCGTGCAGGTGAAGTAATGGTGCGCGATTCGAAGCCCGACAGCCTTATCGTTCGCTCTTCATGGGTCTACAGCGTCAATGGCGGCTTAGTCAAAGAGGCATTTGACTGCATCAAGCAGGATAAGCCCTTCAAGGCATACACCGACCAGTACGCTTCCCCTACCTCGATCCTGACCTACACCAACTTCTTAGTGAAGGCCATCGAAAAGAAAGCAACGGGCGTCCTCCACATTGCAAGCAGGGGCACGGCGAGCCGCTATGAGTTCCTATCGAAGGTGATGGCGACCTGTGGATACGAGCCGAACCAGGTTCTAACTCCTGAAACCGACGTAGTGAAGGCAGAACAGGTATTGCTGGAGAGCCTGATGCTCGAAATGTTCGGCGCCGAACTTCCTACCTGGGAAGAAGATGTCGAGAACTACTTCAAAGAACTGAAAATGGCTAAATAAGCACTACGTTGGCGCAACTTAACTGCTTAAGCACTCAAGCCCGATCGGATCAACCGGTCGGGCTTTTTGCTTGAAGAACGGCATCGGCCATAAATCGGATCAATTGGTCGCGCTTTTTTAATTGAGGAACATTACCGCTTGCAGAGGGGGTGACCTCGCCCTAATTGAGCGCTAGGATTTATATGACCCCCATAAATGAACGAAGATCGCACCCCAAGTTTCAAGGAGGGCACCATGACGGAAACCAACCACATCGAAGCGCTGATGGACCAGATCAAAGAACAGGAGACCCGGTTCGAATTCGACTCCATCGACGAATCACTCGCTCTGCAGATGGGTCTATATGTCGTGCGTCGTGCTAAAGAGATCGGTAAACCCGTTGCCGTACGTATCACTCTCAATCGCCGCACGCTCTTCGCCTGTTCCATGGCAGGCACCAAACCCGAAAGCGACAATTGGCTTCGACGCAAGGAGAACCTGGTATATGCCAGCAACCAGAGCTCTTATTTCTGGGAATGCTGGTGCGAATTAGGGCTCCATCCCTTCGAGTGGCGCGGGTTCGACTACAAGGACTATGCACCTGCTGGTGGTGGGTTCCCTCTCCGCATCAAAGGAGCCGGTGCAGTGGGAACGCTCACCATTACCGGCATGCTCAGCCACGAAGATCACGAACTTGCCTACGAGACGGTAAGTAAAGCCATAGCTGACGATCTGGGAATCGACGTTTCCGGGCTGTTATAGATAACACTTAAAGGGGTTTTCTCCTCGAGCGAAAAAATCCTCTTGACCGTGTGGTTACCACACGCTTTAGCATGAACTTGTCCTTAAACGCGTCAGGATACGGAATTGCACCTTCCAAGCATCCACAGCCGAGATTCAAGGAGAACTCATGTCTCATACGCACACGCCACCTCAGGCTTCGGAAAATCAAGAGTTGAACGCCACAGGAAAACCCCTTCCCTCTTATTGGAAACGCACCATCGCGATCATCTGGTGTGGTCAAGCGGTCTCTATCCTCGCGACCTTCGCAGCGACGTTCGCGGCCATGTGGTACATCACCACGAGCGAGAACTCCGCGTTCATGCTGGCGCTCGCCGGAGTAGCAGCGCTTCTTCCCATCGCGCTGTTCTCGCCCTTTGGAGGCGTAATTTCCGACCGAGCGAATCGAAAGCACGTCATGATCGCCGCCGACGGCATCGCGGGCGTGTTCTCGTTCGTCCTCGCCCTCATCGTTCTTGCCGGGAACATGAACTTGCCTTTACTGCTCGTTCTCTTGGCGGCACGCTCGACCGCGCAGGCGTTCCATGGCACGTCTCTCGTTGCGCTTATGCCCGAACTCGTCCCCGAGCGCCACATGGTTCGCATCAATACGCTCGATCAGGTCCTGAGTAGTTCGGCAGGTATCTTCGGCCCCGTCCTTGGTATTCTCCTGTATACCTTCACAGGGCTTGAAGGGGTCCTGTTCCTTGACGCCGCCTGCGCTGCGTTCGCCTGCTTGTGCCTAGCTCTGGCAAAGCTTCCCTATGCCAAATCAGAGCGCACCACGAGCCAAGGAGTCATTTCAGATTTCCGTGAAGGAATCACCGTCTTTAGAAGCAACAAGGGCCTCAAGGGCGTTCTTCGACTCACCATGATAGCGATGCTCCTTTTCCTGCCATTGGGCACCTTGAGCCCCCTTATGACATACGGATGGTTCGGAGGCGATGGCTTTCAGGCATCCCTCGTTGAAGCGGTCGCCGCTATAGGGCTTCTTATAGGATCGGCGCTCATGTTCATCTGGGGTGGCGGAAAGAAGCTCGTCAATATCCTCATCGCTTCAGGCGTCGCCATCGGCATTGCATGCATCGCATGCGGTCTTCTTCCGCAAAACGCCTTCCCTGCATTCGTGGTCCTTTTCGGAGCGATCATGGCCGCCACTGCAATGTTCAACGCTCCTATTATTCCGCTCATCCAAAAACGAGTACCCGTTGAAAAGTTCGGCCGCATCATGGGCATCTTCACTTCGTTCACAGCACTCGCAACGCCCATCGGATTATTCATCGCCGGACCAGCTGCCGAAGCACTCAGCGTCAACACCTGGTTCGTTGTAGCAGGGATCCTCCTGTGCATCGCAGTGCTTCTTTCCTTATGCGACAAGAACATTCGCTCTCTTGACGATAGTCTCGATCTTGACGCAATGGCGAGCGCCGACCCTCAAGCGATTTCATCTAAAAACGAATAACACGGGCTTCACTATTGCTGATCGGCAACACCGGTATGGAGGGACGATAGACCACTTGGTTCGTCGTCCCCTTTACGTTCGTATTGAAATACAATGGCAGGTGCTGTTGTCCGTTCGCATCTCGAAGGAGCCTTACATGATCATCGACTTCAAAGGAATGCGCCCCGATATAGAAAAAGCCGCCTATATCGCAGAAAATGCCACCATCAGTGGCGACGTAACACTCGGTAAGAACACCTCCATCTGGTTCAATGCGGTCATACGAGCAGAGGTCGCCCCTATCACCATTGGTGAGCTGAGCAATGTCCAAGATCATGTCATGGTACATGCGGACTACGACTGTCCCGTCACGATCGGCGAACGCGTCACGATCGGTCACAACGCCATCGTCCATGGCGCAACAATCGAAGACAAGGCGATCATAGGCATGGGAGCGATCATCATGAACGGTGCCGTTGTTGGAGAAGGGTCCATCATTGCCGCCGGCGCACTCGTAAAGCAAGGCATGGTCATACCACCTTATTCGCTGGTCGCAGGCGTTCCTGGCGCCATTAAGAAGACCCTTCAACCGGGTCAGCGCCCACAAGAGAACAACGACGAGATATACATCGAAGATGCGCTTACCTACGCAGCGAGCGCCCATCGACCTGTTCCCGCCCACCTGAGTGGCGAAAGCGATCGATGATCATGCACCGCACTTCAACCAATAAAGCGAACGCTTCGCAGCCCATCCGCGTTCTATTTATTTGCCACGGCAACATTTGTCGCTCGCCTATGAGCGAATTCGTCATGAAAGACCTTGTTCGCAAAGCAGGGTTGGAGCATACCATCTCCATCGAATCGGCCGCCATGCACCGCGACGAATTAGGGAGCGACACCCACCCTGGCACCAAGGGCATCCTCGATGCCAACGGCGTTCCTTACGCTCCCCGCGCTGCCCGTCTTGTGACGAAAGACGATTATTCATCATTCGATTATTTGATCGGCATGGATCGCTACAATCTGGCGGATATGCAGCGTCTCTTCAAGAACGATCCCGAAGAAAAGCTGAGTCTTCTTCTTGATTGGGCAGGATATTCACGAGACATCGCCGATCCCTGGTATACCGGCGATTTCCAGACCACTTTCGATGATGTTGATGCGGGTTGCATCGCCCTTCTCGAGCACCTAAAACGAGTTCTCGCGTCGATCTAGCGCGAAAGATGACCCGGATCCATCCCTCAAGCTATCGGCGTATAATATAAGGACCATTCATCTATGTGCAGCCGCGCAAAAGAGGGGGCGCAATGTACAGTCCATTTCATGATGAACAGGGGCAGCCTAAAGAACTCGCAGAGGTGACCTACGAGGATCTTGCTCAGTTGAGCAGCCTTGATGAAGGGTTCGTTCTCGAATTCAAGCGAACCTGGAACGAAAGCGTTCGAAAGAAAGTTCCCAAGATCATCGCCTCGTTCGCCAATTCCCGCGGAGGATGGTTGATCATCGGCATTGCTGACGACGACAAGTCACTGTGCCCTGTTCCCCGCATCTCGGCCGACTTCTCTCAGATCTTCGGAGAACTCTGCCGTCATCACGTTTCGCCTGCGCCACGCTTCGATGCGCGCTTCATCGCCGATCCGAACGACCCCGACCAAGGAGTCGTCGTGGTGCAAGTTCACGAGGGTGATTTTCCACCCTATGTCGCTGATGGCGTAGTGGAAATACGTGAGGGATCGACTTCGGGACCTGCTCTTGGTAGCGCATTAGTGGAGTTGTATCAGAAGGCAACTAAACGTACGCAGGAGATACGCGAGTATTGCCGCCGCAGTGTGTGGTACCCAGACGACACCAACAGGTCTTCAGGGGCCCATGCGGGCAGCGATGCGACCAGTACATCCCTTCCCCTGTTCAGCCTGTATCTGTTCCACATGGGAAGCCGCACTGCACAGACCTCTTCAAGAAGCGACATCAACGAACACGTACGGGCCATGCGCCGCGCCTTCGCGCACCACAACATCACCTGCCACGTGCAGCACGCCCACGACTCGCTCATCTTCCGGTCATCCATCACCATCCCTCACGGAGAAGCTCATTCGGCCATAGAACTGTTCCCTGACGAATCGATGAAGCTCACGGTTCCCGCCGTCATGCTCGAATCAGATATGCACGATCGTGCGATCGCGAAGCTCCAACAAGAAGGGATACCCATTTCGTCCGATGCGCGCCTCATCGGCGCAGCATACACCCTCAAGCGAGTGACCCGCATGGCATCACTGCTCGATAGATACGTACGCGAACGCGATCTTTCTTGGACAAGTTATGCGGTCGCTTACGAACTGGAGAACATGGCCGGCGTCATCCTGTGGTCACAGAACGAAACGTATCAGCGCTACATTCGCGATCATGGTCTTCTGTTCTGCGGAACCACCGATGGCAGGAGCCGTATTCGCTACCTTGACGATGGTGCGCACAATTCGTTCCGTGCCCGCCAATTCGCTGGAAGCCACTTCTTTGAAGCATGCGGCCTTCCCTTGGGATCACCCGATCCAGAAGACAACAAGCTCGTGGATGCACTGCTCAGGAACGGTAGGCCCTATCGGGAGCCAAGCGAATAAACAGAGCAACACCCAGCCGCTCCGGCCCTCAAGCACTGCCTCTGCCCCGATCCGCAAAGGGTCCAGGGGCATTCCGTAGCGCGTTCTTCAAAAAGACCTTAAAAAGGGTAGCCCCTGGGTTCGCGTTCATAAAGCATAGGGACCAGGCCGATGGGGCCGC
>JAXKBI010000042.1:0-33004 GCA_036553105.1 Eggerthellaceae bacterium
CTATAACGCGGCCCCATCGGCCTGGTCCCTATGCTTTATGAACGCGAACCCAGGGGCTACCCTTTTTAAGGTCTTTTTGAAGAACGCGCTACGGAATGCCCCTGGACCCTTTGCGGATCGGGGCAGCCGACTATGATTCCAAGTACAGTACGTAGCAGAAGTGGATCTTCGGGTTACGCGCGAAGTCTTCCGGTATCGTTTCCGTGGTGATGTTCTCCACGCTGAATCCCATCGCTTGAAGCGCTTCAGCATCGAGCTTGAACGAGCGGAGATTACCCGAGAACACGATGGTTCCCGATTCAGCGAGCAAGCCCTTCACGTTCTCAAGCAGCGCCACATGATCGCGCTGAATATCCCACGTGCGCCTGCCCATGGTCTTCGAATTGGAGAACGTAGGAGGATCGAGGAACACCATATCGTAGCGATCGTTGCCCTGAGCCGCTTTCTCGACCCATGACAGCACATCGGCACGTACGAAACGATGAACTCCCGACACGAAGCCCGAACGTCTCATATTGCGTCGCGCCCAATCAAGATAGGTCTGGCTCATATCGACCGTCGTCGTAGAAGCAGCGCCACCTGCTGCAGCGTACACGCTCGCCGAACCAGTATAGGCGAACAGGTTAAGGAAGCGCTTGCCCTGCGCGCGATCGCCCACCAATGCACGGGTGATGCGATGGTCCAGGAACAGGCCCGTATCAAGATAACCCGACAGATCGAGCTCAAAGGGATGACCCGCCTCTTCAACGAGAACGATATGCGAATCGTGAGTATCTTTGCGATATTGCGAACCGCCTCTGTCCTGACGGCGCACACGCGTGAAGAAGGCGTCCTCTTCCACTCCTAGCAGTGCCGCCGTGACCGCACAGGCATCCTTGAAGCGACGATATGCCTTCTGCGGATCGATCTCGGATGGTGCCTGATACTCCGTCACGAGCACATATTGCTTTTCGGTCTTCACCTCTTCGAACACATCGACCGCGACCGCGTAATCGGGCAGATCGGCATCATAGACCCGATATGCGTGGATATTGTTCTTGCGCGCCCACTTGCGACGCGCTTTCGCCATCTTGCGCAATCGTCCCGCAAATTGCCGCACATGATCGGAAGACACCGAAAGGGTCATTTCCCTGCCATCTAAGGTAACCAGGGGAACTTCCGTCATGAACGATTCACCCAGCTGATAATCACGGATCGTCACTTCCAGCGCACCGTTGTATGCTGGAAGATATCGCTGGGCATCATAGCCGATGATCGTATCGAATTCTTCGTCAGGAGTAATGACGCACATACGCCAAGTCGAGGGCATATCCTTCAACCCCCGAGAAAGATGCGCATAGAACTCCTCTAACCCATCACTGAGCAACCTGACGCCGTAAGGCGGATTGAGCGCCAAGAACCCCTGCTGATCAAGATCGATCCCGCACGAGGTTATGGTCTGAGACAGCTCTGCACAATCAGCACACAGGAAAGTAACGTATTTTGCCATTCCCAAACGACGTGCGCTATCTTGAGCAAGCGCGACCGCCCGCTCGTCGATATCAGAGCCAATGCACAGAGGCATGTTCTCAAGACCCGCCTCGAAACGCTCGTCGGCGTCATCGAGGAGCGTATCGAACGCCTCTTGATCGAAATCAGCGCATCCCTTAAAGCCCCAATAATCACGGGATAATCCTGGAGCCCTATCCGCTGCCATCATGGCGGCTTCGAGCACCAACGTACCGCTTCCGCATACTGGATCAACGAACGTCGGAGCATCGAGTGTTCCCTCGAATCCAGATCGCTTGGCTTCAGCACGACGCAGCGCCGGAGCGGCACTGCGCTCCCAACCACCCCAAACGAGCATGCCTGCTGCAAGCGCCTCCTTTAAGGGAGCCTCTACCGATTCCCTATCCGCACGATACCCGCGACGATGAAGTGATTCACCCGCGTAATCGATCGACACGGTCGCCTTCGTACCATGGACGGATACCCACAGCGGCACATCAGGACGATGCGGCTCCACGTTGGGGCGTTCACCCCGCGTATCTCGTAAACGATCGCATACCGCATCTTTCACTTTGAGGGCTATGAATTGAGTATTGCGGAGCGCCTCATTCGACCCACGTGCACTGACCGCGATGGTCGCACCGGAACCGATGAACTGCTCCCATTCGATGGCCTTCACACCTTCGTATAGGGCCTGTGCATCACGAGCATCCACGCGTTCAATGACACACAACACGCGCGAAGCGATACGCGACCAAAGGCATACGCGATATCCATCGGTCCGAGAACCGAAAAAGGCGACCCCGCTCTTCAGGGGGCGTACGCGTTGAGCTCGCAAGCGCTTAAGCTCATCGGCAAGCACCGATTCGAACCCTTTCGGGCACGGGGCGAAATATTCAACCAAAGGCGTGTCCATCATGTGTCATAGCTCCCTACTGTTAGGCATCCTTTAGACGCATGGTACCTGCATCGCAGCCACGTATCGACCAAAGGGCTCGTCAGCAACAAAAAAGGCGCCCAAGATGAGCGCCTTTTGCAATTAATCTTCCAGATAGTCTTTCAACTTCTGAGAACGAGAGGGGTGACGCAATTTCGCGAGCGTTTTGCTTTCGATCTGGCGAATACGCTCACGCGTTACTCCGAATTCACGACCGACCTCTTCAAGCGTGCGAGGATGACCGTCTTCCAAGCCGAAGCGCAATGAAATGACCTTGCGCTCACGCTCCGCCAAGCCCTCGAGCGTTTTGCTTAACTGCTCCTGCAGCATAGAGAAACTTGCTGCGTCAGGAGGAACGACCGCTGCATCATCTTCGATGAAGTCGCCCAGCTGAGAGTCTTCCTCTTCACCGATAGGCGTTTCCAAGGAAACTGGTTCCTGGCTGATCTTCTGGATCTCACGTACTCGTTCGGGCGTCAGATCCATTTCCTCGGCGATCTCTTCCGGGGTAGGTTCGCGACCAAGCGACTGCAAGAGCTGACGCTGAATACGGACCAACTTGTTGATGGTTTCGACCATATGTACCGGAATACGGATGGTACGGGCCTGGTCCGCAATAGCACGCGTGATAGCCTGACGGATCCACCACGTTGCGTACGTGGAGAACTTAAAGCCCTTGGTGTAGTCGAACTTCTCAACCGCGCGGATAAGGCCCAGATTACCTTCCTGAATAAGATCCAGGAAAAGCATGCCGCGGCCCACATAGCGCTTCGCGATGGAAACTACCAGACGCAGGTTCGCCTCGATGAGCTGCTGTTTCGCATCCAGACCGACCTGTTCTACACGAGAGAGACGACGGCGCTCGCGGCGCTCAAGTTCAATGCCCTCTTCTTCGGCCTTTTCCAGCTCTTCCGTTGCTGCAACGCCGGCTTCGATCTTCATAGCGAGGTCGATCTCTTCGGCTGCCGTCAACAGGGAGACCTTGCCGATTTCCTTCAGGTACATACGTACAGGATCGCCCGTCAACAGGGCTACCGAGGCATCGCCTGTCTGCTTGCGCGTACGAGAAGGACGCTTGGCCTTCGACTTCGACACCTTAGGTGCGGCGATTTCCACCGTTGCCTTCAGTTCTTCTTCAGGAATGCCTTCAAGAAGGCTCTCGTCGGTAAGATCGCTTTCCTTTACGTCAGAGTCAACATCGGAATCGGCACTATCGTGCACATCATTTAGATTCGGTTCAGTATTAGATTCAAGGATATCTTCTGCTTCTTCATCTTCTGCAACATCAGCAGCACGTGCTTCGTCGGCCTTTTTCGCTGAAGCTGCAGCGGTTTTCGCCTTCGCAGTTTCTTTTTTGGAAGCAGCCTTCTTAGCAGGTGCGCTCTTTGAAGAAGCCGCGGTTTTCTTTGCGGTAGCTTTTTCAGTGGAGACCTTTTTCTTGGATTCTGACACTTCTGCCACGTCGTTCCTCCCATGCTTCTTTCAACTCAAGCGAAAGTTCGCTGAAAACATCATGCCATTATACCTCTAAACGCAATAACTTATAACAGATTTACGGGATCAATATCTATCGACACACGCACATCATGTTCCGGTTTTCGCTCACGAAAATAGGCGCCCAATCTTGCAGCAATACTCTCGTGCGCAGGCGCTTTGACGAGCACATGATAGCGCCACGAACTCTTCAATCGCTCCAGTACGCATGGCACGGGCGGCAGCACGAGCCACTCGGGTTCATCATTCGGTATGAGCGGGGTGATATCAGCATAGAGCCCATGTGCCACTTGCTTTACCCTATCTTCATCTTTACCCCAGATCAGAACATTAGCAAGGCGCACATAGGGCGGGTAGCCCAAGCCCTTGCGCAAATGAAGCTCCTCTTTCAAAAACGATTCACGATCATACTGGGCCGCCGAACGAATAGCCACATCGCGGGCACTATACGTCTGAACGATAACGTGACCCGGCTTTTCCGCGCGACCCGCACGACCGGCGACCTGCTCGATCAGATCGAACGTACGCTCGGAGCTTCGAAAATCGGGTAACTTGAGCATCGTATCGGCATTGATGACCCCAACGAGGGTGACTTCATCGAAGTCAAGTCCTTTTGCGATCATCTGCGTACCCAACAGCACCGCAGACGGCGCCGCAGCGAACGCCTCGAGGAGCCGCTGATGATCCCCTTTGCGCGCAGTTGTATCGGCGTCCATGCGAATGACCTCACATTCACGCCCTTCAAGTAGAGCGATCAGTTCGCTTTCCACGCGCTGCGTACCAGCACCGAACCGCTTGAGATAAGGGCTACCGCATTCGGGGCACACCACGGGGACGCTGCGCTCGTGACCGCAGTGATGACATGCCAGCTTCGCACTGCGTTCATGATATGTGAGCGAGGTCGAACACGAATCGCACGTAGGAACGTAGCCGCAATCACGACAAAGCAGGAACTGGGCGAATCCGCGCTGGTTAAGCATGAGCACCGCTTTTTCGCCTTTATCGATCGTTTCGAAAAGCGCTTCCTGAAGCGAGCGCGAGAACATGGAGCGATTACCGCCACCGAACTCCTTGGCCATGTCGACCACCTGAATAGAGGGAAGCGGTTTGCCGTTAGCGCGATTGACCATTTCGACCCGCTGCCATCGCTCATCAATGGCGCAACGATGAAGTGCTTCAAGTGATGGTGTGGCCGATCCCAGCACAAGCGTCGCTCCCTGCGCCCTTGCCAACCACTCAGCCACATCGCGCGTCACATAACGTGGTGCTTGATCTTGCTTGTAACTCGATTCATGCTCTTCGTCGATAATAACGATTCCTAAATGCTGCATCGGAGCGAACAGGGCGCTGCGAGCACCCACGACCACTCGTGCCTGCCCCGATCCGATAGCATCCCATTGATCGAAGCGCTCACCCTGAGACATGCGCGAATGTAGCACCGCGACCGTATCGCCGAAACGACCACGGAACCGTGCGACCGTTTGCGGGGTAAGCGAGATCTCCGGAACGAGCACGATAGCGCCCTTCCCCTGAGCGAGGACCTGCTCGATAGCGCACAAATACACTTCGGTTTTCCCCGAACCAGTAACACCATCAACGAGCACCGCATGTCCATCTTGAGCTGCCAAGCCGCACTCAATGGCATCAAGTGCACGCGTCTGATCAGCCGTCAGCGTTGGCCGCGGACGCACTCGGGAAGAAAAAACGGCGCTTTCAACTCCTGGATCGCGCATTCTCCTGCGCGCCTCCACCTGAATTACGCCCTTTTTCTCAAGAGAGGAAAGCGTTGCCGCAACCGAGCCATATTCAGCGGTCAGCTCCGTCACGCGCAGATCACCTTGTTTCAGCGCTTCGAGTACTTTTTGCTGTTTGACGGCGCTTTTTCGAGGCACGAAATCATCAGCTGCATCAAGGCGGCTCACCCAACGTTCATCGACTTCATGGGTAACCGGCTGCGTCAGCTGCCACTGTCCATCGATGCGCTCCATACGGGGCACCCCTCCTGGAGGCATGAACAGACGAATGCTCGATGAAAAGGGTGCAACGTACCTATCCGCAATGAACCGTGCGCACTGCGCGCCGACCTGCGTGAAGAACGGCTTCGTTATGACCGCTTCCACTTCTTTGAGTTTTTCTGGTACCACATCTTCGGGAAACGGGTCATCCGGACCGATCGTCCGCAGATCAACCACGAAACCAACCGCCTGACGACCCCCGAACGGCACCAGCACACTGCAGCCGACCTGAATGGGAACGCGCTCTTCTTCGGGAGAAGCGGGCGCCAAAAGATCGTCTAGCGATATTTGGGCGCTCTTCCTGCCTTGAGAAAGACGTATGCGGTCATCATCATGTTCGATGACCGCATACGTATAAGGCGTATCAAATGCCTGTGTTGGAATATCAACGATAACCGAAGCAAGCTTCATGTGCTTGAACCCACCATTCGCACGAGCACGAAAGCAGTGATCCGCGTACTAGCCGAGGCGAGCCACTGCCGCTTTAAGGTCATCAACCTTATCACGTTTTTCCCACGTGAATTCGGGAAGCTCGCGACCAAAGTGACCATACGCCGCTGTTTTGCGATAGATAGGACGGCGAAGATCGAGCGCATCGATAATGGCTCCCGGGCGCAGGTCGAACACTTCATTGACCGCTTGCACGATAACATCTTCAGGCACCGCTGCACTGCCGAACGTATCCACCATGATGGAAACAGGACGCGCCACACCGATCGCATACGCGATCTGGACCTCACAACGCTGCGCCAAACCAGCAGCGACGACGTTCTTGGCCACCCAACGAGCCGCATACGCTGCCGAACGGTCGACCTTGGTACAGTCCTTACCGGAGAACGCACCGCCTCCATGACGACCCATGCCGCCATAGGTATCGACGATGATCTTTCGGCCCGTCAGACCCGCGTCTCCCATCGGTCCGCCAATAACGAAACGACCCGTAGGATTGATATAGATCTCCAGATCATCCGCTACCTGAACCTGCTCCTCCTCGAACACGGGATCAACGACATACGTCATCAGATCGCGACGCAAAGCATCAAGTTCAATAGCCTCTGAATGCTGTGTAGAAATAACCACCTTTTCGACCTGAGTGGGCACACCATCGACGTAGCGCACGCTCACCTGCGTTTTACCGTCGGGGCGTAAGTACTCCATGATGTTGTTCTTGCGCACGTACGCCAAACGCTCAGCCAGACGGTGAGCCAGATAGATAGGCAGCGGCATGAGGGTTTTCGTCTCGTTGCACGCATACCCGAACACCATACCCTGATCGCCCGCGCCGATCTGATCGTACGGATCGACCGCTTCTCCGGTCTGCGCCTCAAAGGAGCGATCGACTCCTTGAGCAATGTCGGGTGATTGATCGTGGATGGCATTAAGTACACCGCACGTATGGCAATCGAATCCATATTTAGCCCGGTCATAGCCGATATCACGCAGAACACCGCGTACGATCTCGGTGACATCAACGTAGGTCTGGGTGCGGATCTCACCCGTTACGAAGATCATGCCCGTAGTCGCAATGGTCTCGCAAGCACAACGAACCAGATCAGGATTAGCAGGGTTGCCGTCAGACGCAATATATCCTTCAGCCGCCAAAGCGATCTCTTTTTCAAAAATGGCATCTAGAATAGCATCCGAGATCTGATCGCACACCTTATCAGGGTGGCCTTCAGTCACTGATTCGCTCGTGAAAAGGTATGAGCGTTTCTGTTCTTGCATGAATCCTTATTCCTTTCGAACAAGCATGATGCTGATATCTCTATTGCTATGAATTATAGGGCATATGTAAATTGTAGCTACCGAAGTAGAATACCTGGTCCGTTTACGGGTAATGTGTTACTTAATGGACACATTACCCCCGTTTGGATAGGAACTATCGATGACCACCACGGTTTCCTCGCAGCCTCGAGTAGACAGAAGGGTCCTGCGTACACGCAAGGCAATTCATGCCGCCTTCATTGAGCTGCTCTCTGAAGTTGACTTCGACAAGATAACCATCACCGCTCTAGCCAAACGAGCCGATATCGATCGCAAGACCTTTTATACTCACTACTCATCAACAGAAGATCTTTTTAAGGACTACATAAGAACCCGCCTTTTTGACGCTCTGGGCGATATTGACATTCAAGATCTGCAGACAGATCCCGCACTTTTCTGCAAGAACTACCTTAATAAGCTCGCAAAAGCGATTCCGCTTTCCAAGGAGCAACACAGCGAAGCGTTCAAGCATATTTCGACCGAAAAGCTCATTCAATACTTCACCAACGTGATCCACGAAGAGGTCTACGCTCATCGAAGCGAAACCATTCCACCTCAAACCGAGCAATGCATCGATCTCGTACGCGAGTTCATTCTTGGAGGGATCTTCGGAGCCTACGTCTCATGGATCAAGGGAGATTCCGAACTCGATTTCTCCAAGGTCATCGATATCATCAGCATCTGCGCCACCCAAGGCACGACCGGAGCTATAAGTCAGCTCCGACTCTCCGAACCAGCACAAGCGTAATATCAAGTCCGACCATTCCAACTTTGTTTTGCTTTTGAGCGTCCCATCCCACGACGCATGGGCGTTTCGAACGCATGCTACACTTTTCCAATACTCGCCAGTACCGCAAAGAACGGATGCCTCATGAAAAGCAACGCTGATCTAACGGAAGAATACTTCGCCACTACCCAGTTATTCGACGGCGATATCGCCGGCAGACGAGCTGCCTATGCTTACATGCAACGATCCACGGCGATCGTCCATGAAAAGGTGGTCGCTTCTTCGTTCATCCCGCGTCTTTTCAATGACAAAAGTTGGGAAACACTTCGATCGATCGCCGAAACCACACACCGCGTTCTGTGCAAGGTCATCACCCATTATCAGGCCGATCCCGACTATCGCGATATATTCACCTTCGACGAACGCCTCAAGGAACTCGTGCTGCTCCCCCGTGGATACAACGACCCCTTGCCGTTCGCTCGCATTGACGTGTTCCTTAATGAAGACGATTACTCGTGCGGATTCTGCGAGTTCAATGGCGATGGCTCTGCGGGTATGAATGAGAACCGCGAGATAACCAACAGCATCATCGAATCGCGCACCTATCAGCATTTTGCCAAGAACCATGTTCTCGAGCCCTGCGAGCTCTTCGATTCATGGGCGCGTGAATTCATTTCCATTTTCGAAGGCTCCGAACATTACGTTGCCCAGGCGCGCTTCGCGATCTGCGACTATTTGGAATGCGGCGTCGTTGATGAATTTAAGGTGTTCACCCAGTATTTCGCACGTCATGGATACGAATGCATCGTGTGCGATGTGCGCGATCTCTCCTATAAGGATGGCGTGCTCTACGATAAGGAAGGGCTGCCCGTCCACGCCATTTGGCGTCGTTGCGTCACCAACGATGTGATCGATCACTGGGACGAGTCGCAGGACCTTATTGATGCGGTACGCAACGAAGCGGTCGCGCTCATCGGGAGCTTCGCCGGTCACCTGGTCCACGATAAGCAGATCTTCGAAGCGCTGCGCCATCCCAAAACGAAGGCCATCCTCACCGATGAAGAAAATGAATTCATCGAACAGCACGTACCTCGCACCCTGTTCCTCGACGAACGCGAGATCGACCTCGATGAGATCAGGTCCAATAAAGATGTCTGGATCATCAAGCCGACTGATAACTATGGCGCACGTGATGTATATGCGGGCATTTCATCAACGCAAGAAGAATGGAATGTGCTCATAGCGCGATTCGCCAATGGAGCTTCAGGAGCACCGTTCATCGTGCAAACGTACGTAACCCCCTTCAAGACCCGCACGCTCGCACCTGATGAGCACATCGGCTCGCTATCCGACGATGAGGTCGATCGTGAAGGCACCTGGTACAACAACTTGAACGGTCTCTACCTGTACAATGGTCATTTCCAGGGCATATTCTCGCGCCTTGGGCCTCATCCCACCATCAGCAAAGAACTTCAAGGCATGACCGCAGCGACCATTCATGTAAAGGAATAAGCGAATATGGGGCTTATCGGGCGCGTAGCACGCATAGCACTAGGCGTGGCAACGAGCATCGCTCTTGCCTATAGTCTCTTCGGACTCGGTTTTAGCATCTGCACCACGCCTCAAGCGACGTCCATCATCGGCGGCACCTTTTCCGGCTGGGAAAACGCCACCTATCCCGAAGAAAATATGTCCGCGATCGCCGAAGCGATCCGTTCGTTCTCCATCGAAGGAACGTCATCCGAAGACCTGTACGCCACTATCAATGATGCGCTCGCAGAGGCGCAGCCCAATATCGCAGCCGCTTTCAATGCGGGATCGATCGCCGATAGCGGCATAGACCCCTCTGCCTTCAACACTGATCTATCCACTCTGGAAGAACGCTATTCGCTACCCCAAGATGCCCTGTCTCATCTACAAGACTGCACGCCCGTCTTCACCACTGGGCGCATTTCAACCGGCGTAGTAGGCGCCTTCGGTATTGCCGGACTCATCGCCATATTCGTCTTAGCGGGACGTAAGTGGGCCGGCAAGACACTCATCGCCGCAGCGAGCTTAGTAGTGGCGGTATTGCTCGCATTAGGCGCATGGGCCGTACTAGATTTCGATGGCTTGTTCTCATGGATGCACAGCCTGTTCTTTGCGCAGGGAAGCTGGCTTTTCGATTCGCGATCGCTTTTGATCACGCTGTTCCCCGAAGCGTTCTGGGCGGCCATGGCGGGACTCTGGATAGTATCAAGCCTGGTCCTCGCAGGAATCACCGCCCTTGCGGGCAAGCTCATCAAAATCGGCGCCTAACGAGCCGGCCCGAAACGAAGATAGATCCATACCGCAAGCGCCTCGCCCCTTTTAAGTCAGGCAGGATATCCCGAGCGCGCTTGAAAAGAAGATCATTAAAAAATGCAGCCCCTGATTAGCGGTCTTACAATGCGGGGATATGGCCGATAGGGCCGCGCGATTTTCGCTGCATTCCTTTGATCTTCTTTGAAAGCGAAGAAGCGAGGTTATCCTGAATGGCTTAAAAGGGGCGAGGCGCGCTGGGATGGCATTGCTTACGCGAGACGGGATTGCAGTTCTTTTGCAGCAGCCGCCTTATCGAAGTTACCGCCGGTCTTCTGGGTGAGCGCACCCATGACGCGGCCCATTTCCTTTTTGGTGGTAGCACCCGTTTCGGCCAACACATCAGCGATAAGCGCCTGTAGCTCAGCACCGGACACCTGCTTTGGCAAATAGCCCTCCAAGATGTCGACCTGCTCGGTCAAGCGGTCGGTACGCTCCTGGTCGTTACCTGCCTTAATGGAACCCTCAAGCGTTTCCTTAGTCTGCTTGATAGTGCGCTTAAGCATGGCGTCGACATCCGCATCACTCACTTCGCGGCGTTCGTTCACTTCTATGTTCTTAACTTCGCCATGCACCTGACGAAGAATGGAAAGGCGGTTCTTATCCTTTGCCTTCATTGCTGATTTGATCTCATCTTGCAGTTCCTGATAGTTCATATATGCCTCCTTGAAGTACCCATTCATTATACTCACCAAAATACTTAACCGAGCTTTAACCAGCATGCGCAGATCAAGGCGTATACTAGGGATATCCCTTTTTATATTTACGTCATTCGCACTAGGCGAATAAATTGCGTGCGAGAATCACCCTTCTCGTAGTAACGAAGTGCTCTCTGGAAAGGAGTATCATGAAACTAGCAATGCGCTGGCACGCCTTTTTCGATCGAAAAGCTCCCAATATCATACTTCGCCTTATCGTCATGATCATAGGTCTTGCCTTTGTCGCATTCTCCGTCGCTCTTACACGCGCAACAGGATTGGGCACTTCCCCGATCTCCTGCGTTCCTGCAACGCTCTCATACCTGACGCCCCTTACCATTGGCACTTGGACCGGCATTCTCAATGTCTTATTCGTGATCGCGCAGATCGTCCTTTTACGACGGGATTTCAACCTCGTACAGTTACTTCAGATTCCCTTCGTATTCGTGTTCTCGTTCCTTATCGACGTGTTCGTCCCTGTTTGCGCACCGATCCCCATGCCGAACTACGGAGTGCAACTCGCCTTGAGTATCCTAGGCTGCTTTCTGACGGCATTCGGCGTGTTCTTGCAAGTGAAGGCGAGCTTTCTTACTTTGCCGGGCGAAGGCATCGTGCTGAGTGTGGCCAAAGTATTCAAACTGCCCTTCCCGAAATGCAAGATCGCATTCGATGCATCGAACGTGGTCTTCGCGACTGTCGTATCGCTCGCAACAATGGGCGGATTGTTCGGCGTGCGTGAAGGCACCATCATCTCGGCCCTTGCGGTCGGAGCCATTATCGGCCTTTGCAATAAGATGTTCCCTCATTTCGAAACGTTCTGCCCCATCAAGGGTCATGTCACCTTCACGGCGACCACGATGATCGCTCCCGAAGATGCTTCTGCCGATCGCGCGAACGCCCTCACAACGAGCGACGATACCGCAAGGACCCCGCTGATCATTACGATCTCGCGCGAATTCGGATCGGGTGGACGCGAGATCGGCCACGCTGTTGGAAACCTACTCAACGTGCCTGTTTTCGACCGATCGCTCATTGAGCTCACCTCTCGCGAGTCAGGTCTTACTCCCACATATGTAGCAGAACACGAACAGGAGATCCGCAAGGGGATCCTGTATAACCTCTATATGCAAAGCTATGAGAGCATCGGCGTCGAACCCGATTCGTTCGACGAGCTCTGGCTCGCCCAAGCACGCACCATCACCAATCTCGCCGATGAAGGCAGCTGCGTCATCGTCGGACGATGCGCAGGCGCCATCCTCGCCGATCGACCCAATGTGTTCAACGTCTTCATTCATGCACCGCTCGTTCCCCGTATCGATCGCGTCATGAAGCGCGAGAACATTGACCATATGAAAGCCGCACACACGATCGAACACGTGGACAAAGAGCGATCGGAGCACTGCAAGCGCTACGTCGGAAGCGCCTGGACGAATGCGCAGGCATATCACCTCACTCTGGATTCAAGCATCACTGCTCCCCAACAAGCAGCTCAACTCATCGCGGATCTTGCCCAACAAGCGTTCCCCGAAGCCGCCCTTACGCCAACTCCTGAAAAGCCCGTGATGTCCTAGCGATCATCCCGCTTCGAATCGTATACTATCTAATACGCTTACAAACTCTCGAAAGGAAGCCCCATGACCGACCAGTCAAAGCCCGTTCGCGTACGCTTTGCTCCTTCTCCAACCGGAGAACTTCATATCGGTGGCGCACGTACCGCCATTTACAACTGGGCCTTCGCCCGCGCTATGGGCGGCACCTTCGTTCTGCGCATTGAAGACACCGATCCCGAACGTTCGACCGAAGAGAACAAGCAGGTCATCTTGCGCGCCATGAAGTGGCTCGGCCTTACCTGGGATGAAGGTCCTGAAGTAGGCGGCGAATTCGGCCCCTATCTGCAGACCCAGCGATTCGATACCTACACTCAAGCGCTCGAGCGCCTCAAAGAACGCGATGCCGTATATCCCTGCTTCTGCACCAAAGAAGAACTGGATGCGAAACGCGCCGAAGCGGAAAAGAGCGAAGGGGGCTATTCGGGATACGACCGCACGTGCCGCGACCTCGATAAGGCAGAAGCGCAGCGACGTATTGATGCGGGAGAGCCCCACGTATGGCGCTTGAAGGTTCCCGAGAACCATGGTCCGATTGAATTTAAGGATGCCGTATATGGCGATATGTCGTTCCCTGCTGACGTCATGGATGACATGATCCTCGTTCGCACCGACGGCACTCCCACGTATAACTTCGCGGTCGTATGCGATGACGCGAACATGGACATCACCCACGTCATCCGCGGCGACGACCATCTTTCCAACACCCCTCGTCAGATCTTGATCTACGAAGCATTGGGCTATGACGTTCCCATCTTTGCTCATCTTTCCATGATCTTAGGCGCCGATGGCCGCAAGCTGTCCAAACGCCGCAACGCGACTTCCGTCGAACAGTACCAGGCCATGGGCTTCCTGCCCGATGCGCTCGTGAACTTCCTTGCGCTTTTAGGCTGGTCCCTCGACGGTGAGACCACCATCATCCCCCGCGATGTGCTGTGCAAGGAATTCAGCCTCGATCGCATCACCCGCAAGGATGCCATCTTCGACGAAACCAAGCTCGATTGGATGAATGGCGAATACATCAAATCCATGGATGCATCTGCGTGGGTAGATGCCGTAGCGCCGTTCCTCATCGAAGCCGAGCTCTGCAGCGCCGCTGACGTGGCCGAACGTCACGAGTGGTTCGAAAAGCTCTATCCACTTGTCGCAGAGCGCATGAAGCGCCTTACTGAAGCGCCCGAAAAGCTCGCTTTCATCTTCGATGGCCCGAACGTCACGCTCGATGAAAAATCAGTGCAGAAGAACCTTCTCAAAGAAGGCTGCCGCGCCGAAGAGGTCCTTGCCGAAGTGCGCGCTATCCTTGCCGACGAATCCATCCCCTGGGAATGCGATCCCCTACAAGACGCCTGCCGCGAACTCGTCGAAAAGCTCGACTTAAAAGCAAAGCTCATATTCCAACCCATCCGCGTCGCAGTAACCGGGTCGCAGGTATCTCCACCGCTCTTCGAATCCATAGAGCTCATGAACCGCGAAGATGTCATCGCCCGCATCGACACCACCCTGTCCGAGGCTTTCGGTGCCTAGCGAATCACGAACATACCCAGAATCAGCTTCCGCACCTTCACCCGAAGGTGCGGAAGCTGCCTTTTTAGCCGAGGATCCACCCGCCGATAGCGCCTCTTCCGAAAATGCACTTCCTCCTCGTGAGGATGTCGTAGCGCTCGCATCTTGGTGCACCGCCCCAAAAGGTTCAGGGTGTCAGCGATGCGTAGCCGCCTGCCCCGCCCAAGCGATCACCCTTACCGACCAAGGTCCGCTGATCGATGAAGGGCGCTGCACCCGCTGCGGTATCTGCGCGGGAATCTGCGATGCATTTGCGTGGAGACGCATCACGTTAGAGGACCTGGTGGGTCGTGCAGTTCGCGAAGCGAAAAACGAAGGCATGGTATGCTTCACCTGCAACGAGCACATCTTTCCCGGACTCGCGCCCCGTAGTAACGTTATCGTGCTCCCCTGCCTCGCCGCCGTACCTCCTGAATTTTGGAGCGCATTACTCGCAGAAAATATCGAGGTCGGCATATTCGTCGATCGCTCATACTGCAACGAATGCACCATTGCCGGTCCCTATGCGCAGTCGCTCTACGATCATGCCATCGATCACGCGCGCAACTGGACCGGTAGATCCCTTTATGCGTTAGAAGGCCTACCAGAGCGCGAATCGATCCTGTCGATGTATGCCAATATTGATGAGGCCGATCGGCGCCATATCTTTTCGACCCTCGCCAACGAAAGCATCGATATTGCCACGGGCAAGCATCGCCAGCGCAATGCTGGCACAGTCGATGAGTTCTATGAGAACCAAGAACGCCTTCGTGCTCAAGGACGCATTCGCAGTGCCCAGCAAGCAGAGGACCTTCCTGAAGTGTTTCGGCAAAAGCCCGAATGGCCGCGCCAGAAGCTCATCGTTCAGGCTACGCAAAAGCTTCCCCACCGCGCCGCATGTCTTGAGCGTTACCAGAGCGAAACAGATGTGTCGCTCTGTAAACAAAATCATCACTGTGTTAACGCTTGCCCAACAGGCGCGCGTTCTGTCAATGAAGAAGGGTATCCTGAAGTCGATGAAAAACGCTGCATAGCCTGCGGTATCTGCATTGCCTCCTGTCCAGAAGGGGCCTGCCATTTCATCTCCATCACTGCTCAGAACTATTGCGAAAGGATTCCTCATGACGAAAACGCCTGATCCTTCATATTGGGGAAATCCCCCTCAAACACCGCAGTCCTCCCACCAACAGTATCCCCATGCGGTACCACCGTACGCCACACCACAAGCGCCACCCCCGAACCAAGACCCCGTCATACCAGCTCCCGCTTATGCTCCCCAACAGCAACCGATGCCCCCTGCGCCTCAGCCTCCCAAAAAAAGCAGCAAGAAGATCATTGGCATCGTCATCGCGATCGTGCTGGTCGTACTTCTCTGTCTAAGCATCGGCGGATGTGCCGCCTATAACGCCTTGAGGTCCATGACCGCCTCAAGCACCGAATACAGCCTACAGCTTCCCGAATCGCCCTCCATCCCCAACGATCCATCAGCTTCCCTCAGCAATGAGAGCCTTCGTTTGGCTTTCGGATTGAGTGGCAATGCCTCTCTTACGACCGAGGAGCTTAACACTATTCAGTCAGATTGGTTCTCTTCTGAGAGCAAACTCCCCGATGACGATGGAGAATACGACCAAGGGGTCTATTTCGTTGGATCCGATATTCCCGCAGGAAGCTATTGGTTCGAAGGACACAACAAGAAGATCTCGTACTTCTATCTCCTACAACCCTCTTCGACCACCGAAGGGGCCTATGACGTAGTGCACGTCAATTCGTACTATGGTCATAACCTGATGGATGTGAAAGACGGCGAGGTCCTCATCCTTATAAATGACGAAGACATGATGCCCCTTAGCGCCATGGACGAAACTTTCTCGAGCCCTTACCAGAGCGGTGTATATCGAGTTGGCATCGATATCCCAGCAGGAACTTACCAGCTAAAACTCGGTCCTGCCGATGACTATAGTGCCTGCTATGTCATGAAAGATCTGAACTTCACCGATGACAGCTATCTTTTCGAAGGATATTACATCGAAGGCGATCAGCCCGATGAGATCGTTCTTGAAGAGGGAACCTACGTTGAGCTATACAACATGTGCATGACCTCCCTCGCCGCCTAACTTATAGAGCGGTGACACAGAACGATCCTTGCCCTTTTCAAGAAGAAGAGCGATTCGCCTCGCTCTTCTTCTTTTCTTATTCAGTTCAGGATGCTCTATTTCGAATCACTCTTTTGCTCGTCGAAAAAGCCCTTCAGATAGGCGAACACCTGAGTCAACATACCCGCGTCATCGGCCGACTCCTCTGCAGTGCGCGGCACGAACACACGCAACGGTACGCTCATCTTCTCCTTGTCGGCAAGGTAGCGTCCCGCCTTGCGACGAAGAGCCGATGCTTGAGCACGCGTGAGCGCAATGGGTTCGACCACCAGCTTACCGCCCGTTACGGATATCATGCGGATCCCCCGCTCATTCGCGAATGCTTTCAGGCGAGCTTTCTCGAACAGATTCAACGTCGCCTGCGGCATTTCAGGATGCTTGGCCTGCAGCTCCTGGAAAATATCCTCCACCGCATCAAGCGTATCAGCGCTCGCGATCTTTCGATAATACAGCACGCGCTCATCAGCATCGGGAAGATACTCTTCGGGGAAATACGTATGATCGGGCACGTTCACCACGATATCCGATAGTGCCGGAGGTAGATATTCGGTACTTGAAGTATCGCCTTCACGCGTCAGATTGACCGCCGTTGCCAGCATCTGCGCGAACAGATCGAAACCAACCGCAGACATGTTGCCGCTCTGCTCGGCACCCAATAAGCTGCCCGCACCACGGATCTCTAAGTCACGCATCGCGACCCGCATACCGCTACCTAATTCGGTATGCTCGTTCAGTGCCGTCAGACGCGCCATGGCCTCTTCGGTCATCGTGATGTTATCAGGGAACAAGAAGTAGGCGTACGCCTGCGTAGAAGAACGCCCCACGCGCCCCTTGAGCTGATACATCTGCGCCAAGCCCAAACGTTGAGAATCCTCAATGATCAGCGTATTAGTATGGGGGTTATCAATGCCGCTTTCGATAATGGTCGTCGCAACTAGCACATCGAGTTCGCCCGCGGCGAAATCCTCCATGACGTGCTCAAGTTCTTCTTTGCTCATCTTGCCATGGGCGATCCCTACACGCGCCTCTCCCGCAGCCGCCTGAACGCGCCGTACCGCTTCGTCGATGGAGCGCACGCGGTTGCTCACGTAATACACCTGACCCTTGCGGTCGAGCTCGCGCCGTATGGCATCACTTACCAGATCGGGATCCCATTCTCCAACATGGACCTTCACCGGACGACGATCATCGGGCGGCGTCAGGATCAAGCTCATATCGCGCACACCCGAAAGCCCCATCTGCATGGTGCGGGGAATAGGGGTCGCCGAAAGCGTGAGCACATCGATGGATTCGCGCATGTTCTTCAGCTGCTCTTTGTGCCCTACCCCGAAGCGCTGCTCTTCGTCGATGATGACCAGACCCAGATCGTGCGGGTTAACATCACGCGACAAAAGACGATGGGTACCCACCAGGACCGCCACATCACCGCTTGCGAACCCTTCGAGTGCCTTTTTCTGCTGTGCAGGCGTACGAAAACGCGAGAGCACTTCGACCTGCACATCGAATGGGGCAAAGCGATCCGAGAACGTCGAATAATGCTGCTGAGCCAGAATGGTAGTCGGGCACAGCACCATCACCTGTTTGTTATCCTGCGTCGCCTTGAAGGCCGCACGCAGTGCGACTTCCGTTTTGCCGAAGCCCACATCACCGCACACCAAACGATCCATCGGATGGGGGGACTGCATATCGGCTTTAATATCGGATATCGCAGCCAACTGATCGGGGGTCTCCTGATACGGGAAGCTTTCCTCCATTTCGCGCTGCCAGGGCGTGTCCTCGTGATAGCGATACCCCTGCGTCGCCGCACGACGGGTATACACATCCACTAGATCGAATGCGAGCTTTTTGGTGGCCTTGCGCGCCTTAGTCAGCGCTCGCGACCAATCAGAGGTGTTAAGTCTAGTCAGTCGCGGCGATGACCCCTCCGGGCCCACATAGCGCGTCACTCTGTCGAGCTGCTCAACAGGAACGTAGAGCTTATCTCCTTCAGCATATTCGAGCAGCAGATAATCACGCTCCGATCCGCTTACATCCTGTCGGACGATATCGCGGAAGAACGCCACGCCATGTGCCGCATGAACAACGTAATCACCCGGCTTATAGGGGAAGGTGATCTCAGTCACATCAACACGCGAACGCTTGCGGGTGGCCATCGAACCCTGCGTATCAGCCAGCGATACCAAAGCCAACTTCGCGGCGGGAAAGATCATGCCCAGAGGAATATCAACATCGACGATGTTCACCTGTCCCCGTCGGAGCTTCGCGCTTGGGTCATCAACCACATCAAGCACTTCGTTGATAGGAATTCCCAGATCGACGAGTGACAGTTTTATTTCTTGACGCGCCCTAAAATGCGGTGTGGAGAACACTACCGTGAATCCCGCTTCTGAAAGGGAGCGCAATCGGCCATACAGCTTCTCGGGGTCTCCCGCTACTTCGACGCGCTTCACCACCAATTCGCTGTCGAGCGCAACGCCGACGCGCATGATAGACACATAGGTAACACGCGGGTTAGTGCCGAAATCTAGCTTATTCGCTGCAACGAACAGGTCTTCTGGCGTAATGGATGTGCCTTGAGCCTGCTTCGCACACGCATCGAGCGCATGCTGCGCATCATCCACGAGCGATCGCGGCTCGATCAGAACAGTAAGCGCATCAGCGGAAAGATACGCACCCACGGTCGTGGAATCTTCCAGCAAGAACGCCGCCATAACATCGGGCAGCTCCTTCGAGTCATCCTCTAAGCGCTCCAGTACTTCGCGCAATTCACGATTCGTTTCCGCCCTACGAGCAAGCACGCGCTGCGCATAACGAAGCGCCTTCGCATCGCACGAGAACTCGCGCACGGGAAAGATACTCACTTCCGACAAAGAAGAAATGGTCTGCCCCGTCGAAGGAAGAAAGCGTCGTATCTCATCGAGTTCGTCGCCAAAGAAATCGCACCGCACAGGATACGACAGGTTACCCGGGTAGATATCGAGCGCACCACCCTGGATGCAAAAGCTTCCCGGTCCATCCAGCTCACCTGTGTTCTCATAACCCATAGCAACAAGACGTTCCGCCAGATCCTCGAAGCTCGAAACACCTCGTTGAGGATGCTCGGCAAGATCTATACCGCTTCGCAGCACCAGCGGTTCAGCAAGGCCCTCTTCCGGTCTTGCGACACGGCGGAGCAGCGCCCGCGCGGATGCCACGACGATGACCGGTTCGTTGCTCTGAAGCGCCCACAGCGCCTTAAGACGCACGCCATGCAAACGCGGCTGAGCAGGTGCATCGAGCGAAAAAGGGTTCCCTTCGTAGTCAGGAAAACGCAATACCCGCTCTTCCCCCACAAAGGCGCCGACCGTGCGAGCGAACACATCGGCGGAATCTTCACCTGCACTTACCACGAGAGTCGTACGGGGGTCGCGAACGAAACGTGACGCCACCAGAAAAGGACGCGCCGAAGAAGCGACTCCGATAACAGCATCTTCACCCTTATCAAGTTTCGACCACGCTGCTTCAAGTGCATCTGATTTTTCCAGCACCGTAGAAAGGAGGTCTATAAGCATGATGGAACCCTCTCATATATAACAGCCCTTGCGCTCGGCCCAAGATCGCAAGGTGATCTTATTCAACGAAAAGCACCGCGCGCATGCGCTCGCTTTGCTTTTGCATATTCAGTAAACGCCAACGTCTCGTGTTTACAGTACCTCGTCCCTTAGGTTAGGCTACAAAACAACCACAGACGACAAGGACACCCCATGGCTCGAGAGAAAAAAGCTGATAAGCTCGCCCGCGCACTTACCGTAGCGAAGCGCATGAACGATCATTACCCTCAAGCAGAATGCGCTCTTCACTATAGCAGCCCTTTTACCCTCACCATAGCGGTATTGCTTTCCGCTCAGACCACCGATGCTGGCGTCAATAAGGTGACTCCGACCTTATTCGAACGCTTCGGAACACCGCAAGCCATGGCGCAAGCCGACCCTGAAGAAGTCATGGAGATCATCCACTCCATCGGGTTCTACCGCAACAAAGCGAAGAACTGCATCGCTGCCGCACAAATGATAATGACAGATTTCGGTGGTGAAGTGCCTCGCACCATGGAAGAACTACAACGCCTTCCCGGCGTCGGGCGGAAAACGGCCAATATCGTACTGAACGAAGGATTCGGCATCGTTGAAGGCATCGCTGTTGACACCCATGTGTTCCGCATTGCCCATAAGCTTAAATTCGCCGGCCCTTCGATCGATACTCCCGCGAAGACCGAAGAAGCCCTGCTGAAGCTCTATCCCCAAGAGTACTGGGGACCCATCAATCATCAATGGGTCCTATTCGGACGGGAATACTGCATAGCACGCCGCCCGCGATGCGCTGATTGCTTCCTGGCGGACCTGTGCCCCAGCGCTCCAGCACCCCAGAACCCCGAAATACCAGCGCCCTAACAAGCGAACAACATCAATTTACCGCGACTATGGACGTATCTCTGCACCAAGTAAGGTAGTTTCATCCTTCTGCTTCTTGCACACGCGATCTGAGCTCATCCTCTGCTATGATATGCAGTCGTGCAGCGTTCATCTGCGCTTTTACCAGCGCTTTTACCAGGGAGAGCTATCGTGAATCTATCGCACCTCAAATACTTCATCACTCTCGCCGATCAAGAGCACTTCGCCAATACGGCACGTTCCCTGGGTATTGCCCGCTCGACGCTTTCATTAGCGATCTCTCGCCTTGAAGAAACGCTCGAAGCTCCGCTTTTCACCAAAAACGGAAGCACATTCATCCTCACGCCCTATGGACGCGAGTTCTACCGCTATGCCTCCCTTGCTCTTAAGAACATCGAAACAGGAATGGGCAAGATCAGGACCATGCTCGATACCCGAAGCGAAACGCTCCGCATCGGAGTACCCTTCACTATCCAAAGTGAAGATTGGGCACGCGTTGTGCGCTCGTTCCGTGCCGAAGCCGACCCGGATCTTTCAGTGAAGATCGTCCAAGGTTTTAGCGGGAGCCTCCTTAATGATCTTGCCGCAGGCATGCTCGATGTAGTGTTCGCCGCAAAGCTCGATGATGCTCCTGAGGGATTGGTATTCACTCCATACTGGTCACAGCAACTCGTAGTTGCCGTAAATAAAGATAATCCGCTGGCACAGCGCAAAAGTATCACGCTCGATGAACTCGAGGGATACCACATTCACTCTTACGCTGAAGGATGGCCTCCCCACGACGAAATATCCGCCTGCATCGAAGGATACAACCTGGACATCGAAGAGACCTACAAAGAAGAGATCTCCATCTGCTCTATGGTATCCGCCGATGAATCCGCCATTGCCTTTGTCGACTATTCGTTCTTAGTGCAAGCATTCAACGATATCGTGTGCATCCCCATCGCAGGCGTGCCGCAGGACTTCCATAAGCTCTATCTCATTCATCGCGATGAAGAGATGCTGGCGCCTGGCCAGGCTCACTTCATCGAATACATGAGTAGCCACCCCATCACGCCCGCACATATCACGCGCGCATAAGCAAACCACAGCACAGGCGGCTCTATTGTTCTAGCGCAAACGACTTTTACAGCTACAGCATGAGCAGCCCATCCCACAAGCAGCTCTTATGGCTGCAGTGCGGGCAACTCGTATTACGGGCAGCTTTGCAGCTATAGCGTGAGCAACCCTTTATCTTTGTCGATCACCTGGCAACCGCGGCGCACCAGTTCAGCGATAACGGTTTCCGCCAAGAAAGGAACCTGCGCCTCTACGCGAGGCGTGAGCCCTACCACGAATTCGGAAGGCTCCATGTTCTCTACCTGCATGCCGAAGCATAGGCCTTCCGCCTTGTAACCTAAAAGCGAAGCAGCATCGAACAAATCAGCCAATTTCAGATCATGCAATGACGTACGTGCGCCTTGAGCGCGTGCAATATCGAACGGCTCATATCGGAACACCGTACCCGGTTCAGCATCAGTACCCTCGACCGCATCGACCGAAATAAGCAGATCGTAATCATTTACCTTCGACACCATATCGAGGCTCATGCAGCCAACATCAAAAAGATCCACTTCATCAGGCAATTGATATTGCTCGTGAATGAAGTCATATACCGCCGGCCCCACACCATCATCCAGCATAAGACGGTTACCTACGAAAAACACCGCAATACGCATAGTACTTACGCTCCAAGAGTATGACGAATAACGAGGTTGTAATACGTTGCCCCGACGATCATGAGAAGGGCGAGAGCACCCATCGCAATTGCCCATATACGCTGGCGCTTTCGATACTGTTCCTTGGTTCTTCCTAGTGACAGATCACGACGCAGACCATATACCTGGGAAGCACGGGCGAACACAATAGTCACCGCCGCAAGAATAACGGCAGCGATGATCGCCAGGACCACCGTCAAGGGCTGAGGATTCGAATATGCCCCATAAAACAGATTGTCAGCGAACAGCCACACCGGATAGTACAAGATCGTGATCCAAATACCATGACCCGGACCCCAGATCGGCGGCATGAACAACGCCCCTAAGTTCAAAGGCGGCAAACCCTTCAGCGAAACTTCTTCTACGGGAACTTGCCTTGGATCGTGTTGAGTGTTCTGATTTGTCATATAGTTCACCTTTGCCTGCAGGCCACCGCTATCCTGCCCTTATTTGAGGAACGGACGCGCTAAGTGATCCCACTTTTCGCTCATGTTTCGAAACGAGTATACGGTAACCCGTTGGTCGATCACGCCATAAAGCCGTCAGTGGAAACCATCCGTAAACAAAAAGTCCCGACTCATACAAGCCGGGACTTCATTGCATTTCATTTTACTCTTGCAAGTTCAACATCGCCCTGCCAGCAAAGGCCCTGCCATGCATCACACGCGCAAATAGATGATCGCAGATTAGTGGTTGTCGACCGAGTGATCTTCACCCACGATAACGTGACGGTTCGGATCATAGACCTTACCACCATGTTCCTTGCCGAGCAGCATCAACTTAGCAGGTGCCGAACCCTCGATGAATACGAGGTAGATGTGCAGCATGCTGAAGATAATGAAGACGAACATCATGAAGTAGTGGATGATGCGCATTGACATCATGCCGCCTACCAGAGACGTACCTGCTGCGAAGAAGGTCCACGAAGCGGTAGGAACCCAAAGGCAGAAACCAGTGTAGGCCATGATCAGAATCAGGAACGCAACAGCAAGGTAGGAGATCTTCTGAGGAACACCCAACTTAGCAGACAGCGGATGATCCTTCTTGAGGAACAAGTAGTACTTGATCCAAGAACCCAACTGGTGACGGTTGTCGGCCTGGGGAAGCCAGGTCTTGTAGTCGCGCACCAGATTGCGCGTACCACCAGTCGGTGCCGTCTGGAGCAAGAAAGCGAGCACGATACGCACGATGCAGTTAACCAAAAGCACGATACCAAGGAAAACATGCAGACCACGTGCAACGCCGGTCAGAGCTGCCCAGAACGGGAAGTGAATCAAGAAACCGGAGAAAATCAAGAACGCCATGCAGAAGAGGTTCACCCAGTGCGTAACACGCATCGGCATGGGATGGGCCTCTTTATAGTGTGCCAAATGTGCCATTTACTTCACCCCCCAAGGGCTGGTAACCGTCTCGAAGTGCTTGCCGGTTGCAGGTTCAGTGATGTGAACAGCGCAAGCGGTACAAGGGTCGAAACTGTGAACAGTACGAAGAACATTGATAGGCATTTCAACGTCAGCAACCGGGTTACCGATAACAGCCTGTTCCATAGGACCAGGAGTGCCCTCAGCATCGCGAGGAGCAATGTTCCAGGTAGTAGGAATGATGATCTGGTAATCAGTGATCTTGCCGTTGTTAACATGCTCGGTGTGGTAGAGAGCGCCACGAGGTGCTTCCCAGAAGCCCGTACCCGAACCAGTGAGCTGCTCAGGTGCGCGGAAGTATTCGCTGTCGCCACCCTTGATGGCCTCGATGAGTTCGTCTACCCATTCGACCATGAGCTCTGCAACGTAGAGAGATTCGACCTGGCGAGCTGCAACACGACCAAGTGTGGACTGCAACTGAGGAATCGTGAGGTTCAGATCCGCGCACAGCTGATCGAGGTTCGTCTTGATGAATTCGTTGCCACGCAGATAAGCAGCAAGAACACGAGAGAACGGACCGGCTTCCATGCACTTGCCATCATAGCTCGGTGCCTTGGACCAGGTGTAGCGATCGGAAACTTCACCGTATTCATGGCCGTTCTGTTCGAACAGCGTACCCTCTTTGTAGTACTCGGTGAATGCGGGATCGGTAACGCCTTCGCGAGGATTGAGGTCAGAATCACCCACATACCAGGAGTGACCAACATATTCCTTGATGAGATCTTCGTTGACCTCGGAAAGGTTGAGGCCCTCGTCAACAACACCGGAAGGCAGATAGCGATCAGCAAGTTCAAAGGAAGGACGCTCGAATACGCCCCATGCAACGTAGCGGCCGCAGCCCTTACCGAAGTTGAGCGCATCCAGATAATAAGGAGCGATCGCTTTGGTGTCGGGGATCATGGTCGCCTTGACCCAGTCACGCACCTCACGAACGAGTGCCCACAGATCGTCGAGCTTTTCTTCGGTAGGAACGAAGGACGTACCACCAGGAACGAGCGTCATGACGTGAGGCATCTTGCCGCCGAGTAGACCACAGATCTCGGAAGCCTTGGACTGCATGGTCAAAGCCTCGATGTAGTGAGCGGTGCAGATAAGGTCAAGTTCAGCGGGAAGCTTGAACTCGGTGTCAGCAGAACCGTTCTTCCACCAGTTACCAGAGAAGATGGAAAGCTGACCGTTCGCTTCGAACGTCTTCAGGCGTTCCTGCAATGCGCCCAGGTCGGACTGGCAGGACGTGCCCGCTGCTTCGACCAGGTCATACGTATTAGCGATGTTCGCGCCAAGAGCATTGAGCGGATTAACGTAGTCGAGTGCTGCCAGCGTGTAGAACCACAGGATGTGGCTATGAAGGAACTGGCCGCCCTCCATAAGGTTACGGATGATACGAGCGCTATTGGGAATCTCGATACCGTAAGACTTCTCTGCTGCAATAGATGAAGCATGAGCATGCGAAACCGGGCAAACACCGCAGATACGCTGCACAATGTGAGCCGCATCTTCAGGGGTGCGGTCGCGAACGACCAATTCCATGCCGCGGAAGCAGCCACCGGAAACCCATGCATCAGTAACAACGCCGTCGTTTACTTCCATCTCGACGCGGAGATGACCCTCAATACGGGTAATAGGATCGATAACTGAACGAGCCATTGTTTACTTGCCTCCCTTCAGAGCATCGTCATCATACTGACCGATTGCCTGATCAGGATGCTTTGCGTCCCATGCGCGGACCTTCTCGAAATCAGCGCCACCACTGGTACGACCGGTCTTCTTCATGCCGAAGCCATGGATAACGAGTGCTGCTGCAACAACACCAGTGAGCGTCCATGCAATAGCTTCAGGCTGAACGGTCATGCCACCGATGCGCAGATCGCGGAAGCGAGCGCGGAACGGCGTGTTGGTTTCGACCCAGTTCTCACCAGGATCATTAGGATTAGCGGTACAGCAACCGATACAAGGAGCACCGGATGCGACGCACCAAGAGCGACGATGGTTCCAGCGAACGATACCGCAGTTAGCCTTGGTCTGAGGACCACGGCAACCCATAGGATACAGGCAGTAGTTCAATGCCTCTTCCTTGGTACCGAATGCATAAACGAATTCGCCGTTCTCGAAGTGACCACGACGCTCGCAGTTGTCATGAATGGTCTGATTGAAGATCACGGTCGGCTTGTTCTCGGAATTCAGCTCCGGCAACTTACCGACGAGGATAGCGTCAACGAGGACCGCTTCGAGCCATTCGGGGTTCGCAGGGCAGCCAGGAATGTTGATGACCGGAGTATCGATACCGGACTTCTTCAAGAACTGCTGAACGCCCAGTGCGCCAGAAGAATTAGGGTTAGCACCCATCCAGCCGCCGTTAACGGCACAGGAACCCAAAGCGACTACCGCATTTGCGTTCTCTGCTGCATGAATAAGGTGTTCGGTGCCGGGCTCGTTGGCAACGCGCAACGCTTCACCGTTCCAACCTTCCAAAACCGCACCTTCGTAGACGAGGATGTAGTTCCCTGCCTCGATCGTCTGTGCTTTGGCCTCTTCCATTGACCAACCTGCAGCAGCAGAAAGGGTTTCGCAGTAGTTAAGCGAAATCATTTCCAACACTACGGTTGCTGGATCAGGGGCGTCTACCTGTGCGAACGATTCCGTACAGCCGGTGCAGGATGCGCCTTCGATCCAGATCACGGGATACAAAGCGCCTGATTCTGCGCCGATAACGGAGTTCTCGATCGCCTGAGCAACGCGAGGAGCAGCGAGCTCGGATAAGCCAGCCGCTACGGCGAGCGAGCCGCAGAGCTTCATGAAGCTACGACGAGACACGCCACGCGCCTCCAGTTTGCTCAAAAACTCTGGACTGATTGCCTCTGTTACCATGTGCACACCTCCTTAAGGGTGTATCGTCCTGTAAAACCTCTGCCACCCATTTTCTTCTATTTCGGCAATAAATAGACTGGTTACTTGCCTAATATCGGCTAAAACCCGCCAACGGTCGGAAAATGTTACCCTCCAAATTAGATGTAACACATATTTCCTTCACATTTTTCCATCACGCCGAACAGTGCCTATGGTAGCTACCCAAATAGTAGTTTTTGTTGCCCATTTTTCCAAGGCGAATATCGAAAATAGAGGATTTTTTTGTTCGCACTGCTCTCATTCGGACATTTTTTTACAAACGTCCTATTTTGAAAAAACGATATTCGGACGCTTAACGTCTTTTAGCGGCTCTGCTAGGAGTATCATGGACGGACTAATTCAATGAAAGGAACCCTATGTCGCAACCTACCACGATCGCCTTCTTGGGCCCTATTGGAACCTATTCAGATGAAGCAGCTCGTCTCTTCGCCGAGCGTATGGGCTGCAATAATGTCGAATACGTCGAGTGCCCTTCATTCAATGAAGTGCACGACGCAGTAGATCGTGGCAGATGCGAATTTGGCGTAATGCCCATCGAGAACTCACTCGAAGGCGTTGTTACCGCAACACTCGACACGCTTACCTTCAAAGGCGGAGTGTCCATCATGGGCTCAGCAGTGCTTGATATCCACCACTGCCTGCTGACGCACCCCGACACCGAACTCCCTGATGTGAAGACCATTGTCAGCCATCCACAAGCGCTCGCTCAGTGCCGCCGTTACCTCAACGAGCACTTCCCTTCCCTGGCTCGCGTTACCTCATCTTCCACCGCAGAAGGTGCGCGCGCCGCCTCGCAGGATAAGACCGTAGCCGGTATCGCCAGCTCGTTCGCGGGCGAATTGTTCTCTTGCAAAACACACGAGCGCAACATCGAGGATCATTACGGGAACCAAACTCGCTTCGTGCTCATCGCCCGCCAGGGGCACAAACCTGTCCTCGAGAGCGATCGCATGAAGACGACCCTGGCAATGCATCTGAACGAAGACAGGCCCGGCAGCTTGCTCATGATCTTGTCGGAACTCAATTATGCCGACGTGAACTTGACCATGATCCAATCGCGCCCCACCAAACAGGGCTTAGGCGACTATTTGTTCTTCGTCGACATTGAAGGAAGTCCCGAGAACCCCGCGATCAAGACCGCGCTCGACTGCCTGAGGCTGAAGTTGCGCGAAGTGAAAGTGCTCGGCACCTACCCCGCTGAATAGAACCAGCTCTCACATACAACGGATGCCGCCCTGCGCCTCTTACCATGCGCAAGGCGGCATTGTCTTTCTCGGGGCGATATTACACAACGTAGTGCGCGAAGTCGCCTTCACCCTCCAAGGAAAAGAAACCCTCTTTCACCAAGTCATCGACGATGGAGCGCACTAACGCAGACTCAGGCTCGGGGCGATCTTGGGTACGTTCGAACAGTACAAGCGCCTCGTAAAGATCATTGAAGGTCGCGCTTCTGTTCGCGATCATAAAGCGCACGAGTTCAGCGCGTTTCTGGCGACGCGACCCTTCGAATTTCGACTGGACCACATGATGCCGGGAGCGGCGCGAGGGATTGGCCGTGATCGATTTCAAATGGGCACCGTAATCAAGCAGCGCGTAATACCAACCACGCGGATCGTTCAACGAACACGTACGCTCCACTAAAGGCTCGATCTCCTTATCGGAAACCGCTTCTCTATCGGCGAACAATTCATGAATGAATACCGTTCGCACATTCGTTTCCAAGTACACCGCAGGCTCACAATACGCGAACGCGCATATTCCCCCTGCAGTCGCTTTCCCAATGCCCGGCAAACGGAGCAGCTCCCCAAAGGTAGTGGGAAGTTTTCCCGCATGTTCGAAAGAGCAGATCTCTGCACAACGCTTCAGCATCAAAGCGCGCCGGTTATAACCTAAGCCCTGCCACGATTCAAGCACCAGTGAGGTTTCGGCGCTGGCAAGCGCATCGATCGTCGGGAACAGCTTCAAGAACCGATCCCAGTACTTTTCCACCCGAGATACCTGCGTTTGCTGAAGCATGACCTCTGACACCATAACGGCATATGGGTCATCAATAGAGCGCCACGGCAGGTCTCGATATAGACGACGGCCTTCACGCCACACCATTTCGACGAAACGCCGTTCATCATCGGTCAGATCATCGCAAACCGTGCGATGATGGGGCGCACCCACGTTGCATAATCCGTCGGGTACGATCTTTCCCTGCGCCTGACGAACATCACCCGCGCTACGTTCTCCCTCGTTCGCACAGAACGCCATAATGCGCCCCTCTAGTGCGTTTGGGAACCGCGAAGCGATAGCGCTTCTTGAATAGCGGGATGATCGACACCCTGCTCGAACAGATCGACCAGCGTAATTGATGAATACAAATTCATCACGAGCGCATCGGCAGCACGCCATACCGCATTGAACGAGCAGCACGGCTTGTGCGCGCACATATAATCGCAAGAAGTGCATTCGGCAACCGAAAGCGATCCGTTAACGCTCATAAGCACATCGTAAACCGTCGTTCGCGCCGGATCGCAATTGAGCGCTAAGCCACCATGGACCCCGCGAATAGTACGTAGCAGGCCCGACTTGACCAATTCGTGCTGAATGCTTCGAGCGAACGAATAAGGGATCTTTTCCTGTTCGGCAACTTCAGCGATAGAAATATACGAGTCATCCTGGCGATAAGCAGCACGGATGATCCGGCACGCGTAGTCGCAACGGCGCGTGATGCTCATCAGTTACCCCTTTAACAGATCGTCAAAATCGGAAAAGCTCTTTCGCAGGCTTTCCACCGCCAGATCTTCCATGCGCTGATATTCATCCGATTCAAGTGGCTGGAAATTCGACAGGCGCATAAGGATATCGTCTGTCGGAACCGCGCAGAACGTACCCTGGGCAACGCTTTCACGGTATGCCTCTTCGACCGCCTCGCTCGAAATAGCGTAGATCTCGAAACGCGAAAGCGTACGGGAGAAATCAACCAGCTGATTCACGTCCAAACCGCGCATCGAAGGATGCTGAGCTTGTTCGCTGCGCCAAATAGCACGACGTTCCTTCGCATCGGGCAGATCGATATCGATGATCCGGTGAGGACCGATGAGGTCCTGGAAGAACGGATCGATATCCTCTGGCTCAGATGCAGAAATGAGCACCGTCGCCTCAGGACTGCTCAGCGCCATCTGGACCAATGCGAGCGCTTCACGAGCACCGCGAGAAAGCTGCATACTGGCCAGAGACTGAGCGTCATCGCCCGACACATCGAACAAGGGTAGATCCCACAGATCAAGATCCTCAATGACAACGACCGTCGGCGTCTCGAGTCCACCGCGGGAAAGACCCGACAAGCGGGATTTAAAATCAGGAGAGGCCATTACGCACAGCACTACCTGCCCCATCGCATTGCGATCGAGCCGCATGCGGATAGCGGGCATACCCAACTCACCTACGGTAGCCACCATGAAGCAGTTCGCATCTTCGCGCGCAGGGCTCTTGAATACCAGCGTACCCAGAGCCGGCATTCCCGGCAGACCATGACGAGTATTGAGCATCTCAAGGAAACGGGCGAATTCAGGATCGTTACTACGGCCGATACCGAGCGTGCCCATAAATTCGATCTCTTCATCGAAACCCACGAGATTGCGATAGTCGAAGCGCTGAGCCTCGACCTCCGCGGCATCCTGCGATGCCGAGGTCGCCATAGCTCCCAACTGAGCGAACGCAGCCGCCAAGGGAGAATCGGGAGCGATAGGCACCGCATTCACCTTGGTCGCCTGCCCATCCTGATCCGTGCCTTCACTAGAGGTGTCTTGAGGGACATCCCCCGCCGATCCATCTGAATTCGATGATTCGACCCGGTGGGAATCGGTTCGCTTTTCAGCCGATGCTGCGCTCTCTTCAAAATGGCACAGCACTTCATTGGCTGAATCGAGAAGATCCTGATTCACCATATCCGCCATGTCTTCAACGACCTCACGGTCGAAGCCGTATTCTTCCAACTTATCGAACGCGAGCTGCTGCAGTTCTTCTGCATGGCGCACGATCTCTTCTGGCTCCCAGAAAGGCTCCAGCTTTTCGAAAATATATTCGGCCAACGAACGCTGCTTAGCGGAAACTGCAAGATCCCATGCCTTGCTCATTCCTTGAATGACCTCTTCGCTAGGGATATGGCTCTCATGGAGCGCCCGTTCATATGCTGCTAGGTACAAATGAACGCCGAGGATAATATCCCCTTCGCTCACTGCTGAAGCCGCACGTTGAAGATATGCTTGCGAAGAATTAGATCGGTTGTTCTGATCCTGAAAAGGAGCGCCTCCGAAAGTCGATTCCTCGTTCATCATCGTGCACCTCCTCGATGCTACGTGCCGGCAAATAGATGATTACCGGCGCATTATCGAATAATGCTAGTTCTTTACTCACAGTTTATTGTAATCCACCCTATTCGATACCTTGGGCAATTACCGGTGATTTGACAAAATCTCATAGTGAATTCAAATAATGGAAACACTCGCGTTACCAAATGCGCTTACCAGGAGAGGATATCCCACCCATTCTCTTTAGCAGTGCGACGTAAAGGACGGTCGGGAGTGACCGCGTGAGGGTGCTGTGCGGCCTTAAGGAGCGCACGATCTGAATGGTGATCGCCATACGCGTGCGTAAGGACCCAGTTGCCTTCCCCATATGCCTCGTTAGCGTAAGCCGTCACGCGCACGAGCTTTTCGACGCCTTCCACCGGAAGCCCTTCCACTTTACAGGTATAGCAGTCCTGCGAATCGGTGGCCATGCACGTAGCGAACCCCTTGGTGTAGCCATGGAACTTCATAGTCTGACGAATAAGCGGTTCGAACGTCGCCGACACCGCCCACACCTCGCATCCTTGCGCACGATGATACTCAATGGCCTCATCAGCCTTCGTACGGAAGAGCTTTTCTAAATGGGTATCGTAGAAATCTTGCAGGAACCGATCGATGTCTTCGCGCTTCTGACCTTCAAAGGCGGAGAACACTGCTCCACGGACCCAGCTTTCATTTTGAGGAAGTCGCAGTTTATACGCGAGCGCCCAGAAGAGAATACGGGTCAGGATACGCTTTTTCAGCATGCCCTTCTGGCGCAAATAGTTCACAAGGATAACCGGAGAATTTCCCGAAATCGAAGTACCGTCAAAATCAAAGACGACGATCTCAACCGGTTGCTTTTGAGAAACTTGTTCCATTGCCCTTCATTTCTTCTTTCAGGTATGCGCAAACTCGAAATAAGACTCGAGCACGAAATCACTTTGCGCAAGAGCTCCGAAAACTATAGCACCCTCACCCCCAAAACGCGAAACGTTTACGTGGGGCGCTTACAAATCGTAACTTTTGTAAAAAGTGTGGAACGCGCAACACGTCTCATAAACAAACAAGGCTCCCAAATGGGAGCCTTGCAAGTTTTAAACTGGCGGGATGTACGGGACTCGAACCCGCGACCTCCGACGTGACAGGCCGGCGCTCTAACCAACTGAGCTAACACCCCGTGCTGCGACAGCGAAGATTATTTTACCGAAAAAGAAAATGTACGCAATACCCTTTTTTAAAAATTTTTCTGGGACACGTAGACTCGCGCTTCGGCAGTACTGCTGCGCCTATTACTTCGCACGCTTCTTTCGTCCAGGACGAAGCGATTTGAATACGGTCTTGCTCGCCGATTTCGCAACGGGTGCCGCAGCGTCAAGCACTACCCCGGCCGCATGACGCACTTTAGGAG
>JAXKBI010000043.1:0-1608 GCA_036553105.1 Eggerthellaceae bacterium
GGGTCATGGTCGAAGACGCTCACCGTCGAGAAACGTCCGGCGCAGCTCGTTGCGAACTATGAGAATGCCGTCGTCTTGCAAAGCGATGCTCCTGAACCTGTCCAAGTTGTGGCCTACGTGCGCTATTCGGACGGCACCCCTGTGGCGAACCAGCCGGTGACGGCACAGGTGGATGCGCCCAGCATCGCGGCGCTCGACGGTATCAGCGCCTTGGACGCTTCTGGCGAGGGCATCGCAACTGGCATGACGGATTCCGAGGGCAAGACATCGTTCTCGCTCTATGGTGACCTTCCCGGAATGACGGCGCTCACCCTTGCGGCAACTGGCACGTCGCTTTCCAAGGAGCTGGCGATTCGCACCACTTCTGATGCAGCGCAACCCGTGCGGCCCACCGCAACCATCGGAACGAACACGTTCGATGCGTTGGCTCCAAAAGAGAACAGCGTGACGGTACCGAAAGGTTCGAAGCTAACCCTGACAACCACCACCGAAGGAGCGACCATCTACTACACCACCGACGACACCTGCCCCTGCGATGCAAACGGGACGCGACGCGTTTACACCGGACCTATCAGTGTTACGGGAGATACGAAGTATCGAATCGCCGCATATAAAGAGGGGATGCCTTTTGATGAATACAGCGAGAGATTGAATCTTGCCGTGAGCGTAACCGATGACGGACGCGATCCGTCAGGTGGTGGCGAGCAGGGAGGCGGAGACAACGGTGGAACCAATCAGGGCAATAGCGGAAGCATGAACGGTGGCCAAGGGAATAACGGTGGTTCGGATGCACCTGAGGCATCAGGAGGTAACCAGGAAATCAATTCGGGTCAGACAGATAACGCGAACTCCGTCACTGATACTGATAAGCCTGCTAGCTCTTTAGGCTTTTTGGCAGAAACAAGTGACAGCTTAGGCTTGCCTGTGCGTATTGCTCTGATTCTCTTTTGCGCTTCTGCTATAGGACTGGCT
This sequence comes from Eggerthellaceae bacterium, assembly GCA_036553105.1. Taxonomy (GTDB): domain Bacteria; phylum Actinomycetota; class Coriobacteriia; order Coriobacteriales; family Eggerthellaceae; genus Anaerotardibacter. Next base: position 973 of record JAXKBI010000043.1, read on the forward strand.
TCTTTGCTGCTCTATGTCGGTCGCAGAAGATTCAATAGTCGCGGATAAGTACGTTAGAGAGATTGGGCGCCAATAGGCTGTGTGGGTTAGCGATACCCATGCAGCCTATTGGATATAAAAGATGCGCATCGCGAAATGACGCCTACTGGCAGAAATTGTTTCATGCTCTGCCGGCATCTAAGCAACTGTGGCTGATAAACGGACAAATCGTCTATCAGGGCTTGATAGCAATATCAAGCGCATCCTTAATGACCCCTGCCTAACGTCTATTCCCAATGACCGCCGACAGCCTTTGTTTCCCAATGGCCTTCTTCGGAATGACTTACCGTGTTGTAGCCGATGATTTTCTGACGGGTTTCGCTATGATGACCGGATCCTTCACCGGCCTTCATGTGCTCTTTTGCATGGGCGGAGGTGTTGCCGGTGATGTCGGTTCCGCAAATGTTGCAGATGGTGATTATTGCGGGCCGATTGCCGCAGCGTTCCGCGCTGAGCTGCCACACCGTACCGCGCAGGGCTGCCACGTGCTAACGGGGGCACCGGGGCATCCGGCGCCCCCGTCTTCACTGGCCTTTCTAGCCGATGCGCTTGCGCATCGACTCGTCGCCCTCGATGTGGATCACATCCGACCTGTAC
>JAXKBI010000044.1:0-3128 GCA_036553105.1 Eggerthellaceae bacterium
GACTCATATTGGATAAAGTCATCGCTACTGGTTGTCAGGAACAATGGCGGCAGCTTGCCGGTCAGATTCCTGAGCGAATAGATTTTCGAACACTCGGCTGCATCGATGAACCGGCCGAACAACGGTTTGGCGAGGATGCGAAGCAGATCCGGCTCATTATCGTCAGTGATCGGAGTATCATCCACATACTCACTGAGATCGAATTTGCCGGACACCAAGGCACCGAACCTAAGATTTGTCTGCTTGAATCCCAGTTTTTCCCGATCCAGCAATTCTGGGTCGGATTGGATTGCAAGCGTGTACAGGGATAGACAGCCTCCGGCGGAATCCCCGGTGATACCCATACGATTCGGGTCGATCGGGTACTCATCCGCATGATTCTGCAACCAGCCAATGGCCGCATTCACGTCCTGCAATTGTCCGAGGAAATCGGCTTGTGGGTAAACGCGATAGCTGATGGAGATAACCGCGAATCCGCGTCGGGCCAATGCGATGCAGAAGTTGCGGTTGAGCTCCTTGTAGCCGTAGACAAATCCGCCTCCGTGCACGTCGATGTAGACAGGCAAATTGCGAGCGGCGCACATTATCGCGTCGTGTGGAATGTAGATGTCGAGTTGGTGGGCTCGGGTCCCATCGTCGATGTACGGGATGTCGGTAAATTCGTCGATATCATCGACTGCACCGTAGTAAGGCATGCGGTTGCGGTCAGTTGTGCTGCAGTCGACGCGCATTTGCAGGATGACGTCGTAAATGTTCTTGGGAAGACCTTCCAAGTCTTCCTCAACCGGCGTCCATGCCTGATATTCCTGCCGATTTTCGGCAGAGATTTCGACACTCATTGTCGTCCTCCTTGTTGCGTTTGCTTCGTTGCTTGCGCTTTGAATTGCTGACAGTTTATATCCAGCGGAGTTTCTTTGCAAACGAAAGCAATGTTCGGGCGTGGCGCATTTTCGTTGTAATTTAAGGGGGTTTGCTCAGTTTCGTTGCTGTTCTATCGATTTATTCATGTCTTATTTTGCAATCGTTTGTTTTCTGATGCCGACGACTCTTTCCAAAATGAATAGTTCTCCATAATCTGTAAAGTGAGCTGCTTACCCATTGCGATATCCGGCAGATACCTTTCCATGCTGTCTTCATCTTTCAATGGATAGACATACACATTCTTTGGTTCTACCGATTCACCATTCCTATTACAGCGCCCAGCGGCCTGCATAATACTGTCCAGACCAGCCATCGCCCTGACCACGCAAGCAAACGAAATGTCAACACCTGCCTCAATAAGCTGTGTGCTCACACAAATCACAGGTTTCGGATTACCTGGATCAAGTAGCGCACCGATTCTGTTCAGACAATCCGTTCTATGCCTTCCACACATGGCAGTACTGAGACGAATCAGCTCAAACTCATGATTCACATCAAGTCGTTCCAAGCATTGGAAAATCTCACGCGCTTCCTTTTTCAGGTTGACGATTGCCAAGCAATTGCCGTTCTTCCGCGCCTGCTGATAAATAATCTGCCCTAGTTCATCGCAGCTTTTATTTTCAGTTGAAGCAACAATTCTTGTACGTCGAAGCTTGTCTTCATAGCTTTCCGTTTCAGCAATAAGATCAGGCTTTTCCGAAAGAAGCAGATTCTCTCGTTTGGTTTTTTCAAGTAACGGCTGCGTCGCAGAGCACAAAAGAATCGTTGAATTGGTAATCTTCGATAGGAAGCTGACGATCTCATTGAATAGATTGATTGTGTTCATCGGCAACGACTGTATTTCATCAAAAATGATGACACTGTCGGCCATATTATGGAATTTCCGGAGTTTGGTTCCGCGAGCAGACATGACAGTCTCAAGGAATTCCACCATAGTGGTAACAATTATCGGATTGTCCCAACGCTCTGCCGCCAACTTGCGCTGATGCTCCCCGGCATCCTCAAACTCACTCGACGCATTATCCGCTACATCAGCGGAGCGTTGCATACCTGCAGTGGAGTAATGCTCCAATAGAACATCGCTATCGGCGTTCAGACCAAGTACATCTCGGAAAGTCTTTGCCGTCTGAGTTGTGATAGACAAATATGGAATCACGTAAATGATCCGGTGCTTTCCTGTCTTCAGCGCATGATGCAACGCAAAATTTAGCGACGCCAACGTTTTACCGCCGCCAGTCGGAATCGACAAACGATAAATCCCGGTTTCCCGCGCCCCCGCCAAACAACACTGTTCATTAATCTGATGTCTTATCCTGTTTATTTCCGAACTCGAATCAAAAGATCTCATGCTTTTATCGAGTCGACTAATCAGATTCTGCCAATCAACCGTATTAGGCCGATACTGTTTTCGGGTCTCGAAACAAGCAGCATCCGTCCTATCCGCATCCACCAGTCGCGAATAAATCAGTTTAACGAGCAAACCTAGATAGAAGTATATGCTATCTTTCGACATCCCCAGCGATTTAATTTTCTTCAGGAAACAAGCGATATCTTCCGCTGAACCTCGGAAATTCGATTGCAGATCGAGCGCCAAACCGTTAAGCCCCCGCTTGATTTCTTGATACGCATACTTCTCGTTGCTTTTGTCCGACTCCGTGAACCCAAGAAGAAAAGCTCTATTCCCGGACTCGTCAATGCAATCAGGAAGACCTCCGTGATGTTTAGAAATGGCAAGCTCAAGAATTTCCTTTGCTATCTCTTCAATTTCCCCTTTCGACTCGAAAAAATCATTGACGACAAACGCCCCTTGACGGGCATGCTGCACATCTCCCCTATGCCCATCATCCGATAACAGATATGTTTGAAACTGCTGAGCAACCTTCCCGACATCATGCAAGACGGCTGCCGTACGTGAAATATCAGCGAATTCATCCTCGAAACCACTAGCCAATCTTCCTGCACCATGAAGATGGTCATACAAAGTCTGAGTATTGCCTTCCTCATCTTTACGAGCTAATAGAACCATAACCCGCTCCTTTACAGATACCCCCTGAATAGTCTTTACTCTACCGCATTCCAGCAAAAGATAAAACCGAAATGATTGATTCGAAGATTATCGTCGCCAAATACCTGTGCATACGTAGTACACCCCAACACAAATAGCAGTGGGGGTGTGTTTCTCCTGCCAAACTCGACAGGAGAAACAC
>JAXKBI010000045.1:0-23683 GCA_036553105.1 Eggerthellaceae bacterium
CGCAAGAAGAAAAAAGAAGAAGAAAGAAGAGCAAAATTGGCAGCACTGACTACCGATGATTTTGATTACGATCTACCCGAAGAATCGATCGCACAAGAACCCGCTGCAGTACGCGATGAATGCAAGCTGCTCGTTATGAAACGCGACACCGGATCGCTTGAAGACAAGATCTTCAAGGACATCATCGATTACTTGAAGCCGGGTGATCTGCTTGTAGCCAACGAAACGCGCGTCATGCCCGCGCGCCTCATAGGCGCCAAGCGCGTTACCGGTGGTGTATCGGAAGTGCTTTTGCTGCGTGAATCGGGCCAGCATGCGCCCAAGACCAACCAGAGTGCCACGTGGGAAGCGCTCGTTCGCCCGGGCAAGCGCTTGAAGCCCGGCGCCATCGTGGACTTCACCAATAAAGACGACCAGGTCGTTCTTTCCGCCGAGGTAGTCGACTGGGTGGAAGGCGCCAACAAAGGCGAGCGCTTAGTGCGCCTGAGTACCGAGCTGCCCTCGCTTGACGAAGCGCTTCATGCCGTAGGGCACGCGCCCCTGCCGCCCTACATCAAGAACTATGCGGGCGACGAAGAGCTGTATCAGACCGTTTACTCTCACGAAGAGCGATCGGCCGCCGCCCCTACCGCAGGGCTGCACTTCACGCCCGAATTGATCGAGCGCATTAAAGAAAAGGGCATCGGCTGGGAAACGGTCCATCTGGAAGTGGGACTCGACACCTTCCGTATCGTGGAAGAAGAGAACCCGCGCGATCACCAGATCCACACCGAGCGCTACACGGTGAGCCAACGCTGCGTAGACGCCATCAACGAAACGAAGGCGCGCGGCGGGCGCGTTATAGCCGTGGGCACCACCAGTGTTCGCAGCCTTGAATCAGCATGGGATACCGAAGAGGGGCAGCTGCGCGCACGCGAGCGTGACGCGACCAGCCTCTACATTCTGCCTGGATACGATTTCCATGTGGTGGATGCCATCATCACCAACTTCCATGTGCCGCGCTCCACGCTCATGATGCTCGTTTCAGCATTTTCAAGTCGCGACAACATTATGAAGGCATATCGCCATGCCATTAAGCGGAACTATCGTCTGCTTTCTTTTGGCGATGCCATGTTCATCAGGTAGTTCACTACCTGTCGAAAGGATACTCGTGGAAAAAGAACTAAAGATAGCCATCCTGATCGATGCTGAGAACATTTCCAGTAAATACGCCAGCATCATCCTGCAGGAGGCAGCCAGCCTTGGCAATGTCATATATAAACGTATTTACGGTGACTGGACCACCACTCACCTCAACTCCTGGAAGAAGGTACTGCTCGAAAACGCAGTTCAGCCTATCCAGCAGTTCAGCAACACTATTGGCAAGAACTCGTCCGATTCCGCGCTGATCATCGATGCGATGGACCTGCTCTATCAGAACAACCTTGATGCGTTCTGCATCGTATCGTCCGATTCGGACTTCACGCGCCTTGCCAGTCGCTTACGCGAATCGCAAATGTTCGTGCTTGGCATGGGAGAAAAGAAGACCCCCCGCTCGTTCATTTCCGCGTGCAATAAGTTCTCCTATCTTGATCTGCTCTATCGCGCAGCGCACGCCAAGAACGCTAAGAAATCGCAAGGTCAAGCTCAGGCGCAAACTCAGATCCAGGACCAGGAGGCGGCCCAGGCTCAGGATGCACGATCCTCTTCTTCGGCCGAGCGCGCGAAGACAAAGGGGGCCGCTGCATCTCACAGCAACGCCACGAAAGCGCCTGCTCCCGCGCCCGAACGCTCCAAGAACAACAATCACGGATCATCTTCTGCGTCAGAACATGCTTCTTCGGAGCCCACGGACAGCACCAAAGCGTCCGTTGATGTCGACGACGCATCTGAAGTATACGGCGAAGGTTCAGACATCAAGGCAGTGACCGAAGCGCTGCTTGAGATCACCGAGGAATTCAGCGCCGATGATGGATGGATCATCTCTTCGCGCTTAGGTGCTCGCCTGTCAAAGCGCCTGCCGGACTTCGATACCCGTAACTTCGGCTTCCGTAAGTTCGTGCCCTTCGTCGAATCGCTGAAGATCTTCGAATCGAAGAGCATTGTCACCTCCGAAGACACCGGTGTGCGCGTGGTGTATTTCCGCCTTATTGAAGAATAGGCTCACGGCGAGGCCACCCGCAACAGTAAGCAAAGGATCGGCTCGGTTCGGCATACTTATCTACTCTGCCCACCGCAGAGCAGCTTGACCACACAAGCCCGCCTCTTCGCTACGGCGAAGCCACCGCAGAACAACCGCTTGGCCACTGCAGCACCGTTGCTCTACTCACAAAAAATGGACTCCTTAACGGAGTCCATTTTCATTTACCTCAGGGTGCGGATCGATGAACCTACCCCTTATGCGATCTTACAAGGCCTACTTCCCTTTCAGATCCTCATTCATGCGATCGACCATGGCATCCATGTTCGCACAGCCACAACCGCCCATGTGAGCACCGTCGGACGCCGGCTGCGAAGTGGAGCAACTACAGCCACCGCAGCTATCGCACCCTACATGTCCTCCCGCGCGATGCGTGCGTACCATGCTCACGATGATCGCCGCGACAATAACAACGAGAATAGCAGCAACGACGAATGTGCCTATATTCATGCGCTATCACCTCTCCTACCAAAGTAGTTCTTTATCTCATCACAGAACGTTCTTTTACCAAAGAGCCCTCTGTGATGAGGCGCCGCCTTTTCAAGACGGCGCCTCCTTATGCCCTTAGAACATGCCCGCATCGTATCAGATGTACGCTGCGGGCATCGAGCTTCTCTTGCAATTCACATGCCAGGGGCGCGCCTTGGCCCCTGACACATGAACGAAGGTCTACATTTCGGCATCAACCGCACGAACGGAAGCTGCTTTGTTCTGCCACTTGTTAGGACGGAAGAGCAGCCACAAGAACGCTACGAACAGGATGATAGCCACTACCGTGAACACGCCAAAGGCAACTTCACCGGTCAGTACGCCGACGAACTGGTAGATCCACAGGGCGACGACCCAAGCGATACCGCACTGATAGCCGACCGCAGCCCAGAACCATTTACGGTTGTTCATTTCACGCTTGATAGCACCCATAGCCGCGAAGCAGGGAGCGCACAGCAAGTTGAATGCCATGAACGAATAGGCAGCGATCATCGTGAAGGAAGCCTGAACGTTCTCGTACCAGCCCGCATCGCCCGCATAGAGGATACCCATCGTACCAACGACGTTCTCCTTAGCGATAAGGCCCGTTACTGCCGCAGCAGCTGCCTGCCAATCGCCCCAACCAAGAGGATTGAAGATCCAACAGATCGCGCCGCCGAGGATAGCCAGGATCGAATCGTTCTGGTCTTCGACCGCCTGGAACACACCATCAATGAAGCCGTAGCTCGAAATGAACCAAACAACGATGGTGGCCAAGAGGATGATCGTACCGGCCTTCTTGATGAACGACCAGGCGCGTTCCCACATGCTGCGCAGAACGCCGCCGACCGTGGGCAGGTGGTATGCCGGCAGTTCCATAACGAACGGAGCCGGGTCGCCTGCGAAGAAGCGCGTCTTCTTCAAAATGATGCCCGAACACAGGATCGCAGCCAGGCCCAGGAAGTACGCGGAAGGAGCGACCCACCAAACTCCGCCGAAGATCGCCGCAGCGAACAGAGCGATGATAGGCATCTTCGCGCTACAGGGAATAAAGGTCGTGGTCATGACCGTCATACGACGATCGTTCTGGTTCTCGATCGTACGAGAAGCCATGATGCCCGGAACGCCGCAACCCGTACCGACGAGGATCGGAATGAAGGACTTACCCGACAGACCGAAACGACGGAACACGCGGTCGAGAATGAAGGCGATACGCGACATATAACCGCAAGCCTCGAGAATAGCCAACAGGAAGAACAGCACGAGCATCTGCGGTACGAAACCGAGTACTGCGCCAACACCAGCGACGATACCGTCAAGGATGAGCGCCTGCAGCCAATCAGCACAACCAGCCGCAACGAGAGCGCTCTCAATCAGGACCGGCAAGCCCGGTACCCAAGTACCATACGTTGCTGGATCAGGAGCAGAACCTTCCAATTCAGCAGCATATCCTTCGGCGTCAACCTCTACCGTTTCGCCATCATCGTTCACATACGTTGCAGTGACGCCCGCTTCCGTGGCATCCTCAACAAAGGTTTCAGATTCGGCGTCGAGACCCGCTTCCATAGCCGCCGCCGTGAAGGCCGCAATAGCATTTCCGTCACCCGCGTAAGGCGCAACTATTTCGAGAGATTCCTCGTAAGCACCTGCATCGACGTCGATAATTTCGTTTTCGCCAGTTTCATCATCGAACGATTCGTAGTTGCCTACTACGTTCGCTGCCGTAGCATCCTCAATGAAGGATTCGGATTCGGGGTCGAGACCCGCTTCGGTTGCAGCCGCCTCGAATGCTTCGATGCTGCTCTTTGCGCCCTCGAATTCTTCGGTCGCTTCATCGAACTGCTCTTGACCAGCACCAACGAACCAGCCATCGCCGAACAGACCATCGTTGGCCCAGTCGGTGGCCATGGTACCTACGGTCGAAATAGACAGGTAGTACACCAGCGTCATTACAACGACAAAGATGGGCAGCGCAAGAATACGGTTGGTGACCACGCGGTCGATCTTGTCCGAAATGCTCATTTCCGAAGAGCTTGCCGACTTATTGCGGCAGTGATCGATGATCGAAGTGATGAACGCATAGCGATCGTTGATGATCACGCTTTCGGAGTCATCGTCGTTCTCGCGTTCGAGCTTTTCGATAACATCATCCACGTTAGGAGCATCAGCAAGCGAAGAGATGATCTTTTCGTCGCGTTCGATCAACTTGATAGCGTAGAAGCGCGCGAGATTCGCCGGCACCGTTTCAGGAAGGCGGCTCTGAACTTCTGCGACCGCTTCTTCTGCGGATGCGGAAAGCGTAATTGGCTTTGCAGCCTGCGCCGAGGAGATAGTCTTCAAGCAGTTCACTACCTCGTCGATGCCTTCACCCTTCAATGCCGAAATTTCGACGACATTGCATCCCAGCTCTTGAGCCAGTCGTTCGGTGTAGATCTCGTCACCGTTGCGGCGAACGATATCCATCATGTTGACGGCTACTACAACGGGGATCCCCATTTCGAGGAGCTGGGTGGTCAGGTAAAGATTACGCTCAAGATTGCTGCCGTCAACGATGTTCAAAATCGCATCGGGCTTTTCTTCAATAATGAAATTACGCGCAACAACTTCTTCTAAGGTGTAAGGAGAAAGTGAGTAAATACCAGGCAAGTCCGTGATCTCAATAGACTTATCGGCCTTGAGTTTACCCTCTTTCTTTTCAACGGTGACGCCTGGCCAGTTACCAACGTATTGGTTGGCGCCCGTCAAGGCATTGAATAGGGTCGTTTTACCACTATTCGGGTTGCCAGCAAGTGCAACTCTCATTACCAGTTTCCTTTCGGTGTTAGATTAGGTTAACTCCACTTCAATTAAAAAGCCGTTTTTATTACGGCTCTCAGATGATTCGTCCTGTGATCCAGGAAGAAAGGTTAAGCTACCTCTATCATTTGGGCATCTTCTTTACGTAGAGACAATTCGTATCCGCGAACGGTTACTTCTACCGGATCGCCCAGAGGAGCGACCTTACGCACGTAAACCGAACATCCTTTTGTAATACCCATGTCCATGATGCGACGCTTTACTGCACCAGCACCATTGAGCTTGGTCACTTGTACGGTTTGACCTTTCTCTACATCTCTCAGTGTTTTCACCTATCCCCCTTTCCGCTGCTGCACTTTCATTTCATCGTGAAAAAGTGCCGCTGATTTACCTGGTCAATACTCTGCGTGGATGTTGGTTCGGCTGTTGCATGGTCACAGTTCGACACAAAGACCTTCGTGCTGCCAATGCACAGTCATCACCTTTCGATGACAATACTTCACGCGATCCACGCACGTTGCCTACACAGCAATATGCTGTGCCAGCTCCGAAGAAAGCGCCACGCGAGAACCCTTTACGCTCACAATAAGATTGCCGCCGATACGTGATATCACCGTGATCCGTTCGCCTGGGATGAAGCCCAGATCCTCCAGATGATGATGAACATCACCGAATCCGCGCAGCTGCTTAACGTGATAGGTTCCGTTTTCTCTTACTTCAGACAAAACCATGGTTCTCACTCTTTCTCTACTTGGAGCATCCCTATTCAGGGCAATACTCAATTTGTTAGACGTCTCTAACAAGCTACTTAATGTTAACTAGGTCTAACTACAGTGTCAAGTGAAATATCCATAAAAGGAACTGCCTTTTTGGGTGGCTCATTTGGAGGTGCGTGTGCCTACAGACACGAGGTACCGCATGCCTAAGTCCTCAACAACCCAAGGTCAGCTCATGGGCCCAGATGCCCACGGATTCGATCACGTAGGCCGAAGCGCCCACGGATTCGGCTGCATAGGCCGAAGCGCCTACGAATCAGCTTAGGTGAACCGCCTTGGGTCCTACAAGCCAGCTTGGGTGCTTTCGAAAAAGCTCTCTAGTTCTTCGGGGGTAATGTGATCATCGCTTAATTCAACATCGAACGATCGAGCCACCGCATACGCTTGGCCTCGACGTAATTCTGAAAGCGGATCACCCGCCTCTTTAAGATATTCAGAAGACAGTAACAAGGTGCGTGAAATGTACCCCATCAAAAGCGGATCGGGCTGCGAAAGCTGCAGCATAGCCGCCATTGATTCCGGCGTCATGCGCAGCAAGAGCGCACCGTCCATCTCGGTCGCATCTTCGATGGCCTCTTCAAGCATCTGCGCAGCAACGGCGGGATCCTTATCGCCCCGTGCACGCTGCCAACTATCGCGCATTGCCGTTGCCAACTGCATGAACATACGTAGCAAATAATCCTGTTGGAGCATCTATGACTCTTTCCCTGGCATACGGACCCCTAGATGGTCGTATGCGCGTTCAGTTGCCTGCCTGCCCTTTGGTGTTCGCAGGAGCAATCCCTGCTGAAGCAAATAGGGCTCATATACATCCTCTAGCGTATCCGGCTCTTCAGAAAGAGCCGATGCCAGCGTAGAGAGCCCCACAGGATGACCCGCGAACTGCACGCAAAGCAATTCGAGTATTCGATTATCTATTGGATCAAGGCCTAATGAATCGACCTCGAAGAACGCCAGAGCCTGGGCGGCGCAATCTTCATCAATGGGCTGAATTCCCTTTACCTGAGCCCAATCGCGCACTCGTTTAAGAAGGCGGTTCGCCAAACGCGGAGTACCGCGGCTTCTTCGCGCAATTTCGAGAGCGCCCTCTTCGAGGATGTCCACATCAAGGATCTGAGCAGAGCGACGAACGATCTGCGCCAGTTCTTCGGGCGTGTAGTAATTCAAACGGAACGAAATACCGAAACGATCACGCAAGGGACCCGTTAATAACCCCGTACGCGTTGTGGCGCCGATAAGGGTAAAACGCGGCAGGTCAAGACGAATGGAACGAGCCGCAGGACCCTTGCCTACCACAATATCAAGTGCAAAATCTTCCAATGCGGGATACAGGACCTCTTCGACCATGCGATTCAGACGATGGATCTCGTCAATGAAGAGCACGTCGCCCTCTTCGAGGTTCGTCAAGATAGCCGCCAGATCTCCCGTGCGCTCGATCGCAGGTCCGCTGGTTGTTTTTATGCGAACGCCCAATTCGTTAGCCACGACGGTTGCAAGTGTTGTCTTGCCAAGCCCCGGAGGACCCGAAAACAGAATGTGGTCCACTACATCATGACGCACACGAGCAGCTTCGATCAGGATGGAAAGACTATCTTTGAGCTTCGTTTGTCCCAAGTAATCGCTCAAGCGAGCAGGGCGCAGACTTCTATCAAGCGCCAGGTCATCTTCTATGAGCGAAACCGAGCATGCACGTGCGTAAGAATCACCGCCATTTATGGGCGAGTTCAGTCGCGCATCTTCCGATTCATCCAATTGCGACGACGCTTCAAATAAAGCGCTTTCTATTTCGAATTCGTCAGCCAACTATTCTCCCTGATAGTGATCTAGCGCTATTTTCCCAAGCGCTTGAGAGCATACTGCAATAGTATCGTTTCGCTTGCTTCTTCGGGAGCCCCCTTAAGGGCAAGTTCGGTTTCTTCCGAAGTGAAGCCCATAGAAAGAAGGGCATCTGCCGCTGCCTTCTTGGCATTCAGCGCCTGCTGGGACATACCCGTCAGCACCGCCTGGGCACCACCGGCGAACGCCTCTTTCAATTCCAAGACGATACGCGATGCCATTTTCTTACCAACACCCGGAACACGCTGAATGGCTGCAGTATCCTGCAAAACGATAGCAGATATTGCATCCGAAGGATCGAACGTCGATAAAACAGCCAAAGCCACTTTGGGACCCACGCTCGAAACGGAAATCAGACGCATGAAGAGATCTTTTTCCTCTTGCCCCAAAAAGCCGAACAGCACCGGTCCGTCATCACGCATTTGCAAGTGAGTGAGCACGCGCACAGTTTCGCCCTTCATGCCAAGACGGGCCAGGCTGCGAGCGGACATAAGGACCTGATAGCCTACCCCGTTCACTTCAATGATCGCAAGATCCGCTGATGTTGCGATCAGAGTTCCATGCAAAAAAGCGATCATGACCATCCTTTCCTTTCCAGCGACGCAACGTCGTAATTCGCATAGCAGATCGCCGCAGCAAGAGCATCGGCCGCATGGTCGGGCTTTGGGCGCACTTCCAAACGCAACAACTGCTGAACCATGTATTCGACCTGATCTTTTTCCGCCGAGCCGGTTCCCACTACTGCGAGCTTGATCTGCTTCGGGGAATATTCAGCCAGTGCCATAGAAGAACCCGCGCAGGCTGCGAGAGCAGCACCGCGCGCCTGCCCCGTTGCAAAAGCACTTTGCGTATTCGTTCCGAACCAAACCGTTTCAACGCCAACGCAATCAGGTTCGTACCGGGCGACCACTGCGGATATCTGCGCATATATCTTTCCCAACCGCTCATGCAAGGTATGAGACGAGGGGGTTTCGATGCACCCATACGCAATACAGGAAAGCCTGCTCCCTTGCTGAAGCACAATACCCCACCCGGTATGAGCAAGCCCAGGATCGATCCCTAATATTATGCGCCGAATAGCCACCACTTCTCCCTATCGTACAAACATTTGTTCGTATAATACCACGTTATTCCAGAAGGGTGATTATTTATCGGCGATCTCTTCTTCGCCTACAGACCGATCTTCTTGAAGTAATCCATCCACTTCACAAAGGAATCATCGCTAATAGCATGCTCCATCTGGCAGGCCTCTTCTTCAGCCACCTCTTCCGACAGGCCTACTTCTTTCACCAAAAAACGCGTAAGCATTTCGTGGCGTTTGAGCACTGCACAACCATACGCATAGCCATCTTCGGTCAAGGTAATATCTCCGTAGTAGGGCTGATCGAGCATGCCTGATGCCTTCAAGCTCGTAACCGCCTTCGAAACCGAGGCCTTCGATACTCCGAGTTTCGTTGCAATATCAACCGAGCGTACAGGTTGAGTCTGAGTGCCCCCGAGCATCACGATAGCCTCAAGGTAATCTTCGTGAGACATAGAAACCTTTTCCATAATTTCCCCTCCTCGATCGACATAGCGATGTGTAACGTTTTGTTCGTCAATAACATAGTATACTGATTTGGCACTACTACCTCATGAAAGATGGGACTATGGCGACCAACCGATACATCGATACGCGCGGACGATGCGCAGCACCAGTAACATTTACCGAAGCTGTTGTTAAAGGTCTTGCTGACGGAGGCGGCCTTTTCGTACCTGAATCTCTTCCTCACCTGAATCTAGAAGAGATCCTTTCTCTCACGCAAATGCCCTACGCACAGCGTGCAGCATATATCTATCGCGCCTTCGGTATCGATCTGCCGGACAATACCATCGATGAATTGATGGCCGCTACCTACAGTGATCGATTCGACGACGAAGCGATCTGCCCCATTACTTCACTGAATGATTCTACGCATATCCTCGAACTGTGGCATGGCCCGACCAGCGCTTTCAAGGATATGGCCCTACAGTGCCTTCCCCATTTCTTCAGCGCAAGCGCTGCGCATTTACGCGAAGAAGGAAAGCTCGATCACACGTTCTTGATCCTCGTCGCCACTTCGGGCGACACCGGCAAAGCTGCCCTAGAAGGATTCAGGGACAAAGAAGGCATCCAGATTGCCGTTATGTATCCCGATGGTGGCGTGAGCGATATCCAATACAAGCAGATGGCCACCCAGAAGGGCGATAACGTCATGGTGTGGGCCGTCGAAGGCAACTTCGACGATTGCCAGACCGGTGCCAAGAACGTTTTCGGCGATGCGGAATTCGCAAAGCATCTTATGGGTGAACACGCCATTGCTCTTTCCAGTGCTAACTCCATCAACTGGGGACGCCTGCTTCCCCAGATCGTGTACTACGTATCGAGCTACGCCGAATTGGTCGCTCAAGGAAAACTCGAAGCAGGGCAGCCGCTCGACGTATGCGTTCCAACCGGCAATTTCGGCAACATCCTTGCCGCATGGTACGCCAAGCAGATGGGTACGCCTTTGGGAACCCTGTTCTGCGCAAGCAACGAGAACCGCGTGCTGACCGATTTCATCAACTCCGGAACGTATGACATCTCCCAGCGCGAATTCGTTCTGACTCCATCTCCTTCTATGGACATCCTGGTTTCCTCGAACGTCGAACGTCAGCTCTTCGAATTGACCGGACGCAACGCAGATTCGATCGCCAGCTGGATGGACGCTCTCAAGGCGGATAAGTGCTTCACCGTTGATGAAGAAACCCGCAAAAAGCTCCAGGCTGATTTCAAGGCCAATGCAGTCGACAGCGAAACCTGCCTCCAGACCATCAAGGAAGTCCAGCAGCAGTACGGATACCTGTTTGATCCTCATACGGCTGTTGCCTATAAGGTCGCTGAGCAACTTAAGGGAGACAATCCGGTGCTCGTCGCATCTACCGCTCACTGGGCGAAATTCGGTGAGAACGTATATCGCGCATTGCACGACCTGAAGCCAGGCGAGGCTCTTCCCGAAAACGTTGCTGCCTTGAGCGGCTGCGAACTGAACGATCTTATCGCCGATGAAGCCGACAGCCACAATATTCCGCGTGGCCTTGCCGAACTCGATTCGCTCCCTATTCGTTTCACCGATGTGATCAAGGGCACCACCCCCGCAATTGAAAAGGCGGTTGATTCGTTCTTGGCGTAATGAGCCTTGGCCGAAGCACCATCGAAACTTTAACGAACGCGAAAGCCTGCAGTTCTTTCACTGCAGGCTTTCGTATATCCCATGGCGCTGCGCCGAACGCACGCTGATCACGATTTCAAGTAGCTCCCGATCCGACTGACTTCCATTCGGATTCTTAAAGGAGAACCGCACCTCTTCCGCACTGGGCGCACCTGCCGCTTCGAGCGAATTCTCACAACACGCTATCGCACGAGAAAACGAGGAGTTCTTTCCGAGTTGGCCTTCTATCTCCTGTGGCAAAACATGCATTTTGAAGCTACGAGGATCTTCAGCTGTGCAGTAGTGCGTATCTTCTTGCCGCGAGAGCGCCTCGCCGGCATCGCGATACCCCTCGTGCTGCGCAAGGCCATCGCTCACACCACCCTTCGGACCTATGCCGCCCTCCGGACCCACGCCGCCCTCCGGGCCTATCCCATTCTTCGAACCCATGCCATTTTCCGACAACCGCTCCTTCTTCCGATCAAAGCACCCATCATCGGCGGCGAAATTATGCAAGCAGCCGTAGCATGTTCCCATATCATCGAAACAAAGCGCATGGCACACCGGGCACTCCTTCGTGCCAAAACCACTGCGATCATCTTCATCGCTCAGAACTTGCCTGCGAGTCCTTGTTTTATCCTGTTCTGTCATTCTTTTATACATGCAGCATCACTTTCTCTCCTTCGCGATACCATCCATCCTGATCAGTAGACACTCGCTCCAACACACCAACGGCACCCTTGCAACGAACCACGCTTCTCGGCTCCACCACCCGCTCCGACCGAAGAACTATTCCTTCCTTATCAAAGAACGCAACATCTAGAGCGGCCTTCATGCCGAACGTATGAATGGAGCTACAGGGCGATATCAACAACACGCACGCCAGCGGACGCGGAACAAGAAAGCCCTGCAGTCTATCCCGAAAGCGCGTCGCAACTACAAGACGATGCTCTCGGCCTTCGCTTGCAGCCCCAACGGCCCCACGGCAACGCCCCCGATCTTCACCCGTAGCCTCATATCTCTCTTTACTTCCCGCTATCCGCATTGCCGCCTCCCCCATCGCTTCCTTCGCCGGGCACCAATACCACCGAAACATCCTGATCGACCGCCACGCAAGTTAAGGCGAGCCAACGAAACGCTCCCGCATCCTTCACGAATGTACAGGCGAACTCCTGTCCACTTGGCACATAAGCCCACCCCTTTTCTTCAAGTGATCGTCGTACTTCATTCAGAACCGATTCGATATCTCCATGGAACACGAGTCCTATCGTTCTGCCATCATTCGACACCGCTATAGGCTCATCACCACTGAGGCCGATCTCTTCATCGAACCCTTCTGGCAGTTCATTCGAAAAGCTTCCCTGCCAAGAAACCTCATCCTGAACAGAGATCGCTCCTGAGCTTTCATCTACATCAGATGAGATGCTGAAGCTATCCGAAAGCCCTTGTATCCCTAGGTCGACCACCGGCGAAGCAGGTACGCCCGCGCTGAATGCCAAACCGATCATTACGCACACCCCTACCCCTAGCACCACCCATGCGCGGGGATACAGTATTCTGCGCGACGAAGCTACCTCTCTGGTTCTACTCTTCGGGTCGCCATTATTTCGAGAGCCCCCGACCCTCGAGGTGCGTTTCATGCGATCGCCCGCGACCCTCGTGCCATCCTCTGCACGAAATGGACGCTCTTGCCGCACACCCTCCTTAGCGCCACACGACCCCGTCTCGTTCTCGTTTTGGCGGTACAACCTATCGCGGATCATCTTGCGTGCGTGCCTTCGGTTCGTTCTTTTCATTGCGCCGAGGCTCCCTTCATGCGCGTTCTTTTTCATATCAACACTCCCGGCTTATACACATCGACCGTTATTTGCTCTTGATGAGAAAGTGTGGGAAACCCTACGCCGAACGCACCGGAAAGAGTGCCCCCGCCAAAAAGCGTAGGCTGGAACGTCAGCGTGCCATTAAACGTGACGAGTCCCCCACCTGCACCAACAGACATCACTTCGAACTGGAGGTTCTCGCGGGAAAAATCATCTTCAAGTGAGCTCTTTACCAACGCACAACTCTCCGACACATCCTGCTCATACGCTGGAGAGGCAGCATACATGCAAACCGCCGAACGAAAAAGACGATCGAACGAAGCGCAATCAGAAAAGAACAGCACCGCGTTGACCGAAACCAGCGCAATAACAAGTGCCACCGGAAACGCAACGACGAACTCAACGGTCATTTGCCCCGAATATCTTTGACGCCCTATTGCCATTGCCGCACCCCTGTCCACGAAGAAACAGCTGAACGGAGCGCGTCTATCCCATCTTGCAATGCACTCGACAAACCATCTACAACGAACGAGGGAAGCGAAACGGTAATGGGTATTTCAACAATGCCTTCAACTAAAACGATCGTTGCTATCTCGAATTCAGAGCTAAGATCCTCCACTACCCCAAGAGCCAATGATTCAACCGCCGAAAGAGATCCGGTCATGCCGTGTTCCCCTGCCTGCACAACAGAAGATTTCACCGCCAGTAATCGCGCCGAAAATGATGAATCATCAGCTTCAAGCACGTGCTCCGAATTAACCAGCACTGCTTTTCGCGCAGCAGTATCGGGAGGAGAAAAACCCGCTTCGTCAATGGCTTCTTCGAGCGACTCCGATGCCCAAGTTCCCAACCCGCTCGCACTGGATAGCGGCAATCCATTAAGAACGTCCTCAACCGATGCGCTCAGCGCTTCTTGCCCCTGCGTATACACACCCAAAAGGCCCGACCACACCTGCAGGATCGTTCGCGCGGCGCCAGTCGCAACACCACCCTCTTGACCGAGTCCATCCAGGAACGAAGTGATGACGTTCTTCCCTTCGTCCGACGTTTCCCGCACCAACGTAGATGAAGAAAGTGCTGCTCGGACCCCCAAAGCGCCCCTTCCTTCATGGTCGACAAAAGGAGAGGAGAATCGGGACGATGCAGTCGAAGTATCCACCACCAAGGCTATTGCACCCCAATGACCAGGTGGAAGAATCGCAATTCTTTTGGAACACGCCTCTGTAATACCCGAAGCAATTTGATCGAAGAAGCCCTCGGCAATATCCTTCACTTGCTGACTTAGGGGATCCAAGCGATCGCGCGCCTTTTCATATTCGTCCGCAGCACGAGCCACTTCGTTATAGTGATACTCGAATCCATTTTCAATATTGGACGATGCCGCAGCCACTTTACCCATGCTGCTCGGGGCGAAAGAACAATAGGGGCAGGTAACGTAAGCAGGGCCGCCATCCATATCCCTGATGGAACCCGTACCTGAAGCGCTTCCCAACGCACAGCCCGGACACCCCTCCCACGCATGAAGCGTGAGCATTCCTTGAGCGTCTTGAGTACGAGGATATACCGCTTCGGTATAGAGCAGTGTCGCCCGCATCTCATCTGTGTTCTTCGGCAGTAAGGGAAACGACGCGTCGAACGATTCTTCGGTTTCAATAACATATCCCTTATCAACAGTTCGCTTGGCATACGCATAGAACCGCTTTCGGAGCGCAGAATTGGACTTTTCTTCAACCGATGATCCCTGAGGGTGCTCTTGGTCATAACGAAGCTGATAGTACGTTCGAGCACGATTTAAAGCAGCCTCGAAGTTCCAAGTGTCTACCGACGAAAAGAACGGATTATCCCTGCCTGACATATTCGCCAGATGAGCAGCTCGTTCGTACATGCAATACGTATCCTTACTTCCCGAATCATGATTGAACGCGTGCTGCTTCCACCTATTGGCTTCTTCTGCAGCCTCTTCCGCCTCGCGGGCCTTTTCAGAAAGATCTTCATGGGACGATTCCGTAGAACTAAGGGCGCCATCCCCACTTTCGAACGTCAATGCGCTCGACCCCTCGCCCTCCCAAGGAGCGAGAACGACAAGTCCCTGAAACTGCGAACCGTCATCTGAAGAATTAGCAGTCAGAACCGCCTGCGCCTGAGTGGTCGCAATGAACGGAAGCGCTTGCTGGAGTTTTTCCAACGACCGCTGTGATGAGGCGTAAAAAGAATCGCGCGCATCACGGATCTTCGCTGCTGCATCAATACATGATTTAGAAAACGCTGCCATGGGAGGAACGCACGCACACACCACCCCGATTCCAAGAGAAACGAGCATTGTAAGAGACAGGGTAAAAACAACCGCATCACAGATCGCGACGATGATATAGAATTCCCCAACCGTGTTCTCCGCTGCCAAGACAGCCGCATCGGCAGTCTCCTGAACACGAGATGACGCAGTATTCACTTCATACACCTGTGCACAGGTAAAAATGAGCGCCAAAGTAAGAAGGAGCGCGATCACCATTCCCGCCGTAGAGAACCCCTCTTCCACCCAGAAGAACGACCGATGATTCAGGCCAGCCATCATCACTCACGCCCTTCGAGAAGCGAATCGTCGCGATGCACCCAACCGTCTGGGTCCAAGCCATCTTCGCTTGCATAGACCCACGAGTTATACACTGCTCGACTTGCCGTTACCTCTTGAACGAAGTTCCCCGCAGCATTGGTCATGCCCAATGCCTGAGCTCCAAAGTCAAACAGGGGCAAGGGTTCAACTTCATTTTTGATAGTCACCCTGACTTGGTCGCTCTGTTCGTTTCCCTCAAGCTCAATGCGCCATGTGCAACCAGAAGCATGCACATGAAAGTTCTCTTGCTGGGGCACTGCTCCCAAGTGCCGCTTGATCGACGCCTCGAACGACCCCGTTCCCGCTTGATCGGCACTGCTTGTTGCGATCAAACGGCATCCTTCCGCTGCCGCCCCTTTCATGACTACGTAGTTGTAAAGCAATATCCCCGGCTGAATAAGAAGCATGAGAAGCAACAACAATACGGGAATAAGAAACGCTCCTTCAACGACCGCCTGCCCTCGCCTTGCAAATACCGCGCCGCGGCCATCCAGCGCTCTCTGTTCATTTCGATACATGAACACATCGAGCCACTCCATGGCATGCCTCCTTTCGGTCTTCCGCCAGCAAAAAACGTGGCGCACTTTACCACCCGATCAACGATTCAATAGAGGAAAACATCCAACCATGCGCCACTGGCAACCTGCGATAAGTGATGAGAAGCGGATTGCAGCGCATGATCCATCACCAACCCCAGATCGAATATTCGCCAAAGCGCTCCCAAAGCGATCACCGCTGAAAGGAACGCAGCGCATACGATCGCGAATTCGACCGTCGATTGCCCGGGATGACCCTTCCTGTTCATCGCTTCGGTTCACTTCGCCTTACAGACTGTTGATTCCCGAAGAAATAGCATCCCAGAGCTCCTGAAGCTTTGGTCTGAATACCGTGATGGCAAGTATGGCGATGACCACGAGCACTCCCACTAAAATTGCGTACTCAGTCGTGCCCTGCCCTGGACGTGCCCGTAAGTACGACCGACAGCGCCACACCATGCCAACAAGACTTTCTTTCTTGCGATCAGTTCGTTCTGCACCCACCGCTACGCATGGTTCCTCCCAGCTTTTCATCATCTTCATCCCTTTCATTTGTTCCTTTCCCGCCTTTCATATCGACGCGCTCTTTAAAACGAACGCAGACCTCCTGCTTTTCTCAACGAATGCGGATCGCCTGTTGTTTACAACAGGAACAGATCACCCACCCATCACGATGAGGGCACACCACCCGTGCCTACGTGCGCACTAAGTTCCCTGAATAAGATCGAGCATGATGGGACCTAGAATCAAAATGAGCATTGCGGGCAAAATAAGCGTGCCCACCGGCAAAAGCATCTTCACGGGAGCTTTCGCCACTTTTTCTTCCATCTTCGCCTTACGCACAACGCGCGCTTCAGTTGCCAGAACGCTTAGGTTCTCTGCAAGCGACGTTCCGAACCGCAAAGAACGGATAACGTTTTCAGCAAATCGCTCGAACAACATTGATTCATACGATCGGGCTACCTCTCTTAAGCCTTCGCTGCGCTCGATCAGCCCATGTGCCCATTGACTTTGCGCCAGCGCCAAAGAAGAACTCAGCGACCCTGAAAAATTCTCATGGAAAAGAGAGAGCGCTCTATCGAATGTCATTCCGCTCTTAAGACCAAGAATCACGACCTCTATCATCTGAGATAGATCTTTTTCAGCAACATAGCAGCGCCACTGACCTTCACTCTTCAATGCCCTCGGAAGCAGAACCCAACCCCAAGCAGAACCAATGGCTAAAAAGATGACTGAGAGCATTGCCGAGAACAGGCACCCTATCAGTAATCCCCCTACAGCACCCACCGACGAACATACGATCCGCGTATAAACGAAACCTTCTTTCGTGATCGCATCAGTGAGTCCCGCACGAAGAACAAGCTTTTCGTTACGGTCCCAGCGAGCAGCGAGCAGAAGATGCGCGTTCGATTTATCAGGGCGCATTTTACTATTGCGGATGGCGAATTCGAGAACCTGCGCCTGCAGACCTTTCGACTCGAACGACAAAGACATTGATCGAGCTAGCGATTCCGACCCCATGCCTTCCCGAATGATTCGCTGGCGTTTGGCACTCGTATACCACTCGAATCCACAGCCACCCAGAATCGCCCCCGAAGCGAACCCGCTTATCAGTGCACAAGTCACGATCGCATACATTGCCTACGCCACCTCCACTCTAAGGAAACGCCGCACCATGACTATCCCTGCGCATTGCATGCTCAATGCAACAAGCAGCAACACCGCACCCAACATGCTTTCAAAAAACGGATCGAGAAATCCCGGGGAAAGCAGCGAAAAGATACCAATAAGCGCAAAGGGCATTATGATGACTATCTGAGCCGAAAGCTTCGCCTGCGCTGTTTGGGTTTTCAAGGTACGCTTAAGTTCGATCTCATCCGCAACTGATTGCCTTGTTACCTCAAGCACCTGCTGCATACTGCTGCCCGTTTTGTGCTGGATCTCCAATGCGGTAGCCAGGAACACCAATTCAGATTCTGAGGTTCGTTTCTTCAGTACCGAAAGAGCCTCTTCCGTACTGCCTCCCGTCTCAAGCATCCCTTCGACCTCTTGGAACAGATCAGCGAGGGGACCCGAGGTCGAACAACGGACCTCATACACAACCTGGGGAAGCGTATACCCAACTTGAAAACACGCCTTCATTGATTGGAGCGCTTCTGGAATAGCCTCACGTAACTGCGTACGCCGCTCGTCATGCTGCCGATTGGTCCAGACCCCCACACCAAGAACAAAACACGATGCAAGCATCGCCCCGCAAACAAGCGAGGAGGATACTGCACTTGCAATGATCGCGATAACGAATGATCCGGCCATAAGCAACGTCACCAACGCCCGCGATGAAGATCGGAGCCCTTTATATGCAAGCACGTTCTCGATTTCTCGAACGAACTCCCTAACGACCGACAGCTTCAGAACCACATCCGCTGGTCTACGCAATCCCGGAATTCCGCGGCGGATCATTGTTGCAAAAAGAGAATCACCGGCCCCTGATCGCTCAATCAGACGCTGATCGCGAAGTCTTTTCAGAAGCGCCCCGAGAAGCGCACTCGCAAGAACGGTTCCACCAACAAGCGCGCACGCAAAAGCGATCGCAATAAGCACTAGCTTCGCTTCCATCGCTCCACCTCTTCCTTTGATGCGATGCCTAAATAAGGCAGATCATCAAGCCACCCGGGGAATAAGCGCCATCTTCTATCCCCCGTGACCAGGTCATTCACGAAAAGCTGCTCGACCTCGCAATGGAGCGTCTTACTGTTCCAGGTATATTGAGCGACCTCACAAACACCTCTCGATCCATTGGGATAACGAGTCGTTTGAACCACCAGATCTATTGCTGTTGCGATTTGCATTTCAATCACTTCAACCGGCAATTCGGCGCCATAGCGGACCATCGTGGACAAACGGGAAATCGCTTCTTGTGGCGAATTCGCATGAAGTGTCGTAAGCGAACCGTCGTGCCCAGTCGACATTGCCTGCAGCATATCGAGAGCTTCCGCGCCACGACATTCGCCTACCACGATCCGGTCCGGCCTCATTCTGAGGGAATTCACAACAAGATCCCTGATAGTGATTTCCCCCATGCCCTCTGCGTTCTTCGGGCGTGCTTCAAGCCTGATCACATGCGGGTGTTCAGTGAATCTCAATTCCGCTGAATCCTCTATCGTTACGATGCGTTCCCCAAAGGGGATGACTGCTGACAGCGCATTGAGAAGGGTCGTTTTGCCACTTCCCGTTCCTCCAGAAACCGCAATATTGCACCGTCTGAGAACAGCCCACCTCAATAGCTGCTCGATCTTCGGATCAAGCGATCCTAAGCCGCACATTTCTTCCAGTGAAAACGCCTGGGTGCGGAACTTTCTGATCGTTACCATAGGTCCATCGATTGCCAGCGGAGGAATGATCGCATTCACGCGATGCCCTTGAACCAGCCGCGCATTAACCATTGGCGATGATTCATCCACTCGTCTTCCCAGTGGGCCGATAATGCGATCGATCAAGGCATACACCTGACTATCGTCACTGAATACCTGAGTCGAGCTATATAGTAAACCACCTCGCTCAAAGTAAAGGGACTTTGACCCATTGATCATGATTTCCGTGATGCTATCGTCATAGAGCATTCCCTCAAGAGGGCCTAATCCAAGAACTTGATCAAGGAAACGATCTATCACCACCTCTGTCGTCAGCGGCTCCTTTACTAGCCACGGTTCCTCTTTAATGGCCTTTTCACATGCAAGGCGTATTTCATTTCTTGCCTTGCGGGGATTCGACCTGATCAGCTGAGCGAGCTTATTATAGGGAACGATGTCGCCCACCCGCCCTCGCAATACCTCGAGTACGCTTACACCAACACGGGCTGTGAACAGGTCCTGGCTTTTCTCTACGGCGGCCGTACGCTCCATCAAAGACATGCCGCTCGCCTCCCCTTCAATGACGAAAGAAGACCTCGCTTCTTCGGGGTGGCATTTATTTCCCTTGATACTGAAGCGCCCTTTTCAGTAGAAGAAAACAAGGATCTACAAAGAAGCTGCATGCTTTGGCTGAATGGGTTCTTCGACGAGATCAGCTCTTTCGGAAGACCCGCCCCAAGCAATTCGGCAACTTCTTTCCCGCCATCCTTTATTTCCATGACAGATACACCCCGAAGTGCGCATGATGCGTCAAGTGAGGTGAGTAGCGCATGACGGGAGCAAAAATTAAGTACATAGTGGAACGACTGCGTTGCAATGCCACATCGCTCACACAGGTCCAAGGCATGGTCGCAAGCCCGTATAGACGATGGACGCTGATCGAGAACGAACACCGTCGCATTGGATTCTTCGATAAGCTGTATCTGCCGGTCAGACCAAGTCGATCCCGTATTCACAACAATGACCTCATAGAACAACTTCAAATATTCCAGGAGATCGCTCATTCGATCGGAAACCATTTCCGAATGTTCCAAGCGAGATGGCGCTGCAATGATCGCTGGCATACCATCCGAACCCTCAATACGTGAAATCCGCTCTGGTTCGGCTAAGAGCTCCACCACATCGAGGGCATCGTCACGCCCCATCAGGTACGATATATCGCCGAACTGCAAGTCGGCATCAAGGATGACCGTTCTATACCCCATCTGCTGATACACAACCGCCGCACTTGCGGCAATAGTGCTCTTTCCTGACCCTCCGCTCCCGCTTACTACCGAAAGCACAAAGGGATCATGGGCAGGAACAGGAACCGTATGAGCGATTCGAGCAAATAGGTCGGGCTGCTCCTGAGTTTTATGACTCGATACAGTTCGGCGTCTTTCAGCGGAACCCTTCTCCAATGACGGCTGCCACTGCTCGTGTTGGCGCTCAGGTTCTTCAATATGCAGCGTCTTTATTGAAGGCGCGTCAGGCATTTCACCCCACATTTCCACGGACCAATCCTCGGCTCCCTTTTCGTGCACTGGGTTATTGTTCGACCGAAACAAGGCACTCGCCCCCGGTTGATTACCTGCTTCACATTTCCGCTGTGCATACAAATGAACAAAATCCTTAACGCCGCCGATCAACCGCACACCCGCAGCATCACAGCGAGTAGCGATCGATCCGGTCGCATCAAAAGAAACAAGACTCACCGTGCGTTGCGGATCATCCCTTTTCAATGCGGCCGCAAGATTGATCCCTTCAACCGAATCGCTCGATACGACCCATGCCTCTTTAAGAGCCCTCTGCTCCCGTAATGAGGAACGAGCTTTGCAGGCATCAGTGAAAACCTGAAGCCAAGACTGAGATAGAAGGTTCTCTCCTTCTAAGCCGATCAATTCAGGATGCTGCAAAGATTCCGACTCGATACATAAAACAGTTCGCTGCATGAACGATCCACCCCCTTACTCTTACGACGAACAAAACGCAATTTCATGTTTTCCCTACCGAACGAACAACACCCTCAACAACACCCGGCTCTCATGAGCTTTCTTGTGGGGTATTTTGGCTAGAAGTAAGCTCTTGTAGGGAAGCTTGATCCGAAGCATATTCATCCGATTTGGATTCAGCGCCACGCTGTTCGGAGCCCTCCGACTCATCGCCCTTAGATTCATCGTTTAATTCCGAACTCTGAGCGGGAAGCGTAAAGTAGATATCCATTGACTGCGAAGCTGAAACGAATTCTTGAGATTGCTCGAGGGGAACCGCTAAAGTAACCCAGCTAACACTCGTTTTACCCGCTTCCGCCGTGTCCGCGTTCGTCGCAAGCACAAGCAGTCCTTCTCCTATACAGGACGTTTGAGCTCCCGTTGCATACACATCAACGATCGTGCCCGGCGACAACGCACCACCAACCGCCTGAACATCTTCAGCAGGGACCGAAAGAGCAACGCAACCTTCAGGAACATCAAGGGAAGTAGTCCCCGCAGAGAACCTCTTAGCCGAAACCGCTTCACCCGACAACACCAAAGAAGTGACCTGAGCCCCATTCACCTCATCAAAATTCGTAATACTTTCTTCAGGAAGCAGGTCAGTCAGCCAGGTTCTCATAGTGGTGTTCGAAGAATTGACCGATTCTCCAGGGTAAATATCACGAGTAGCTACAAGGACATCTACCTGTTCGCCCCCATAACGCTGCATAGCCTCATTGCGAGCCGAATCCGCCTCTTGCTGAACGAGATATGCATAAAATGCAACACATACCACGCAGACAAGACCAAAGAACACCCCCGCAATTAGTACGCTCTTCCTCATTACCATCACCTTTACCAGTCGGAGAACTCTGTCCTTCAATCATGGCGACCTGACCTCAAATAAATGAGAAAGAAATTACCTATGAACCTGAAATAAACCTCAAATTTTGTGCATAAATAGCAAGAACCCGAGCGCGGGATCCGCACTCGGGTTCTAAGTAATTAAAAATATGTTCGCTAGAGTTAGTTCTTCTTCTCCTGGCCGCACTGTCCACAAAATGAGCCGGCCTTATTCACTGCACCACAGTGCGAACAGGTCCATTCACCCGAGTGGGTAGGAGCAGGTACACTTGCGGGCTGCACAGCAGACGCACCGTCATCAGATGGATGAATAGGCTGCGTTGAGAAATCGCTTTGCGACATCGTCACAGGCTGCGCAGGTGCGTACTGCTGATAATTCACTGGCTGCTGAAAAGGCTGCTGCGATGCGTATCCGTCAACAGACGCGCCCGAAGCAGGAGCGCTAGGTGCGCTTTCTGGTTCGCCTTTCGAAACAGATTTACGAATAGCAGAAGTATTTTTCCAAATGAGCACCGTCAAAAGCGAGAACTCGAACCACAAACGCGTTACAACTTCGAGCACCAGGCAAATTATGAGGATGAAGATGATTGAGAAGAGCACCGCAGCGGGATCAGAAAAAATGCCCATCAGCGAAGACAAGATACCCGCCGCAGATTCAAATGCGATCAGCGAAGCAAAGAAGATATAGAGGACTTTAAGGATGTTCTCAACGATCAAATGCTCGAAGCGAAAGAACGGACCCCAATCACGATGCTTAAGCGCCTGAGAAGGCTGAACTTTATGGATATTATCGACCGCAATATATTTCTTGTAGAACAAAACCGTCACGACAATAGCAGCAACGAAAGCAACGAATCCTAGCAGCAGGCCAATACTTGCCGTAGCAATAAGTCCGTTATAACCACCGTATCCATATGCATATGAACCGTACATAGATAACCACCTCTCATGAAAAATGACAACTCATTATCCCATGAAGTGGGCAAACGTACCACTCAAGCAACAAGCCCCCGAAAAACAAAAGTGCCCTGCATGAGCGGAACGACCTATCCTCCCACGGACTGCACCGCAGTACTTTCGGCGATGGGAAGCTTAACTACCGAGTTCGGAATGGGATCGGGTGATCCTTCCCTCCATGGGTCCGCTCATGCAGGGCGCTCATAGAGCGCTCTTTTAGCTTCATGAGAATATGCATATGTCAAAGAGTGCCCAACAAGGTAGTGCTC
>JAXKBI010000046.1:0-75738 GCA_036553105.1 Eggerthellaceae bacterium
AGTAGGAACAAAACAGATGCGCCGCAACCTCTCAAACCCTGATGGTTTTGGAGCAGCGTCTTTCCGAGTAGGAACAAAACGAAAACCTAACGCCGCTAGGCCGTGAACTGTTTTGGAGCAGCGTCTTTCCGAGTAGGAACAAAACTTTGAGCCGCTCGATAGTAGCTTTCGAAGAGTTTTGGAGCAGCGTCTTTCCGAGTAGGAACAAAACGCGCATACGTCCCCGAATTTCTCGAATACTGTTTTGGAGCAGCGTCTTTCCGAGTAGGAACAAAACTCAAAAGATACGGTGAACTTGCGCGAGCCTGTTTTGGAGCAGCGTCTTTCCGAGTAGGAACAAAACGCGGCGATATAGCGAGGTACCGTCAAGAATCTTTCGTAAATTCAATCACGCCCATGTAGGCCATCGGCGCAATAGCTTCGCTTTCTGCGCTTCGACTCCCTTGAGCATTGATGCATCCAGGTAGCGCCTGCTGCGCCACAAATGCCCTTGAAATGTATCTGTTGCGCGGCAAAAGGCTTAGTCGTGCCACAAATGTCTTTAAAATGTATCTAGAAATCCGCTTCTAGATGAACCCACGCCACATTCCCTTTTGAAATGTATAAAAAGCAGTATCGATGAGGCGCGAAAACGACCTTTCGGAGGGCTTATTTATGCGCAGCAGATACATTTCAAAGCCAAATGTGGCAGTCGGCCCTACCCGTGGGGCATGGCGGCAGACGGTTCTGTCTGTGGTGAGCATGGCAGTTGGTCCTGTGGCAGTTGGCCCTGCCTGCGACGAATGGGGACGCATTGCCCTGGCGCTCTGAGCTCAATAAGGTTGCCGAAAAATCGGGCTGATCGACCCAACCCAACCCAACAAAAACAAGAGCCGAGAATATTTCTCGGCTCTTTGCGTTTTAGGTATGTTGGCAGCGGCGTTTGTTCGCTCAGTCCGCTTGTTATGCGGTGGGCTCAACTACCAAGGTCTCTTCGAAGGCGGCGCCATAGGTGCTCTCGAGGGTCTTCTTATAGTCCGCATGGAAGAAGTTCTCGGATCCCAAGGCAACCAGTTCTTCGTTGAGCCAGTTCAATAGCTCTTCATTGCCCTTGGTTACTGCAGGAGCAATAGTGTCGCTGTCGCCCAGTTGCTCAATACCGACAACATATTCTTCGCCACCCTGAGCTGCGAAAGCAACCACTTCGGTGTTGTCATTTGCCCAAACAGCGTCGGGGTTGTTCTCGAATGCGGTCTTTGCTGCCGCGTACGTGTCGTACTTTTCGAGCGTCAGTTCGGAATTGTTCTTGGTCAGATACGTTTCAGCGGTGGTGCCCGAGATCACGATGACCGGACGATCGCCGATCTGGCTGAGGTCGGTAACTACCTTGTCCTTATGGGAAACAACACCCAGTGCTACATTCATGTACGCCTTTGCAAAATCAACCTGTTCGGCGCGCTCTTCGGTAACAGTGAAGTTAGCCAGAATGATATCTACTTTGCCGGTCTTCAGATACTCAACACGGTTAGCTGCTTCGGTGGATACGAATTCAACTTCTACGCCCATGTCTTCGCCAATGCGCTTGGCAAGTTCGATGTCATAGCCTTGATATTCGCCGTTTTCGTCCACATAACCGAAGGGGCTCTTGTCGCTGAATACGCCGATCTTGATCGTGCCACTGTTTTTAATGTCATCCAGTGAACGATATGCTGCGCTGTTGTCGGAAGAACCACAACCGGTCAGAACCAAAGCT
The DNA here is from genome assembly GCA_036553105.1 of Eggerthellaceae bacterium. Taxonomy (GTDB): domain Bacteria; phylum Actinomycetota; class Coriobacteriia; order Coriobacteriales; family Eggerthellaceae; genus Anaerotardibacter. Next base: position 1,733 of record JAXKBI010000046.1, read on the forward strand.
GCGAGGGCGAAAACCATCGCGACTGCGGTAACAAGCTTCCAGGTGCGCTTTGTTTGCGGCATAGTCGTCTCCTTACTTTTCTGCGTCTCTTATGAGGCTCCTTTTTCTTGAAAAGCAGTAAACCATTTAATTCCTACAAAATCAATAGGAATTAAGCGTGAACGGCGCTTTTGAGGGAACGTGAAGCAGAAATGCCTGAAAAGACGTCTATCGTAGGTCGATTTTCGCGGGAAGATCTGTGCGCGGACAAGGCGCCGAACCAAAGACGGATTCCATGAAATCGATGCAGCGATCTATGTTCGCGTCGGCTTTAATGGCGGGCGATCCGTGGCCACCTTCGAACAGTTCAACATGTGCTCGCTTGGATCCGCAAAGGTCGTTTATGCGTCGTGTCATACCGACCGATTGCGTGCAGGGGACATAGACGTCTTCCTTGCCGTGCTGGAACAATGCGGGCGGAAATGATGGATCGACGAATTCAATAGGGCTTGCCATGGCGCTTGCGCCGTGGAAGTTTCGGGGTTCGAATCCGAGGAGGCGCTCGAAGGGAGTGAGCGATGCCGAATCGGAGACTTGGGACCCGTGGGCCGCCGGGTCGGGCGTCGAAGCATCAAACGGCGCGGAGCTGGTAGCCGAAGGGGAGCCAGCCGAAGCGCCAGGCGCCGAAGAACCGGCCTCGCCTGCCGCCGTTCTAGCATCGAAAGAAGGTGTGTTCCGCATGGGGTCATATGTGTACGATTTCGTTTCGGCCATTTGATCGCACAGGTCCGCTTCATACAGATCGCCGAACGAATACCAGCTGATCAGTCCATTGATCGAACAATCGAATTCGGAATTTCCCTGATATCGGTCCTCAAGAACGTGACCGCAGCCTGTTGCGGCGAGCATATTCGCCAGGTGCCCACCCGCGGAATTTCCCCAGGCGATAATGCGAGAACTATCAAGGGAGAACTCATCGGCGTGGGCCTTAACGAAGCGCAGTGCCGCTTTTACGTCGAAGATCTGCGCAGGCCACAGCGCTTCGGTGGAATAACGGTAGTCGATGGCCGCTATGGCGTATCCCTGCGAAAGGACCTTGTAGAGGCAGGTCATGGTGGCGGAGCGCTTTCCGCCCGAGAGCCAAGCACCTCCGGGGACGTAGAACACCACGGGGTGGGGCGCGCTTCCGCGTTCAGGCAGGACGATATCAAGCTTTTGGGACGGAGACTGGCTGGCATACGGAACGTCGAACCATGCTCGCTTGAATTGAGAAGGGTCGATTTCTTTTCCTTCCCAATCGAACCCTAGTGGTTCGGGAATCTGGTGGTAAGCGTTCCAGTCCATTTCGTGCTCCTATGCTTCGTGGTGGCGCACCGTATCGAATTCGAAGGTGTGCAGGAACCTCTGCGCGCGTTGAGTTTGCGGATGCGCGAAGAAATGTTCGGGGATATCCTGTTCGACGATCTCGCCTTCATCGAAGAACAGCACGCGATCGGCAACGGCGCGCGCGAACTGCATTTCGTGGGTCACGATGAGCATCGTCTTGCCTTCCTGGGCAAGACCCAAAATAACATCAAGCACCTCGCGGACCATTTCGGGGTCGAGCGCCGCGGTAACTTCGTCAAGCAGTAGGACCTCCGGCTCCATGGCGAGGGCGCGTGCGATAGCGACACGTTGTTTCTGACCACCGGAAAGTTGGCGCGGATAGCTAGATTCCTTGTCAGACAAGCCGACGCGCTTCAACAGTGCGCGAGCAGCTTCCTGGGCTTCCTGCTTCGACTTGCCGCTTGCCTTCATGGGGGCAAGCGTGATGTTGTCCAGCACGGTAAGGTGAGGGAACAGGTCGTAGCTCTGGAACACCATGCCCACTTTTTGACGCAGCTTCATGATGTCCTTTTCGCTGCCGCCGATTTCTTTTCCATCGAGTTTGATGGAGCCGCCTTGTATGGGCTCAAGGGCGTTGACGCAGCGCAGGAACGTCGACTTGCCGCAACCCGAAGGACCAACGATGACGATGACTTCGCCACGCTTCACTTCGAGACTGATGTCTTTCAAAACGACGTTATCGCCGTACGCTTTCTTAAGATGCTCGACGGAAAGCAGGATGTCCTGGTTCGCGGATCCGGTCGAAATCGCAGACGTGGCTTCGGCCGAGGCTGCGTTGTTCGTTACGTTATTGAGCGTTTCTGCTTCGTTCATCATGAGTGTTAGTTCCACTTCTTCTCAAGGTGGCTTGCCAGAATACTGAGCGGCCAGCAAACGATGAAATACAGCAGCATGATGGTGCCGTAGATGCCGAACACGGCGTTAGGCGACGTCATGCGGGTAGCTTCGATGATCTGTTGACCGACCTTCATCATCTCAACGACGCCGATCATCAGCACCAAACTGGTGGTCTTGATCATGCGGGTAATGAGGTTGACCGACGTGGGAATAAGGCGGCGAACAGCTTGCGGAATCACCACGTAGCGATACACTTGCGCCCTGGAAAGCCCCAGGGCTTCGGCGCTTTCGTATTGCTGCTTGGGAATACTGGTCAGCGCACCACGGACGAGGTCGCCCATTTCGCCGGTTCCCCAGAAGGCGAACACAATGATCGAGGCAGCTTCCGCGGAAAGGTTGACGCCCATTGCGCTGGTGGCGCCGAAGAACACGATGAACAGCAGTACCAGCTGCGGCATGATACGTACGATCTCCAGATAAATGCGGGAGATCACCTTCGCGACCGGGTTCTTCCAGGTCATGAAGATGCCGAACAACATACCTAAAGGCAGGCTGATGGCAACGGAAATCGCACTGATCTGCACGGCGACCCAAAGCCCCTGCAAAAGGCGAAGGGCATTATTGCCCATGAATAGAACATCAAGCCCCAAAAGATCCATAGCGCAGCCTCCTTTCAAGGTATGAACCCGCAAGAGATACGGGGATCAGGATTATCAGGTAGAACAGAACCAGCAGAACCAAGCATTCGGTGGTGTCGTAGTAAAGCCCCATCAGGTCTTTGGTGACGAACATGAGGTCCATCAGGCTGATAGCGCTGAAAACGCTGGTTTCCTTCAGCAGGAAGATGACGTTGGCGACGAACGACGGGACGCTGAGGGCGACGGCCTGAGGCAGCACTACGTAGCGCATGGTCTGAATGCGGGAAAGGCCAAGGCTCAGCGCTGATTCGCGCTGGATATCATCGACGGATTCAAGGCCGCTACGGAAGGCTTCGGCCATGTAGGCGCCGCCGTGAAGAGCAAGGCCGAGCATGCCGCAGACTTCGGGCGTGATGGAGATGCCGAATCGTGGCAAGCCGAAATAGAAGAAGAACAGCTGAATGAGCAAAGGGGTATTACGGAAAAGTTCGATATAGGCGCGGCAGAGCGGTCTGAGTATAGGTATGCGGAAATGGACGATCATGGACACTATCAGACCAATGATGATAGAGCCAATGATCCCTATCCACCCGATGCTCAGCGTCAGGATCGCAGCCTCTTGATAGAGAGGCAGGTATTGCGCCATAGCGCTGAAATCCAACGCGGTGCTTCCTTTCTTATAGCTTGTAAGCGATAACTAAATATATTACCGCGCCGTCGTCTGTTTAAGGCGCAACTTTACTGATTAGATGGCGCTGCTGCAAAATTTTCCTATAAAGGTAATGGTGTGGGCGCCGCCGATGCTTGCTAGGAGCTGTGCGCCCCCGCCGAGCGCTGCTCTTCCCCTCGCGTTCGCTTGATCCGCGCGTGCATGAGGGAGGCGCAAAACTCGTCGCCCAGGGTGCACGAATCTGCAACGCGATTCGCCTTCGACTGATATTCGTTTGAACATGCGCGCTCGTGTTGTGGGGCGGGCTGAACATTTTTGTGCGGTGTGCTGGGTTTTCGCGTGAAGTAACCAAGTGCTTTTGCCGTTGAGTGACGCGGACTTGAAAGTAACCGTCTAAAATGAAAACGTTAGATTCACGTGAAAGTGGTCAAGAACCTGCTCAATTCAGGTACGATACACTGATTTGAACGTGAACGCTGTATTCGACGATGCGCGTGAAAAAGAAAGGAGGCGTCGTGATAACCACCAGTTGTGATGAGAATTCGACGCGTCCTTTGATCATCGTAGCTCATGCCTCTGTCGGGTCGGGGCATCGCAGTGCCGCGCAGGCGGTATCGCAAGCCCTGGAAGACCTGCGGGGGAAGCATCCAGCGCTTCCCGATGATGTAGAGATCGCAGTGCTCGATATTCTTGACTATGGCCGCGTTCGCTTCGACGGCGATAAGACCGCGAATGTGACGGTGGTCTTCAATTCGATATACGACTTCACGTGGCATCGGTTCTTGACGGGTCGCCTTCTGTGGGCAGGCGGATGGGGCTGGTCGCCCTGCATGTTCTCGCAGTTCACGAAGCTGATCGAAAAGCGCCGTCCCATTGCCATCATCGCAACGCACATCGTTGCCGCTAATGCTGCGGTTGCAGCGCGCATGCTGGCCCCCGAACCGTTCCCTGTTGTATGCGTGCCGACGGACTACGGCGCCGAAGGGCTGTGGCCCCACTTGGATTGTGATCTGTTCTGCGCCGCGGATGACGAAATGGTCAAAGAACTGCTGCCTCGCAAGGTGCCGAAGGAGCGCATTAAGGTGACGGGCATTCCGGTGCGTAAGGGCTTTTCGGAGCCGGTCGATCGTGTGGCGGTGCTCGATCGCTTCGGGTTGCCGCACGATAAGATCAACGTCATCGTTATGGCGGGCGCGCGTTTGTCGCAGCCCTATATGCCGTTCCGCGAGATCGTGAATAAGATCTTGCCGAAGTTGGCGGAGTTCTCACAGATGCATTTCGCCATTCTGGCTGGCGCCGATGAAGAATACGCGGATCAGCTGCGCGGGTACTTTGATGAAAAAGGCACGAAGAACGTGAGCGTATTCAATTACGTGGAAGATATCCCCGGTCTCATGGAGGCGAGCGATCTGATCGTTGCCAAGTCGGGCGGACTGGCGACCACGGAATGTTTGTGCGCGCGATTGCCGCTCATTTTGGTGGGGCGCTCGTATGGCCAAGAGCGCGCGAACACTTTGACGGTCACTTCTGCGGGGGCTGCGGTTAAGGCCGAAACGCCCGAGGAGCTTATCAAAGAACTGCAGCAGATCCATGAAGATCCCGACCGGCTGAACACCATGCTCAGCGGTGGCGAAGCGTTGCGTCGTCCTCATGCGGCCCATGATGCTGCAATGGCTACACTCGATCTGGTGGGTAAAGTGGGCCCATCCAAGCGGCACTTTTTGAAAGTGTACTGGGGGAAGAAGCCCCACCGAGTACGCTAACCCGAATCGGCATCGGGCGAATCCGCATGCGTTAGTGCGCACGAGTTAGCGTCAATTCAGCGCGAACCTGCGCCCGTCACACGAACCAGCTTTGAGCGAGCTCGCAGGCGCAAGCACGAACCAGCCCAGCGCGAAGCCACGCACGTCAGCCCCGCGGCGCGAACCCACATACGCTGGTGTTGCTGCTGAGATCGTGCCACAAAGTGAGGGGTTTGCTGTCGCTTTCGAATACGCGCACGATCGGGGTTCCACCGAATAACGCGTGGGCCGATTCGGGCAAAATGTTCTGCGTTCGCTCATTCAGCTGATTAACGAAGGTGGGATCGTAGTAGCCCTGATCGGGGTCTTCCAAGAGCGCCCCGTAGTAAATGTCGGCTTCGACCAGATCTTGGAACAGGTGGCTTCCGTAGGAAAGCTCGGGCGAATAACCTGCCTCCGAAGATGCCACTTCGCATACTCCCATAAAACTGCACATGTCAGCGAACGAAACGGGCACGCCTAGTTCGGGAGAAGACGTTCCGATGCGCCCGGGTACCAGCAGCAGGCAGTTCTTGCCGGTGGCGCGATAGTAGTTGTTGACCTGGCCAATGAGGCGCGCCACGGTGGGCTTTTGCGCGTGTGGGCAGCGGTAATACTGCAGTGGGTCGACCACTACGAGCGCGTCAATATGGGTAACGCGCGACTTTCCCATGGCGCAATTCACGATGCTGAAGAGCGTGTTTTTGCGAGGAAGGTCGGGTAGGGCGATCTTCTTTCCCGACTGAAGCAGATGCAGCGGGCGGCATTGCAGCAGGTTCACCACGAATTGGTCGTCTTTCCCGACGTTGATGGTGTATTCGATGTCAACCGGGTGCTGATAGCAGTTTTCGAGTGTGGAAAGCATGGTCTTCATGAGGGCGGTGAATTCGCGATTCTCGGCTAGCCCTTGGCACGATGCGAATAGAACGGGGCGGTAGTGCCCGCGTTCGCGCAGACGTCCTTCGGCTTCGCGATCATGCTCGAACACGGCCTGCTGGGCGAAGCGCGGGAACACTTCTGCCAAGTCGAGCACGTTGCATTCGGTTACCGTGCGCTTTTTCAGGTCCAGAACATCGGCGTTGTGCTGGGAGTAACGATGCTTGCTCGCCCAGGTCTGGTTGGTCCGAGCGAGCGGCTTGTCTAGGCTCACGATACGCGGATAGTCCGACTGGGTTCGGTCGACCGCCTTCGTTCCAAGCCCCGCGACTAAGCGCAGCATTCCCGCTCCGGGGTCAAGAGATTCCGACCAGCGATACGTGCTGTGGGAATAACCCACCCCCGCGGCCGTGGGCATGAACAGGTGGCCGCCATAGTGCGATCCGCTCACGCGCATTACAAGGAGCGCCATCTGCTCTTCTTTGCGATCGAGACCGTTGCGGCGGCGGTATTCGAGCGCGGAAGGATTCATGGTGGAAGCGTACACGCGGCGCACGGCGGCTTCGAAGGCATCGAGCCGCTCTTCGAGCGATCCGATGTTCGCACAGAACACGGATTCGTACTTGCCGGCAAAAGCGTTGCCAAAGCCGTCTTCCAGGAAGCTACTCGAGCGGACGATGATGGGTGATTGGCCGTAGTAGTCCAGAATGCGCATGAAGTGGTCGCGGATGTCGTCGGGGAATTCTCCGTTCATCAGGCCTTCGGCGAGCGCGGGCGCTTCTGTTATGAAGCCCTCTTCGCTGCGCTGCGCGATGCGGGTGGTCCACAGGTCGTTCGCTACGAGATATGAGTAGAAAACGTCCGACCCCAGGTAGAACGAATCGTGCGGTTCAAGGTGCCGATAGACGTCAGGGGCCTGCAGCTGGATCATCTTGCGGGCGAGCAGCATGCCGCAGGCTTTGCCGCCAATGAGGCCCGTCCCTATCATGTGGTTGCGGATCTCGAAATAGTCGGTAGGAGTGAAGTGGCGCCTGACCATTTCGCGCATCTTCTGGTCCTTGGTGATCATCATGTTGCACATCTTCGTGCAGGTGGCATCGGTGAGGGTGCCCTGTTGGTTATCGAACTGAGCCGCGGCGAAAAAGCGGTCCCAGCTGTCGGTGTTGCGGTCAGGTGCCGCTTCGGCTTCGGCGTTGGCCAGCGCGTAGAACGTGCTGGCTTCCATGCCGTCGGTCAGGGCCGATATTTGCTCAGTTTCCAAGGAGTAGCGGTGCGCCAAGAACATGGTCTCGCTGTAGCGGTTCCACACTTTGAGCGGATGGATGTACAGGTCGTTCTCGGAGCCGGTGTATACGTCAATCAGGACCTGGGTGGTGTCGCGGATCTTGGCGATGGTTTGGAACGAATGGCCGCCGCGAATGATAGGGAAGTAGGCGACGGTGTCCAGCTCGAACAAGTAAGGGCAGGTGACGCGGAAGAAATTGCCCATCATGAGGTCCGCCGACCAGGCCGCCTGAAGTTCGCTCAAGCAGTCGAATACGTAGCAGGCGTCCCGTCCGGTGCGGGTGATTATTTCGCGCACTTCGATGGTGAACGCTTCGAAGCCCTTGTGGGGATTCAGCTCGTGGATGGTGATTCCCGGTTGCGGCTCGACCAGTGGTTCGTGCGATGCGAAGCGGACATAGATGAGCGGGCGGTTGTCGCGAACGCACTGGGAGACGAATGCATCGACGAAGGTGCGGAAGTTGGAGAGCGATGACAGCTGCCACACGACGTTGTCGCCTAGTCGTATGTTGTCGAAGATGGTGTCGAGTCCATCGATGCCGCAAGAAATTCGTTCGAATGCTGCCATGGGATTTCCTTTTCGCGGGGGCAGTGCATATGTGCTGTTTAGGCTAAGAGCTGTGTGTTTCGTATACGTAACGTCTGTGTTAAGGCTGTGAACAGGTCGAATGATTCGGCTGGTGGAGGGTGTGTGGGTGGTGCGGGTGGGTGGGCCGACGCTGCGGCGGGCGGGTCAGCGCGTCAGCGGTCGGGCGAACGGGTTGGCGACGCGCGGGCGGCGGCACGTACGCTAGCCGCCCACTCGCGCGTTGGCCTGCCGATCCGCGCCCGTCCGTTAGCCAGCCCGCGGATCGGTGCGAAAAAAGACCTCGAACCATCCTTGCGTAAATATTCGTTCTTAGATATACTTCTTGGGCGCTTATTCGCAAGCGTCACGAGCGCCAACGTGGCTCAGTTGGTAGAGCAACGCACTCGTAATGCGTAGGTCGCCGGTTCGAGTCCGGCCGTTGGCTCCATGAAAATCGCAGGCCAGACAAGGTTTCTTGTCTGGCCTGTTTTTCTTTTTCAGCTGCGAAAAAGCTAATGTATTGAAAACGCCCGACATTTAGTCCGACTGTTTGTTTTGTATTTATGGCTAGGGTTTTCTTTTAGCCATATTGTCGGGGGGGGGTATCCGGTAAACTAAAAAAGTTTGTTCACCAACTTTTTAGGCGGCTTTGATGAACCCAGCGCAACAGAAAGCGAACGCAAAGAAATTCGTCGAACGATGGCTCAATGAGCCAGGCAACGAAGAAGAGCAGTCGCGCTCTTTCTGGATTCAGCTTCTGGAAGAAGTTCTTGGTATCCCGAACGCTACTCATGTTCTGCAATTCGAGCGTAAAGTAAAAGGCCGCAAGATAGATGTGTTCTATGAGGATATGGGTATCCTGATAGAACAAAAGGGCAGGCCAGGCACGGGGGGGGGCTGCCTCCTCGATGATGCTTCGATAAGAAGCAAAAAAGTCGGTCCGGAAACGCCCTACCAGCAGGCGCGTTGGTATGCAGAGAACCTTCCTTATTCGATCCGTCCTCGGTGGATCATCACCTGTAATTTTGACGAAATCAGAATCTACGATCAGGACAAGGAAGACCCTGATCAATTCGAAAGCATTCTTTTAGAGAATTTGGCCGATGAGACGTATCGGCTTTCCTTCTTTACGGACAAGAAGCATTCCCGCATTGAACAAGAGAAGCAGCTGTCCGTTCAAGCGGGCGAAATCGTAGGAAAGCTGCATGCTCAGCTTTCCGCTCAGTATAAGGACATCGAAGCAGACAAGCGTGAGCAGTATTCGCTCAACGTGCTCGTTGTTCGCTTGGTGTTTTTGCTGTATGCAGAAGATGCCGGATTGCTGCAACATAAAGACGCTTTCTTGAACTACATGAAACAGTTTGAGTCGTCGCAGATGCGTACTGTGCTCACTGAACTGTTCGAAGTTTTGGACACTCCAGTAGAGCAGCGCGATCCGTACTTGTCGGAAGACTTGTTGGCATTTCCGTATATAAACGGCGGCTTGTATTCAAAAGATGCTGATATTATCATTCCCCAGTTTACCGACCAGATAAGGCTCGATCTTCTCTTGGAAGCGTCCCAAAAGTTCAACTGGTCGAAAATCAGCCCTACTATTTTCGGTGCGGTTTTCGAGTCCACCTTGAACCCTGAAACGCGTCGCGCGGGAGGCATGCACTACACCTCGATCGAGAACATCCACAAGGTCATTGACCCGCTGTTCTTGAACGATCTGACGCAAGAGTTGGAGGACATCGAAGGGGAGAAGGTTGAGAAGAACCGCAAAGTGATGCTCCGAGCGTTCCAGCACAAGCTCGCCAGCTTGAACATTTTTGATCCTGCGTGCGGATCGGGAAATTTTTTGACCGAGAGCTATTTGTCTTTGCGTAAGCTGGAAAACCGCGTGATCGAGTCTTTGCAGGGTGACCAGGTTTCTTTTGATGTAGATGCTGCAAGTCTGATCAAGGTTTCCCTTTCGCAGTTTTACGGCATCGAGATCAATGACTTCGCGGTGTCAGTAGCTAAAACCGCACTGTGGATCGCTGAAGAGCAGATGATGGAAGCGACGCAGGAAATCGTGCTTGCGCCGTTCGGTTTCTTGCCCCTGAAATCGAATCCCAACATCCATGAAGGCAATGCTCTTCGCATGGACTGGAATGACGTGCTGCCTGCTGAAGGGTGCAGTTTCATTTGCGGGAATCCCCCATTTTTGGGCGCACGCAATCAAAACAAGGAACAAAAGGCCGAAATTGCTGACGTGTATAACGGGGCAAAGAATAGTGGGAACATCGATTATGTAGCTGGATGGTACATGAAGGCTGCGGGATACATCGAGGACCATCTTGTTCGATGTGCCTTCGTTTCTACCAATTCAATTTGCCAAGGAGAGCAGGTAGCAAATATTTGGGCACCTCTGTTTGAGCTCGGAGTTCGCATAGACTTCGCTCATGACACGTTTCGCTGGATCAACGAGGCGAACGATCAAGCTCATGTATTTTGCGTCATAGTGGGTTTTTCAAAGCTTGGAGGTTTTAAAACTCTATACCATCATGCGGGACCTGATGCAGATGAGGCAGTTCTGCAACTGAAGACGATCAATGCTTATCTTAAAGATGCGCCTGATGTTTTTATCTGGAACCGTAGTAAGCCGCTTTGCGATGTGCCGAAAATCGGAATAGGGAATAAGCCTATCGATGGGGGAAACTATCTATTCAAAGAAGCTGATATGTGGGATTTTCTTGCAAAGGAGCCTGGGGCTAAGCCGTTTTTTCATCCATGGATTGGCTCTGATGAATTCATAAAGGGAAAACCGCGTTGGGTTTTATGGCTAGGTGAAGCAACCTCTGAACAACTAGATGCTTTGCCGGAATGTCGTAAGCGCATCGAAGCAGTACGCGAGTATCGCCTTGCTTCAAAAAGTGCACCAACGCGCAAAATAGCAGATAGACCCCAACGTTTTCATGTGGAGAATTTGCCGAATAGAACCTCCGTCCTTATACCTGAAGTGTCTTCGGAGCGCAGACGCTACATCCCCATGGGATTTATCAGCCCCGACGCGCTCTGTAGCAACCTCGTTAAGCTTATTCCTAACGCTACGCTTTACCATTTCGGAATACTCACATCCCAGTTCCACAACGCATGGATGAGGACGGTCGCAGGACGTCTGAAAAGCGATTATCGCTATTCGGGTGGAGTGGTGTATAACAACTTCATCTGGCCGGGCGCGGTAGGCAACCTCAATATCCCTGTTGAAGAGGCCGTGCCTCAAGAGGTGCGTACGAAGATAGAGCAATGTGCGCAAGGCGCCTTGGATGCGCGCGAAGCTCACCCAGGTAAAACCCTCGCAGACCTCTATGACCCAGACAAAATGCCGGCCGATTTGCTTGCTGCCCACAAAGCGCTTGATGCGGCAGTCGAAGAGGCTTACGGCGTCGATTTCGATGGCGATGAAGAAAAGATCGTGGTCCATCTGTTTAAGCTGTACGCCCAAGCTACTGCAACGGAATCTAATTCCAAAAAGTAGCAGACCAGGATAAATAATCTGGCAGCAGGGTACGGATGGCACGGTGATATCTTGCGCATTGACCGTCTCTGGGTCAAATAAAGAGCGGCAAGCTTGCTAGAATAACCGCAGGTGCTTTGCCTTGCTCGGGCAGCTTCAAGAGATTGGAGTTGCTTATGGACGCTGAAACAATTAACGCAATGTGTCAGTTGCTTTTGGTGGTCATCGGAATAATCGGGCTATGCCTGATTCGGAAGGAGTAGGAGCGAACGGTATTGAACAGGCGCAAAAAAGCCGGGAGACCCTCGAAAAGTAACCCGGCTTTAAGCAAACGAACAATGCTGCCCGGCTTGGCGGGGCACCGTTCGATTTAGATTATAGCACCCTCTTGGTGTGGAAGATATGGTTTTGCGCGGGGTGCGTTAGGTGCGTTGTGGTGCAGATCGACAAGCTGTCCATCCTGGTTTCGATCGCCTTCGTGTGGCTGGTGTTCAAAGAACGGCTCTCTGTTCGCGCGGCGATTGGCCTTGCCCTCATCGTGGTAGGTACCGCCGCTATGAGCATTTGGGTTTAGCGTTTGTGATGTCCTTCGCTGCCTTGAGGCCATAAGCGCCTTCGGCATTATTTACGGCGTTCTCTATAGCCGCCTGCATGGCTTCGGTCGCCATTACCGCGACCATATCGAGGGGCGCTTCCACTTCGCCCGACGCGAACGTGAAAATGGTGTCGCCATCGTTCGAGGTGTGAACTGGCTTAATCGAACGCGCGTAAGCGTCATGGGTAACGGAAGACGTTTTTGTCGCTTGTGCCTTGGTGAGTTTCGCGTTGGTTAAGACGCAACCGATGGTAGTGTTCGTGCAGGGTGCGGATGTGGGGTCGGGGGCCGAGTCGGATACAGCCGCATTAGCCGCGATCGCTTCGGGGGATGTTGAACTGGGGTCAATCGCGCCGCCCGCGACCGCCTCAGATGCCGCCGCTCCGCTCGCCTGCAGAGCGCTTGCCGCGTTGAGCATGGCGGCGATCGGGTCGAGCACGCGATCATTGTCGTCGAGTTCGCCCGCGATCCAATCTCCGTTCGCGTTTCGCACATGGCCGAGGGCGTTCACTGCTACGAGTGCCACTACAACGACCGACCCAAGGCGCAACCCTGCCCAGCCGAGGCCGCTCTTCATGGCGCGTTCGGGTGCGCCGAATTTGCCTACGGTCGCGCCGCATCCGGCGCCGATGTTGCCCTGCTCCAGTTCGTTCGTGCGCTCGAATGCGGCGATGGTCGCTGCGCGACCCATTGCTTTGTCCGGGTGAGAGTTCTCTCCCACGAGAAGGTCGAACAAGCAGGCACCAGTGACGATGGGAACGCATGCGGGCCCCAAGGTAAAGCCGATGCTGCGCTGAGATAGTTCGTCCATCACGCCGCAGCTTGCTTCGAGTCCGAATGCGCTGCCGCCGGAAAGCACCACCGCATGGATGGTTTCGATCATGTTCTCGGGCTTGAGCAGGTCGGTCTCGCGCGTGGCGGGTCCGCCTCCGCGGACGTCGACGCCGCAAACCGCGCCTTCGGGAGCCAGGATGACCGTGCAACCGGTGCCTGCGGCTTTGTCTTGCGCGTGACCTACTCGGAATGCGGGAAGATCAGAAGGCGTTGCGGGCTGGAATGATTGCATCATGGGATTCTCCTCTGCGTGCCGAGCGGCTAAGCCTTTAAGCCCACACGTGGTGCTTGCGGCGATGGTGCTTGTGGGCGTGACCCTGTTCCTTTGCACGTACCAAGTGGAGGGTGGCTGCCACGAGCAGGAACGCTACCAGCGAGAAGATCGCTCCGAAGGCGCCAACGTAGCTCATGCCCACGTTCGCAACGACTGATCCACCGATCGCGGTGCCGAACGCAATGCCGATGTTAAATGCCATAGGCTCCAGCGATGCAGCCAAGGTAAGTGCCTTGGGATACTCTTCGCGAGCAGTGCGCATGAACATGGAAATGCAAGGCACGGAAACGCAATACATCGAAAGGCCGATGGCGAGCAGCAGTATGAAAGCGAGCGTCGTCAGCGAACCGGCTGCGTACAGCGCCAGCAGAAGGCCAGCCTGAACAACGAACACAACGAGGAGGGCCTTCATGCCGAAGCGAGAGTCGAGCCAACCCGATGCAAGGTTAGAGACCATGCACATGATGCCGAAGCACATAAGGGTGCCGCTTGCGGTAAGGGGATCCATGCCCAGAATGTTCTCCAGGTATGGAGTGATGTAAGCGTAGAACACATACACGGAGCCAACGCCGAACACGAAGACCGAAATACCCGCGATGGAGCGAGGGTCCTTAAGCAGACGGAACTGTTCGCGTGCAGTGCAGGGCTCGTCGCTCGGGCTGGTCTTCGGAAGAACGAGTGCCAGGGCAATACCCGCTACTGCAACAAGCGCGAACATTACGAACATGGTGGTGTGCCAGTTGAAGATCTCGGCGATCATTTTGCCCATGGAAGTCGAGACGACCATAGCAATGGAGAACGCCGCATAGATAACGGAAATAACGCGCGAGATCTGGTCGGCGGGTACCAATTCTGGAAGATAGGTAACGCCGATAGCAAGCACTGCGCCGGATACCGCACCGATGAAGACGCGACCCACCAACAGGATCTCGAAGGTGGGAGCAAGAAGCGATATCAAGTTGCCCATGCACAAAAGAACAAGATAGGCGACCAGTAAATGGAAGCGACGGAAACGACCCGTGAAAAGCGCCAGAAGTGGTGTAGCTACCGCGTAAGTGACCGCGAAATAACTGATCAGTTCGCCTGCGCGAGCCAGCGGCACGTTCATGGCGTGAGTGATCTGCTCTTCAATACCAATGACAACGAATTCAGAACAACCAAGCGCAAAGCCAAGCACGACAAGAAGCGCGATGCATGCGCGTGCATGTGAGCGAGAATACGTTCTCGAAGCGGTGAGCGTCGAGGCCATTGATGATGCTCCTTTACGGTCTGTTTACGAATAGGGCTACGCGGTTCAATATGTGTTAGCTGCCGTGTGGGGCAGCGCGCATCATACTAACAGGATTGGCATGTTATGGAGCGGGAATTTTCTTTTTTTAAACGGGTTATAAAATTCGCTTGATATGCGAAACGCGTTCAAAATGTTCACAGGGAGAAACATCGGCAACCATCAGGTATTTTCATAAATCAAGACGTTCGATTTTTGCAAACGATATTCATCGATTTGACAAAGTCCTACACATTTGCTTCATATGCTCTACGCCCGAGTGGTAGAAGTTGTCCGGCGAGCGTAAAAGCGCGTCAATGAGCGGGTTGGCGAACGTGGTCGAACGCCGCAAAAAACACCTCACAACAAAGGGTCGTTGCGAGGTGTTTTGGTTGATGCGCGAAGCGGCTTGGGTGACGCATGGAACGTCTCTGGGTCTCGACGGCGCACGAGTGGCGCGGGCATCTGGGCTGCCGCGGGCGACGAAGATGTGCGGAGCGGCTTTGGGGCGTGGGCGTTCGTAGCGGCGCCCCCCGAGGACGTCTACCTCGTCTTCATTTGTTCGCGGGCAGCGTACGTGATGCGTAGCGTCCTGAGCGCACTTTCGAGGGTGCTTGCGCAGAACCGGCCCGGAACACCGCGTAGCTCATCGACGATGTCTTGCACCTGCCCTAAGCCAGGATACGGGTCAACGGTCGGGCGAATATCACGCACGACCATTTCGGGCTCTTTCCGCGTGCCGCCCATGACCCCTTCGTGGGCGATCTGCGCCTCGGGATCTTCTGGCAATGTTTCGAGACGCAGCGGCGCTTCGTTGTTGTAATAAGAGAATTCGAGGCTGCCTTTGTCGCCAAATATAAGGAAACGGTCGATCGCCTTATAGGTGGCGTAGCACCACATGCCGGAAACCACCACGCGATCTTCGGTAATGCCTGAAAGCGAAACAATATCTTCAGCGGGATAGTAACCAGTTTCGTTGGTTACCTGAAGATCGAACTGGGCGAGGGGACCCACGAGATAGTCCACTAGATCGAGCATGTGGGCATCACCTTCGTAAAAGTGGCTTCCGCCCGAAATGTCAGCGCGCACGCGCCAGGGCTTCTGGTCTTCGGGAAGCATCTCTTCGGCGGTTTGGCGCTGGGTGCGAATGACCTGCACACCGCGCACCTTGCCAATGGCGCCCGAATCAAGAAGCCGCTTCGCTTCCTTGTAGCGGGGCATTCCACGGCGATAATGAGCCACGAAGCAGCGCGTCCCGCTCTTTTCAAATGCGGCGCGAATTTCCTGCGCTTCTTCCCACGACAGTGCGATGGGTTTTTCCAGGTAACAGTGCTTATGCGCTTGAGCTACCGCGATGGCTTGGTCTTTATGGCAGTTAGGCGTTGTCGCAACGTAGACGATATCGATCTCGGGGCAGGCCAGAAGCTCTTCCATGGAATCGAACACGCGCCCATGCCCGTGGCGGGTGGTCCATTCTTCTGCTTTCGACTTGGTGCGGTTCCAGATGCCGACTAATTCGGAGCCATCGGCAAGATAGAGCGCGGGACCGTTCTTCGTCTCGACAACATCGCCGCAGCCTATCACACCCCAACGGATAACATTTTCCTGATTCATGTTTCCCTCCGTTTTTCCTCTTTATTCGCGCGATGCACAGCGCGAAAACACTCTTTCATGGTAGCTTTCACGCACCCGAAGCGCCATAAAGGAAACCAAATTGAAAGCCCCTTTCGGGAGCGCGCTTTCGCGGAAGTTCGAGAAGATCCGCGAAGGTATGTGGGGTGTGAGAAGCGTGTAGGGCGCGAAGGTGCGTGGAGGTACGAAAGGAGCGTACGGCGCAAAGGCGTGCAAAGGAACGCGCAGGTCCGCGAGCGTGCCACTTACCGCAGAAGTGATACGGAATATTGTTTCGTAACACCACTGTGCTACACTGCACTGTGTTACGAACCCAAAAAACGTAACAGTGCGGAGCGATCGGAATGCGATCGGGACCTGCACATGAAGTGATGGGAAATGAGCCGTACCGGATAGATCAAGGAATGACCATGGAATTTACCAGACGTAACTTCATAAAGCTTGCTGGAGTAGGGGCAGCCGCGATTTCATTCGGTGGCTTGACGACCTTTCTTACGGGATGCAGTTCGAGTCCGAAAGTGGTCGATGGCGCTTCGGTGACGGGCAACGCGAACGAAGTGGTCGTCTCCATGACCACCGGATCAGAGCCCGCTGCAGGATTCGATCCCATGTTCTCGTGGGGCTGCGGCGAGCACGTGCATGAACCGCTTATCCAGTCGACGCTCATCACTACGGACCAGGATCTCAACTTCGTGAATGACCTGGCTACGTCCTACAGCTGCAGTGAAGATGGCATGACGTGGACCTTCACGATTCGCGAAGACGCATATTTCACCAATGGCGAGCAGTTGACCGCGCGCGATGTCGCTTTCACCATTAACGGCATCAACAACGCTGAAGCCGCAGAAGCTGATCTTTCGATGGTCGCGGAAGCCGTTGCGGTGGATGACTTCACGGTCGAGTTACGCATGAACAAGCCGTTCAATGCGCTTTTGTACACGCTCGCGGTAGTGGGCATCGTGCCGGCGAACGCGTACGATTCGGCTACCTATGGTGCGAACCCCATTGGCTCGGGCCGCTACATGTTGGAGCAGTGGGATCAGGGTCAGCAGGTCATCTTGAAAGCCAACCCTGATTATTACGGAACCGCACCGAAGATGGAGCGCGTCATTGTGGTGTTCATGGAAGAGGACGCCTCTCTTGCCGCCGCTAACTCAAAGGAAGTGGACATTGCTTACACGGCAGCCACCATGGCGAAGTCCACTCCGTCTGATTACGATCTGTTCGTGTGTAAATCGGTCGACAGTCGAGGCATTTCGTTCCCGAGCGTTCCTGCTGAAGGCACGAAGAAGGATGGAGAGAACGACTATCCGTTGGGCAACAACGTCACCCAGGACGTGGCGCTGCGCCGCGCTATGAACTATGCCGTCGATCGCGACACGATGATCGAAAACGTGCTGTCGGGATACGGCACCCCCGCCTATAGTGTGGCGGACGGAACGCCGTGGGCTTCGGAGGACATGATCGTGAAGACCGATGCAGATATGGCGCGCAAGATCTTAGAAGAAGGTGGCTGGGTTGCCGGTGACGATGGTGTTCTGGTCAAAGATGGTATTCGTGCGCAGTTCGACCTATATTACAGTTCGAGCGATTCGGTGCGTCAAGCACTCGCTTCTGAATTCGCGAATCAGATGGCGGGATTCGGTATCAAGATCGATATCCATGGTGCTGGTTGGGACGATCTGTATCCCCACGAGTTCTCCGATTCCGTGCTGTGGGGCTGGGGTGCGAACAGTCCTACTCAGATGTATGATCTGCTGTACTCGAGCGGCGTAGGTAATTACGCAAGCTACGAAAACGCAACCGTTGACGCTCATATGGACGCGGCGCTCGCTAAGCCGAACGTGGAAGATTCGTATACTGAATGGAAACTGGCTCAGTGGGATGGAACTGATGGCGTGGCTCCACAGGGGGCTGCGACATGGGTCTGGTTCGCGAACGTCGACCACCTGTATTTCAAGCGAGGAAGCCTGCAGGTCGCCGAACAGAAGCCCCATCCTCACGGACATGGCTGGTCGTTGGTGAATAACGTTGATCAATGGAGCTGGTCTGCGTAAATGATACAAGCGATAGCGCGAAATCTAGTTAAATTCGCCCTGCTCATGGTGGGCGTGAGCATTGTGGTGTTCTTTCTTGTGGGTATGTCACCCATCGATCCGGTGCAGGCGAACGTCGGACAGTCGGCCTATGCCAGCATGGGTGCTGAACAGCGTGCACAGCTGGCCAGCTATTGGGGCGTTGATGTGCCCATTTGGGAACGCTACATCAACTGGGTGGTCGCGCTGTTCCAGGGAGACATGGGAACGTCGTTACGCTTCAATGCACCGGTGACGGAGGTCCTAGCGAATAGGTCGCTCAACACGTTGGCGCTCATGCTGTTCGCATGGGTCTTGAGTGGCGTGTTCGGTCTGATCATGGGTGTCATCGCCGGCATCAAGCAAGGAACGCTCATTGATCGCATCATCAAGGGATACTGTTTCATATTGGCATCGACCCCGACCTTCTGGTTGGGGTTGATCATGCTCATGGTGTTCTCGGTGTGGCTCGGGTTGTTTCCGCTGGGCTTCTCCGCTCCTATTGGAAAGAGCGCCGCTGATATTACCGTGCTTGATTCGTTGCATCACATGGTTCTGCCGGCGCTTACCTTATCGGTCATTGGCGTTGCCAACATCGCGCTGCATACGCGCGAGAAGACGATAGACATCATGGAAAGCGACTATATTCGATTCGCTCAGGCGCGCGGTATGTCGCGTTTTCAAGCGGCAAGGGCTCATGGGCTTCGCAATTTGGCGCTGCCGGCCATTTCTCTGCAGTTCGCTTCTGTTTCAGAGATATTCGGGGGCTCGGTTCTGGTGGAGCAGGTGTTCTCTTATCCAGGTTTGGGCCAAGCGGCGGTGACCGCTGGTGTTGGCAGCGATGTTGCACTGCTCGTGGGAATCACGTTGGTTTCAGCCGCGATAGTGTTCGGCGGCAATATGATAGCCAACATACTATATCGCGTGATCGACCCTCGTATTAAGCGGGGAGGTGATGCGCTGTGAGTTTTATGCGTACGGCAGCTGAACAGGCGGGCGAGGCGAAGCAGGGATCTGCTACGAACGGAGGTGCCTTCGGTTCGCTGACCTTGTTCCATGCTCCGCGAAATCGTCGCATGAACAATCGAAAGCAGACGAAGATCATGTGCATTGTTTCGGCAGCGGTGCTTGTTGCAGTTGCGGTGGTGGGGCTCCTGCTGACCCCGCAGGCGATGTCCACCGATCTTTCCATAAGCCGCGAAGCACCCAGTCTGGCGCATCTGTTCGGTACTGACAACTTAGGCAGAGACATGCTGGTGCGTACCATCGCGGGTCTTTCGACCAGCATTGGCATTGGGCTCATGGCAGCGTTCGTTTCATCGATCATTGCATTGGTGCTGGGCATGGCGGCTGCGCTGGGTGGCAAGAAGGTCGATGCGGTGGTAACGTGGCTGATCGACCTCATGCTAGGTATTCCCCACATTGTGCTTCTGCTGCTTATCTCGTATGCGCTCGGCAAGGGCTTCTGGGGTGTTGCGATTGGCGTTGCGCTTACGCATTGGCCCAGTTTATGCCGCGTTATTCGCGCAGAAGTGCTGCAGGTGAAGCAGAGCTCCTATGTGGAAGCGGCGCGTGCTCTAGGGCAGAGCTCGTTCTCCATTGCGGTGCGCCATATTTTGCCCGCAGTGCTGCCGCAGTACTTGGTCGGCTTGATCCTGCTTTTCCCGCACGCTATTTTGCATGAGGCGGCGATCACGTTCTTGGGCTTCGGTCTTCCGCCCGAGCAGCCTGCTATTGGCATTATCTTAAGCGAATCGATGAACTACCTTTCGGTGGGCATGTGGTGGCTGGCACTGTTCCCTGGCTTGGCATTGTTGCTGGTCGTGCTTTTGTTCGACCGAGCAGGGCAGGGGCTTCGCCGCCTTCTCGACCCCGCGCGAGCGCAGGAATAGGGGGAATCGATGACGGTCGACCATTTGACACTTACTCACGTCCATCAGGAATTCCACCATGGACATTCCCATGCTGATTCAAGTCATCATGCGGGAGGTCATCACCTTCTTCAGGTGGAAGATCTGAGCATCGGGTTCGCTATGTATGATCAGAGTGAGGGCCTTCTAGGCAGCACTCAAACAACGCATAACGTAATAGATCGCTTGAGCATTTCGGTCCATGCGGGAGAGATTCTTGCCATCGTAGGGGCATCCGGTTCGGGCAAGACGCTTCTGGCGGATGCGCTCATGGGTCTGTACGCCACCAATGCGTTCGTTGAAGGAACCATCTATTACGATGGCGAATTGCAGAACGCCGAGAGCTTGGCGAAGCTGCGCGGTTCGGAAATCGCCTTCGTGCCTCAAAGCGTGAAGTCGCTCGATCCTCTTATGAAGGTGGGCAAGCAGATCGGTGGAAGCGCGAAGCGGCGTCGTCAATTGTTCGAGCGCTATGGACTGGATCAGGGGGTGGAGTCGCTCTACCCGTTCGAGCTTTCGGGTGGCATGGCGCGTCGCGTACTGCTGTGCACGGCACTTATGAACGATCCGCGGCTCATTATCGCTGACGAGCCCACGCCGGGACTCGATTTGGAACTGGCCGTGAAGGCCATGGATGATTTTCGTGCCTTCGCGAATGAAGGCAAGGGCGTGCTGCTTATTACGCACGATATAGAACTCGCTCTGCGTGTTGCCGATCGCGTGGCGGTGTTCAAGGACGGCACGGTGGTGGAAGAAACGGCGGTGGCCAATTTCGCATCGCCCGACTTGCTGGCCCATCCTTTCAGTAAGATGCTGTGGCATGCGCTCCCTGAGCATGATTTTGCCGTTGATGATACGGATGGTGAAGACGCATGAGCACGCTGGAATTGCGCAAGGTAACGTTTTCTTATGGCAAGAAGACCGTGATGTCGGACTACTCGCTTTCGTTCGCTTCCCATGAGCGAGTGGCGTTATCTGCTCCTTCGGGATTCGGTAAGACCACGCTCTGCCGATTGCTGGCGGGCTACGCCGCGCCTCAGGAGGGCGAAGTGCTGCTTGATGGTGAACCTCTGGGTGGAGTTCGGAGGTCAGGCGCCCGTTCTGCGCGTGGCGCTCTGTCCGCGAAAAAGCCCGCCGCGGCATGTCCGGTGCAGATGATCGGGCAGCATCCCGAGCACATGCTCGATCCGCTTTTGCGCATCGAATCTTCCCTTAAAGAGGCAGGGAGCATCGACGAAGGTCTGCTGCGTCAGCTCGGGATCCGTGAAGAATGGCTCTCTCGCTTCCCGCGTGAATTGTCGGGCGGCGAACTGCAACGCTGTTGCATTGCGCGCGCATTGCGGGTCGAGCCGCGCTTTCTGATCGCCGATGAAATATCCACCATGCTCGATGCGGTGACTCAGGTGCAGATCTGGCGGGTACTGCTTGATTATTGTCGCGAACGCGAGGTGGGGCTCGTCCTGGTAACGCATTCCGATGCGCTCATGAAGCGCCTTGCGACGCGCGTGGTCGATCTGGCACATCTTCCCTAGCGTGGTTCGTCGTACCGCGCTTCGGCGGCTCGTCGTGTGTCGCGCCATCGTGCCCCCGTCGATCTTCCTTGCTGAGGCTTTCGACCGCTTTGTGCTGTGCGCCGCGTCGCCCCTCGTGTGCGTGGGCCTATCGGAAAACCTGATATCTTACTACTGAATACTGCTCTAACCACGCGGTACAAAGCTCCCGTATACTGACTCCTGGCCCGATACCCGAGGTCATCGGCCTATCGGCAACTGTATGAATACCGTCCATTTTTAAGGAGTTACTCATGGTTAAAGCATCTGCCCCCTTTCGTTATGACGTCGTAGGAAGTTTCTTGCGCCCAGCACGCTTAAAGGAAGCACGTGAGCAATTTGCGCAGGGAGCCATCTCGAAGGCGGACCTTGCCGCTATCGAAGATGAAGAGATCGCAGCGCTCATCGCAAAGGAGAAGGCATCGGGATTGCATGCGGTGACCGACGGCGAATTCAGGCGTTCCATGTGGCACCTTGATTTTCTGACGGAACTCGTTGGTGCGAAGGAAGTAGGCGCAGAGCATTGGTCGGTCGAGTTTCAGGGACACCAGCCCAAGTCGAAGACGGTGGTCATCGAAGACAAGGTCGATTTCGAGAACCATCCGTTCATTGATCATTTCAAGGCAACGCAGCGCTTGGCGGGTGACGCTCTGGTGAAGCAGACGATCCCTTCGCCTACGATGCTCCATCTTATTTGCTGCGTTCGAGAAGAGAACTACCAGCCTATCGAGCGTTACGCGGACAACGAGCAGCTGCTCTTTGACGATATTGCTGCAGCGTATCGAAAGGCCGTGCAGGCGTTCTATGATGCGGGTTGCCGCTACTTGCAGTTCGACGATACGGGCTGGGGCGAATTGTGCGACCCGGACAAGCGTGCGGTATATGAAGCGCGTGGATTCGACGTGGATGCTCTCGCAAAGTCGTATGTGGCCCTGATCAACGCCGCTCTTGAGGACAAGCCGGAGGATCTTGCGGTGACGATCCATATTTGTCGCGGTAACTTCCGCTCTACGTGGTTCTCTTCTGGCGGATATGATCCGGTCGCTCCTATCCTGTTCCCGAACTTGGCTGTCGATGGCTTCTTCCTGGAATACGATTCCGACCGCGCAGGTGGATTCGAGCCGCTGTCCCACATCGCTGATCAAAAGGTGGTTCTGGGTCTGGTTACCAGTAAGTCGGGTGAACTGGAGAACGTGGAAGACCTTAAGGCGCGTATCGAAGAGGCATCTCAGTTCGTTCCGCTCGAGCAGCTGTGCATTAGTCCTCAGTGTGGCTTCTCTTCGACCGAAGAAGGCAACATCATCACCGACGAAGACCAGTGGAACAAGATCGCACTCATCAAGTCGGTCGCAGAAGAGGTGTGGCAGGACGCCTAGAAATACGCTCCCGACCAACAAGAAGGGGAGATGTGCAGCTGAAGCGCATCTCCCTTTGGTTTTTACCAGATAGAACGAGCCCCATCAACGTAGAGCGGGGTGCCGTTGACCATATCCGAGCAATCGCTGGCCAAGAACAGCGCCGCAGCAGCAATATCCATGGGGTCACCCACTTTGCGGTTGTGGGGAATGGGGCGGGTGATGGCCTCGTACGCTTTGGGCTTATTGAGCGTGCTTTGAGTCATATTGGTATCAATGTAACCAGGGCAAATGCAGTTGGCGCGAATGTTGAAGCGCGCCCATTCGAAGGCCATGCAGCGGGTCATTTGCACAACGGCCGCTTTGGCGGATGAATAGGGCAGCATACGCGTAGACGCTACGCGCGCCACTACTGAAGCGATGTTGATGATGTTGCCGCGTTCTTGTTCGATCATGATCTTTGCAACGCGCTGGGTAAGGAAGAACACTGCCTTGTAGTCGGTATCCACCACACGGTCCCATTCTTCTTCGTCAACGTCCATGGCAAGCTGATCGTTAGTCAGTGTAACGCCGGCGTTGTTGACCAGGATATCAATGCGCCCGAAGGCATCCATGGCGGTTCTGACAAGGCTCTCTCGGTCTTCTTCGCATCGCACGTCGCAGCGAACAGGAATGACTTCGGCATCGAATTCCGCAGCGATCTCTTTTGCACGGGCCTGAATGTTATCGTTATGCATATCCGCAACGACGAGCTTCGCCCCGTATGCGGCGAACGTTCGCGCAATGCCGCGTCCGATGCCGATTTCGCTTCCTACGCCTGTGATGATAGCGACTTTGTCCGTTAGATCGAACCGCGGGATCCCCATCTGTCCGGTCTCGAAAATAGTGTGGTCGCTTCCCCTCATGATGCCCTCCTCTATTCGTTTGTGTGCGACGCATTCGATACGTCGCATTTGTGCGCAAAAGCGTTTCTTCCCCTTTTTCGCCGCTCAAGACCCGATGGGTGTATTGAGCGTCGATTTGAATCGCCTGCGCATTGAGCACTTCCTCAAATGCTCATTTCCCATGATACGAGCATTTGCGGGAAATGGTATAGCGAGCATTCTGTTTTAGGGGTCCTATTGATGTGGACCAATAGGTCGATCAAATAGGTTCGCTCGGAGCCAATGCTCTTTCGCAATGTTCTGTTTTGCAAAAACTCGTAATCTTCAACATAAAAAGAATTAAAATAGCGAGCTATGTGTGAACAGGTGGGCTTCGGCGGCGCGGTAGGCGCCGTTTTTGTTGCTCGTTAGATAGTAATAAGGTGGTTTCGTGGAATACAGTGCAGGGCGCATGAAGTTAGCGACGATCGCAATGGTGGCCGTTGGTTTCTCGTTAGGATTTGCCGAATTTATCGTTATCGGCATCACGCCCGATGTGGCAGAGGTGTATCAGATCGGCCTTTCGGATGCGGGGAATTTGGTGGGCTATTTTGCTATCGCCTACGCGGTGTCGACTCCCATTATCGTGCTATCAACGGGGCGCTTTAGACGCTTCCCCTTGTTCGTTACCTTCTTGGTGGTTTTCAACGTGGGCAACACGCTTGCCATCTTCGCACCGAATTATGAGATCCTGATGCTCGCACGTATCTGTACGGCTATCGTTTCGGGTGTTACGCTTTCGACAGTAATGACGTTCATCAGCGATATCATTCCTCAGGAAAAGGCTCCCCGCATTATTTCGTTCGTATACGCCGGGTTCTCGGTCGCCAGTGTTTTGGGCACGCCTGTGGGCACCTTGCTCTCCGATGCGTATGGCATCAAGGCGGCCTTCGTGGCGGTTGAAGCGGTTGCGATCGTTGTTACCGTGATGCTGCTGGTTTCGGTGCCGCGTTCGGGATCGACCGACGTTTCGTCGAGCGTGCGCGAACAGCTGGTTATTCTGAAGGATCGCCGCATCATTTTGGTCCTTATGATGAAGGGCTTCGGCATGGCGGCAACGTACGTGTTCTATGTATATGTGACGCCCATTCTGGAAGATGGCGTTGGTTTGCCGGTGTGGATGGTCAGTATCGTGTTGTTCTTCTATGGTGGCGCTACCATTGTGTCGAATTTGGGTGGCGGGTCGCTCGCTCAGCGTTATGGCCTGGGCAAAATGCCGCTCATGTTCATCCTGCAGGCAGTGGTACTGCTGATGCTCGGCCCCAGTTTGGCTTCGGGCAATACGGTGCTGTGCATCATTAACGTGGTGCTCACGGGTGTGTTCATCTATCACATGAACGCCCCGCTGCAGTCGTACTTATTGCAGGTGTCCGCGAAGGATTATCCGCGCGCGCTCACGCTGGCATCGGCGGTCATGCCTACGTCTTCGGACTTCGGTATCGCCGCGGGATCGTTCTTGGGTGGCGTGGTCGCGAACCATGCTGGCTTCGTGTGGTCGGGCCCCGTTGGTGCGGCGTTGGCCGTGGTTGCCGTGATCGCTGCCTTTATGATCTTGCAGCCTGAAAGCCGTATGGGCGGATCGCTTAAATCGCGCCTGCATCGCTCTAAATAATCTGTTTCCGCGCCAGGAGCCCACCCTTCGGTAGGCTTGATGGGTGAGCTCTGTTGATATTCGCGCGTTCAACGTGCGAGCTGTTGACGTTCGCTGTTGTCCTTGGCGGACGGGTCGCTGGTGGTCACCGCCGCATGTGCAAGCTGTCGGTATTCGAAGCTCGGGTTCTAGTACAAGAACCCGAGCTTTTTCGCTTCGAAGGTAAGCTCGTCGCGGAAATCGGGATGAGCAATGTTGATAAGGCGTTGCGCACGGGTGGGAATATCGGCCCAGCGCAGGTCCGCTACGCCGTATTCGGTGACCACGTACTGCAGGTCGTTGCGTAGTGACGTTACGGCGCTGCCTGGTGCGAGGGTGGGGACGATCTTCGAAACGGCACCCTTTTTCGTATGGGCCACGCTGGTTACGGCGATGAATCCGCGTCCGTTCTTGGAGTGTTTTACGCCGCGAACGAAGTCGAATTGCCCGCCGCTTGCAGAGTACTGGCGCGCCCCAATGCTTTCAGCGCATACCTGACCGGTGAGGTCGATGCTCACAGCCGTGTTGACCGAAACCAGGTTGTCGTTCTTGGCAATGCATACGGGATCGCAGACTGTTTCGTATGAGGAGTAGAACATGTCGGGGTTGTTGTTGATGAAATCGTACAGGCGCTGAGTGCCTGTGGAATATCCGCCCACTGAAACGCCGGGGAAGTAGTTCTTGCGGGAGTTGTCGATGACCCCCTTCGTCTGCAGCTGCACGAACGCGTCCGAGAACATTTCAGTGAACACGCCAAGGTGCTGCTTCGTTGCCAGGCCGGCGGCGATGGCATTGATAATGCCTCCGATACCCAGCTGAATGCAGTCCCCATCGTTCACGCGATCGACGATCCATTCGGCCACCTTGCATTCTTCAGGGGTGGGATCAGGGGTGATGATGTCTTCGAGCGGTTCGTCCTGTAACAAGAACGCATCGATCTGATCCACGTGGTAGTCGTGAGAATCGCCGAACACGCGCGGAAGGCGGGTGTTTATCTGGCCGATGATGTGCTTCGCGCCGCGCAGGGCACCCTGCTCGAACCCGAGGGGGCCAATGTTGCAGTTGCCATGAGCGTCGGGTGGCGTCATTTGAACTACGGCGTAATCAAGACCGATTTCTTCGAGCATCCGATTCGTGTCGGAGAAGTGAACGGGAATATGGGTGACGCATTTCGACCCAGTGCTGAACCCGGTGCGTTCGTTCGGGCCAGCGAAATAGGTGTGGTAGCGGAACTGGTCGGGTGTTGCATGAACATCGGCGAAGGTGATATCGCCGTTCATCCAGTTGCCGTATACGTCAATGCCGCTGATGGTGCCCGCTTTTACGCGATCGAGCAGTGCGTTGATGATAGTAGTGGGGACATGAAGTCCGCCCATATATATTTTCTGATTGCCGGTAAGGTGATCTTCGAAGATCTGATCGAGCGTAACCTGTTTGCGTTCGTAGTCCTGTTGCCAGTCCATGGCGCCCCTCCTTATGTGTTCCCCATAAATAAAAGTGTATCACTCAACAGGGACGAGAACGGTTGTCGGGTGGTAGAAACAAAGGCTCACTTGCGAGGGCGAGGGGGTAGTGCGCGATGGTTTTGGCGTCGGCGTCGTGCAACGATATGTCGGATGCTTTGGTACGGGTGCGGAAGGAAGCACTACGTTGCATGATGCGTCATTGACGCGGAGCCACGATGACTTTGCCACTGACGCGGCGGGTCCACCAACGCTGGCTCGATGGCTTCACACGTGTTGATATCGTGCAGGTAACGCCACAAATGCCGCTTATCGCTCGTACGAAACGGGTCTTCGTGTGCATTTTACCTGTTCGGTATAAAATGAAAATTCGCGGTTGAAAGGAATTTCCATGGAAGAACGCAAGCTTGCTCTCTACGACAACATCACCAAGATCAACTCGGTCGATCCGGAATTGTACGAACGCTATCCCGTAAAGCGCGGATTGCGCAACAGCGATGGATCGGGTGTTATCGCGGGCGTCACGAATATCTCCAACGTTCATGGCTATCTGATGAGCGAAGGCGACAAGATCCCCGATGAAGGCAAACTCACGTTCCGTGGATACGATATTTATGACCTGCTCGGTGGCGATGAAGACAAGCGCTTCCGCTTCGAAGAGATCGCTTACCTGTTGCTGATGGGTGAGTTGCCTACCCAAAGCCAGCTGGATTTCTTCATTTCGCGCCTTGATACCCATCGTGACTTGCCCGATGGCTTCACCGCGTCGAAGATCATGAGCACTCCTTCTCGCGACATCATGAACCTACTTTCCCGTTCGGTGCTTATGTTGTATGCCGACGATCCCCATGCGGAAGATCGCTCCTACGAGCATGAGATCTCAACGGCAATGCAACTGATCTCCCGTTTGCCGCGCGCCATGGTCCTTGCCTATTATGCGAAACGAGCTGCGTTCTACGGCGAATCGATGATCATGCACCGCTTCATTCCCGGTGAATCAACGGCGGAAACCGTTCTGTCTATGCTGCGTCCTGATCGTCAGTACACCGCCGAAGAGGCGCGCATGCTCGACATTATGATGTGCCTGCACGCTGAACACGGCGGCGGCAATAACTCCACTTTCACCTGCCGCGTGTTGAGTTCAGCTGATACCGATCCCTATTCGGCATACGCGGGAGCTATCGGATCTTTGAAGGGCGTTAAGCACGGTGGCGCTAATCACCAGGTGCTTGCAATGCAGAAGGAGATCAAGGAAAACGTAGCTGATTGGGAGAACGAAGACGAGGTGGCGGCTTATATCGCCAAGATCGTCAACAAGGAAGCGTTCAACCATACGGGCTTGATCTATGGCATGGGTCATGCGGTATACACCAAGTCCGACCCTCGCGCGGTCATCTGCAAGAAGTTCGCGACGAAGCTCGCCGAAGGCACCGAATACGAAGCAGAGCTTAATCTTCTGAAGATGATCGAGCGTTTGAGCCCCGAAGTCATTCTGCGCGAAAAGGGTACCAAGAAGGATATGTGCGCCAACGTGGATATGTATTCGGGCTTCGTGTATTCGCTCTTGGGCATTCCGATCGATCTTATTACGCCGTTGTTCGCATGTTCGCGTATGGCAGGTTGGTCGGCACATCGTTTCGAAGAACTGGTAAGCGGCAAGCGCATCATTCGCCCGGCATACAAGACCAATGCGCAGGCGAAGGTCTACAAGCCCATCGCACAGCGCTAAGCGCGAACCAGCGCCAAACGTGCGCATCCGGCAGCTGTTGCCTGGCGTGTGTTGCCAGCGCTAAACGCGAGTATTCGACACTTGCCGTCTAACGCTAAGCGCGAAACAACGTTCACAGCTCAGCGCAAATTCCATACCACGATCTATCCCAGCAGTTTGATTGCAAGATCAGACTGCTGGTTTGCTATTATGCGAATAGCGAAAATGTTCGACTGAGTAATCGAAGAAAAGAGAGAGGCCGCCATGGAAGCGTACAAGCAGGAATTCATTGAATTTATGGTGGAAAGCCAAGTTCTGAAGTTTGGCGAATTCACCCTGAAAAGCGGCCGCAAATCTCCGTTCTTCATGAACGCCGGAGCATACGTGACCGGAAGCCAGCTTCGCCGCTTGGGTGAATACTATGCACGTGCCATTCATGACAATTTCGGACTCGATTTCGACGTGGTGTTCGGCCCAGCGTATAAGGGTATTCCGCTGGCTGTGGTGACTGCCATTGCCATCCAGGAGCTCTACGGTAAAGAGGTCCGCTATTGTTCTAACCGCAAGGAAGTGAAGGATCACGGGTCCGATGCGGGCAACCTGCTTGGGTCGGAACTGCATGATGGCGATCGCGTGGTAATGGTTGAAGATGTGACCACTTCCGGAAAGTCGATCGACGAGACCTATCCTATTTTGAAAGCCGCTGCCAACGTGGAAGTAAAGGGCCTGATTGTTTCTTTGAACCGCATGGAAGTTGGCAAGGGCGGCGTGGTCACCGCTCAGCAAGAAGTGCAGGAAAAGTACGGCTTCCCCGTTGCATCTATCGTAAGCATGGCAGAAGTCACTGAAATGCTGCACAATCACGAAGTCCAAGGCAAGGTCGTTATCGATGACGCCATCAAAGCGGCGCTCGATGCATATTACGAGCAGTACGGAGTGAAGAACTAGCTTCTTCTGCCTTGGTTGCCGTTCGCTTCCAGGAGACCGCGCGCACTTCAGTAAAGGGTTTCAGAATAACCTTCGCTTATTTTGCCTTTTAAGAAGACAAATAAGCACAGCGAAACTACGCGGACACGGCAGTTCCGTCTCGGAATTTTCTGACCGCGAACCGAGGGCTGTGCTTTTATCGGTCTTCTTAAAAGGCGCGCTACGGAAATATTCTGAAACCCTTTACTGAAGTGCGCGCGGTCTTTCGTGCTGCCAATGCGTAGTTTCGTTGGAGGGGACTCGCGGGGCTGCGTGGGCTCTTGACTTAGAGTGCACTTCAAGTTTTAAGATACTGCTTGCAGAAACTTCAAAACAAGGAGCCCATTATGTCTAATCTTCTAGATACGCCAAAGCTCGGCTTCGGCTGTATGCGCTTGCCCTTAACGAACCCCGAAGATCAAACTGCTATTGATATCGAACAGTTCAAAGCCATGGTCGACGCTTTTATGGAAGCGGGTGGAACGTACTTCGATACAGCCTATGTATATCACGAAGGAACGTCGGAAGTTGCGGTTCGTAAAGCGCTGGTGGAGCGTTATCCGCGCGATTCGTTCACGATCGCGACGAAGTGCCTCGCGTGGGCGCAGCCCGATGCCGATGCTGCGAAGGCCTGTCTGGATACGTCACTTGAGCGCTTGGGTGTGGATTACATCGACTTCTATTTGCTGCACAATGTTGGCGGTCCGCGCACGGCCAAGTTCGACGAGTACGGTATGTGGGAATGGGCTCAGCAGAAAAAGGATGAAGGGGTCATCAAGTACCTGGGCTTCTCCATTCATGACGGTGCCGATGCGCTCGATAAGCTTCTGGGCGAGCATCCTAATATGGATTTCGTACAGGTGCAGGTTAACTATTTGGACTGGGATAACCCGGTCGTCGAATCTCGCAAGTGCATGGAAGTTGCGCAAAAGCATGGGGTCCCTGTTGTCATTATGGAGCCCGCGCGCGGCGGCCGTTTGGCGGAACTGCCCAAGCGCGGAGAAGATGTACTCAAGGCGGCTAACCCTGATAAGAGCACGGTTTCGTGGGCGTATCGCTTCTGCTATAACCTGCCCAATGTGGTTTCGGTTCTTTCCGGTATGTCTACCCTTGAGCAAGTAAAGGAAAACGTGAAGGAATGGAAGGCCAACGCTCCCTTCACTGATGAAGAATCGAAGGTGCTCGCTCAGGCGATCGAGGCATTGGAAAGCGTAGGGACCATTCCGTGCACCAACTGCCGTTATTGCGTGAAAGATTGCCCCGCTGGAGTGAAGATCCCTGAGATCATGAGCTTGCTCAATCTGGAGAAGATGACCGAGAACCGCGAGTTCGCCAAAAGCCAGTACGCTTGGCAGACGCGGGATGGCCGTGCTTCGCAGTGCACGCAGTGCGGTTCGTGCGAAGATATGTGCCCGCAGAGCATCAATATCATCGATCTTCTGGAAGATGCGGCTGATTTTTACGAGGACTAGGGGCCGCTGCGGGGTGCGGGGCTATTTTGGCTCCATCTAACCCCGGCGGGCTGCTTCAACCCGAGCCCACCTTTGGGGTGTGCGACCGCTTCACTCCGAGTCTGCCCGCAGGGTTGCCTCGACTCGAACACGCTCGCCGATCTCCAGCCCAAGTTCGCTCCCGGGGTGCGAGGCCGCTTTAACCCGCGCCCGCCCCCGGGGTGCGGATCAAAAATGCCTTGCGCAATTATTTCGAGGTGATTTGGCAATTTTTTTCGTTTTTCAACGAGTGGAGACTCAAGTTGAACGAAAACTTACCATCAAAAGGGCGAATCTGTGTACTAAATGCCTGCTCAGATACACAAAAGTCTCGATGTGTGAGAAGCCTCCAGGCGCCGAATCGTTGAAAAACGAAAAAAATTGCCAAATTACCCCTCTAAAACATGCACAAGGCTGTTCGCGCACAAGGTTGCTGCCTATCCAAGGGTGCGAGTAGGTGGAAAGTGCACCGAGTGGGGTGCGTAAGGCTGTTCCGACCCAAACTCGCTCGCAGGCCTGCCTCGGCCCAAGCCCGCAGGTCTACTTTAGCCCGAGTCCGCCCATGTTCTGGAAGCGTTTTTGCAGCATTTCGGTGGGATAAGCATCGTCGCAATACTGCTCGAATGCATTCTGCGCGGGAATGCCGTGAACGCGGTCGTCAGCGCGCAGAAGTACGGCGATGGTCATGATGATGTCGCAAATAAGGAACACGGTGAGAAGCGTCGTTGCGATGCGGTAGATCGCGCCCTTTAGATTGATGCGGTCGAACACCTTTTGGCAAAGCGGAAGACCGATCTTCACCCAGATAGCTCCAAGGCAGCCCCATATCAGCATGTGGAACAGATCGGTGCGGCCGTCGAAGTTGAAGGGAATGGTCAGGTAGCTCCAGGCGACAACGCCCCAATACGTTTCCATTGCCCAGCTGGCGAAATACTCGATCGCGCCACCAACGATGCCTCCGATGACGATGATCAGAATCGTGCTGCGCTTCTGGAACGGTTCGAGAATGACCGTCAAGAGAGCCGCGGCAAGACCATAAATGGGGGATAGTGGTCCCCAGATGAACCCAGCGCGGTTCTGCCATTCGCCAAAGGCCACATAGTGCTGGATGGTTTCGCCCACCAGGCCAGCGAACGACATGACGAAGAAGATCCAAACAAGCTTGCCAAGGCTGTCGCCCATGTGGGTACGTTGTTCGTCGCTTTCGACGACCGTACGCTCAAGCGCGTTTGCATTCTCCATATCGTTCCTTTCTATGGGCATTTGACGAGCGATCATTGGGGCAGAGGCGAGACCTCTGCGAAGTAGTTAGCCAGTCCATTGTAACTATCTGGTTGCTTTGCGAAAAGCAGAACAACCAGCTCGATAAACGGATGAATGCGCGGTATTATCACGGCATGACAAAACGTGATGCACATAATCAGGCGAAACGCGTTCTGATGCGTTTGAGAACTTTTTTTCAAGACAGACGGACCTTCCAGAAAACAGCACATGAATGTGTTCAAAACGTGAGGGAGACCACGAAGCACTTCATGTCCGAAGAGGTGCGAGCGCTCCCTTCTCGCCTTAGTGAGCGGGTGAAGTGCGCCAGGCGATTCGTCGTTCAGAACCCGGTTTTGTTGGGTGGCGCGGTTGTGTGCGCGGTTGTAGCGGGAGGATTGTCGGGCGCTGTGCTGGTTGATATTGATCGAAGCAGCATTGGTCAGATTGAGGCGATGAGCGCTAGGGGACAGACGGACGTGGGCGAGCGTGTGACAACGTTGGGTTGGTCTCAAACGGACGAGCGCGAAGAGGCGAACTCCAATCAGGGCGATGCGGGCTTCGCTCACGATGAGACGGACTCCGATCGGGGCGAAACGGTTTCTTTCGACGATATTCGCGCGATGGATGTTATTGCATCGCGGCTGGGCGCGGGTGCCGCTAATGCGTTGGTTGTCCAGTGCGTTTCTGTCGCACAGGACAAAGTGCAGGCTGCGCACGATGAAGTTCTTCAAAGTGCGATCGCTAGTGCGCTTGATGCTGATGCAGTGCGCTCTATTGACGCAGCAAGCGACACCCCGCAAGTGTTCTCGCTGCTTGAACAGGGAGCTTCGACCGAGCGGGATCTATCGGCGTTGAGCAGTGCCATTGCGGCTATAGAAACGCAGGGCTATACCGTGGGTTGCTTCATGATCGATGTCGATACCGGTAACGGCGTGGCGTACAACTTGGATAGTCGCGTGTATGGTGCGAGCTCCTTCAAGGGTCCTTATGCGGCGTTCTTGTGCGAGCAGTTGGCCGATGGTGGGCAGGGGTTGTCGGCGTCTTCGATGAGCTTGCTCGAATCGATGGTCACCTATTCTGACAATGATGCTTTCAGGATTCTGCGCAATACGTATGACAGTGCCGGGTTCACGGACTGGGTGGCGTCGTGCGATGTTGCGACCGATATCGTGCACGACACGCATTTCCCCCGCTATTCGGCGCGCGAATCGGCCCTTCTGTGGCTGCATATGTATGATTATCTGGAAAGCGGCGCGGATCATGCGTCGTATTTGGCGGAGCTGTATCAGCAGACGAACACGTCGTTCATTCGCGATGGCGTCTCGGCGGTTCAGGACGGAGCCCAAGATGGCGAAGGCGGGGATGGCGAAACCCAGGACGACAGTCAGAGCAGCGAGAGTTCAGGCGCCGAGGGCGGCGCGCAAGATAATGGGGGCTCCGGCGCTGAGAACGACGCCACCCACGAGGGCGAGAACCTAGACTCCGAAGACGACGCCACCCAGAATGGCGAGAACCTAGACTCCGAAACCCAGAACGCTGAAACCCCCGTTGTCATGAACAAGGCGGGATGGAACGCCAGCGGCACACGATTCAGTGGCCTGTGCGATGCGGGCATCATTGAGTACCAGGGTAAGACCTACATAATGTCGGTCATGTGCAGTGCGCCTGATAGCGAAAGTCATCGTGCACAGGTGTCGGCGGTCGTTCGAGCGTTGTTCGATCTTCGTTAAGTTTTGATTTTTCTGCAAAGAGCCAGCACTTGTAAATGCTTTGATTGACAAGTGGCAGCGCATTGATACCATATTGAGCAATATACGACTACGGGAACAGTGTCAGAAAAATGTTGTTTCCAGAACAGGAGATTCAGCTGTCGTGAACGACTCCGACGGCGGCGGTCGATGTAGTTCGGCCCGAGAGCGCTTTATCTCACATATTCGTTT
The DNA here is from genome assembly GCA_036553105.1 of Eggerthellaceae bacterium. GTDB lineage: Bacteria > Actinomycetota > Coriobacteriia > Coriobacteriales > Eggerthellaceae > Anaerotardibacter. The sequence goes on from JAXKBI010000046.1 coordinate 36,108, forward strand.
CTTCTGGAACCCAGCGCGGTCTAGGTCTTCGTGTGAAGTCAAGGCTGCGTTTCTTTATGCCCGCACCCCAAAGGAGGAGATGGCCGTGTAGAACCTCGGTTGTATTTTGGTGAGTGTTTGCGGCTAATCGAAAGGAACGATTGATCAATGCCGATATGGGTAAGTCTTTTATTAGTAGTACTATTTTTGTTGATGAACGCCTTCTTTGTTATGGCGGAATTCTCGTTGGTTCGTGTGCGCAAATCGCAGATCGAGCTATTGCTGGAAGAAGGTAAGGCGGGCGCTAAGCGTGCCTTGCATATTGCTGAAAATGTCAACGCATATCTGTCAGCTTGTCAGCTGGGTATTACGCTCGCATCGCTGGCTCTTGGTTGGTTGGGCGAACCGGCTATTTCGGCTCTGTTCCATCCAGTGTTCGCGGCACTCAATCTGCCCGATGCGGCAGTAATGGCCATTTCTGTCGCGATCGGTTATTTCATTATGACCGCATTGCACGTGGTAGTGGGCGAATTGGTGCCCAAGTCGATGGCCATTCTTAATACCGAAAGCTATGCGCTTCATACGGCCGGTCCGCTGCATGCGTTCTACATGCTGACCTATCCCATCATGTGGCTGTTCAACACGCTGACCAATGGCATCATGCGCCTGACCGGGCACGATCCGTCCAAGGAGCATGACGCTTACAGCGAAGAAGAGATCAAGATCCTTCTGGAGGAAAGCGCCGAGAGCGGTTCTATCGAGCAGGATCAGTACCAGTACTTGGATAACATCTTCGACCTGGATGACAAGGACGCCAAGTCCATCATGACGCCGCGCATCGAAGTGATGGCGATCGACCTGGATGATGATCTGGAAACCAATCTTGATCTGATGGGCAAGAACAAATTCACCCGCTATCCGGTGTTCCGTGAGGACAAGGACAACATTATCGGCTTCGTTCACATCAAGGACGCGTATCTGCTGCCTGAAGGTTCTACGATGAAGGACCTTCGCATCCGTACGGTTCAGGTGGTACCGGAGAGCCTTTCTATTGTGAAGCTGCTGCAGATGCTGCAGGCTAAACACACCAAGATCGCAGTGGTCGTTGATGAGCACGGTGGCACCGCGGGCATTGTTACCATGTCGGATGTGGTCGAGCAGATCATCGGTCGTATGGAAGACGAGTATCTGCATGACGATCAGGACGAGATCCTCAAGGTGGGAGATGATCGCTACTTGGTAGACGGATCGCTGCCGGTTGATCAGTTCGTCGAGTTCTTGGGCTTCGAACCTGTGCCGGTGTATGACTACGAGACGGCCAGCGGCCTGATGCTCGACCTGATTGACAAGATCCCTGAAGAGGGAGACACCTTCGAGTTGTCCAACGACGGCAAGAAGTACACGCTGTGCGCGAACCTGATGGATGGTTTGCGTATCGACAAGATCGGCGTGAGGATCGAGCGCGACGAGTCCGCCGAAGAAGGAGACGAGGACAAGTAGCGTGGTGCGTGCGTGAGGTGCTGGGGCGTGGCGTGTGGGCGCTCACGGGCGACGCAGGTGGCGCCGCGGCATGAGGCCGTGCAGCGCTGGGTTGCGAGAGGTCACGAGATTGATATTTCACCCGGTGTGGGCATGTGCGATGCCGTGTGTGCAAGCGCGCGGGCGCGAGAGTTGTGCGTGGGTGCGCGGATTGCAGGTGCAAGCTCCTCATTGGAGTGGCATCGGCTCCTTAACGCGTCGACCCGATATCAGGGGGTTCAGTTCGCTGAACCCCTTTTTTGTTTTGTGAGCTTCGGCAGACATGCGTGAGGCGCCGATAAGTCGCCGAAGTAGCTCGGTATGTCTCCAAAAAGAGCTTGCGCAATTATTTCGGGTCGATTTGGCAATTATTTTCGTTTTTCGACGCTTTTTCGCTCGTTTTGAGCCCTCTCTCAGGAGTGGGCGATATGACACAGGCCTCTGACCTGCGGAAATGGAAATGCGAAATAATTCAGCGTGATCCAAATTGTCAAAAACCGAAAATAATTGCCAAAAAGCCCTCAAAAACGTGCGCAACGTTGTTTTGAAGGGATGATCCTGTCCCTTCTGGCTTGCGGATCGCGGGTGAGAGTCATGAAGCGCGAATCACGAGAGGGGGTCGCGAAGTGCGAGGGGCGGAGGCGCGACTGTTCGGGTGAGGTGTGAGTCGTGAGGCGCGGGGTTCTTCTGAGGGGCGTGAGACGTAAAGCTGTTCGCGCGAAGTGTGAGCAGTGGGTGCGCGAGTGTGCACGGACGTAAGGCGTCGAGGCGCCGGCGTGAGGTAGCGCGGACGCAGGAGTGGCGCGTGGGTGCTCACGGGCGCCGGGGGCGCGAGGGCGTGCGGCGCTGGGTTGTGAGAGATCATGCAATCGATACTCCACCCGGCGCACGACGCAGGTGCCCGTTTTGGTGTTCAGGGAAGCCTGCTTTTAGTAAACGGCGATTAATGCAGTCAAGCCTCAAAGAGTAAGGCTCTTAATTATAGAAAATGACAAATATTGAAATTAATGGTAACTTTTTAAGTCTCTTAATTGTAAAAACTGGCTATTTATATAATTAAGCACTCAGTTTTAGCCCATTTAATTGTATAAATGTATCAATCTTACAATTAAGAGCAAGAGAGCCTGATCCGAAATACGAGCCTGGGGAGGCCCGGGATAAACGATGCGACGTTCGGTCGGCAAGGCGGCGGTGAACATGGAATACAGAGAGCTTTCGAAGCTTTACCATATGGACAATTCAAGTAACAGGGAAAGCCATAGCCTGGAAGAACTTGAGCGGCGTAGGGGCGCGGCTTCTACGTTTCACATCGGCATCGAAACGAAGACGGGTCCTCTGTTCGTGGCCATGCCCGCCGAGCTTTCGGTGCTCATGGAGCGCATCCTTCGCGCAGAGCGCAGGATGTCTTCGCTCATGCGGTCGTTTCCCTCCATCGTGCGCGGCAGGATCGTGCGGGGTTTGGTGCTGGACGAAGTAATGAGCACAAACGCCGTTGAGCAGATTCACAGCACAAGGAAGCAGGTTGAAGAGGCGCTTGAATCTGGCGAAAAGGGCGACCTTTCCTTCAAACGCTTCAAGGAGCTTGCCCTTCTGTACTTGGGGTTGGACGGCGACGAGATAACCATGCCCGAAACCCCCGACGACATCAGATCTATATACGATGCGGTGACTGAAGGGGAGATTCCCGCAAACGAGCTTCCTGATGGAAAGGTGTTCAGGGCCGAAGGTTCGAACGTGGTTGCCGGCGGGGTGCGGGTTGTGCACAGCGGCGTGGAATCGGAGCAGAGGATCGTCGAAAACATGGAGGCCATGCTGGCGCTTTTGAAGCGCGACGATATTCCGGAAATCATCAGCGCGGTTGCTTCGCACTACATCTTCGAATACACGCACCCGTTCTATGACGGCAACGGCAGAACGGGGCGCTATCTGCTGGCCTTGTTCCTGAGCGATGTGCTTTCGGTTCCAACGGTTCTTTCTCTTTCAGGGGCGATCGCCGAAAACAAAACCATATACTACGAGGCTTTTGCGTCTGCGGAAAAGCCTCTGAACAGGGGCGAGTTGACGTTCTTCGTTTTGCGCATGATGGAGCTTATCCGCATTGCTCAAAGCGAAACCATGGACAGACTGGAAGAGTGCAGCAGGGCGTACGATGCGATCACCAAGGGCTGCGGCGCGCTTTTTGAAGAGGAAGAGTTTCTTCTTCATGAAAAAGAGATCCTATATGTTCTGGCTCAATATTCGGTCTTTGGCGCATCCGGGGCGATGAGCATCGAAGACGTGGCCGGCCACATTGGGCTGGGCAAGCAGTCCACGCGCAAGTACCTCGCGGGCCTTGAGCAGAAGGAATTGGTGCGCAAATGCTCGTCCAGGCCGGCGAAATTTGAACTGACATCCGTTGCCAAGAAGAAGATCGGGGTTGAAGAGGACAACGCAGAGAAGGAATGATTTTTCCTTTACTCTTTCCGTTGTCGGCAAAAAGCGCAAAATTTTAGGGGGGCAAAAACTGGTAAAACTTGCCGCATGCGGAAAGGAACCTGCTTTCAGCGTCGTTCCTTTCTGTATTATTCGAGGGGAGGGTCTCGTCAAGGGGGCCCGATGCAGAACTCCTGATGATAGGGGCATAACCGTGATCGATATAAACAGCACGCTGCCTTTAAAAAATGCATTTCCTCTGAAGAACGCTGCCACTCGTTTTGCTGCGATGTTCTTCGCGCTCGTTCTTGTCTGTTCGTTGGTGCCGTCGTCGGCCTTTGCTGAGGGTGCTTCGGCTCAGGGCGGCGCAGCTCCGAATACCTCGGCGCAAGACAATGCCATCGCGATCGTCTTCACCAACGACGTCCATTGTTCGATCGACGAGAAAACGACTACCGACGGGGTCAAGACGAACGTGGGCTACGTGGGAGTGGCGTCGATCGCAGATTCGGCGCGCGCCACCTATGGCAAAGACAACGTCGAACTTGTTGACGCCGGCGACGCAGTGCAGGGCGGACCCGTGGGGACGCTCGCCAAGGGCAAGGCCATTGTGGATATCATGAACGCCGCGAAGTACGACTACGCGGTTCCGGGCAACCACGAATTCGATTACGGAATGAATCGCTTCAATGAATTGGTCGCCGCATCGAGCGCCACCTATCTGTCGTGCAATTTCACCGATCTGCGTACAGGGCAGGCGCCGCTGAAGAGATATGCGATAGAAACCTACGAAGGAGTTGATCCTGCCGCCGATGACGCCGATGACGTGGTGAAGGTGGCGTACGTCGGAATAACGACGCCCGAAACGCTCACCAAGTCGTCCCCGGCTAGCTTTCAGGACGAATCGGGCAACTACGTGTACGGCTTTTGTCAGGATGAAACAGGTGCTGCCTTGTACGATAGCGTGCAGAAATCTGTTGATGCCGCGCGCGAGGCTGGCGCCGATTACGTGGTGGCGATAGGTCATCTGGGAGAATCCGGCATCACCGATCGCTGGACGAGCAAAGCGGTCATCGCGAACACCACGGGTATTGATGCGATGATCGACGGTCATTCTCATGAAACGTACTCTGAGATGGCTAAGAACAGACAGGGTGAAGATGTGGTGCTGGCTCAAACTGGCACGAAGCTTGCCGCCGTGGGTGAGCTCATCATCGACCCCGACGCGGGAGACGGCAAGGACATTTCTGTTGCCATAACGCCTGCTGCGCAGGTCGAGACTGGCACCGGCGCGACCGCCGAAGCAGTGAAAAGCGCGGTCGCCAGGGTAAATGAAGACCTGAACGCGGAACTGAATACCGTGGTTGGCGAAAGCCAGGTGGACCTGAAGTCGGAGGACGCGGCCACGGGGCTTTACGTGCGTTGGCAGGAAACAAATCTGGGCGATTTCGTAGCCGATGCGTATCGGGCTCGTTTGAAGGCTGATGTTGGCCTAGCGAATGGCGGTGGCGTGCGCGCATCGCTTAGCGCTGGCGAGATTACTAATGGCAACCTGCTTGCGGTGCAGCCATTCGGCAACGAGCTGTGTCTGGTGGAGGTTACGGGCCAGACGCTGTTGGATGCGCTCGAAATGGGCGTGCACAAGCTGCCGGATTATTCGGGCGGGTTCCTCCAGGTGTCGGGCGTTCGATTCAACGTGGATGCTTCGATCCCGAGTCCGATCGTGACGGACGCGAACGGGAACTTCGTTTCGGCTGAAGGGCAACGGCGCGTGTCGAACGTGATGGTGGGCGATGAGCCGCTGGATCTTGAAAAGACCTACACGGTTGCGTCGCATGCCTACATGCTGCTGCAGGGTGGCGACGGCATGGTCATGTTCAAGGATGGCAAGGTGCTGCTTGAAAGCGTGATGCTGGATAACCAGGCGCTGATCGAATACGTGACCAAAGATTTGAATGGTATTATCGGTCAGAAGTACGCCAACCCTGAAGGCCAGGGGCGCATCGTGATAACGGAGGAGCCCAGTGACCCCAATGATGGCGGCGACTCGGGTGACGCTGGCGCAGGCGCTGGTGGCGGCTCGGGTGGCGGCGACTCAGGCAGTAGCGACGCCGCGAACAACGGTGATTCGAACAGCGCAAACGCCTCCGATCAGGCCAGCTCTCTCCCCAAAACGAGTGATGCTATGAGCGATGCGGCGAATACAGCAGTAGCCATCGCGCTTTTTGCGGCCCTGGCGTCTGCGGTAGCGGTGGCACGGATCGCTAGGCAAACGCGTCGCGCGTGAATCAAGCTGAGTCTATTAAGTAGAAAACGTTAACGCCTCCATGGGGGGGGGTTCTGTCTTTGCTAAGTGCTCCCGCATAACGTCGAGCATTTCTTGCGAAAGATGCCTTTCCAACTTTCTGTAATGTGCCAGCGCAAGGTCGCGCCGATCCATCGCGATAAGGCTCTTTATAAGGATCAGATGCACCTCGGGGTTGGCTTTCTGCTGGGTCGACAGATGGGCTATCGTACGGAAGATCCGTTCGAACTTATTGTTCTGCGCGAGGATCTTCAGATACTCTTCCAGGGCGTTGTCGAAAAGTAGCAGATAATAGGTGGCGTGCCCCATGAGCGAGATCTCCGTCTCAAGGCCGGGTAGTAAATTGCCGCTGTACATTTTTATGGCGTACTCCAGCAGAGCGAGCCGCTCAATATCCGAAATGTTCTTTTTCTTCGCCATATTACAGAACAGCTCGAACTGGCTTACGTCGAGAATGATCTCGTAGTCAGGGTTGATGAAATAGGAGTTGTTCTGCGACAGAATGAGCCCTTCGCTAAGCACGGGGTCAAGTGCCTTGCGGATGCGGAAGATCGCGCTCTTCACCGAACTCCTGGGGTTATTCGCCAGTGAATTGCCCAGCAGGATCTCGGCGATTTCCTGCGTGGATATCCGTCGCTGTTGGTGAAGGAGCATGTTGGCCAAGAGCAGGGTGCACTGGTGCCCGCCGATGGAGTTGCAATCGATAGTTCCTTGGCGACTTGTAAGTTGGAACATGCCGAGCATCTTCACGAAAATGCCCGCTTCGGGAAGTTCGGTCTGTAAGAACGGGGTGTTTCCGCCTGCTATTTCTTCAAGCATGAGTCGCTTGGATATCTCGGTTTTTATGGCGTCTCCTGCCAGTGAAGTAGAGAGCGTGTACTCCGAAAAGCGGCGTGGATTCACTACGTTGAGCAACCAGAGGGTGTTGCTTGTCTTGATCAGGGGGTAGCAGATAAGAAGCTGTTCGCGCTCGCCTGCTCTTTTGCTTGGGTCAAGCCGGTAGACACCTTTTTCATTGCGAATGAAGTAATTGATCTTGTCTTCTTCGAGCTTTTGTAGGCTCTGCTCTTGGACGAACTCCTTCAGGCTGTAGGCCAGAGAATCGTTGAGGGGCCGTCGACCGTGTTCGGATGAGAACATAGTGTTTGCATCAAGGGTGCGCAAATTTATGGCGACTACGCTTGTAAGGTTGGCTTGATACACGTTCTTCAGTGCATCGAGTCGGATGAGGATGCGCTCGTCGAATTCTCTGTCCGAGGTGCACTTTCTGATTACCTGGTTGGTGAAACGCACGAATACGGAAGCATAATTCAGGTCCGTTTCTTCAGGTGGGATGTCACCCAAAGAAGCATTAGGTTCTTTAGAAGAAAAATCCATAATGGTCTCCAAAATGAACAGGCCTATATGAGTTCGGCTTCATGCCTTATGCGATGCCTGGGTCGGTCGGGGCGAATAGTGGTCGGGGTGTTGGTCGTCGAGGTCGGCGGATATGGTGCTCGGAACGTGGCGAACCCACCTCCCGGCTTCCGATAAACCGAGAGCCCCGGTTTGGTGACCAGGGCTCTTGATCATTGAGGGCTAAATGAGGTTGCAAATTAAACTGCCATGCCAACCTGATAGCCCGCATTGATAGCTTCGAGGGTTCTTGTGACGGTACCTCTGGGACAGGTGGCGTCTCCGATGAGCTGCGCCTGTGGGAAGGCGGAGCGTATGTGCTCGTAAAGCTCGCGGTTCTCTTCCACTCCCAAAGAAAGCAGGACCGTGTCGCACGCGATAAGGCTCTCTTCGCCCGTTTCGGTGTTCTTGACCTGTGCTCCTTGCTTCGTTATCCCGATAAGCTTGGTGTTGGTAAGGCAAGTGGCGCCCCGTTGTTTGATGCTGTTTATCTGAGGCTTTCTGTCAATGATTCCAATACCGTTGCCCAGCTTGGGGCTTTCTTCGATCACGGTTACTTCACGCCCTTCCAGCATGGCGGACGCGCATTCCAGGCCTGCGAATCCACCGCCAACGATAACGAGGCGCTGGCCAAGAATGGTGTGCATCTTCAGGCCGGTTCGCATGAACTTTACCGTGCCGCCCTGAGCTTTGATGGCCTGAACGGCGCTCCACCACAGGAGCCCCTTCCCCTCGGGCACATTTCCGCTTACCATTTCCTTCACGTCTTGCGAGCTCACTACGTTCTTGCCGTTAATGCCGGGAACATCAATGCTGATGATCTTCCCGCCTGGCGCGACTATAACTTCGTCTGGCTGCAGCGACTGGATGGTTTCTATGGTCGCCTCGGTGTTCAGCCGAATATCGACGTTCTTGAGGGTTTTAACCTCTTCGTTCCAGTAGTTCACATAGGGTTCCATGCAAGGGTTCAGAACCTGGGCCATTGAAAGAAGACCGGCTATGCGTCCTTGCTTTTCTAGAATGGTCACCTTGTGTCCACGTATGCTGGCGACTCGCGCAGTTTCGAGCGCAGAAGGGCCGGCGCCAATAATGACGATGTGCTTCTGTTCGGGTGCGGGGTGATCTTCCGGAAGCCCGAGTGCGTAGTTGGTAACGTTGGCGTTCACTGAACACTGAATGGGCTTTCCAAGGAAGCTATGATCAAGGCAACGGCTACACACAATACAACTACGGATCTGCTGAGGCCTGCCCTCTGCGACCTTATTGACGAATTCCGGTTCCGCAATGAACGATCGCGCCATACCCACCATGTCACCGTAGCCTTCTTCGACCACCTTGTTGCAAAGCGATAGATTCGTAATGCGGGTGCCGGGGAACACGGGCAGCTTAGTGACCGCGCGAACGGCTTTCGCCAAATCGATGAATTCGCCTTCGGGTACGAGTGAGTTAGCTACGGGGCGTGGTGCCTCGTGGAATCCAACCTGAATGCTCCATGCGTCGACCCCATGAGCTTCCACCAGGGGGATGAGCTCCAGGGTGTCTTCGATGCGGTTGCCGCCGGGCATAAGATCGTCTGCCGATGTGCGAATGAGGATGGGTGTGCCGGGACACGTTTCGTGGATCCGGTCAATCACTTCCGTGAGAAGTCGCGCCCTGTTCTCTAGGCTGCCACCGTATTCATCGGTGCGATGGTTGGAATACTTGCTCAGGAAGCGCATGATCATGTATCCGATACCGGCGTGTACCTCGATGATGTCAGCTCCGCCCTCGACAAGGCGCCGTGCAGCCTGGCCATATTGTTCGACGACGCACTTGATCTGCTCGATGGTGTACTCGTGGTCGGGCATTCCAATAAAGGGCCCGCTGACCACGTCTTTTGAAGGAGCGTATGACGCGAGCGGGTCATCGCCTGAAGCACGCCATTCGTAGCAGAGCTGGAGCTGCCCAGCGACCTTCGCGCCATGTTTGTGGCATGCATCGGTAAGCTTCTTCCAACCGGGAATGAAGCAGTCATCCCACATGCCCACAGCTCCTGTGGTGGTGTAGTACTTGGGCTGAGTGTCGAAGAGATCGCTGATGTATACGGACCCCACCTCGATTAGCCCCACGCCACCCTTCGCCCGCTGCTCGTAGAAATCAACGATGGCGTCGGTGATGTAGTAGTTGTCTACTAATTCGGTAGTCATAGGCAGCATGACGAAGCGATTTTTGATATCGACATCTCCTATGGATATTGGCTCAAGGAGCTTTTCGTAGGGTTTCATGACGCCTCCTTTCTAATCCCGTATGGAATCAGGACCATAGCTCGGTTGCGTAACGGAGGAGGGTAATTCGGGGCCAGCATAGACTCTGACGGCGCCTTGCTCTTGTAGCGATGTAACTTCCTCTTCCTCGTAGCCCAGGCCAAGCATAACCTCTTTAGTGTCATAGCCGATGGGCTTGCTGCGATACAGTACGGGGTCGCCGACTGACTGAAGCCTGATCGGGCTGGTGGCAAGGCACTTTTCGCCGTATTCGTCGTAGGGAAGTTTGCGCAGAATGTCGTTGGCGAACGCCTCTTCGTCTACGAGGACATCTTCAAAGTGGAAGAGCTTATGGTATGCGATGGAGTTTTCCTTGAACACCTTCTCCCAATAGTCGAAATCGTGCTGCGCGAACGCTTCTTCCATCCACTGGATGACCTTTTTGTTAGTGCCGGTTGCATTCATGACTGCAAGGGTGTTGTACCGTTCGTCGTCGATCAGATGATCAAGCCCGAGCAAATGCATAACGGTCGGGAAGTACGTGTCGGACGAACCCATGCACAGAATGAACCAGGTGCCGTCTTTTGCCATGTAGGTATTATTAGTCGGAGTTGCGGCGTTCTTGCGGCTCTTCGGCCATACGTCACCAAACTGTGTTGAAGCGAGGCCGATCTGCATGGCCCAGCATGCAACGTGATACAGATTGACGGTCACCTTGTCACCCAGGCCGGTCTTTTCGCGACGGTAAAGCGCGCTCATAATGCCAGCGGTTAATGCCAAGCTGCACTGGAAATCACCAAAGCCGTTGGGCATGTTGACGGGCGCGAAGTTGTCTGACTGAGGAAGGCTCGCGAACACGCCGCCGCGTCCATTGTAGGCGGTGTTGTCGAACCCGCGGGAATCCTTTTCGGGCCCGCGCCAACCGAAGCCGCGCATCTGCGCCCAGACGAGGCGAGGGTACTTTTCCTTGACCGTTTCGTAGTCGAGGCCCAGATGCTCAAGGCCCTTGTCGCGGAAGCTGGTCACCATGACGTCTGCGTTCTGCAGCAGTTTGTCCAGGAATGCGGCTCCTTCGGGGCTTTTTAGGTTCACGCTCAGGAACTTCTTGTTGGTTGAGCAGAGGTCGAAGGCCGGGTCGTCGATGTCGGTTTTCTGCATGCCGAATCCGCTGGCATTGTTGCGGTAGTCATCTCCTTCGAACGGTTCGACCTTGTATACCGTGGCTCCCATTTCTGCCAGAACGCGCGGGCAGGCGGGCCCTGCGACGTAGCTGGCTAGTTCTACTACTCGGAGTCCTTCTAGTCCTTTCATGGGGATCCTCCTTTGCTTAATGGTTTTAGGTAAAGGCGGCCTTGCGAATCAAGTTCGAGGTGCGCTTGATCCACAAGGCCGGTGGGTGACAGCTATGACGAGAGGGAAAAGGAGGCAGCTGTCACATGAGGGCGGTTATTTCTTCTGCCTGTCTCGGTATTCTTGAACGACCTCGTCATTGATCTTTTCAAGCGTCTGTCCCCGAGTTTCGACACCGCAGATCGCAATGATGAGTGCCATGACGAACAGAGTGATACCGATAAAGGTGTACACAGCGCCTGCCGGGTTCGCTGCTGCGAAGCAGCCTGCGATGATCGAAGGCGAAACGATAGCCGCAACGCGTCCCATTGCGTTCGCGAAGCCGCCACCACGGAGCCTTAACTCGGTGGGGAACACTTCACCCAGGTAGGCCGAACACGCGACCAGTGCGTAGTAGTAAGTAAGAGCGCACAGGATGAATCCGACGACCATAACGATCGTGGGGTCGGTCTGCTGCGACCATGCGAAGCCTGCGATAGCGATGGCTATGAGCAGGATCACCATACCCCATTTACGCGGATGCTTGTCAACCAAGAGGGATTCGATCAATACGCCGACCGGACAGCCGATGAGCATGATAACGGTCATGTAGAGTGACTTGCCTACGTCAACACCTTGCATAACGAACAGGGTGGGCGTCCAGTTCGTGATGGTCTGAACAACGAGGTTCATTGCCATGAGGCCAACACTTACGGTGATGGTACGGCGGATCATCTTCTTGCCGAACAGTGCGCGCCAAGGAAGGTCCACTACTTCGCTCATTTCCTCGTTCGCCTTGCGTACTTCTTCGAGCTGCTCGTCGGTGAGTTCGGGTACTTCGATACCGCGAGAGCGGTAGGCGTTCTCTACTTCGGTGAGCTTCGCGTCGGCCTCTTCGTAGCGACCCTTAGAGGTGTACCAGCGAGGGCTTTCGTCGAGGAACTTGAAGATGAGGAACCAGATACCAAGAGCAACGATGGAGATGAGGATGAAGATGGGGCGCCAGCCAACTACTGGGATGATGAGCATGGTCAGAAGCGCGCCGATCGGAGGCGAAACGTTGCCGATCAATCCAATATAACCTGAGTATTTTCCTCGGATCTTAGGAGTGAGATATTCAGGGAATGCTGCGTAACAGCCAGGCATGGTTGCGCCTAAGCCGATACCCATAAGGAAGCGTGCAGCGATGAGGACGTTCATTGTAGGAGCAAATGCGGCAAAGAACGTCGCCACGGTGAAGATCATTACATTGATGAGCAACGCCTTGCGTCTTCCGAAACGGTCGCCCAGATAGCCCGACAGGAAAGAGCCGATCAGGTACCCGAACATGGTCATGGAGACGAATAGGGAGTTCTGGTCGATGGTGGACCAGCCCTCGCTTACGAGCTGAGCTAGGATGCCGCCACCAACGTAGTTATCCAAAGAGTCGATGAAGATAGCGCCGCCGAAAAGCCACATGAGCTTTTTCTGCCAACGCCCAACGGGCATACGGTCGATTCGAGCTGCAATACCATGCGTTGTTTTGTTGAGTTCGGCACGATCGAGGGCGGAGAGGTTGTCGGCTCTAGCATCAAGGCGAGCTTTGGTGTCTGCTGTCATGATTACACCTTCTTTCTGTTTCCGAAATGGATAAGAGCGCGAGTGACGCAGGCTTTCACGCGCTAGGCAGAAAGAGGAGAGAGCCCCCTGCACGAGTCTCCCATTCGACTGCTTACTTGCATGGTAGAAAGCAAAGGTCGCAAAAAAAGAAATGGTGCGGTTGAATTTGGGTTTATTTAGCGGTTTGTTTTGGGTGCGGGGGTGGGGGTGCGATTTTACTTCAGGCTATGGGTTCTCCGTGTTTCACGGTCTATATTTGCTGACTTATTTCAGGTAGTAATCCTCTAGGGGCATAATTCCAGCAGGAAATTTGATGTGACGCTGGGTGAACCTGATGAATTCATTTGCCAAGTGCGAATGAAATGTTTTTTTGTCATATCCCAGATAGACGATATGAAATGGATCTCTCAATTCGGCAATTGGGACAGTTGTAAAGTTATCGAGGGAAAAACCATCAAGTGTCTCTAGAATAATTGCCACTGAGGTGCTGTCGGATGCAATAAGGAACGCAGCGGTAAGCTCCTCATCGAACCTGGAATCAAATTTAATCCCGTAAGATTGAAAGAGCCCCTTTAGTGCGGTATGCGCATACGAGCCTGGTCGATACGTAATAACTTTTTCGTTGCGAAGTTCTTGCAGAGATATGGCGTTGCGTTTTGCAAAGGGATGATTTGAGTTGACCGCGAGCACTGCGTTTTGCGAAAGTTGTGGAACAAAAGTAATGTTCCTGTTCGGACTTTCGAGTTTTCCACAAAAAACAAGGTCGTATTTGCCATCATTAAGCCCTTTTATGCATTCATAGGTTGTGCCTGAGTAAATATCAAAGGTCATGTCGTTACCAAATGCGCCTTTAAACATGCTTAAGAGGCGGGGGAGATAACCTCGCTGAAGGCTAGGAACGACACCAATGCGGATATGTCCACTCGTTTTGGAGTTGTATTCACGCATTGTCTCGACGGCTTTGTCGATTTCCTTGAGGGCAACGCAGATATGGTCGTTGAATTCCTTGCCGTAGTTGGTTAGGCGAGTGCTGCGGCCGACTCTTTCGAATAAAGGAACTCCAAGCTCATTTTCGAGGCTTTTGATTGAGTTGGAGAGAGACGGCTGTGTGGTATAGAGACTTTTTGCGGCCTTACCATAATGCTCGTATTGAGCTAACGTGCGAAAATAATATAACTGCGCAAGATTCATGGGCCAGTTCACCTCTTTTCGATCACACCACGATTGCGGCAATAAGTGGCATTGTTAGAAGGGAGAGGACGGTAGTGATGAACGTTGCTCTTGTCATAGTCAGGGTGTCGCCGCCATACGACAAGCACATCATTGTTCCTGCTACTGCTGCTGGCATAGCTGCTTGAATGGCAATAACCGAAAGCACGGTTTGGTCGGGAATAACTAAGCCGCCCAAGAAGTAAATCATTAGCGGCACAACGAGTAAGCGCAGCGCAGATGATATGAAAGCCCACGCATCAGTAAGCATTTCCTTAATGGGTTGTTTTGATAGCGTCGATCCGATAACCAACATACTTAAGGGGATCGTCATTCCTCCAATAAGTTCGCAGGTTTGTCCTATATAGCCCGAATCGGTAATTCCGTACATCGCAAGAAACATCGAAATGAGCGAGGCGATGAGACACGGGCTTAAAAGATGATGGATAATTTCTTTGAGGCGAAGTTTTAGCTGGTTGTTTTTTTCTTGCCTACTTTTAGGTTTGTTTTCAGAGGCTGCTGAGCTCAAGATGAAGACCACGCCTACTGAAAACATGAAAAAGGTGTAGGGGATATTGCATATTGCGCCATACAGAACGCCGGTTGAACCAAAAATGGCAGCTAGTACTGCAAATCCAATTTGGCCAGTGTTCCCAAAGGAAATCAAGAACATGTGGATGCCTTTGGATGCTTTTGGAGCATTTCGGTACATCAGGGAAACTGCAGCTACCGCGAATAAACAGGTAAATACAGAAGAAAGAGTGGAATATCCGAATGTGGTAATTAGGAGTTCTGAGCTCGGTAAGTTGGTATTGCCAAGAACCGAATCAAGAATGAGACAGGGTATAGCAAATGTCATGACGACTTGAGATAAGCGGGTATCGGTGTCGTCGTTGAGTATTTTGAGCTTACGACCAAGAACGCCCAAGATAACAGCCGTGGACAAAACGGCCATTTGCAAAAGAGTATGCTGAAAAACTTCCATGTGTGAGCCTCCTTGGGCAGCTCAGCGTTTGTGCGTATATTTCACTCTTGCGTATTGACAAAACAGACGCCCCTTTCTGAATAAGGTTTAGAAAGGGGCTGCCTGTTCTCGCATGGCGCTTTATTGCTACTGCGGCGCCTAGCTTGAAGGATTTTGATCATGTTTGACATAGTGGCAGACCCGATTGGAATGGGCTTGTTTTTTGGTAATCCTATCAGCGTGTATGCTCCTCTCTACATGTTTGATTGCGTGTTATTTTAGAGCACCAAAAAAACCGTAGGGACGGGCTTGCAAGCCTATTTTGAAGCATTGCTTATGCGGAATATGCATAAGCAAGCGGTTCATTTTGAATGCTAGCCGAAACACGTTCGCGTTTACAATGAGAGACAACTTATTCAGTGGCTTCTAGGGCGCTTTCATCTGGGGATTTGAGGCGAAGAAGCTTGGGGAGAGAGGGGTGATTTAACTATGAAGATCCTTCGTTGGCTGGATGAGCACTTCGAGTTGGTATTGCTTGCCACTCTACTGGTGGTGATTGCCTGCGTTGAACTACTTCAGGTAATCTGCCGCAATGTGCCATTTGTTCCAGCCCTTGAGTGGGCAGAAGAATTCTGCCGTTTTGCCTGGATCGCATCGGTCTTTATTTCTATTCCTTATTGCGTGCGAACTATGACGCAGTTGCGCGTAACGGCATTGATTGACTTCATGCCATTTAACCTCAAGAACATTGTGAACATCGTTGTCGATATATTTACTTTTGTGATTTTGGCAATTATGTCGTATGCCTCGGTCGGGGTCTTCTTCAAGATCCTCGCAAGTGGAGAACTATCTCCCGCAATGCAGTGGCCCATGTGGGTCATGTATGCAATTGTGGTGATAGGTTTTGTGTTGGGGACTCTTCGTAGCTTGCAAATGGCCATTATACACATTAAGCGGATTAACGAAAAAACGCTTAGCGCGGCCGAGGAAGAAGCTCAGTTTGAAGTTGAAAATGAGTCGGGCGCTAAGGGCAAAATCGATGATGCCCTTAATGACCTGCAACTTCATGAAGGGGGTGCGAAGTAATGCCAGCAGTAGTTGTTTTCGCCGTATTTCTTCTTTGTATTGCTCTATCTGTTCCTATTGGCATTGCGATGGTCGCAGGCAGTCTGTCACCTATCATGTTCCTTGATTCTGGTGGATCAATTAATCAGCTTGTGACAAATGTCTTTTCGGGTGCGAATTCTACGCCTATCCTGGCTGTGCCTCTGTTTATTCTTGGGGGCATTATTATGGCAGAGGGCGGCATTTCTCAGAAGTTGTTTAGTTTCTTCGCCTTCTTTATCGGTCGCTTTCATGGTGGCGTGCCTTGTGCGGTTGTTGTTACCTGTTTGTTCTACGGCGCTATTTCGGGTTCAGGCCCTGCAACGGCAGCAGCGGTAGGAACTATGTGTATTCCGTTTTTGGTGGGTCTTGGCTATGATCGCAAATGGAGCGCTGGCATGATCGTTGTTGCTGGCAGTTTGGGTGTAATCATTCCTCCGTCGATTCCATTCGTTTTGTACTCACTCGCAACGGGTGTATCGACTGGCGCGTTGTTCCTTGGTGGCATTATGCCGGGTATATTAATTGCGCTTGTTTTGATGGCCTATTGCATTTTCTATTGTCGTAAAAAAGGCGAGGATCGCGAACGTATCGAAGATGCTATGAATGAACTGAAGGCTGGAGGCTTTGGTCGTCTGTTCCTTGATAGCCTGCCGGCGCTTTTGTGTCCCGTTATTGTTCTTGGCGGTATTTATGCTGGTTTTGTAACTCCGACAGAGGCCGCATGCATCAGCGTGTTTTATGCACTGATTGTAGCTTTGTTGGTTTACCGCAGCATTAAGCCAAAAGATGTTATTGGCATTCTTGCAACGGCAGTGCGTACATATGGCGGGCTTGCTTTTGTTTTGGCATTCGCAACTGCATTTGGTCGTGTGCTTGCGTTGACGGGTGCCTCTGCCGCCATTACCCAGTTCATTACCACTTCGTTCGGAAGTGCAGTAGTGGCAATATCGGCTTGTGTGGTTCTGTTTCTTATCCTGGGCATGGTGATGGATACCGGTCCCGCTATCATCATTCTGGCACCTATTCTGCTCCCAGCTATGGAGGCCATGGGCGTCGATCCGGTTCACTTTGGCGTGATCCTTGTATGTTGTTTGGCGATTGGTCTTGCAACTCCGCCATTTGGTCTCAACTTGTTCGTCGTAAGTAATATTTCCGGAGAACAGCCTATGGTCCTCGCGAAAAAAGCACTGCCTTTTATTGCTTCGTTCTTGATTGCTCTCGTGCTGATTGTATACGTCCCTTGGTTCTCAACAGTTTTTTTGGGGTAAATGCTGTTGATAAGAGTTGATGCATTGGCGAAAGACAATGTACGAGGAAGGAGAAAAAAATGAGATTAGCTACGTTAACGGAAAATGGTAGGGGAAAGATTTCGCGTTGTATTATCGCAACAGTGGGGATTGTTGCGCTAGCGTTTTCCTTGGTCTGCCTCGCAGGCTGTTCAAGCGGTGAATCTTCGAGTAATGATTCAAAGGGCGGCTCGGGTGATCTCGCAAATCTTGACCCCGTAACCTTTATCGGTGGGGACAGCACTGCGAAGGGAGCTGCTGGTCAGCTTTGGGCTGAAGATTTCGCAAAGCGTTGTGGCGAGCTTTCAGATGGTAAAATTACTATCCAATGGCATCCTAATGGCGAGCTTGGTGGCGATGCTGATCAGATTCGCCAGGTGCAGTCGAACGACATCCAGTTCTATGTAACTCAGCCTGCTACTGAGGTGCCTTTTGTTCCAGAATTGGCTGTATTTGACTCTCCGATGGCGTTTGCCGATTACGATTCTGATCAGATTGAGTCTGTGCTGAATGGAGACAATGAGTTTACTCAGCAGCTCCAGGTGGCATTCGAAAATGCCGGCTTCCATAATATTGCTTGGCTGCAGGATGGTACTTATCGTGAAACTTCCTCTAACAAGAACCTTGCTACGCTTGAAGACTTTAAGGGATTCCAGATTCGCACCATGGAAAACAACAACCATATGGCATTGTGGAAGGCCTTAGGTGCAGAGCCTACCCCTCTTGCATTTGCTGAGGTTTACTTTGCACTCCAAAATGGCACTGTTGATGGCCAAGAAAACGCAACTGATACCACTGCTGGAAATGGGTTCCATGAGGTGCAGGATTATCTTTGTATGACCCACCACATTCTTTATGCGAATAACTTGTTCGTTAATAAGGAGACCTGGGAGTCTTTGGATCCTGCTTATCAGGAAATAATCCAGAAAGCTGCTGCGCAGGCGACTGAAAACATTCGTGGTCAGCTTGGTGACATCAATGAGCAGAACATTAAGACCATGACCGATGCTGGTATTACCGTCGTCGAGTATGACGCCGATTTTTACGAGCAAATTCGTAACCTTGACGGCATCAAGGCTCTAAACGAAGAGATTTCTAAGCAGACTAATGGCTTGAGCGAAACCATGCTCAAGGAATTGGAGGCAACAAAGAAGTAAACGCCTGAGTATCTGCTTGGTTAATGCATTAAGAGCAAAAGCTAGTCAGGTTATCTGACTAGCTTTTGTCTACTGAAGCGCTATGGCTCTAAACATGTGATTTATAAAAGCAGTGTTTATTCGGTTTTTGCGAGAGCAGCGTTTATTTCTTCAATCATCAAGGCAAACGAGGTGTGGATTTCGGAGAGTTCTGCATCGATGGACGATAATTTATCTTGGGCTTGTGCGATTTGGTTGTTGATTTGACGACGTCTTGTAATTTTGAAAGGTTTTGTCGACTGAAGCTGCTCGTTGAGTTCTTTGATTTGGCCGAGGTATGAATCCCTGTTAGCGTGACCTTCGATGATTTGCAGCTGGTCCTTAATGAATCTTTTATCGGCCTTAATTGAATCGGCTAACTCCGTATTGGGATTCTCAGAAAACGCCCAAATCAGTTCTTTTGTTTTGCTAAAGCGTAGTTTGGCTTCATTGTGGGCAGTCTGGCGTGCAATTGTTTCTTTGTTGAGCGTTTTTTGTAGGGTATTGCGAAAGGTGATATCGTATCTTTCTTTTTTATTGAATGTTGCATATGCCGTATATATCATTCTGTCGTTGGGCATGATGCCTTGTTTGGAACGTTCGCATAAGTTCGTGCAGAGGTTGATTTCCGACAGGAGCAGATCGGCGTTTAGGTACGGAATTCTTTGCAGAAGGAAAAGCCAACCGAGCATTATTTCATGAATTCTCTTTGATCCAGCGTAAGGAGTCATCATGAGTGCGGTTTCGAGTGATTGAGCAAGTTGGTTTTTGCGTGCGGCGTATATCTCAGTCGCGTATTTGTGCCGCATATTTTCGTCTGATGCTTCAAGTGCTACAGCTGCTGCTTCCGCAGCTTGGCGAGCATCAAGAATGCACTGGATAGAATCCCAGCCCTTGACTTTAGCTAAGACCATTAATGCTTCTCTGTTTGATGGGCTGACTTCAAGTACCTTGCATGCTTGCCTGCAGGCTTCTTCTGGGCGTTGTTCTTTGATGGATGCATTCGCCTGCCTTAAAAGGTCGGAAATGGTTTCAGTTTGCATGTGCAGTTCCTCTCAGGTCTAGACGCGCTCAGTATTAGGTAGTTCTATGTTGCGGGTGTTGCGTGCACTTTCAATGTTGCGTTCATCAGCTTGGACCCTAACTACTTTAAGCCTGGATATCGAGTTTTAGTCTGGCATAGGGCTCCATCATTACGCCTCGGCACGTTTTGCATAAAACCGAACCCTTGTTTCTAGTTTAGCTGTTTGGATGCAATAGCGAAGAGCAACAAAGGTAATTGTAGCGAGAAGAAACTACTGGTCTGAATGAATGGCGTGTTGCATGGGTGTTCTGATGCTGCCGAATTGCTGATATATTGTTGATTTGCTGGGGGTAATGGAGGGGTTATGGAAATACAACATCTTAAGAATTTCTGCGTCATAGCAGAATACGAAAGTCTAACTGAAGCGGCGAAGCGGCTTCACGTATCTCAGTCAAGTTTAAGTAGGAATCTTCAGGCGCTTGAAGATGAAATAGGGGTTCCGCTTTTTGACCGTTTGGGTAGAAAGATCGTAATAAACAATGCGGGTCGTGTGGCTTTGCGACGCGCTCGACTTGCGCTTGATTCACTCTCTTCCGTAAAAGAAGATGTACTTAACGTGGCAAGTAAGTCAAATTTAGAAGTAAATTTGTATACGCCTGTTCCAATGGCTGAATTGATGCCACTGATTTCCGGATTTATACAGAAATATCCAGAAATTAACGTACGCGTAGGGTCGATGGGTACGGTTTACTCTGAACGTCTTAAGCGCTTTGGGCCGGATATTACGTTTTTTGCAAGTTCAATTGTGCATAAGGAACCGAACTATCTATTGCTCGGTGAAGAAGAGATTATCCTTGCCGTTTCACCCAATAGTCCGCTTGCTCAAGAAAAAAGTGTTAGGTTGGCAAGTCTTGCAGAGCGCTTTGTGAACCTTCTCCCGAGTGCGCTTTACGACGTGTTTGCCGATATGTTTAGAGAGGCGGGTTTCAGGCCGCATATTGTGCTTGAGGACCAAGATTTTGTTCGAGTGCTGTGGGCTGTCTCTGAAGGGATAGGCGTATCGCTTGCGCCAGCTATTACCTGGTTTGGTGCGATGAAAGACCGCGTAAGCGCCTTGCCTATTAGCGATGTTAAACGTAAGCGTTTTCTGTATCTGAAGTGGCCAGAAAATAAGGTTCTTAATCATGCTACGCTTCGCTTTCGAGCTTATGCGATTGATTATTTTAACAAGAATCATGGATTTACGTGCGGCAAAGAGTGAACAGTGTAGTGGGCCGCAGCGGATGCATTGTGACTACAAATGCATGAGTAGCTAGAAAACGCTTATGCAGTAGTTGCATGCATAGGCGGTCATACTTGCAAAAAACCTTTTAGTATTCATGTTTATTATTAAAGTGCGAACTGGGAAATAAGGGTAAAAATAGGGGTTTGTCCTTATTGTACTTTTGCATTTTAAACATGTTGGCTGAGAGAAACAGCAATGCCGATTTACCTTGAGCATTGCGGAATCTCTCGGGAGGCTGAAGGGGGAAATCGTATGACAGCGCAGTCGAAATTCATTAGTGGACACACTCGTCTAATTGGCTTGTTGGGGAAGCCTATTCGTCATTCCAAGTCGCCTGTAACGCACAGCGTTTCGTTCGAAAAAACGGGCATTAATGCGGTTTATATTGCTTTTGAGGTTGTGCCTGAGGACCTGCCTCCAATTCTTGATGCAATGCGTGTTATGGATGGTTGGGATGGCAGTAATGTCACGATGCCGTGTAAACAGGCGGTTATTTCCTATCTAGACAAATTGACGCCGAGTGCGGCTTTAATTGGAGCGGTTAATACGGTCCAGAAGACACCTGAAGGTAAGTTGGTCGGTCATAATACCGATGGTCTTGGCTTTATGGAAAACCTTCGCAAGTGCGATGTTCCTGTTGAGGGGGCGGTTTATACCCTCGTTGGCCCTGGTGGTGCGGGTTCTGCAATTCTTGTCCAGGCGGCTCTTGATGGGGTTAAAAAGATCAATGTCTTCGCTCGCGAGAATGGTCCTTCGTACAATCATACAAAGGATTTCATGCAGGATGTCATGGATAAAAGTGGTGCAGAAATTGTTTTGTATCCTTTCGAGGATAAAGAGGCAATGGCAACAGCCATTGGCGAAAGTGACGTACTGGTCAATGCTACGAACGTTGGCATGGGCGAAGGTAGCACTGAGAGTCCGGTGCCGCGTGATTTAATTAAAGAGGGCATGCACGTTGCTGATGTTGTCTATTCACCACTCGAGACCCAGCTCCTTAAAGATGCAGCGACAAAAAACTGCAAAGTTATTACGGGTATTGGGATGATGAACGAACAGGCGGCAGCCGGTGAAAAGATATGGTACGGCATTGATATGCCCATCGATGAAATAACCAAGGAAATCAATAGCTAGCGTTTGGGGTCTGTTGCATGACAGAGCATAGTGAGTTCTAGATCGCGTTGTGGAGTTCTGTGTGGGGCTTGCTTGAGCAGCGATTAAGTTATGTTCGTTTGCTTTGTCTGCATGTGTTGGAAAACAGAGAAGATTCTCGTATGCCGAACTGTGGCATAGAGAGGGGAGAGGAAATGGATTTTAAGTTTACCGATGAGCAGGAATTGCTCGTACAGAGTGTCAAAGAGTATGCTGGTCGTTATTTCGCGCCTGAAGCGGTGCGTGAGATGTATGGCAACCATCAAATAACCCTTGAAGCAGCAATGGCTTATCGTGAAGCGGGCTTTATGCACATGGGTTTACCCGAAGAAGTCGGTGGTGTTCCTTGCGACAAAACTACCATGGTGTTGCTGTGTGAGCAGCTGCACTATCACACTGGTTGCGTTCTTCCTTTCCAGACTGATATTAATTCGATTACCGATGTAACCGATTTTGGTACTCCCGAGCAGGTAAAGCTCATCATGGAAGCGGTCGATCAGCCAAGTACATCGGTTGCATGTACGGCCATTTCGGAACCTGGTGCGGGTTCTGACAATAATGCAATGACTTGCCATACTGTTAAGCAGCCAAATGGAACCTATCTTTTGAATGGGCAGAAGACATGGGTAACGCTTGGCGAATATGCACAGTACGCTATCGTGATCGCAAAGGATGAAAGCCCCGCTTATGAAAACAAGGCATACTCTTTATGGATGGTTCCTAAGGGTGCTCCAGGTTATACAACTGCGGGACTTCATAAGATCGGTCAGGAAATTGTGCCCTTCTGCGATTGCTTCTTCGACAATGTGGTTCTGATGGAAGACCAGCGTATAGGTGCTCCGGGTGAGGGTTGGAAGTTGTTGATGCAGAAGTTTGAATTTGAGCGTGTTCTTGTAGTGGCTCAAGCGCTTGGTCAGGCTCAGGCTGCCATGGATGACGCAGGTGCTTATGTGAGCGACCGTATTTGTTTTGGTAAGCCCATTGGTAAGATATCCGCTATTCAGCATCACCTGGTGGAAATGGAAGTTGTCCTGCAGAATGTTCGTTCGCAGCTTTATCGCACTGTATGGAAGCTTGATCAGGGTGAATCTATTCGTTTGGAGTGTGCGCTTCTTAAGTACTATGCATGTCCGAAGCTCGTAGAAGTTGCTGATCGGGCACTTAAGATTTACGCCGCTCTTGGCTATACCGACGAAGTTCGGATTGGTCGTTTGTGGAAAGACATTCGTGGCTATGAAATGGCTGGCGGTACGCCTGAGGTTATGGAATACATTGCGGGACGCCAGCTTGTAAAGAAGTATGCGCAGTAGTGCCGTGAAAACGTCTTGGGAGGTTGGCTATGAAGACCATAAGTATTAAAGGGACCGAAATAGGAAATGGGGATCCCAAAACGATAATCTCCGTTATGGGTAAAGACGTGGAAGAATGCCTTGAAATCATTGCTGATGGTCGCAAGGCAGGTGTTGAGATGTTTGAGTGGCGAGGAGATTTTAACGACAGTCGTCATGATAGTGCTGAAATGGTACGTCAGGGAAAAATCATCTCAAATGAGCTCAAGGATATTCCTATGCTATTTACTTTCAGGAGCGTAAGCCAGGGTGGCAATGATACGTTTGATCCTGATGAGTATGTTGCTCTCAATAAGGCCCTTATTGAGGCGAATATTCTTGATATTGTTGATATCGAGACATGGATTGGCGACAAGCGCGTTCAGTATCTTGCTGATTTGGCACATGAGCACCATGTGTATGCCCTTATTTCTTATCACAACTTTGCGGGAACACCCTCTGTTGAGTGGATGGTTAATCTTATGACCCATATGCTTGATTTGGGTGCGGATATTCCTAAGGTTGCTACCATGGCAAACGATGCAAACGATGCGTTGAAGCTTTTGGCTGCAACCGAAGAGGTTCATCGTCTTCATACTGAAGGACCGCTGCTCACTATGGCAATGGGGAGAGAAGGAAGTATTACTCGACTCGCGGGCGCTTATTTTGGCAGCTCGATTACGTTCTGCGCGCTTCATGATTCTTCGGCGCCGGGCCAGGTCCATGTTTCACGGGCTCGTTGCATTATGGATGAGTTCAATCAAATTCTTGGTAAATAAGCGTTTCGTCAAAGGGGAGGGGTGACCCTCCCCTTTGGATGATTTCGTTTGTTATTTGGGGGAGGTGTTCGCGATGGGTGGTGTCGAAAAAATACCCACCGATGTCTTGAAGGAAATTGTACAAATTGGCGTTGTTGTTCCCGATCTTGATAAAGCGATAGCTAGCGTAAAAAGGATATTAGGAATCGAGCCTGATTGGGTTGAGCATTTTCACTATACAGGTGTTGTGTATCGCGGGGAGTCGGTGAGGGCTTCTGCGCGTGTGGCCAGTTACGATCATTTTGGCGTTAACCTTGAATACATGGAACCAACGGGTCCAGATAAAAGCATGTGGCAAGACTATTTAGATATTGCCCGGAAGAACGGTTACGCAATGCAGCATGTTCGTTTCTCCAATGTTCCCGATAATGATGAAGTAACTGCTGTTTTGGCTGGTCGAGGTATTGAAGTGTATCAAGAGGGTAATTCGGTGGTTAATCCTGGTTGTAAATTTACCTATTATGACACCGCAAAAGAACTAGGCTTTGTCATCGAGGTTCTTACTGAGCCAAAGAGAGATTAATGGTTCGGTATAAGCGGGCTGATGGGTTTTGGCTTTTGGCTCGCGTTTTCTTGCGCGCGCATTTTAGATTCGAGTTGCATTGCATCTTGTTTCTAGAATGCGCGCGTTGCATTGGGTTGGAAAGCCGAGCTGCTGAATATATTAGGAAGGTCACCGAAAAGGGCCCTTTGATTAAATCGCAGGACCCTTTTCGGAGATGGAGAGAAAGGTGTGAATTCAAAACGCTAATGCGAAGTGCAACGTTTTTTATTGAATTTCTACCACGGCTTCTGTTTCGATGGATTTGAAAATACTATTGATTAACTTAAGCGTATCGAGCGCATCTTCTCCTGAGCAGCGAGGAGTTGTTTCGCGACCAAGGGCAAGATCGAGGAAGTGGCTGAGTTCATTGCGTACAGGGTCATTGGACTCGATGCCAAACTTTTTGTGGAAAAGCGGCTTATCCCATCCGTAACCAAAGGAGTTATCGTAGTAGTACAGATCCATGCTGGGGAACCCAAAGGATCCCTTCGTGCCAAAGACGCGGAGACTATTTTCCGTGGGACACATGCAGAAGACGTCGCTTTCATCTGCTAGGATGTCGTAGTTCCATGGGCCGGGAGTGCCATCGCTTAGGAAGTATGTTGCCGTTACGCCACCCTCGTATTCGACAAGCACGGATACGTTATCTTCAACTTCATTTCCCCTGACGCTGTTTCGGGCTGCAGCGTACACTTTTTTGGGCTTCATGCCAGTAACATAATTCAAGTCATCGAAATCGTGAATGGCGTTAATAAGGAGTGGACCACCGCCTTTGGTGGTGCGCCATTCCATATTGAAGTATTCATGGGGTTTGGCAGTGGCATAGGTGCTTTGAATGCCTACGATGTCGCCGATCCAACCTTCATTAAGGACTTGTTTAAGTAATTGGTATTTACTTGAGGAACGGCGGTGGTGACCAATAAGCAGTGTTGCACCAGCCTCTTTGCAGGCTTTAATCATGCGCGTTGCTTCTTCTACCGTGCTTGCGATTGGCTTGTCTACAAGGATGTATTTGATGTTTGCGTCAAGGGCATCGAGTACCGCCACTTCATGTAGTTGGTTTGGAAGTGATATCCAGATAGCATCAAGGGTTTCGTTGGCAAGCAAATCTTTGTAGTCGCAATAAAGGGGGACTTCCACTTCGGCGGCAACTTGTTCTGCGCGCTCTCCGAAGCCAGCAACTGCGACAAGGTCTGCTTCTTCATTGGCGACACAATCTCGCGCAGTGCGTGCTCCTTGGTTCAGGCCTAATACTGCAATGCGTATCTTTTTCATGGGTTCCTCCTTTATTGCGTTTTCAGAGTAGACGCTTGTTCCGCCTTGTGCGTGGGAATAATTAAATTCTACCATTAACTACCATTTATGCAAAAGAAAAGCTCCTCTGTTGCGAAAGATGAAAGCAAGAAATGGTGAGGACGGTATTTTC
Source organism: Eggerthellaceae bacterium (assembly GCA_036553105.1). GTDB lineage: Bacteria > Actinomycetota > Coriobacteriia > Coriobacteriales > Eggerthellaceae > Anaerotardibacter. The sequence goes on from JAXKBI010000046.1 coordinate 62,206, forward strand.
TTTGGTGTTCTCGATAGCTCTTGGATCAAGCGCAAGCAGAAAGAAATGGATGATACGATAGAGTAGTCGTCTACACGCAAAACAAAAAAGAAATGATGCAAATGAATCCATCTGTTGCCGATAGCACTGCCGCTGTGCAAAAAAACGATGCGTATCGTCAAACTCTTGTCGGTAAGTAATGAGAGACCCACTAAAGCCATGAACTCTACTGTGGTTGATGAGTGAGTCATGCATGATAGGAAAAGGTGCTAGTGGTAATGATGGGTTTGATTGTCAAGAAGCAGTTCTAAATTGTCTTTTCTGATACATATGGAAATCGCCGACTCAGAACATATCGGGCAAAAAAGAAGAAGGGTTGTCGGACGCTGCAGCTAAAGTCGACGAGATGAAAACATGGGGGTCGCTAAGCTGAACATTAAGATGGAGGAATAATTATGGGATGACGCTGTATGCGATTTAAACACAATGACAACTCCACTAATTGTAGTACGTGATCCGCTGTGCTTGCAGCTGTTTGTAGAGGCTGTAGCGCCTTGATTTCAGTATTCTGCGTTTCTTGAGTACCGTTTTCTCTGACAGTCGAAGTCTTTGTTCGCGTTTCGGTGTCAATCGGATTCTCCTGTAGCTGTATGCCAATCGGCTCTGTTTGAGGACATCATTAATAAGCGATTTCGCGGCAGTATATTTGTTATATTCGGGATTCTTGGCGTGGTGGTACTCGTAGGTGCTGTGCCGACAGCGCTTTTTCGTTTTATTTCGTCGCTTATTTAGTTTTGACCTATTTCACGAGGGTTGTTATTGAGGAATGGCTAAGTTTCTCGACAATTGTCGATAACCCAGTATCGGAATACTCACTTACGGTTATTTTGCCTTGCTCGTCAGTGAATTGCATTCTCATGACCAAGTCTTTCTCTTAGCTTGGTTAAGCTTTTTCTGGATTCATGTTGCAAAAGGGTTCTAGTTAAGATGAGGAGCGATCAGATTGCTGTTCTTCGGCCAAAGACACGATGGCTTCAGTTCCTTGACCGATCTTTGTTTCTTTTATGCTTGCTCTGGTATACATTGCGGTCATCGCGAGTCGCCGTTAATGTCGTATGAAGCATCGACACGTGTTACATGACGTGTTATGTATAATCGAAGAGCGAATGCGCAATGGTGAGAGTTTGCTTGGTCGGCGAGAGAGTCTGCTCCTGCATTGCAGTCGATTGAATGTGCGAGTGCGTTTTTATACGGTTTTATTCTTGTTCGTCTGGCTATGGGTGGGCAGACGGCGGAAACCGCCCGCCCCGCGCTCAGCCCAACAACCCTTCCCTCTGTAGTTTTTCTATATATTCGTCTATCATGGGTAAATTGTGTAGGACTGCGTAGTTTTGCTGAATGTTCGAACGAAGCCGAATGGCCTCAAAATCGAGTCGGACATTTGGCTCGCTAGTAGATTTACGCGAGTCACGGGCTTGCTTCGCCGTTGCTTACTTTAATGGGTTTGCGAACGGAAAACTTGTCCTTGGGCTGCATAGGCAGAAAACGGAGATTTCTGCCTGGTCTACAAGGTGGAAGCTAGAAGACAGAGGTATCAACATGATCCCATTTAACGTTCCCCCCTATGTTGGAACGGAGCTCTCGTATGTAGGGCAGGCGGTAAAGAACCACAAGATATGCGGAGACGGATCTTTTACCAAGAAATGCCATACGTGGCTCGAGGAAAATCTTCCGTGTCAAAAGGCTCTTTTGACGACTAGCGGGACAACGGCTCTGGAAATGGCGGCCATCCTGTGTGAGCTTGAGCCAGGGGATGAAGTAATTCTTCCAAGCTACACTTTCTCTACTACTGCAACAGCATTTGTGCTTGTGGGGGCAAAGCTCGTTTTTGTTGATATTCGTCCAGACACCATGAATATCGATGAAACGAAAATCGAAGCTGCAATTACAGAAAAAACGCGAGTGATCGTTCCAGTACACTATGCGGGAGTCGCTTGCGAAATGGATACCATCATGAGCATAGCTCAGCGCTATAACTTGAAGGTTGTGGAAGATGCTGCGCAGGGAGTGATGAGCTTCTATAAAGGAAAAGCGCTCGGCACGATCGGGGATTTCGGCTGCTTCTCCTTCCATGAGACAAAGAACTACTCCATGGGTGAGGGCGGTGCTCTCATTATCAATAAGGAAGAGTACAACGATCGTGCGGAAATAATTCGCGAAAAAGGTACCAATCGATCCCGCTTCTTCCGTGGGCAAGTGGATAAGTACACTTGGGTAGACTACGGTAGCAGCTATTTGCCGAGTGATATGAATGCTGCTTATTTGTGGGGGCAGTTAGAAGCTGCCGATATAATCAATGATGATCGTTTGGCAACTTGGCACGCGTATCACGAAGCGTTCAAACCTCTGGAGGAACAAGGCAAAACAACGTTGCCGACCATTCCGGCTGAGTGCGTTCACAATGCGCATATGTTCTACTTAAAGTGCAAGAGCTTAGAAGAACGAACTGATCTTATTGCTTTCCTGAAAGGGAAGGAAATTCTTCCGACGTTCCATTACATCCCACTGCATTCTTCGCCGGCAGGCATGCGTTTTGGACGATTCGCTGGAACGGACGAAGTAACCACAGCCGAGAGCGAGAAGCTCGTTCGGCTCCCTCTTTATTACAACATGAAGAAAGATGATCGCGACAGCGTGATTGCTGCGGTGTTGGATTATTACGACGCCAGATAATGCATCGTGCTGGCAATTTTTAGACGGGCTTAAACAACGAAATGGATCCTGAAGTGAGCAATATTGAAAGTCACATTAAAGTATCGGTAGTAATCCCGTGTTACTATTCCGCGCAGACAATCGGCAAAGTGGTCCGGCTGACTCGCGATGAATTGGTAAAGGCAGGATACGATTACGAATTTGTTCTTTCGAATGACGGCTCAACCGATGGTACGTTTGCAGAAATAACAAGACTTCACGAGGAAGACGAAAAAGTTATTGGGGTGAATCTTGCCCGAAATTTCGGACAGCATAGTGCGATCATGGCAGGCTTACGTCATGCATCAGGCGATCTGGTTATGCTTATGGATGACGATATGCAAACGCATCCTTCGCAGTGCATTAAATTGCTCGAGGCTGTAACCGATGATGTCGATGTTGTCTTCGCTACGTTCCCCGATCATCGCGAGTCATGGTGGAGGAGGCTCGGATCGCGTTTCACCGTCTGGAGCATGCGTGTTCTTACGAAACGTCCAAAGGAAATCGAGTCGAGCAATTTCATGGTCATGCGCGGCTTCATTGCAAAGGAAGTTACCCAGTACGATGGCCCCTATGTGTATATTCAGGGTTTGATTTTCCGTGTGACTAATCGAATGGTGAATATTCCCGTAAAGCACTTTGATCGCGAAGTGGGAGTTTCGGGTTATACGCTAAAAAGCTTGATTCGGCTTTGGTCGACGGTTTTGAATTTCTCGATGGCTCCCTTGCGTTTTGCGGCGGTAGTAGGTCTCATTTTGGGCGGACTTGGACTGCTAGGAGCCTTGTTCTTGGCTATTCAGCGAATTACCGACCCCACTATTCAACAAGGGTGGAGTTCCTTGATGGTCACTATGCTTGTTTGTTCGGGAATCATAGTCCTGTTTTTGGGGCTTGTAGGCGAATACTTAGGCAGGCTGTTTATGACCATAAACAAAGCTCCTCAATATGTTTTACGGGAAGTTATTGGTAAAGAACCGTCTAAAAACGACGCAGTAGATCAGATTAGTGGCAAATAAGGAAGAAGGACCAACTGAAATGGCAAATGCGCAGGAGAGGCATCGTCTAGTAGTTCTTGGCTCTATGGACGAATTCGTGGAGTTGGTTAAGGTTGCGCAAAAGCGCGGCATTTATGTCATTGTTTGTGATGGCTACGAAGATGGTCCTGCTAAAAAGGTGGCTGACAAAAGCTATACGATCGATGTTCGTAATACGGACGAAATTGCTGAGATGTGCAAAGCGGAGCAGGCAGATGGGATCATTGCGTCGTTTTCGGACTTGCTTGCGGAATGCTTGGTGAATATCGCCGCGAAAGCAGAGCTGCCTTGCTATTGCACTCCAGAGAAATTTTCCGTGCTGCGTGAAAAGACACTCATGAAGCAGATGTTCTCCGAGTTGGGAATTGGTACGCCTCGTTCGGTGATCCTTCGCAAAGAAACCCTCGATGGTGACGTTTCGTCCATTGGGCTCCCTTGTGTCGTGAAGCCGGTAAACGGCTATGGGTCACGTGGAATTTACAAATTCGATGACTTGAAGGACATCGAGGAACACTTTGACGAAGTCGCATCGTATTCGAACTTTGATTATATTTTGGCCGAAGAATACAACGATGGATTCGAATTCAATATGATGACCTGGCTTGTTGATGGGGAGCCGCAAGTTCTGAGCATTGCAGACAGGGAAAAGTCGGTTGAGGTGCCCAACGCGATTCCGCACGTAAGCAGATGTGCGTATCCCAGCAGGCTTATTGATAAGGTGTACGAAGATGCTCGTGCGATCTTGCGAAAGGTCGCTGCATATGTCGGAATGACTTCAGGACCTCTTTCGATGCAGTTCTTTTATGCGCCTGAAAAAGGGATACAGGTATGTGAGTGCGCAGGACGCTTATTTGGTTACGAGCACGAGCTGGTTACCTTGGCGAGCGGTCTTTCGATCGAAGAGCTTTTGGTCGACTATGTGTACGATGAGGAGGCGCTTCGCGAAAAGCTGGCTAAGCACTCACCGTTCTTTGATACTTGCAGTGCTGGTTTGTATTTCCACGGGTACGAAGGAAAGGTATCAGAGGTCCATGCTCCCGTGGTGGGCGATGGCACCCATGAGATTCTCAAGTATTATCTACCTGGAGAACAGATAAAGCATGGCGTTGGCGCAAAGCCGTATGCGATCCGTTATTACATAACTGCGCCAGACCGCGCTACTTTAGACTCGGTTACCGAGCAGCTTTATGGCCAAGTGAAGGTGTTTGATGGGTGCGGGGTAAACTTGCTCTACCAAAATCAAATGACCGCGTATTAATTATCAAACACAAAAAGATCGTTCGACTTTGTGTCTGCCTAGGAGTTGCCAAAATGGATTTTACCCCTCTTGCGTTGCTGTACGATGTTTGTATTATTTCCGCCCTTGTTGTGGTTGCGAAGATCATTAGAGCAAGAGTTTCCTTTTTCCAGAATCTGTTTATTCCGACGGCTTTAATTGCCGGTTTTCTTGGTGTGATTTTGGGCAAATATGGCCTGAACGTCTTGCCGCTCAGTAGCCAGGCTTCGAGTTATGCCGGGATTCTTATTGCGGTTCTTTTTGCCACGATGTATTTAGGAAAGCGCGATAAAGCGGGCTTTCGTGAGATGTTCAAACGGGTTGGAGATACGTTCTTACTGAACGGTGCTGCGGAAATAATGCAATATGGCATTGCGCTGGTATTAGGAGGACTATTGTTCGCCTTTGTTTTTCCAGATGTTATTTCGTGGTTCGCTATTATGATGCCGGGCGGATTCGTTGGCGGGCATGGTACCGCGGCGGCCATGGGTGCAGTATTTGAGAATGCTGGTTGGTCTGAGGCAATCACTGTTGGTCAGACGTTTGCAACGTTCGGCTTGCTCGGTGGTATTTTCAGCGGCATTGTTGCGATTAATTACTGCGCGCGAAAAGGGTATACAACTGAAATCAAGAAGATCGGTGATATGCCTGATGAATACAAGACCGGACTAGTTCCTGATGGTAAGCGTTTGCCGATGGGCGAAAATACCGTAAGCCCTATGTCGCTTGATCCAATGGCATGGCATCTGTCCCTTATTTTGGTTGCTGTTGGCGGCGCATACCTAATTAATGAAGGCTTGAAGATTCTCATTCCTTCAGTTTCTATTCCTATTTATGGTATTGCCCTCATCGTCGGTGTCTTGCTCTTCTCTCTGCTTAAACTGATCAAACTGGATTCTTACGTGGATAGTAATGTAGTTTCCCGCATGGGTAGTTGCGCTACTGACTATTTGGTTGCATTTGGTGTTGCGACCATCAATGTGAATGTGGTTATGCAGTATTGGCAGCCCATTTTGATTTTATGCCTCTTGGGATTCGCCCAGGTTATCTTCTTCTTTTTCTTCTTCTCTCGACACCTGTTCAAAGACCATTGGGTGGAACGTGGTATTTACATCTGGGGTTGGTCTACTGGTGTTATGAGTATTGCGGTTCTGTTGCTAAGGATCGTTGACCCTGAGTTCAAGACGGGCGTATTGGAAGATTCTGGATTTGCATGGATCTTTGTTTCGTTTATTGATATTGCCCTTGTAACGTTCTTGCCGCTTTTCGTTATGCAAGGATTGGGCCTCGTGGCAGGTGTTGTTCTGCTTCTTGTCGCAGCGGTTCTTCTCGGGCTTGCCGCGGTGATTTATGGGGTATTTAATAAGAACGGTAAAAAAGTCTTCCCATCCAAGAGCGCCTAAATAAAGTAAGAAATAAGTATAAGCCGGCAAACTTTGGAGCTTTTGGAATATGCAGAAGAAAATGAACAAGCGCGCAGTGGTCTTAATTGCGCTTCATGTGTTGCTGTTGTTCTATTCGCTTTCTGGGATTTTTAGCAAAAATGCTGCTTATCAACCCTTTTTAAGTGTGTCATTCGTTCTTTTGTATGGTGGAATGCTGGCCGTTCTATTTATCTATGCCGTAGGGTGGCAGCAGATAATTAAACGACTTCCCCTAACAGTTGCTTTTGCCAATAAGGCGGTTACGGTCGTATGGGGCATAGTGTGGGGAGTTCTTTTTTTTGGCGAAACCGTTAATGCCCAGATGATCCTTGGCGCACTGTTGGTGATAGCGGGAATCGTTATATATTCGATTGAAGACGGAAGACAATCAAAGGAAATCGCGAACCGGAATGCGGAGGGTGAAAACTGATGGATCCCTTGGTTGTGTATTCCGGTATTTATTTGCTGGGGGTTTTTATTAGCGCGGTTTCCCAGGTACTGTTAAAAAAGGCTGCAATGCGCACGTATGCTACTCCGCTGCAGGAGTATCTCAACCCGTTTGTGATTTTTGCTTATACGATTTTCGTGGCAGCGACTCTTCTGACGATCATCTCATATAAGGTCGTGCCGCTTTCGCTTGGCCCGATTCTTGAAGCGACGAGTTATATCTACATTACGGTCTTTGGTGTGGTGATTTTCAAGGAAAAAATGTCAAAGACCAAACTTCTTGCTTTAGGACTTATTATTGTGGGAATTTGTGTATATGCGACAGGATTTTAGTTCGTTGAAACAATAAGAAGTGGAGCCAAGTGGCCTTCCGCTTGTTGGTCCGTAAGGACCGAGAGCATTCTTTTTGAGTCTACGTAGCAAAATGGAAGGTAGTGTTGTGTATGTCGAATCCAAAGAAAACAGTGGTTGTTTTTGGTGCAACGGGCACATTGGGTTTGTATTTTGTAGATTATCTGGCGGGCCATCTTGGAGAAGAATGGCAGATCATTGCCACGGGTAGAAGATCTTCGGTGGAGTTCTTCGAATCGGAATATCCCGAAAAAGTTTCTTACGCGCAAGTTGATATATCAAATAAGGATTCTTTTGCGAATCTGCCTAATGGGGAGATATATGCAGTCGTGCATTTCGCAGGTGCGTTGCCGGCATATATGGAGGGCTATGATCCTTATCAGTATGTGAATTCGAACGTTCTAGGTACACTCAATGTGCTTGAATATGCGCGTGAGCATGAAGCAGATCGAATTATGTATACGCAGACGATTTCTGACTATGCCGGCTATTTTGATGAAATGGTTGAACTGCAGGATGATATGCCTCGCAGGCTGCCGATGGAGGGTGATCATTCGGTATATGCGATCACAAAATGTGCAGCGGAGGATCTGTGCTGGAACTATCAGGCCGAACAAGACATTGCCTGCTTTGCTTTTAGACTCCCGAATATTTACTGCTATATGCCTGAATCAAAAACGCTATATCATGACGGCGAGCCTGCAAGGAGTTCCTATCGCGTAATGATTCAGCGTGCGGAATCGGGTGAACAGCTTGAGGTGTGGGGAGATCCCGAAAAGGGCATGGATCTTATTTATGTAAAGGATTTCTGTCAGATGGTTTATCGGGCACTGTTTGCTTCGAAGGGTTGCGCGGGTATATACAACGTTGGTACTGGAAAGCTAACCTCTCTTGACGATCTTGTTGATGGGATCATCGAAGTTTTTTCCTCAGAAGACGCAAAGTCGCAAAAGGTCTATCGCCCGGAAAAGCACGACTGCGTGAATTACTACATGAATGTAGATAAGGCAAAGCAAAACTTAGGATATGTCCCCGAGTTCGCTTCGCCTCAGCTGCTGTTCGAGGACTACAAAAAAGAAATGCAGCTAAATAGATTCGCAAGTTTCTTCGAAGAGCGATATGGATCGTCTTCGGCGTACGAGGGGTAGAGTCATATGGATTGGGAAAAACTTGAGACGCTCAATACACCTTGCTTTATTTTTGATGAAGAGGCGCTAAGGGCGAATTTTAATGACTTTAATGCGGCTCTTCGTAAGTCGTGGAGCGGCGATTCGCGTGTTGCATATTCAGTAAAGACGAATCCATTTCCTTGGGTTTTGCAGTGTGCAAGATCTTGCGATTGTCTGGCGGAAGTTGTTTCTGACGAGGAGTATGCACTTGCGTTGGACGAAGGGTACGCACCTGAAAAAATAATCTTTAATGGCCCCATTAAAGGGAAGGAGTGGTTCGTCTGGGCGCTCGAACATGGATCAATGGTTAATATTGATTCCGAGCGCGAGGTTCGTTGGCTTGAAGAGATGGCTCAGCAACTGCGCTCTTTTGGCGATAAAGGGACTAGCCAATTAGGCGCAATGAAAGTTGGGGTACGAGCCAATATAGACTTGGATTCGTTTTGCCCTGGGGAAACAGTGACGGGGAAGAACAAAGGCCGTTTTGGCTTTTCATATGAAGGAGGCAAGCTCGGGGAGGTCTTTGGGAGGCTTCGTGCGGCGGGTGTGAAAATTTCTGGGCTTCATATGCATGTAACCACCTTAAGCAGGTCTCAGAAGGTGTACCAAGTGCTGGCTTCGCATGCGGCCAAGATCATTTCCGAGTATCAATTGTGTGATTCCTTGCGCTTTGTAGACATGGGCGGCGGATTCTACGGCGGAGGAAAGGCGAACGTGGGCGCTTACGATGAATATGCGACCACGATAGCCAGGGAATTGGCAACGGTTTGCGACCCTGAAAAGGTTAACTTGTATGTTGAGCCTGGTGGAGCAGTGATATGTACTCCTGGATATTATCTAGGTAGGGTCATTGATGTGAAGGATGTACTGGGTAAGCGCTTTGTTGTGAGTGAATTGTCTCGCATTAATGTTGATCATGAAATGAAGAAGACCTCATATGCGCACGAATTGCATGCGAAAAAACACGAACCACTGAAAGAGCAGGTTCTTTGCGGATATACCTGCATGGAAAGCGATCGAATGTGCGTTCTATACGATGAACCGGAGCTTTCAGAGGGCGATATGGTTCTTATTCGTAATGCGGGTGCGTATTCGATGAGCTTTACTCCGAATTTCTTTATTGAATACCCTCCCGCGGTATATGCCTATTCTTCGGGGGAGTTCGCAGAAGTAAGAAGCGGCTTTACGAGAAAGCCGCCAACCGAATAAGATCTATATATGAACCTTCCAGACGCTAAAGGTGTCTTTGGGTCCTTTTCCTTTGAAGCTGTCCACTTTTTCAATAGAGGCGTTTGGGTAGTAGTGCCCTCTAATGAGATTCAGGATGAGATTCGGCAAGTGCCCTTCTCTGTGTTCTTCGATTATTAGGTATGCATTCGGGTTTTCGGCAAGCCCTCGAATTACGTTCGTCATATCTGCCCGTTCGCGATTCGCCATGGTGTAGGGGGCGCGATCGGTCCAGCCGCCTAAAAATATGTTCTTCGACAAGAATTCTTCCGAGGGCAAGAACTTAAGTCTGTAAGCATGCTCGACATCAAAATACGACGAGGTTCCCCAAACGAGAAGCTTGCCGTCATCGCGAGAGGCGTATTCGACAGCGGGGTCATCCGGCTGGAACGAATCCTGGTTCAAGTATGCAGGTAAAAGTGCGGGATTGAATTTTGGTACGGTGAGAATAAGAACCAGAAGGGTTGCTCCTGCCCACATTATCAAGCCAGAGGTAGACGCAATGGCTTCCCTGGACTGATAGGGTGCGGTCATCTTGATTTGGGCTGTTTCGGGATCGTCGTCATAAGCATTGTGTTTAATGGAGAGAAAAATGGCACAAAGGGAGTAAAGCCAGACGAATGTTTCAACGCGTTCGGGAAGGCGTCCTATTGCGGCAAAATATAAGCAGATGATGACAGCGAAGCATAAAGATGTTAAAACCTGCGGAAGAGCACTTTTCTTACGGGAGACCAGAATCGCCACAACAGCAAGAGCCACCACTAAAAGGACGTGCGAAGGCATGGCTTTGGCTACATTCTTAAAATAATCAATGACATTCGCAAGGTAATTATCTAATGTCAAAGCGCTGCTAAGGGAAGACAGATACTCCATGGTTTCAGTGGTATAGACTTCGGTGTCTGCGGTGATCCACATCAACGGAGCAAAGTAACCATCCTTGGATAAACCGTGGTCTGACAGGTGTCCAGCCACTTTGTCGTAGTCAGGCATAGGGTAGTCGGACAGTTCAGAGCGGGGTGTATTGAAGTCTCTCCAGGCATCCCATTCTGGTTCTTGCCAGGCGATTTGGTTGTAAGCGTAGAAGCATCCACAAAGAATTACTACGGCAATATAAGGGATGGATGCGCGCGCAACGGATGTGATGTTAAAAGAAAAGGCTTTCCCTTTTCTGCCTTGGCGTGAAAGGAAAATGAATCCGAGAGCAACGGCAAAGAAGGGGATGCTTAGAAGAAGCACTTCTGCCCGCCACAGGAACCCCAAAGTGCAAAATATGACACCGGCGATAGGGATGATAATGGACCTGCTCTTGGTTTTTGTGCTTCCAACAAGTAGTAGGAGACCTGCTAACGATGCGATTCCTGCTACGAAGGTGAAGTTGCTTTCATAGGTGCATCCAGGAAGAACGAACGCCTCCACTGCGCCAATAAGAAGGAATCCGAAAAGTGGTTTCATGTAGGTGAGTGCGCCATATGCGATAGAGAAAAAGGCGCTTGCGGTAATAATAAGTTCGATTACCAAAAACCAGTTTTGCGCAGGGAAAGCGGTGTTCAGCGCCAGAGTGATTTGGCTGATTGCCGCATTCACGAAAAGACAGAGCCCGCTATCGGGCAATCGACCACTGAGAGCAAGGGAAATGGCCCAGTCGTCATCGGATCCGCCACCATATCTATCAGTTAGCGTCATGAGGGTAATCATTGCAAAGGTGAGAACAAAAGCGAAAATAAGCCTATTACGTCTGGAGTAAACGAGCTTATTGACTAGATTCGAAATAGACTTAACTGCCCCGGTAGCGCATTGTGAAAGTGTTGAGGTAGACATCGCTTCCCTTTGGTTACAAAAATGTTATTTTCTAAACGTACAGAGTATAACAGTGGGCTATTAAGAAAGTTGTTGGGCACGCAAGTACAGGCACGGTTCTGTTCATTCTTGAACATAAGTTATTGTTGATTGGTTTACGAGTTTTTCGAGTCATATAGGGGGTATGGGTGACCCTAGAAATAAGCAGCTGAGCTCCGCGACAACTTACGAAACGCTATCGATCACCACTCTCGCTTCCTTCATGGCTCTAGTGTAAAATACGCAAGATTAACCTAGATGAAAGGTGCCTAATGAATTCGATGGCCAAGAATGCATTTAGCATTGTTCTTTCCTTTATTCTTATTGCAGGACTATTGCCGTCTGCGGCATACGCTGCTCCTGACGATTCAAATCAGCAAGTAGTAGATAGTGCTGTTGGGTCTCCTTCGTCGGAGGCTGATGCGGTTGATGGCGAAAGCCAGGATGCTGATAGAACTGAAGCTTCTGCTGCAACACAACCTGAAAGCGGTGTCACTACGGTAGACGAGAATAGTTCCGCTGAGTCCGGTGCTGCTGCAGTTTCAACTGAAGACCCTGCGCCTGAATTTGATCGTGCAGAAATTTGGAACGCTGGCGTGGATGACGCCTCTGAGGCGGAGCGGATCTATTCTTCCGAAGTTGGTATCAGCACTTTCAGCGCTCGTGCTTCTTTGCGCCCCATGACTTTCAGTGATGAAATGTTGTATTTCTGCAAATACGAAAGCAGTCAGAATTACGACCAGGGCCTTAGCTCGGGTGACGGGTATCACGCTATGGGCTACTTTCAGTTTGATAATCGTTACTGCCTGGGTAGGTTCCTTAAGGCTGTATACAACTACAACCCATCGCGTTACAGCTGCCTTAAGGTAATTGGGGACCGTTATGGTTGGGATGTGACGGGAGCAACTCGAAGCAACGGTGCATTCACTCAGCTGGGCAATGATTTGAATAACGCATGGCATGCGGCTTATAAGGCGAATCCTACGGAATTCTCTCAGCTACAAAATGGTTGGGCGTATATCGAGTATTACGATGCATCTGACGGTGTACGTGGTGCATTGATGACGATGGGTATTGATATTGACAGTCGACCAGATTGCATTAAGGGCCTTGTGTGGGGTATGACCAACTTGTTTGGCAAAGGTGGTGGCGCATGGGCTATCGAAGACGGAAACTATTGGGGTGCCAACTGGTTCTATAAAAACTCTGGTATTAATGATTCCATGGGAGACGAAGAGTTCGTTCGGACTCTTTGCACCTACGTTGTGAATAACGTGGCAAAAAGGTATCCGAGTCAGCCTCAGTACCATAAAGGTTGGCAAAATCGCTACAAGAAAGAAATGGCAGAGTGCCTGGATTATCTTGGTGGCGGAAAATGGCAGGAATCTGACGGAAAGAAATACTGGGTTTACCCAAGCGGGAATATGGCTCGTGGTTGGAAGACCATCTCTGGAAAGACTTATTACTTTGGAGAAGATGGCGCCGCATTCCAGTATCAGCATTGGATCGATGGAGAGTTTTATTACTTTGATACTGACTGCTCTATGTGGACGGGCTGGCTTACCTGGTATTCTGACGGATCGAAGTCTTACTTTGGAGAAGACGGCGCCGCATTCCAGTATCAGCATTGGATCGATGGTAAGTTCTACTACTTCGACCCAGACAAAAGCTGCAAAGCGCATGTCGGCTGGCTTACCTGGTATTCTGACAAGTCGAGGTCCTATTTTGGCAGTGATGGTGCTGCCCTCCAGTATGGCAATTGGATTGATGGTAGGTTCTACTACTTTGATCCAGACAAAAGCTGCAAGGCACATGTTGGCTGGCTTACCTGGGGCGATGACGGCTCTAGGAGTTATTTCGGCTCCGATGGCGTGGCGCTTACCGGATGGAACACCATTGAGGGCAAGCGTTATTACTTCGACCCCAATAACCGCAATCATGGTGCGCTATGGGGCAGAACGATAGATGGCAGCTTTTACTATTTCGATAGTGATTGCTCTATGTATACCGGCTGGCTTACCTGGAATAACGATAAAACA
>JAXKBI010000047.1:0-5077 GCA_036553105.1 Eggerthellaceae bacterium
ACGTCGGGATATGGCAACAATGGCTCCATGTGGCGTAGCGGCGCAGTCCGCGAACTTGACCACGATCCAACCCCCGCCCCCTCTTGCTTTCCCGAAGGGTCGTTTTGCAGAGCCTTTTTGTCAGAAGAGGCGAGAGTCATAGCCGAGAAGGAGGCACTTCCAAGACTTGAATGGTATAACGTATTTGTAGGTGATCTGTTTTGCAAGGCTCTTGTCGACGCACAGTTGTCGAAAACCCAGAGCCTCGAAGAAGCAAGCAAGAAAATCAGCATAGCCGCATCCATCGATGCTATGGGTAGACAGGCATTTTATACGTTGGCTGCAACTTCTGGAGAAATGGCCTACATTGTTAAATCGGCCGACAGCTATGAGCTAACTGCAGCAGTGGCATGCTATGCCATAGAGAGTTTCCTTGCTGGGAGCATCCCCAATGGCGTATACAACTTGCCCGATCTGCTTGATCCAGAACTGGCGATATACGGAATTCTATCTTTGTCTAAGAGTGCTCGAATCGAAATTGCACCGTCAAAGTCTTTGTTTGAAGTCGAGGAAGGCGAGTTATGAAAGCCGTGGTTGTGGGGAGCACGTTCGGAAGCGTATATGCCGAGGGCATTAAGATTGCCGACGATGTAGAGCTGGCTGGTATTGTAGGCAGGGGGAGCAAGAGAAGCGCCGCCTTGGCTGCATCATACGGAGTTCCTCTGTATCAAGGGGCTAATGCCGTTCCGGCAAACATAGATCTTGCTTGTGTCGTGGTAAGATCAGCCATGGTTGGAGGAGATGGAGTTGAAATATCTCGCTCCTTCCTCGAGAAGGGCATTCACGTAATCCAAGAGCAGCCCATGCATAGCAGCGAGGTTCTTGAGCTGACCAGATGCGCTGCAGAACATGATTGCAAATTCATGCTTAACGGTTTCTATCCATATCTCGATTCGGTTAAGCGCTTCATTGATGCCGCAGCTTCCCTTCGCAAGGAACACGAATTGCTAAGCATAGATGTGACTACATGCGTACAAGTAGCATACCCTTTTGTAGAGGTGGTTGGGAAAGTGGCCGGAAGCTTGCATCCTTTCAGATTGGAGAAGATAGCAGATGCCGGTCCTTTTGACATCCTAGTCGGAGAAGTAGGAGGAGTTCCCCTTTCCGTTCGATTCCAAAACGAAATGGATTCCAGTGACCCAGACAATAATGCCATAGCCCTGATGCGGATGGATGTTTGCTCGGATAAAGGCATTCTGTCCCTATGCGACGTTTACGGAGATGTTCTTTGGACGCCACGGTTTCATGTCGGAAAGGCAGCAGCCGACAGCTCGAATCTCTCAACCGTCGAAAGCGCAAGTATTAACGTTCTTCATAGGAGAGCAGAGGCATATAATTCTATCCTCGCTGAACAGTGGCCGAAGGGGATTGCCAATATGCTCTCGGAGAGACTTGGAGAGCGCAACTCCCTTGCCACAACCCAATTCCAGATTTCCGCATGCCTAGCCTGGCAAGAGTTTACTTCGGCCTTAGGTGCCCCAAGCGAATTGAGGCAACGTCGTTAATGGTAGTCGAGCGAACAGCGTCATTTGGAAAGCTTCATTTAAAAGGCATTGTTGCTTCGGTAGGTTTGACCGCTGGGCTTCTCGTTTTGATATTTCCATTGCCGGAGTTGGAAAGCCCAGCACGTATTCAGCTTGCTCTCACTCTCGGTGCTTTATCGTTTTGGGCAAGCGGAGTGATGCCGGCCCCAATTACGGGCATGCTGTATATGGGGCTACTGCTCATCACGAACTCCTCTGATCCGCTAACAGTTTTTTCTGGCTGGACGAACGAAGGAGGCGGTCTATGGCTGGTGCTTTGCGCGTTTCTCATAGCTTCTGGAGTTGAAAGGTCTGGACTTGCTAGAAGAGCAGCTCTGAGTATTTGCGCATCCGGTCAAGTCAAAGGTTTTCAATCGCTCATTGCAGCGATAGCCGTCATAGAGCTGTTGTTCGCACTGATCATTCCAAGCGCCTTTGCAAGAACATTCGTCATATTGGCAGTTGCAAAAGAAGTGTGCAAAGAAAATAGCGTATCTGAGACGGATGCCGCTGTAATCAATTTTGCATGTTTTGCGCTTGCAGTTCCCACGACACTTATCTTTTTGACTTCGGAACCAGCCCTCAATACACTCGTTGTTGAATATTCCGAATTAGGGTTGAGCTGGGTTGGCTGGTTCAGCACTATAGGCATTCCCAACATCATCTACTTATTTTTAGTGACAGTTCTGTTTATAAGAGTGTTTAAGCCGTCTGGAAAGGTCTTTGTAGATGGGGTAAAAAGCCGCGCTTCGTTAGAAGACCTTGGCAGATTGAGCCCTAAAGAAAAGAAGATGGCTTTGTGGCTCTCTCTGATGATTGCATTCTGGTTGCTTTACCCTTTCATGGGAATAGGTATAGCGTGGGGAACTATGCTTCTCACATCGCTTATGTTCCTACCTCGAATCGGAGTACTTGACGCAAAAGCTTTTGCAGACGTTCCCGTGGGAACTCTTGTATTCCTCACCTGTGCGTTGTCGATCGGATCTGTAGGCGAAGCCACAGGTATGAGCCAGTGGATTGCCGATACGGCGCTCCCAGCTTCTTTACCAAGCGATATTCTGTCAACCGTCATTTTTATATCAGCAATATCATTGGCCATCCATACTTTGATAGGATCAGTGTTGGCCACCGCTGTCGTTATTTTTCCCATACTGATATCGTTCGGCGATGTAGCGGGATTGGGCGTAAGCGATGCGGGCGCTGTTCTGATCGCATACCAAATGATTGCCAGCCAGTTTTTTCTTTCGATGCATCAGGCACCGATTGCCTCTGGCATGGAGCTTGCTGGGTACGGCGAAAAGACCGTAATGAAGCTTGGCGCTCCCATGACTTGCCTTGCGCTTGTTCAGCAGGTACTCGTGACTGGCTGGCTTTTTCTTGCAGACGTTTTGTAGGATCGCTCCTAGGAGGACAAGCGTGAACAATTGGATAGTCGATCTCAATCAGAAAGAGCAAGCGAGAGGAACAGCTTTGGTATTTGTGCCCCATGCGGGCGGAGGACCCAATGCATTCAGATCTGTCGCACGCGAGATTCGCAGGAAACTTCCTGTCTACGCTATTTGCTATCCAGGTCATGAAAATAGAATATCGGAGCCTCTCGTAGACGATTTCTCGTTTGTAGCAGAGGGAATCGCCAAAGCAGCGTCCGCATATTTTGAAGATCGACCTTTTGCCTATTTCGGACACAGCATGGGGGCCTCCCTTGCCCATGAAGCAGCTCGAATCGCAGCGCTGGATAAACTGCATGGCCCTTCGCATTTGATAGTATCAAGCCGAGAAGCTCCTTCGAGCATCAGAGAGGCCCACGTCCACCTCTATGACGATGCCGAATTTAGGGAAGAATTGCTTCGCGTAGGCGGAATATCTCCCGAGGTGCTCGAGATAGACGAACTCTGCGATATATTTTTGCCGATCATTCGGAACGACTACAAACTGATAGAAGAGTACGTTCCTACAGAAAATTATGAGATGGGCATCGACTGTCCCGTTACGGCTTTCTTAGGGAAGGACGATCCGGAAGCTCTGGAGAATGAAATGAGGGATTGGGCAAACGTTACGACAGGCTTCTTCGAGATGAGGCATTTCCAAGGAGGGCATTTTTACTTCATGGACGATGTTTCCCAAGTCGCCACTGCTCTAGTCGAAACGCTGCACAACAACAGACAATCCAGCGTCTAGATCGCCACACTAACCCTCGAAAGGCACGGCGATTTCCTCCTCGCAGGTGTAGCGCGCCACTCTTTCCGCATGGGTGACAACGACAAGCGCCAAGCCCTCGTCTCGTTTCAGCTGGTTCAACGTATCGAGGATGTCCTTTTGAGTGGTGGGGTCGAGGGCGGAGGTCGATTCGTCGCAAACAAGCACCTTGGGCTCATGGGCGAGGGCCCGGGCGATGGCAACGCGCTGGGCCTGTCCACCCGAAAGCGAGCGGGGGTGCTGGCGTTTGATCTCGTCGGGCAAACGCACCAAGGCCAAAAGCTCCGAGACCCGCTCCCTCACCTCTTTCCTCGACCAGCGAGGATGCACCCGCCTGACGGCGCGAGAAAGCTGGGTGTCCACGCAAAGCGCGGGATTGAGGCTTGTCGCAGGATCCTGCGGCACCATCTGCACGGCGGCAAGCTCGGTTTGCGACCGATCCTTGAACGAGCGCGCGAGAACATGCATATCCCCATCGCCCAAATCGAGCGCCACAGAACCTCTTTCCGCAGGGCGCTCTCCCGTGATGGCCCTGACAATCGTACTCTTGCCCGACCCCGAAGGCCCGAAAAGGGAAAGCCCCCGGCCATGATTGATCGAAAACGCGGCATTCCTCGTTGCAACCTTGCCGTCGGGCGTCACGACATCGAAGCTTGATGCTGAAAACACAGGGGCACCGGCGGATGAATCCATTTCATCGCCGGGACGCCGTTCAAGCCGCTGGGCGTCAACGAGTTTGCGGGCGTAATCGGTTCCAGGGTTGTTCATCAGCTCGGAATGCGAAACCGTTTCGAGAACGCAGCCCTCTTTGAGGACGGTGACGGATTCGGCGAACTTGCCGGCCACATCAAGGTCGTGGGTGATGGCGACAACGCTCATTCCCGATTCGGCGCAGATTCCCTTGATGGTGGCCACGACCTCATCGGCGGTGGCTCCGTCGAGGCCGGCAGTGGGCTCGTCGAGTATAAGCACGCGAGGTTTCGACGCGATGGCCTTGGCGATGGCCACACGTCGACGCTGCCCTCCGGAAAGCGAGCGCGGCCTCCGGTCGAGCAGCCCTTTGACACCCGAGAGGCCCACCCTGCCAAGCAAGCCGAGCGCGTCCTCGTCGTCCATCGGGACGGATTCTGACAGCAGCGCGCGCACCGTCATGTGGGGCGTGAGCGAGAGAGCGGGATCCTGCGACAGCCACGATACCGTTTCCGCCCGGTAGCGCCTCAGCGATGAGCCTTTGAGAGAAAGCACGTTCGCCCCGTCGACGAAGATCGTTCCGGCCTCGTGGACGAGGCCGCTGCGGATGCGTCCCATGAGCGCGAGGG
>JAXKBI010000048.1:0-3619 GCA_036553105.1 Eggerthellaceae bacterium
CTCATACTAGGGTCTATAACGACTTCTTTCAACAAAAGAAAAGAGTCTGTTTCACGTGAAACAGACTCTTTTCTTAGTCATTAAATGCTATCGAAAGTTACTCACCAACAAGCTCACTGAAGAGTCGCCGCAAATCTTCCTCATCTTTGAATTCAATCTCGATTTTGTTCTTCCCTTTAGACGATTTCACACGCACGTTAGTCTTCAGTGTCTCGCGTAAGGTCTTCGCCACAGACTTGTAAACCGCAGGCATCGGTTCACAGGGAGCTGAAGCAGAGCTGTCCTTTTTGCCTGACATAAGGCGAGCAAGATTCTCCGCTTCGCGCACGTTCAAACCATTATCGATAATCTTCTGAGTCAAGGAAAGACGACCTTCAGCTGTGGGCACTGAAAGAATGGCACGAGCATGGCCCGCCGTGATCTTTTCCTCAAACAGAAGCTGCTGAGCCTCTTCAGGAAGATCAAGAAGTCGAAGTGCATTGGCGACAGTCGAACGACCCTTGGAAACTGCCTGCGCCACTTCTGCCTGAGTCATTGAGCGCCGCTCCATCAACCGACGGTATCCGTAGGCCTCCTCTATCGGGTTCAAATCAGAGCGCTGGATGTTCTCGATCAACGCAAGCTCGAGAGCCTGGTCGTCATCAACCTCTTTTATACGAACGGGAACCTTCTTAAGGCCAGCAGCCTTAGAGGCTTGCCAACGGCGCTCACCGGCGATGATCTGATAAGTGCCATCGGCTATTTGTCTTACAAGAATAGGTTGAAGCAGACCATCTTTTTCAATAGAAGCAGCGAGTTCTTCTATTTCCTCTTTTTTAAATTGGGTTCTCGGCTGATCGGGATTAGGAGCGATTCTATCAATCCCCACCTCATCAGTTTCCCGTACAGGACCCTCCTCAATCCTTGATTCCTCAATAATGGCTTCTCGCACAATGGGCTCAGAGACCTTTACTGGTTCTTCCTCCAGTTCAACCATCGTCCGTACGGGCCGCGTGGAAACAGGGGCCTCTCGCGCTGCCTCTTCATCTACTTCAATTGTCACTCTCTGGCGCTCAGGCGCAGGGGAAACAGGGGCAGGTGATTCATAGGAACCGGGGAGGAGGGAACCCAGACCTCGACCGAGTCCTCCACGACGTTCGGGCTTAGCCACGAGCAATCACTTCCTTCGCTAATTCAATATAGGAAAGAGCGCCTCTTCCCTTAGGATCATATTGGGTAATCGGCTGCCCAAAACTCGGAGCTTCCGACAATTTAACCGTGCGAGGAATAGGCGTGGCAAACACCAAGCGCCCAAAATACTCACGCACTTCATCGACAACCTGCTTCGAGAGCGTTGTACGGCTATCGTACATAGTAAGAAGAATGCCGTAGATATCCAGAGTAGGATTAAGGCGAGATTTGACACGCTTCATTGATTCGAGAAGTTTTGTCACACCCTCCAAGGCATAGAACTCGCATTGGATAGGAATAAGCAATTTATCAGCCGCCACCAGAGCATTAACTGTTAAAAGACCCAAAGAAGGCGGGCAGTCGATGAGAATGAAATCATATTTGCCCCGCATACCGCCCACAGCATCCTTGAGGCGATTCTCCCGCGCCATTTCCGAGACCAGCTCAACTTCCGCTCCCGCAAGATTAATCGTAGCAGGAGCAATGTCTAACCCCTCGGCGATATCAGGAATAATTACCTCTTCAAGAGGAACATCATTAAGGAGAACATCGTAGATACACTGCTGTATGAGACTCTTCTCAACGCCAAGGCCACTGGAGCAATTTCCCTGAGGGTCAAGATCGACAAGAAGCACCTGTTTGCCCATCTCTCCCAGTGCAGCCCCAAGGTTGATCGCTGTTGTCGACTTCCCTACGCCACCTTTTTGGTTAATGATGGCAATAATCTTCGTCTGTCCGACAACATGACGCACCGGCGCCTTGTCTTTATAGCTCTTCAAAGGTTCTTGAGGAATCGCAGGAGCTGCGTAATCCTCAACCTCCCTGACAACCACTTCAATATTTTCAGGATCGTCAACGAGTTCCTCTTCAGCGACTACCACTTCTTGTTCCTGAGTCTGAGGTCGATCAACCTCTTCGACAGTCCGGGCTTGTTTTGTGTCTCGTTTAAGACCATCAAAGAATCCCACAGGAACCTCCTTCCTTGATTGGAGCACAGTATATCATCGCCTCAAGCTGGTTCAGGCGATGTTCGACAGAAGGATTCAAATTGATCGTGTTTCACGTGAAACACGATCACATACTACATTCAGTTACGGGGACGCAGTGGCTGTTTCTGAGCCAAGCCAATTCTTCGAGGAAGCTTGATGCGTGACTTGCCGACTTTCTCAAACACTACAATGGTTCTCATGGTCTCTCCATCGCTCAAGCAAATCTCACGCTGAGAGATCATTCTCATACCCACAAGGTCTTGCACAGCAAGAGCTTCATCAAGTTCTTCCGATGATAGCTGGGCTTTATAACAGACTAACCGACCGCCCTTTTTCAAAAGGGGCGAAGCAAGCTCTATAAGAGAAACTAGTTTAGACAGAGCTCGAGCTGTGAGGACGGCGAATTTCTCCTTGTACTCCAGAGGAAGATCCTCGATGCGTTCGCTCGATGTAGAAATTTGCTCACTCAACGAAAGATCATCAAGGACAGATTGGACGATGGCCATTTTCTTCTTCACCGAATCAACGAGAAGGGTCGTTCTTCCTGTCGCAAGCGCAAGAGGGACGCCGGGGAACCCCCCTCCTGAGCCAAGGTCTCCATAGAGACCGTCAGGAGCTTCATTGACCTCCGGCAAACCTACCAGCGAATCCTCTATATGAAGGAGACGCGCCTGTTCCCCATCAGTAATGCGAGTAAGATTCGTAACTTTGTTTGCTTCAAGGATTGAAGCAAGATAGCACTGCATCAAGCTCATCGTCTGATCATCTGCCATCTCAACTCCTTTCCATAGGCGAACGTGTCCATAATAAAGGAAATGGGACGTGCTTTGCGCGTCCCATCAGCACATTGAAAGTATTAGAACAGTTTTTACAGAGGAACCACGACCACATGGCGGGAAGGACCCTCCCCCTCAGAAACGGTCTCGACTCGATCATCGTCTCTCAAAGCAATGTGGATAATCCGACGCTCGTAGGGGGTCATCGGGCGCAATCCAACTTTACGGTGCTGAGAAGCAGCTCGATTAGCGGAGCTGTGCGCAATCGACTCGAGCTTTTGGCGCTGGCGGTTCTTGTAGCCCTCAACATCGACAATAACTGGATAACGGAAACCGATAGTGCGTACCGTTATCATCGACACAATGAATTGCAGCGCATCAAGAGTTTTTCCATGACGACCAATAAGGACAGCCATATCTTTGCCGCTGATATCAAGAATCAGTTCGCCCTCGTCACCCTCGTACTCATCAATAGTCACTTCGCCGACATTGAAATACTGGAGAATATCTTGGAGCGCCGCGATAGCAGTGTCGGCAATGGTATCGAGCATCTCGTCCGTCACGATAAGCTCGTCCTCTTCAACAACCTCTTCGGTATTAATGGGATCCGCAGAAGACTGAGATTCTTCCACCACCTCGTCTTCTACCTCTTCAATCATGTCCTCGAACTCTTCAGTCATTACA
>JAXKBI010000049.1:0-3934 GCA_036553105.1 Eggerthellaceae bacterium
CTCTAAGGCCGTTGGAAAGAAGCCATCGAGAATATTCCTAGAATTGGCCGGAGATATTCAGGCAAGCGTGCGAACCACTTCTCGAAAGAATCGCTTGCTGGAGTTGTACAAGAATGCTGGATTGAGAAAGGAATTCAGTGACATTTATGATCGCTTGGAGGCAAGCGACGATAAAGGACTTCAGGATGATCGGTGGTTCTTGTACTACACACAGCTTGGTAAGGATATGTATACGGGCGAAGAGCTGGATATCGACAGGCTATCGTCTGATTACGATATCGATCATATTATTCCCCAAGCTGTAACGCAGAATGATTCCCTGGACAATCGAGTACTTGTGTCCCGTGCGGCCAATGCGCGTAAAACAGACTCTTTTGCATATTTGCCGGAACTAGTAGAAGCAAGAAGAGGCTTTTGGCAGGAACTGTTGGATAATAGGTTGATTTCCCAGACTAAATTTGAACGTTTGGTACGACAAAATGATTTCGGTAGACATGAGAAAGAGCGTTTTGTCGAGCGATCGCTGGTAGAGACTCGTCAGATTATGAAGAATGTGGCGACTTTGATGCGGCGGAGGTATGGAAATAGCTCTGCTGTGATTGGACTTAATTCCGAATTGACCAAGGAGATGCGCCAATATCTCGGGTTTGAACATAAGAATCGTGATATTAATGATTATCACCATGCTCAGGATGCATTATGTCTTGGTGTAGCTGGGCAGTTTGCTGTTAACAGAGGTTTCTTTGATAATGGTGCAGTTTCTGATGGAGCGGCGAATGCATATAATATCTATCTTCAGGACTACCTGAGAGGATATCGTGAGAAATTGAAGGCGGGGGACCGTAAACACGGTAAAGCCTTCGGTTTTATTGTCGGCTCTATGGCTTCGGCGGATGAAAATAAGCGTATCAATCCTAAGACTGGTGAGATTGCGTGGAGTGAGGCTGATAAAGATTATCTCCGAAGAGTGATGAATTATCGTAAGATGCTTGTCACTCAGAAGGTGGGGGATAGTTTTGGCGCTCTATATAACGAAACGCGATATGGAGCTGCGGTTAAAGAAGGGCATGACGATATTGCTTTCGATAAAAATAAAGCCGATACGTCTTTGTATGGTGGTTTCTCCAGCGCAAAGGTGGTTTATTCGATTCTTGTCGAATTAAAGGGAAAAGTACGTCTTGTGAACATCACGATGCAGGAGTACTCGATGTTGGGAGATTGCCCTTCGGATGAAGCATTGAAGAAAGTACTGGTGGCAAAAAAGCCTGAATATGCAAAAGCGAAAATTTTGCTTCGACATATTCCGTCAATGCAGCTTATTCACTATAAAGGGGCATGCATGACAATAAAGTCTGCTACTGAATTGAATAATGCTCGACAGTTGTGGCTGGATTGTGATGTATATAATGCCTTGGATGATTATCTGAAGTGTGGGACTTCTAAAAGCTCAATAGACATAATGCAAATTTGGGATGCATTATTCGACGCGGTAAATAAACATTATCCGCTTCACAGGGTTGAAGAAAGTACGCTAGCTAAGGCGCGGACTAAATTTGAGAAGCTTGATTTGGACAAGCAGTTGGATGTTTTAGGGATGATTGTTGTCGCGCTTCATGCTGATCCTGGTCGTGCAAACCTTTCGTTGGTTGGCCTCCCCAGCGAGTGGAAACGTGTTAGAAGTGTATCTTTCTCCGATGATGACGAATTTGTTTTTCAATCTCCGTCTGGACTATTTGAAACGAAAATTACTATTGCAGAACTGAAAAAGGCTGAATAAATGAAAAGGGCTTCCGGCATTGCCGGAAGCCCAAAGCCATAAGGCAAGGCATTAATCCTTCTGAAGCTCGGTTATAAAAACCTTGCTTTATTTCAATATATGCCTGTCAGGTCAACGACCTAGACAATCGGATTGCGACCAAACAATCCTTTAACAGAATACCACAACCACGATGGAGTGAGTATGGCGTGGCGGAATATTGTAGTGACGCAACATTGCAAAGTTTCGATGAAGATGAACTTGCTTGTTGTGCAAACGGATGATGATACTGTTCAGATTCCAATCGATGATATTGGAATGGTGCTGTTTGCTACAACGCAAGCTGTAATCACCACAAGCGCTATGGCATCTCTTCTTGAGCGGGATATCAAAGTGGTGTTTTGCAATGATAAACATCTCCCAATTGGTGAAACAAACCCATACGAAACTGAATCCTCTAGACGAGTATGCATTGTGCAACAAATGGGTTGGGCGGAAGAACGAAAGAACATATTATGGCAACGAATCGTGCAAGAAAAGATAGCTCATCAGATTTTCGTATTAAAGGAAAAGTGCGCTTTCCCTGATATAGAAAAGATGAAAACATTAATCACGTCTGTTCAGCCGGGAGATTCGGATAACCGTGAAGCGGTCGCGGCTCATATGTATTTTCCAAGACTGTTTACCTATGAATTTGTTCGCTCAGATGATAGTAATGAAACGAATGGATTGTTAAATTACGGCTATTCGTTAGTGATGTCTGAAGTCGCTCGAAAGATAGCAGAATTTGGCTATTTAACTGAATTCGGCATCCATCATGATAGCGAGAAGAATCCTTTTAATCTTGCTTGTGACCTTATGGAGCCTTTTCGGCCATTTGTTGATGCAAAAGTATTTGAGCTAAGGGAACAAACTCTGAACTCAGAAGTGAAGAATGAGCTTATACGGCTGTTGCGCACTGATTTGCCTGAATTTGGAACTTGTTTGACGCAATTGATCAATATTTTTGTTCGCGATGCATTCCATTACCTATCAGGAGATGGCAGATTGCCAGAATTGGGGTTTATTGATGAGGTATAGGGTTATGAGGGTTTTGATATTCTTTGATTTGCCTGTGAAAACAGTAGCAGAGCGTAAGGCATACGCAACTTTTCGAAAGAATCTGTTGCGAGAAGGTTTCATTATGGTTCAAGAATCAGTATATTCTAGAATCGCTACCACTCGTGAATCGGCTGGTTTTCTTGAAGGCCGTGTGGCGAGTTTTGTTCCTGAAGAAGGTTTGGTGCAGTCACTGATTATTACGGAAAAGCAATATGCTTCAATCAAATTTCTTTTAGGAAATCGAATTGAGGATGTAAGAAATTCGGATGAACGGACAGTGATTATATGATTGATAGCATTGTCATGTATCCGCTCGATGTGATGCCTCTTGAATTAGGGCTGAATGTATTGGGATTATCGTCGCCAGAACTTTTGTTTAAATTTGTGGAGGGCCTACAGGGGTTTGGTGATGACGTGGTTCTGGGAGATGGGAGTAAGACCGCGGTCTTAACAAAATCAATATTGTATGTTGGGGATTGCGCTGATATTGTTGACTACAATGCACTATTCCAAAAAGCGGCAATTAAGAAAATAATAGATGAATTTGATGTTGATAAATTAACTAGAGTGCTTGAGTTGCAGGCAGAGTTAAAAACGCTTATTCAAGATGAAATATGGGATGATGATTTGCCTCTGGAAATTTCTTCTTCGCTGGATTTGAAAACTGCGATTTCAATGGCAAAATTACGTGTTGATGTGAGCTCTGTGGGTTCCCTATTTGATAAAATTCAGATGGTGGTTGATACTGCCGGTGCTCTTGCTGAGAACAGGATGCTTGTGACGCTTCATACAACTCAATATTGTAATAACGACCAATTGATTTATTTACATAGAGACCTATTAAAAAATGGTATGCAGCTTCTTGACCTGGAATGCTGCAACAAAAGGGTTACCCTGACAGAAGGAAGAAGCCATTATGTTGATGGAGATTATGTTCAGTTCTCATGAACTGTTCAGGAAGCTCCAAGGCTATCGGTTTCAGAAGCCTGTCAGATCAATGACCTAGACCACGAGGGAGACGCCTCAACAACTCGGCCGCTAGTTTCAGAAGCCTGTCAGATCAATGACCTAGACCAC
>JAXKBI010000050.1:0-1458 GCA_036553105.1 Eggerthellaceae bacterium
ATCCGGATCTCTTCTGGCGACTGGCGGAGGAGAACATAGACGCGCCGTGGCATCTCATGTGTCCGCATGAGATCCTCACGGTCAAGGGCTACGCACTGGAGGATTACTGGGGTACAGAATGGGAGAAGCGGTATCTGGACTGCGTCAATGACCCGCGCATCGAAAAGCGCAGCGTCACCGTCAAGGACATCGTGCGGCTGGTGCTTCGCTCGGCAGTGGAGACCGGCACACCCTTCGCTTTCAATCGCGACAGTGTAAATCATATGAACCCAAACGGCCACACGGGAATGATCTATTGCTCCAATCTCTGTACGGAGATCGCGCAGAACATGGCACCCATCGAGCACATCAGCACTGAGGTGCACACGGAGAACGGCGACACAATTGTGGTGACGGCCACACGCCCAGGTGAGTTTGTGGTCTGCAATCTGGCGAGTCTGTCTCTCGGTAATCTGCCGGTGGAGGACGAGGCCTATATGGAACGCACGGTGGAAACGGCCATCCGCGCACTGGATAATGTGATCGACCTCAACTTCTACCCGTTGGAATACGCGCGGCTTACCAATCAGAAGTACCGCAGCATCGGCCTGGGCGTCAGCGGCTACCACCACATGCTGGCAAAGCGCGGCATCCACTGGGAGAGCGATAAGCACCTTGCCTTCACCGACGCAGTGTTCGAGCTCATCAACTACGCCGCCGTCAAGGCGGACACAGCTCTGGCACGGGAAAAGAGTCGTTACGCGCTCTTTGAGGGCAGCGACTGGCAGACGGGCGCGTATTTTGAAAAGCGGGGTTATACCTCCGAAAAGTGGCGGGCGCTTGCGAAAACGGTGGCGGTGCAGGGAATGCGCAACGCCTATCTGCTGGCGGTCGCACCGACCTCCAGCACATCTATCCTCTCCGGCACGTCGGCGGGCATCGATCCAATTATGAAGAAATTCTTCTTAGAGGAGAAAAAGGGCAGCATGCTGCCCCGCGTTGCCCCGGAGCTTTCTATGGATACATGGTGGTACTATAAGGCGGCGCATCTGATCGACCAAAGCTGGTCGGTGCGCGCCGCGGGCCTTCGCCAGAGACATATTGACCAGGCGCAGAGCATGAATCTCTATATCACCAATGACTATTCCATGCGTCAGGTGCTCAGACTGTATTTAGAGGCGTGGAAGGTCGGCGTCAAGACCATTTACTATGTTCGCAGCAAGGCCCTTGAGGTCGAGGACTGCGAAAGCTGCTCGTCATAAGGAGGATAGCATGACGGAACTGAAGAAAAAGCCCCTCTTTAACCCAGAGGGCAACCTTGATGTGCGCCTGCGGCGCATGATCGGCGGCAATACCACCAACCTCAACGACTTCAACAATATGAAGTACGCTTGGGTCAGCGACTGGTACCGGCAGGCCATGAACAACTTTTGGATCCCTGAGGAGATCAATCTCTCGCAGGATGTGAAGGACTATCCC